>MWFE01000068.1 GCA_002071445.1 Bacteroidetes bacterium ADurb.Bin008 | reverse complement strand
TATTGCTGTCAAATATCCAAGGGTTTAGGTAAAAAAAAAGAGGCTGCTCAAATTACTTTTGAGACAGCCCCTTTTTTTGTACTCAGCATGACAGATAGCTATCTTTCTTAAAGAATTTTCCTAGACTAAAATTTTTTATCTTTTTTATTTAGGTAATATCAAATTAATACCCTGTAATGATATTATTAATTTAACCATTTGGTTAAAATAGTTGGTTAAAAATTTGCTTTTATGGCTTGCAATACCATATCTTTGTCCAAACGGTTTAACCAAATAGTTTAATTCAAAATAATCCTACATACCTATGACTGAACTGGAAAAACAGACCGAGGAGAAGATATTTGAAGCGGCCACAGATGTGTTCATTGAAAAGGGAATGGACGGTGCGCGAATGCAGGAGATAGCCGATAGGGCAGGCATAAACAAGGCCCTGCTGCACTACTACTACCGCTCCAAGGAAAAACTATTCGATGCGGTTTTCACTATCATTGCCAAGCAGATGCTCAAGCGGTTTGCCCCGGTATTCGACGAGAATCTTACGCTGGAGGAGAAAATCAGGTTCTACTATCAGCAGCAAACCGATTTTATGAAGAGAAGCCCAAGGCTTCCGCTTTTTATTCTCAACGAGGTGAGTCGAAACCCGCAACGGGTAAAGAATGTGCTGAAGCACATGGACCATACCAACCTGCTAAAAATACTTGAGGAACAGCATGGCGATGAATTTGCGAGGTACAAAATAAACCGGGAAACACTTCCGCAGATTATGACCTCCATTGCGGCCATGAGCATATTTCCATTTGTGGCTAAGCCCATAATAGAGGCAATATTCGAGAAGTTTGGCACCAACTTCAACGAGTATATTGAGCGAAGGGTCGATTTTGCAACCGCCTTTACTTACAATGCTATTAAAAGCAGAGAAAAATAATGGCCATGAAAAGGTTACAAGCAATCATTATATTAATGCACTTGGGCTTTTCCTTTGCTCTTCCGCAGAGAGTTGTTACTCTTGGCGAGTGCTATAGCAATGCCTACGCCGTGACCCCCTTAAATGCCGAAAAGGGAATTTACGAACGCATGGCTCAGCTAAAGGAGGGGAGTGCTACCAAAAACTGGTTCCCCACAGTGGACCTCAATGGCAACTTTGCGTACCACTCGGAGGTGGTGGATATGGAGGCGCTAATGGGCATGCTGCCACTTCCACAACCACCCGAAGGATTAGCGTCTATTCCCCATGAGCAGTATAGGGTTACGTTTGATGTGACCCAAACCATATACGATGGGGGTGCCGTGCGTAGCGCACGTTTGCTTGAGCAGGCTACCGGCAGGGTCAATCAGGCGCAAACAGAGGTTGACTTGTATGATTTACGTAGCCGAATAAACGGATACTACTTCAATCTGCTGCTACTGAGCAGGCAAAGGGAAGTGTTGAACAGCCATCTGGAAGTCGTGAGGAAAAGAATTTTATCGGCGGAGTCGGCGGTGGGAAGTGGGGTGGCGCTTAAGTCGGATGTGGATGCGCTGGAGGCGGAGAGGATTAAGCTGCAGCAGCAGCTTACCGAGAATGCCATTGGCATGGATGCCATGCGGAGAATCCTGTCGGGGTACACGGGGATAGAGTTTGATGCATCTACCAGTCCGGCTATTCCGGTTGTGGACTGGCCACCAGATGAGGAGATTTCAAGACCCGAGCTGCAACTACTCGACATACGCAGCGAGCAGCTGGAGGCATCCAAACTGCTGCTGAAAAGCGGCAGAATGCCCAAGGCATACGGTTTTGCCACTTTGGGGTACGGCAATCCACCGGGGAACAATTTTTTCAAAACCGAAGCCGAGCCATTCTACGTGGTGGGGGCAGGGGTTAAGTGGAATATTTTCGATTGGAACAGGGCAAGGAACGAAAGGCAGGTCATTTCCTATCAGCAGGATTTATTGAATGTCAGGAAGAATGACATCATTGATAATCTGCGGCGGTTGTTGGATGCCAAAAGAGCCGAGATTGAGAGCCTTGAGGCTCTGGTGAAATCGGACGATGAGTTGCTGGAACTGAGGAAACGCATAAGGGAGGCAGCCGAAGCAAAGTTTGAGAATGGGGTGATTACCGCCACCGACTATCTAAATGAGCTGAATGCCGAGAGGCAGGCATTGCTTAGCCAACAGATACACATGGTCAATCTAGGCAAGGCCAAAGTGGAGTACATGAATATTTGCGGAAAAGAAATATCAGAATAAAAATTGAAGATATGAAGGCTAAATATTTGATTATTGGAGTATTGGGATTGCTTGCGGGGTGCTCGGGCAATGGCAATCTGGCCGATGCCTACGGCACTTTCGAGGCCACCGAGGTGATGGTTTCGGCCGAAACCAGTGGGCGCATCCTGAAATTTGACGTGAGCAAGGGCCAGGATGTGGAACGTGGAGCGCTGATAGCCCTTGTGGATACCACCCTGTTTCACCTGCAGGGAGCCGAGATAGATGCGGGCATACGGAGTGTAGCCACCCGTTTGGCATCCATTGATGCGCAGAATGAAATTTTAAACCAGCAGATTGCCAACCTGAACATCAATGTGGTGCGCACCGAGAACATGCTAAAGAGCGATGCCGCCACCCAGAAGCAGTATGACGATCTTGTGGGACAGGTGGCGGTGCTGGAAAAGCAGATTGCCGCCAATAGAACCCAGAAATCGTCCATACTCTCGGAGATGGCAGTATATGAAGCCAAGAAGGGTACTGTGAGGGAACAGATTGTTCGCAGTCGTGTGGTTAGCCCCATGCGGGGTACAGTGGTGGAGAAGTATGCCGAGGAGGGTGAGGTAACGGCTGCAGGCCGTCCACTGGCGAAGGTGGCCGATCTGTCGGTGATGAAACTGAAGGTGTACGTTAGCGGTGCGCAGGTGGGCAATGTGAAGTTGGGGCAGGCTTGCACCGTTAGGGTTGATAATGGCGAGAAGGAGTACCAATCGTTTACGGGCAGGGTGAGCCATATTGCCCAACGGGCCGAGTTTACTCCCAAGATTATCCAAACCAAGGAGTCGCGCGTAACGCTGGTATATGCTGTTACCATTGATGTGGCCAACGATGGAACCATAAAATCGGGGATGCCCGGCGAAGCAATATTCTAAATGGCAGATAAAGTGGTCATACGGGCAGAGGATGTGGGCAAGCGCTATGGTAAGTTGCATGCTCTAAGGGATATCAACCTGGAGGTGAATCGAGGTGAGATATTCGGGCTT
This sequence comes from Bacteroidetes bacterium ADurb.Bin008, assembly GCA_002071445.1. GTDB lineage: Bacteria > Bacteroidota > Bacteroidia > Bacteroidales > Tenuifilaceae > MWFE01. The sequence continues at coordinate 34,331 of MWFE01000068.1, read as the reverse complement.
ATCGGCCCCGATGGGGCCGGGAAGACCACCCTTTTCAGGCTTGTCGCTACCCTGCTCACACCCGACTCGGGTTCGCTCACCGTGCTGGGGCACGATGTGGTGAAGCAATTCCGCACCCTGCGAAAGCAGATTGGCTATATGCCCGGCCGCTTTAGCCTGTATCACGACCTGACAGTGGAGGAGAACCTAAACTTCTACGCCACGGTGTTTGGCACCACGGTGAAGGAGAACTACGCCCTTATAGCCGATGTGTACTCGCAAATTGAGCCTTTCCGCAAGCGGCTGGCAGGCAAGCTATCGGGTGGTATGAAGCAGAAGTTGGCACTATCGTGCGCACTGATACACCGCCCCGCGCTGCTGGTGCTCGACGAGCCCACCACAGGGGTGGACGCAGTATCGAGGGTGGAGTTCTGGGAACTGCTCCGTGGGCTTAGGGAGCATGGCATTACCACTGTGGTTTCCACCCCCTACATGGATGAAGCCATGCGTTGCGATAGGGTGGCTCTTATCCAAAGCGGGCAACTGCTCTCCATTGACACGCCCACAGCCATTATGGAAGGCTTTACAGGGGAACTATACAGCGTTCAAGGGACTGAAAACTACAGTCTTATCATGGCCCTTAGGGCCAATCCCCATGTGCATACCGCCCACCCCTTTGGCAGCTCGGTACACGTTACTTTCAAAACAGAAGGTTACCACGCCACCCTACTCCAATATCTACATGAAAAGGGGATAGAAAATGTAACCATAGAGCCCATAAGCCCCGGTATTGAGGATAGATTTCTGGAACTAATGGAGAGAGAGCCATGAGAGAAGTGGTGATAAGGGTAGAAAACCTGGTGAAACGTTTTGGCAACTTTGTGGCCAACGACCACCTGAACTTCGAGGTGTACGAAGGCGAAATATTTGGCTTTCTGGGTGCCAACGGAGCAGGGAAAACCACTGCACTGCGCATTCTCTCGGGGCTTTCGAGCCCCACCGGCGGGAATGTGATGGTGGCGGGCTTCGATGCTAAACGGCAGGGCGAAAAGATAAAGCGAAACATCGGTTATATGTGCCAACGGTTCTCACTATACAACGACCTGACTGTGAGGGAGAACATCACTCTTTATGGTGGCATATACGGCATGAGCAGCAGCCTGATAAAACAGCGAATGGATGAGTTGTTAAGGCAATTGGAGTTTGAAGAGTATGCCGACAGGCTGATTGGAGGCTTGCCCCTTGGGCTGAAGCAGAAGTTGGCATTCTCGGTGGCCATATTCCATCAGCCCAGGATTGTGTTTCTCGACGAGCCCACGGGGGGCGTTGACCCCATTGCCCGCCGTCAGTTTTGGGAGCAGATATATGCCGCCGCGGCACGGGGAATCACGGTGTTTGTTACCACCCACTATATGGATGAGGCCGAGTACTGCGACAGGGTGTGCATTATGGACCAGGGGCGCATTGTGGCCCTGGGTACCCCCGCCGAGCTGAAGGAGAAGTATAATGCATCGTCCATTGAGGAGGTATTTGTGAGCATTGCACGGCCAAAAGAGAAGACGGTATGAAACGGCTATTGGGATTTGTTGTCAAGGAGTTTATCCACATCTTCAGAGATCCACGAACGGTAATCGTGCTGTTTGGTATTCCCGTTGTGCAAATTCTACTTTTCGGATTTGTTATTAAGTTGGAGATAAACGATTCCAACATTGCCATTCTCGACCTGTCGAAAGACGAGGTTTCGCTCAGCCTATCGGACAGACTCTGCTCATCGGGATTTTTCAGGCTGAAAGAGAATCTGCATAGTTACAACGATATAGATCGCGTGCTACGCAGCGGAAAGGTAAAATCTGTCATTGTTTTTGGAGAGGATTTTGGGCGCGACCTTGCCGCAAGTGGAAAGGCATCCCTGAGCATTATTGCCGACGGCACCGAGCCCAACTATGCCACCCTTGTGTGTAACTATGCCACGGCCATAGTCAACGATTTTAGCAGGGAGCAAAACGAACTTAACGCCGGAGTAACCTTTGCCATACAGCCCGAGGTGAGGATGTTTTACAATCCCGAGCTGAAAGATCAGTTTATGTTTGTGCCCGGCGTAATGGCTTTCGTGCTAATCCTCATCAGTGCGCTAATGACTTCCATTGCCATAACCCGTGAGAAGGAGTTTGGCACCATGGAGGTGCTGCTGGTTTCGCCGCTAAGGGCGGGGCATATCATTGTTGGCAAGGTAGTCCCATACATGGTTCTGTCGTTCATCACCGTTTTGGTAATCCTGTGGATGTCGTGGCTGGTATTTGAATTGCCCATTAGGGGCAGCTTATGGCTGCTAATCGGGGTCAGCATGTTATACATTCTGCTGGGATTATCGTTGGGCATATTCATCTCCACCGTATCCAATAATATGCAGCAGGCCATTTTCATTTCGCTCATGTCGTTGCTGCTACCCACTATTATCCTGTCGGGCTTTATCTTTCCTGTTGAGAATATGCCATATGGGTACGGCATTGCCTCGTATCTGGTGCCCGGAAAATACTACCTGATTGCCATAAAGAATATAATGATAAAGGGCCTTGGGATAGGCTATGTATGGAAAGAGACCCTGGTGATGAGCCTTATGTCTGCTTTTTTTATTTGGCTGAGTATCAATAGTTTTAAAAAAAAAGACTACAGTAGAAGGGGGATAATTGCCATGAGAACAGTGCTATATCTGATAAGGAAGGAGTTTAAGCAGATTTTCCGTGACGTGTTTCTCGGCAAGGCCATTATTGGCATTCCCATTCTGCAACTGCTTATATTTGTTCCCGCCGTAACGCTGGAAATAAAGCGGGTTGACCTATGCGTTATTGACAGGGATATGACCGCCCATTCGCGCCAACTGCTCAGTGCCATACAGTCTTCGGGTGTATTCCGTATTACCCGGTTTACGCAAAGTGAAGATGAGGCCAACAGCCTGCTTCACAGCGATAAAAACCATATGGCCATTCAAATACCCTCAGGGTTTGGCAGAGATATTGGCAATGGTCATCCTGCCCGAATAATGGTTTCGGTGAATGCCATCAACGCCATGACTGCACAGCTTTCGTGGGTGTACCTCAGCGGCATTGTGAACGATATGAATATGGATATAGCCCTCGAAAGCGTTGGGAAGCATGCCCCCACCATGCTTAAGCAGGTAGAAGTAACCCACAGAATCTGGTACAACGAGATGCTCAACTACAAGCACTTCATGCTACCGGGCATTCTCACCATACTTATCAGCCTTATTGGGATGGTTTTAGGAGGAATTAATCTTGTGAAGGAAAAGGAGATAGGCACCATCGAGCAGATAAACGTTACGCCCATTAAGAAGCACCAGTTTATTCTCTCCAAAATGATACCCTTCCTGCTAATCAGCCTGTTCGATTTGGCGTTTGGACTGATACTTGGGAAGCTTTTCTTCAATATGCCCTTTGTGGGTAGCATAGGGCTGCTCTTTCTAAGCGCTACCATATATTTAGTTGGCATTATGGGACTTACGTTACTTATTTCCATTTACTCGCACTCGCAGCAGCAGTTCCTATTTGTGGCATTTTTCTTCTTTATCATCTTTATGCTTATGGGCGGAATTTTCACCCCTACCGATAGCATGCCCCTTTGGGCTCAAAAGATGAACTACTTCAACCCCATGATGTACCAGATGCGTGTCACCCGCATGGTTATGCTGAAAGGATCAGGGCTAATGGACGTTGGTAAAGATTTGTTGGCGTTGTTAATCTTTGGCGTCATGCTATCCGTTTTAGCTGTGCGCGGTTATAGGAAAGTGGCCTGATACTTTTGGGGTATTAACTGTTCATAAGCAACATAATAACCCTTTTTTAGTTATATATTGAACAGGCTTAATTATGCTAAAGAATTTATTAGGCATTGTTTCCATGTTGTTGTTTTGCTCTTTTGCTGTTCAGGAGCAAGACAAACAGTCATTTGGCAGTATGCTTTCGGACGCTGCTATTGAACTAACCAAGATTAGGGTGATATACGATCCCAACTACTATGTCCTTGATTACCCTAATGGCGATTTGCCGGCAGATAGAGGCGTATGTACTGATGTGGTGGTGAGGGCATACCGAAAACTGGGTATCGATTTGCAGAAGGAAGTACACGAGGATATGAAGGCCAACTTCCACCTTTATCCCAATAACTGGGGGCTAAGCAAACCCGATAGGAATATTGACCATCGAAGAGTACCCAACCTGATGGTTTACTTTTCACGGTATGGCCGGATAAAGGCAATCACCACAAACCCCGAGGATTACCAGCCGGGCGATATTGTTGCCTGGGATTTGGGTGGTGGCACTACTCACATTGGAATAGTGATTAACCAAAAATCCCATGATGGGAAACGAAATTTAATAGTACATAACATTGGCAACGGGCAGGAAATTTCCGATTGCCTGTTTGAATATAGCATTATAGGTCATTATCAGTATCCCGAATGGTAAATTGAGCAGAAAAATAATAGTTCTTTTCTATACAACACAAAATGGGTTGTTTCTGTTAGTATAACGAAAAGTACTCTTCAGAACCAATTTTGTACGCTTGGTCAAATCGTTTGTTTATTTTACAGTAGTTCTTTTTGACAGAGAAAAAAAGAGAGTATCTTTACTCAAGTTTTTAATGGAAAAATGAAAGCGTTAAAAATTAAGGGGGCAATTGATACACCCGAAGTATTTTTCGATCCTGAAAAAAGGATCTTTTCCATTTCCGGCATCTCTCATCCCGAGAATGCCAAAGAATTCTATTTGAGTATAATTGATTGGCTTGATGAGTATTACGAGGAGTTAATGGATGGAGACGGGGTAAAGATTACCGTTGATATCAATTTTAAATACATTAACTCTTCATCGTATAAATATCTGAGAGAAGTGATGAAGCGCATCTCCAATTTTCAGAGCAAAGGCGTTGATATTGAAGTGATATGGAATTATCATCAGGAAGATGAGGATTTACTGAATGAGGGGATGGTGCTTTTTGAACTACCGGATATCAATCTAAACTACCGTTGCGTGCCATACTCCTGATCCACGCTAATTCTTTCCTTCTTTTTCTTGTATTTATCCGACAGGTACTACCTATTTTCTGCTACTTTTGTACCTCAATTATTCACTACTAATTGTTAAAGCTATGGCAAGCATTAGAAATATTAAAAAGGATATTGATTTTCTGGTGAGCGAAGTTATATCGGATTGCTACACATATATGATGCTCTACAATCGGAAGAACGAGGAGAAAGTGGTGGGAATAATTAATGATCTCATCATTAGTCGTAACAAGTTGATAGAGAGGGTTAATAATCCCGATAAGGATTTAGACACTAAACAGCTCAAGCAACATTTCAAGGGCATCTATACCGATTTATTCAACTTTATCGATAGCTCATTTTCTCAACTCAGCGAGTTGAGCAAGCAGTAGTAAGCCTTTATTGTTCAGGTTCTTTTTATCGGGTTTCCTTGATAAAAAGAACCTTTCTATTTTTATAAAGATATGAAATACGATTTCAACACACTGATTCAGCGCGAAAAAACATCTTCGGTTAAGTACGATCTGAGGAGCGATACGTTTGGAGCACCCAACGTTATTCCCATGTGGGTGGCCGATATGGATTTTGCAACGCCGCCTTTTATCATCAATAGCCTTTTGCAAAGGCTTGCCCACCCCTTATTGGGGTACACGTTTCGCGATGAAGAGTACCAATCGAGCATTGTGAATTGGTTGGGCAGAAGGCATGGCTGGTCAATACAGGAACGGTGGCTGAGTTTCTGCCCCGGCATTGTGGCAGGGCTTAACCATGCCATTCAGGCATTCACAAAACCCGGAGACAGGGTGCTGATACAGCCACCCGTTTACCATCCCTTTTTTTACGCTATCCGTAACAATAAGCGCCGCTTGGTGCTAAACCCGTTGGTTTATTCCAACGGAAAATATGAAGTGGATTTTCACCTGTTTGAGAAACAGCTGAAATCGGGAGTGAAGCTGTTTATCCTTTGCTCTCCCCACAACCCGGTGGGTAGGGCTTGGAGCCACGGGGAACTCAGGCTGGTGGCTGAAATGTGCCTAAAGTATGGAGTAACAGTGGTCTCCGATGAGATTCATTCCGACCTTGTTTTTGCTCCAAACAAGCATATTCCCTTTGCATCGCAGTCGAAAGAGGTTAGCAATATTACCTTAACTTTCGGTTCGGCAAGCAAAACCTTTAATCTGGCAGGATTGTCAACTGCATACGCAGTGGCTTCAAATCAGCAGATGTTGAAAAAATATAACAGACAGCTGGAGCTCAACGGAACAGATATGGGCAATGTTATGGGTTACGAGGCCACAAAAGCAGCTTTTTCCGCAATGGGCGAGGAGTGGCTCACGCAATTGCTCGAATACCTACAGGGCAATGTTTCGTACGTGAAAGAATTTTTATCGCTAAGGTTACCCAAGGTAAAACTGATTGAGCCAGAGGGAACCTATTTGCTTTGGCTCGATTTCAGGGAGTATGGGTTAAGCAATAGCGAACTTGGACAGAAACTGATACACGGAGCTGGCGTTGGTTTAAATGCCGGAGAAATGTTTGGCGTCCAGGGTAGTGGGTTTCAGCGTATGAACATTGCATGCCCCAGAAGCACCATCGAAAAAGCGTTGGAGAGTATTTACTCGGCATTCTCCCACAGCAATTAGAGATTGATTAACGTTGTTAAAAAAAAATTGAACATTAATCCTATTTTGTACGAGAAGCATTGAACAATTAAGGCGTAGAATAGTTTTAGATTAGGAAAGTTAAATTCGGCTTGCAGGGTATATCGGCAGATTAATTTTATTAAGTTTAAGAGTTATTTATCCCTGAGCTATGACAAACTATAAACATCGTTACGCTTTGCTCTTAGGGTTGCTTTTAGCCCTGCTTTCTTTTCCATCATTTATCCCCATTAACAATCCCTTCGATACCAAAGCTCTGGATGCCATCGATGCTGACATAAGGAACGATCTGTACGGCAAAATTTCCAGCCTGATTATTTACAAAGGGCCAAGAATAGTGTACGAAAAGTATTATGGCTTTTCTCAATTTTCCACACTACACCCCATCAGCTCAGTTACAAAGAGCATAACCTCTTTAGTTGCCGGGATGTGCATTGACAAGGGGTATATTCCATCGCTCGATGTGAAGATAAAGGACTACTTTCCTGAGTATAAGGAGATTTTTGACAAAGATACGTTGAAACAGCAGATAACCCTTAGGCATTTGCTAACCCAAACCAGTGGCTTGCAATGGGATGAGTGGAATATTCACTATTCCTATGCGGGAAACCCATTGATAGAGTACAGCCATAGCCGGGAGAACTGGTGTGGGTTGGTATTGAAACAACCCATGAGCACGGCTCCGGGATGTAATTTCTGCTATAACAGTTTCTTGTCGGAGTTAATAAAAGAAATAATCTCTCGCTCTTCGGGTGTTCCTTTCCAGCGTTTTGTTGAGGATAGCCTTTTTAAAAGGATGAATATAAGCACATACCATTGGGACAGCTACCAAGGGAATGGTGTACCCGCTTGGGGAGGGCTATTTCTATCCACTCGCGATATGGCCAAGTTTGGAACCCTTATTCTCAACAAAGGGGTTTGGGGTGATACCAGGATAGTTTCCAAGGGATGGATTGAAAGTTCAATTGCTCCGTTGGCAGATGCAGGTAAGGTAAACTATGGTTTACACTGGTGGGTGGGCAAGCAGCCCGATGGCAATCCGCTTGTTTTTGCAGCAGGTTATGGCGATCAGTATGTTTACGTAGCCCCTGACAAGGGTATTGTGATTGCCTTCAATGGACAAAATTTTGCCGATCATAAGTGGACCTATAGTCAAGAAGAGCTTATTACCAATGTGTTGAAAGCGTATAAGAACAACTAAATAGTAACTAAAAAAGTAAAAATCATGGCAAACTTAAAAACGAATTACCTGGGGTTAGAACTTAAAAACCCGTTGATTGTCGGTGCTTGCTCCCTCACTTCCGATCCTGAAAAGTTAAAAACATTGGAGGATGCCGGGGCCATTGTTTTCAAATCGCTCTTTGAGGAGCAAATTCAGCTCGAAGAGATGGATATGATGGATGCAATGGACGAGTACTCGGATCGTAACCCCGAAATGGGACGATTGTTCCCGGTGATGAAGCATGCAGGTGCCAAGGAGCATTTGATGAACCTGAAAAGAGCCAAGGAGAATGTGGGTATTCCGGTAATTGCCAGCCTCAACGCTGTGAGCGACGATACATGGGTTGAATTTGCACAGCAGATTGAACAAACCGGAGTGGATGCCATAGAACTGAATTTTTATATCACCCCACGCGATTTTGAAACCACGGGCGCTGAAATGATTCAGAAGCAGGTTGACGTATTGAAAAGCGTGGCGCATGCAATAAAGATTCCCATTGCCGTTAAGCTCAGCCCTTTCTACACCAATCCATTAGCCGTTATAAAGCGTATGGATGCAGAAAAAGTTAAAGGTTTTGTACTGTTCAACAAGTTGTTTCAACCCGATATTGACATTGAGAAAGAGAGCCTTGAACAGAGCATTGTCCCCAGCAGCAGCTACGATGCACGACTTGCCATTCGTTTCTCGGGCCTGCTCTATGGAAATATCAATGCAGATATTGCCAGTTCGGGAGGGATTGAAACAGGAAAAGATGCGGTAAAAACTTTGCTTGCTGGGGCATCTGCTTTTCAGGTGGTTAGCGCACTTTATAGGCATGGGCCTAAGCAGATTAAAACCATCCTTGGCGAGCTTGAGGCATGGATGGATAGCAAGGGATATAAGAGTATAGATGATTTTAAGGGCAAACTATCGCGAAAAAATTTGAAAGATCCATTTGCCTATAGGCGTTCGCAATACGTGGAACTGATCATGAAATCGGAGGAGATTCTTAAGAGAAAAACTTTGCCATAAAGTTATCGAATAAATTATATTGCTACTTTAGCACCCTGCTGTAATAGGATCTGGATTCAAAAATCCCTGTTCTATTTGGACAGCATCATTAAATGGCAATTGTTTTTCTTGACCATTGAGTTTTTGTAGTCTCGTTTTTTTGCTTTGTTCATTTTTTTGAACGCAAGGATTATTTTTTTAATTGTAAAATCGATGAGAGTAAAGGTATTAAAGAATTCAGCAAGGATGTTCTCCTTGCATATTATGGCTGTCGTAGTTTCTTTGGTTTTAACGGTTGGCTGTACTGCTAAATCCATTGATAAACCGGAAACGTATGTTGTTGTGCTTTCGCTTGATGCGTTCCGTTGGGATTACCCCACCATTGCCAAAACGCCTAACCTGAATTCCATGGCAAAACATGGTGTTACCACCAAGGCATTCATCCCATGTTACCCATCGAAAACTTTCCCAAACCATTACAGCATGGCCACAGGGCTGCATCCAGATCATCATGGCATTGTCAGCAACAGTTTTTACGATGCCACGTTGGGATATTATTCCATTGGTAACAGGAAAGCCGTCGAAAACCCTGCTTTCTACGGGGGCGAGCCCATTTGGATTACGGCCGAGAATCAGGGGGTGATTTCAGCTTCATATTTTTGGGTTGGCTCGGAAACAGCTATTGGCGGTAAACAGCCAACGTACTGGAAGCCGTACGATTCCCAAACTCCTTTCACAACTAAAATTGATACTGTTATCCATTGGCTATCACTTCCTATGGAAAAGCGACCCCGGCTGATCATGTGGTACTCTCCGGAACCTGATGGCACTTCGCACGAGGATGGGCCTAAAGGTCCCAAAACCCTTGCCATGGTCGAACAGTTGGATAGTTTGCTGGGTATATTCCTCCATAAGCTATCAGCACTGCCGCACGCCACTCAGATCAACTTTATAGTTGTTTCCGATCATGGGATGGCCGAAATTTCCGCCGATAGGTACATTAATTTGAATGATTATATCGATAGGAACTGGTTTAGCCTGATTACGGGAGGTAATCCTGTTTTCAGCTTGCAGCCCAAGGAAGAGTATCGCAGTAAGGCCATTGCTGCGCTTAAGGCAATACCACATCTCAAGGTTTGGGAACGCCACGGGATACCCCAAAGGTACCACTACGGAACGAATGCAAGGGTACAGGACATACTCGTAGAAGCAGAGTTGGGGTATAGCGTTGGAATAGGCAAGCGATCATTGGGTTATTCAGGCGGCACGCACGGCTATGACAACCAATATCCCGATATGCACGGAATTTTCTTTGCTCAGGGACCTGCCTTTAAGCAGGGATATGAGCACAAGGCCATTATGAACAACAATCTCTACCTCATCATTGCTCATATTCTGGGACTCAACCCGGCAGAAACCGATGGCGATTACGAGGAGATTAAGGATTTGTTCAAATAGTAGCCTTTTAGAATTTGAGTCTCATATCTACCTCATCGCCTGTAAGGTAATAGCAGGGTTCGTCACACGAGTCGGTGTCGTGCCTTAGCTTAAGGTGGGTGCCCCTGATTACGTTGTATGGCCTCCCATTTTTATGGTATTCGGCTTTAATGCTGTAGTGGCTATTGGTTTCCAGAACGATTTCAATTCTCTCACTGCGGGCAGTATCCATGACGGCCACATGGTTGTCCTCATAAGGCCCGTAGTACACGGTTATGGGGATTTCCTGATTTTCGTTATCGCTACTTAACCAAATATAAACCGGAGCCACAACGAAGGGGTCGGTATAACACTCTGCACAATCAACTATCCAGGACTCCATATCTTTACAGCTCATTTTGGGAATACTCATCATGAACAGAATCATCAACCCAACGAGGTGTCGCCTTAAAAACCGTAGCGTATTCCTTTTCATCAGTAGTTAGAAATAATTTTCCGTTTAATAATTGGCTCTGCCTTGTTAATAAAGAAACCGGTTGTGAACTGCACCATTACGGGCAACTCCTTTAAATGGTCCATTTTCACCAGATTGACCGACGATTTGAAGAAAAAAGCACTATTGGCCATAGTAAAACCCAGCTTCGGCGATAGCAACAGATAGGTTTTAGGCTTGGTTCTGGCCTGATAGTAATCGTACTTGCCCCAGCTGAATAGCCCATTTAACCCGATAAAGAAGTATCGTTTTTTCCATGTGAGTTTGTTGGTAACCAAAAAGGACTTTTCCAGTGTCAGCGCCAGTTGTTGCCTTATCTCGTAAAATTGGGTCGAGATATTTTCGCTTTCAACAAGGACTGCCTTATAGTATGGCCTTATTCCATAGCCAATGCCCATGCTCATATCAAAAGTATTGGCAACGGCGTCAATACCGGTATTCAAGTAAAATTCGTTACCATTGAATGTGGAGCCAACATGCACTGCGTACGACCTTATGAACGGTTTTTTATAGGGAGCAATGCCCATGTTCACCAGCTTATCATATGTTGAAAACAGATTGTTCTCCTTGGCCAGCTGGGCATAGCTGGTGTTGGGGTGCAAATCTTCAACGGCAGCCCCCTTGGCTATAAGAAAATCGGCAGCTTCCCGGGAATGGTTTACCAGAGCAATGGCCAAAGCGGTTACCCCCGTCGGCGTGCGCATATCGAGTCGTGCTCCATAGTCTGACAGCATTCTGAGCATCAGCGTATCGTTGAACTGTGTGGCAATCATGGCAGGCGTAAAGCCTTGGTTATCCGATTTGTCCACATCGGCCCACTCGTCGAGCAGGATTTGGGTTACCGTGTATGCTCCGTGATAAACGGCTAAGATGAGAGGGGTATTGCCCATATTGTCGCTCGAATCGATGGCGGCACCGTAGGCTATCAGCAAGTCGGTGAGAAAAGGATAGCCGTATGCGCAAGCAAAATGTAGCGGGGTGATCCCGCTTTGGTTAGCGGCATTAATCTCTGCACCGTTGAGAATGAGAAGTTCGGCGATGCTGTCGTGATTGGCTGCAACAGCCGAATGTAAAGCGCTATTCCCGTTGAGGGGCTTTGCATTGATGTCGGCACCTCTGATCAGCAGCTCCCTTACCAGTTTATAGTTTCCCCTCCACGATGCAAGCATAAGGGCGCTGGCTCCATCCCACGATGCCGCGTTGGGATTGGCCCCTTGATTAAGCACATTCACCGCCTGGCTATAGTTGGCTGAGTCGCAGTAGAGCAACAGCCAATCGTTTAAGGTAAAAACTTCCTGTGCATGGGCCAATGGGAGTTGACCTGTAAAAAGGGAGAGGAATGAGGCGAACAGTATGTATAATTTTCGAGACATTGTTGAGACCAATGCATATTGTGGGTTTACCCTTAATTATAGCCCATAGGGATAGAATGTTAGAACTACTTAACGCCAATACCATGAAATATAAAAAACGGCAATACAAAAATAGCATTAATAACGATTTATTGCGTACTTTGCCATTCGCAATGCATCTTCGGGTTACAGAGGGAAGCGATAGCCCACTCGATTGGGATTAGTTTCGATAAGAAAAAGTTACTTTATCTAAAATAGTTGAAAATGAAAAGGTTGTTCTATGTCATCGCCCTAGTACTCACCCTTTTTACGTTTTCGGCTCATGGGCAGGGAAAGATTGACAAAACCGATAAAAGGTTTATTGACAGGCTTTATGCCGGTGGATCCCTTGGGCTTACCTTTGGCAGTATTACCCAGGTGGATATAGTCCCCATTGCAGGCATTTGGATAATTCCTCAATGGACAGTGGGAGCGGGTGGCCGATACAGCTACTATAGCCATAAGGGCCTATTCATGGGAGGATCGGGAGAAAGATTTCGTAGCAATATTTGGGGAGCATCGGCATTTACGCAGATATTGCCCATTCCCGATTTGAGCGAGACTACCCCAATCCCTTTGAAAGGTGGTTTCTTTGTGCATGGTGAGACGGAGTGGTTGTATATCGATAGAAGCATGATGGACCCCTTTGCCGTCGATCGGGACAGTGGAAAAACCTGGATTCAGCTATTCCTGACAGGAGTGGGGTATAGGCAGAAAATAGGAGAAAGGGCAGCACTGAATATCATGCTGCTTTGGGATATTACTAAGGACACCTACTCACCCTACATCTCAAATCCCATGTTCAGAATTAATATTACATTCTAAAAGGCCGGAAAAGAAAAAAGGCCTTGAAATTCAGGGCCTTTTAATTCGATCGTATATAGAATAATGCTGATTTTATTCTATAACAACAACATTGATTGCCTGAGGGCCACGTTTCCCTTGAGTAATTTCAAATTCTACATTTTGACCTTCATCGAGACGCTTAAAACCTTCTCTTACAATCCCGGTGTAATGAACAAAAACATCATTACCTTCTTCGGTTTGAATAAAGCCAAAACCTTTAGCTGCATCAAACCATTTAACTTTTCCTTTCATGGTGAAATTGGGTGATAATTGATAATTTGTTTAGTTATAAATAGCAACACAAAGGTGATGATTTGATTTGATATAACAAACTGTTTTGCGAATAATTTTATTTAGTGGCGTCAGTTTGGCTACAGTTATTACGAACGAATTGAATGGTATGCCGAGTGATTATGCCATTGATCTTCCGGAAAACCGATTCCGATTACGATGATTTTTTTGCGTTTTTACGACCTAATATGTCAATTTACCCTGAAGTCCTGTCTCTTTCCTTTTTTTACATTCGATTTGTGTGCTTTGAGTTTTGGTATTGAAAAAAAAAGCCGTTCCTTTGGAAACATTTTTTTCAAACTATTACATTAAATCATTTTCCTATGAACGTATCGAAAGACAAAGCTATATCGGTTAGCTACATACTAAGGGTTGACGGAGAGATTGTTGATCAGGCTGAACCCACAAATCCCCTGGAATTTATTTTTGGCAAGGGAATGCTTATCAAAGCTTTTGAGAAGAATATCGAAAACATGCAGATTGGCGACTCTTTCAATTTTACCATACCCTGTGCCGATGGCTATGGGGAGATTAACAAGGATTATATTTTGAAACTGCCCAAGTCAACATTTGAGGATGGCGGTGGTATTAACGAGGGTATGCTCGATGTGGGTAGTAGGGTTCCAATGGTTGACCAGGAGGGTAACCATTATGATGCGCTAATCCTTGAAGTAACCGACGACCATGTAGTCCTGGACTTCAATCACCCTTTGGCAGGCAGCGATTTGCACTTTACGGGAAAAGTTGAGGCAATCCGCGAGGCCACAAGGGAGGAACTGGAGCATGGGCATGTTCATACGCATCGGCACGAAGGAAATTGTTGCGGCCATTGCGAATGCAACTAAGAGGGAATAGTAGCCGGTATATCCGGCTTTTTTCAATTTTGAGTGGTTGGTACAACGGTAGATAATAGCGATTTGTTAAGAAATCAATATTTTTGAGAACTAAAATATCTATGGCTATGTGGCGCAAACTTCCCCTCTATCTGAAAATCCTGATTGGAATGGCAGTGGGCGTGCTGCTTGGTGTGTTGGCTGTGATTTCGGGTATTGGATGGCTTGTGTGTGACTATATTAAGCCCTTCGGGATTATTTTTCTCAACCTCCTGAAGCTGGTGGCAATGCCGCTTATTTTCGCATCGTTGGTAACCGGAATAGCCGGGCTCTCCGACATTACCAAGCTATCGAGGATTGGTGTTAAAACCATATCGCTTTACCTGATTACCACAGTGCTGGCTATCACCGTTGGCCTGCTGCTGGTGAATATGATTAAGCCGGGGCAATCGTTTCCCGAGCAGAAAAGGGTTGAACTGTTGACAAAGTATGCCCCGGATGTATCAGGGCGACAGTTGGCCGTCGATAACCTGAAATCCGAAAGCCCATTGCAATTCCTTGTGGATATTATCCCCGATAATATTGTCAGTGCCACATCGAATAATGCCAATATGCTGCAGGTAATTTTCTTTGCCATGGTTTTCGGTTTGGCCATAGTGATGGTTAAGCATCCCAATGTGGTGGTGGTTAGGGATTTTGTGTCAGGATTGAACGAAGTGATTCTCAAAATCATTGATTTCATCATGCGGTTTGCCCCCTTTGGGGTAATGGCGCTGCTTGCAGCCCTAATTGTCGATTTTTCGGGCGATAACGTTGCCGATTCGCTGCACCTGTTCACAACGCTGGGTTTGTACGCCATTGTTGTAATAGCAGGTTTACTATTTGTGGCATTGGTGCTATATCCAATTTTTCTTAAACTCTTTTCCGGAATCCGCCCAATTGATTTTTACAGAACCATGTTCCCTGTACAGCTGGTTGCATTTTCCACCAGCTCGAGCGCAGCTACCCTTCCCGTTACCATGGACAGGGTGGAAAAGGGATTGGGGGTTAGCAACGAGATAACCAGCTTTGTTCTCCCCATAGGGGTTACCATCAATATGGACGGAACCAGCCTGTATCAGGCAGTTGCAGCAGTTTTTATAGCACAGGTTTTTGGCATTGACCTCACTTTTACCCAGCAACTTACCATTGTACTCACTGCAACGCTGGCATCCATTGGTGCAGCGGGTGTTCCCGGGGCCGGAATCGTAATGCTTATCATCGTACTCAATTCTGTGGGACTTCCGGTGGAGGGATTAGCGTTGATTTTGGCCATCGACCGACCCCTGGATATGCTACGAACAGTGCTAAACGTTACCGGCGATGCCATGGTTGCCACCATGGTGGCAAAAACCGAGAGAGCCATCAGTTCAACTACTGCAGGAGAATAGCCCCGGCAATAGCCTTTTCATGATCACAGGGTTTTGTTGCCTTATGAATAGTAAGGTGATGTATTTAGTCTGTATGTAGTTGACAATAAGTATTCTGTGGCAACTACATGCCAATTACCCGTATTTCTGTTCGTCGGTTTTTAGCCCTACCTTCTTCCGTTGAGTTGTCGCCAATGGGTTTGGTCAGCCCGTAACCCTCCCATGCAATTCGAGAAGTATCAACCCCACTGTTTACAAGAAAATCGGCAACAGCCTTAGCGCGTTTTCCCGAGAGGGTTTGGTTGTATTCTGCACTGCCTATGTAATCGGTATGTCCGCCTATTTCGATTTTCATTGTGGGGTTTTGCGTCAGCAGCTCAAGCAGCTTTTTAAGTTCTACTAGCGATTCCGGTTTCAATTCGTAAGAGTCAGTTTCGTAAAAAATATTTCGCATAACCATGGTTTCGCCAATCATGATGGGATGTAGTTCTATGTTTTTGCGAAAGGGTTTGTCGGCGCTGTGTATGCCCACAAGGTCAATATGGTCAGAATGGAACAAGTAACCGGGCATGGAGGCAAAAAAAGCGTATTTCCTGTTGGTGGGAATACATAGGAAAAAGGAACCACCTTCAAGCGCGTTGGTGTTCATTATCTCTTCGCCACTCTCCACATCCACCAGGTTAAATTTGGCCTTTAAAGGTCGTTCGGTTTTGGCATCGATAATTTTGCCCGAAATGTACGACGAGGGTATGGGACGCACGGGATTGGGCAATTCAAACATGTATATATCCCTGCCGGTTTGCGGGTTTATGTCAGATGAGAAGTAGGCCATTGTACCCGCTGCGTTGACAATCAACCCATCTTCATCGCGAAAGGTGTTAATGGGATAGCCCAGGTTAACGGGTTTGCTCCACAGCGTATCGTTCAGCCTTCGACTCACAAAGATATCGAGACCTCCCATGCCCACATGTCCGTTGGAAGAAAAATAGAGGGTTTGGTTATCAAAGTGAATGAAGGGCGATTGCTCATTGAGCGGAGTATTAATGCTGTCGCCAATTTCCATGGGTTCACTCCAGTGGTAGTCGTCCAGACGGGTGGAGTACCAGATATCGAAGTTGTCCTTTTTGCTATTCCTGTTGCTCACAAAGTAGAGGGTTCGCCCATCGGGCGATATGGAGGGCTGTTTTTCGCTACTATGGACAAGGTTTAGCGGTTCGGGAAGCCGTTGCGGCCGCCCCCAGTTGCCGTACATATCGCGGTCACTAACATAGATATCGCAGTTGCCACGGCAAACGGTGAAGTACATTCTCTGCCCGTCGGCAGTGAGCGATTGCGCCCCCTCGTTGAATTGGGGAGTGTTGATAGGCGGCCCGATATTCCTAACGGGTTTCCAGTCGCCATCGGAGTCGCGGGTTGTGATGTAGAAATCCTCCTGACGATTATACATCACCTCAGGCGAAGTAACATCTATGGGGCTGTTTACCGTTATGACCAACGTATTCTCATCGGCAGACAGGCTCGGCCAGTATTCGTCTAACTTGCTATTCACGTTTGGCCCTAGATTGATGGGAGTGAATGGCACCGGGTTTTCCAGTGCATGTAGGGCAAATTCGCAGCAGTTGAGCCTAAAAGACGCAAAGTCCTTAATTTCGGCACGAACGTTTTTGTATGTCAAAAAGTAGCTTAGATACTTCTTAGCCCTCTCGTAGTCACCTCTACGGAACAGAAAATTCCCCAGGTTGATATGCAAATTAGGGAAAAAATCGGGGTTGATGGCAATTGCACCTTCTGCTGATGTGACAGCCTCCTCCACCATGTTCGTTTCCATGTATGCCTGCGAAAGCATCAGGTATGCCTCAATAAACTGCCCATCGAGCCTGATGGCATCCTTCAGGTGTTTTTCGGCCGTTTTAAAATCATACTTATCATACGCTTCTAAGGCTGATTTATAGCTGTTTATTGCCTTTTTATTGGTTGATGATAAATCCCTGGGTTGGGAAAAAAGGCTTCCCTGTAACAGGAGAAGAAGAACGATATGTAAAGTCAATAATCGCATTATCGTTTACTATTGATGAATATGACTATGGAACACAGGCCAAAACAATCACATATTGTTCCAAAGATACGAGGAATTACCCATTGTCGGAAAAAAGATCCGATTTATATGGTAACCGTCTCAAGATTAAAGCAATAACCTGAGTAGTTAAATAGACTTTTAGGGAATTCTCATGAACTTGTGCGCTTGCAGCGAAATCTGCCACTTAGGATTCTCTTTAACGTATTCCACCATCCATCCGATTATCGAGTTGTAAACGCTCCATTCGGGTTGAAGGAATAGACGGCATTTCGATTTTACCAATTTGGCATTGGCCTCTGCCCACTCCAAATCCTTATGGGAGGCGATTATCACCTTCAGTTCATCGGCCTGTGCATGTATCCCGGCAAGCGGCGGATGTTGCTGCTTTGGCGAGAGGCATATCCAATCCCATTGCCCCGATAGCGGGTAAGCACCGCTGGTTTCAAGGTACGTTTCAAAACCATTCTCTTTGAGCTTCTCGCATAGGTAATCCAATGGGTAAAGGCTTGGTTCCCCTCCTGTAACAACTACTGCTTTGGCTTTGTGTTTGAGAGCACGTTCGATAACCTTTTCAACCCTTACGGGAGGAAAGAGTTTGGGGTTCCAGGTAAATTTGGCATCGCACCAGTAGCATCCAATGTCGCAACCGCCTATGCGTATGAAGTAGGCTGCCTTCCCGGTATGATACCCCTCGCCCTGTAGGGTATAAAAATCCTCCACCAGAGGAAGTAACCTGCCGTTTTCTAAAAGTTCGTTATCGATATGCATGATTGAAACTTGGACTTCAGATTGTACAAAGGTAACACAGTCGGACGAGAAAAAAGCAGATGTCTTGCGGCTAATGTGAATTTTCGATTGCAGGGAAAGGGGTTACTCCTTGCCAAACAGCAAAGTTCTGTCCCTTGGTGCTGCTTGCTCAACCCATTCGGCTGGTACAACTGACCAGTTGTTGCGGTTTTCCGGAGTGAAGGCACCGGAAAGTTCCACCCATTTCATAAGGTAATAGCGCATATCCTGGGTAGAGGCGTTTACAATTCTGCGTCGTAGTTCCTGTTGAGTTAGTCCGGCTCCATGGGTTAAATGATCGCCTCCGCCGGTACCCCGATAGGAATTGATGGCCACCCTATACATCTTATCCTCTTCGAATGGCAATCCGTTTTCCATGGAAAGGATGGTTACCCTCTGCCCAACGGGTTTAGAAACGTCGACCCGGTAATTAATTCCAGCTGCACAGTCGAAGTTGTAAAAGCTTGCTTTTAGCATTGCGCGTCCGTCCTTACCGGTGATTATTTGGCCGTTTTCATCTTTTCTCAATAGTAACATGTTGTCATTTGCCGAGGTCATCGTATTAAACCACAATGAGTATGAGAATTCAAGGTAATCCTTTATCTCTTTCCCTGTCAGGTTCATGATGTAGAGCAGGTTTTCGAAGCTGTACAGCTTAAACATATCGCGGACATAAAGAGGCCCCTGCTCAATGCTGACATCGAAGGATAGTGGGGCTGCAAAGGAAATGTCAGTGTTTGATACGCCAAGCTGTACGGAAAGAACAAGGCTCACAAATTCCGACGGCCCAAAGTAGGCATCGCGTGTTGAAATAGTTTTTGAAATGGTCCCGATTCTCTGGTCAACGAATTCTTCGATTTTTCGGGAAAAATTGGAAAAATGGCTCACATACTCCGGATCGGGCATCAACCCCTGCATGGAAACAATAGTTCCGTCAACAGATTTTTTTATTACCTTATTGTTCTTGTCTAACGATACTTTTATTGTTACATCTGAGATGTGAGTGGCCTGGCTCCCGGGATCGACAACGAGCACGGAATCGTTATGGCAGTTCACAATTTTTTTTACCATTCTCTCGTGATCGTGCCCAATGAACAGGGCATCGAAACCGGGCACCTGCTGGCCTACCAACAGAGAGGCATTTTCGTTGAGCGGAGCATCAGGGTCAGAGTCTTCGTAGGCTGCATTGTGCCCTGAATGGAACAGGCCGATGATAACCTGAGGATTCTCTTTTATGCGTATGGAGTCCATCCACATTTTCGCTGCATCTACCATGTCAACAAATTGCATGTTTGGCCAAAGCGATGGCGAAAGCCATTTGGTTACCCCGGGGGTTGTAAGCCCCATAACCGCTATTCTTATCCCTTGCCTGGTTATAACCGTGTAAGGTTTAAAATAGGGAAGTCCTGTTCGTTTATCGACAATATTAGCCGATAGCCATGGAAAGTTGAAAGCCTCAACCATGTGGTTGTAAATATTGGGGCCAGCTTCAATATCGTGATTGCCCACAGTACCGGCATCGTAGCCCATATAATTCATAACCTCAGGGATTATATGATGGCCGATGGAGTCCATGAAGTTGGCATAGTAAACCGTGGGTTGCCCCTGAAGGACATCCCCATTGTCCAACAGAATCAATTCCTGTTCCTCATTACTTCGCTCCTGTTTGACATAGGTGTAAACGTGGGCTAAACCAAAATCAACGGCATTATTATTAATAAAATCGAATGGCAGTATGGCGCCGTGCACATCGCTGGTGTGTATGATTTTGAGGGTAATATCTTTTTGGGCAGGGAGAAGAAATGTCCGTAACGATAGTAACAGAAAGAGTACAAGAAATCTAAATGTCATTTTAAAAATTTTTGCAAATATACGTGGTTTGATTGTTACCGGGTTAAAAAGTTAAATAATCATTATCATTTATTTCAGGTTTTTTTCATCAGCAAATTTTTAGCCATAATTGCACAGAATGGCGGTAATTTTAGTGGATTTACTCACTTCAAGATGTAAAAAGTTGGCCCTATGTTTTTATTGTTATTTTTGTTCCCGATAATGCTTTAAAATAATAATTCCCTTTAAGGCTAACTTTTCATTATTATATGGATTATGTTATAGCAATTGATGCCGGTACGCAGTCCATTAGAGTGGCTGTAATTGATGTGCTGGGAAATATTGTACAGATTGAGCGGACAGAGATCGAGCCGTACTATTCCACAGAACCCGGGTTTGCCGAGCAGGATGCTGACTACCTGTGGAATATGCTTTGCGAAACCAGTAAACGATTGATGGGCAATCTAAGCGTTCCTATTGCCTCAATTAAGGGGATGGCCATCACTACGCAACGGAGCACTTTGGTAAACCTCGACAGGGACGGAAAGCCTTTGAGACCTGCCATAATCTGGCTCGATCAGCGCAAGGCCAGGGTTGACCAATGGCCTAAGGGTTTGATTAAGTTAGGACTTAAGATTATCAATATGCACGAGTCGCTGGTGCATGCCATTAAGGATGGGGAATCCAATTGGATTAGGCAGAATCAGCCGGAAATATGGGAAAAGACCCATAAATTCGTTTTTCTTTCAGGTTTTTTTATCCATCACCTCACCGGCAAGTTTATCGACTCCATTGGTAGTACAGTAGGGTATGTGCCGTTTCACTATAAAAAGCAAAGATGGTGCAAGCCCGGTGAGAGGAACACCAACCTGTTTCCCATTGGGAGGGACAAGCTGGTCGATTTGGTTAAACCGTCGGAGCTGTTGGGCTATGTATCACGCGAGGCCATGGCTCAAACCGGATTGCCCGAAGGCCTTCCGGTAATCGCTTCGGCTGCCGATAAGGCTTGCGAGGTGCTCGGGTCGGGCTGCATTTCGCCCGAAGTGGCTTGCCTAAGCTATGGAACTACGGCCACCATTGAAACTACTAATCCCAGGTATATAGAGATTATTAAGTTTTTCCCTTCCTATCCCAGTGCTGTTCCCAATTTTTTCAATACCGAAGTGATGATATACCGGGGATACTGGATGGTGAACTGGTTTAAAAAAGAATTTGGGCATAAGGAAGTTGAACTGGCCAAACAGTTAGGAAAATCGGCCGAGGAGCTGTTCGACGAGATGATAAGGGAGATTCCTCCCGGATCCATGGGTTTAACGTTGCAACCCTATTGGTCGCCAGGACTGAAGATACCCGGCGTTGAGGCAAAGGGGGCTGTTATCGGTTTTGGCGATGTGCATACCAAGGCACACCTTTACAGATCAATCATTGAAGGGTTGATTTTTGCCCTGAAAGAGGGAGCCATAAGAACACAAAGGAAAAATGGAGTTAAAATTCAAAGGCTAAGAGTTTCGGGCGGAGGATCGCAAAGCATGAATGCCCTTCAGATTACAGCCGATATCTTTGGCTTACCGGTTGAAAAACCGCATACCTACGAAACATCGGCGCTGGGTGCTGCCATCAACTGTGCTGTAGGGGTGGGGCTTTACCCCGATTTTAAAACCGCCATAGATAAAATGTGCAGGGTGGGAGAGGTGTACCTACCAATTAAGGAAAATCAGATGGTTTATGACGAGCTTTACCACAGGGTTTACTCTAAGATGTATAAAAGGTTAAGGCCGTTGTACGAACAGATTAGGGATATAACCGGTTACCCTCCAAAAATCACCGACTAATTTCACTGCCCATTCTTCGAAATTATAAATGCACATCCGATATATGCGAGGTTAGTTTACCTGCAAAATAAAAAAATAACCCTAATTTAGTACCCTGTTTCTGATAACATTATTACATAGGGTATGCGGAAAGCCATTCTATACCTCTTGCTGTTTATCCCTTTGCCCATTATAGCTCAGGTATCGGTTGAGCAGTTGGAACAGCGAATGAATGAGGCTCAGGGAGAGGAACAGCTTGAGCTGATCATTACCCTTGGCAATATTTACGCCTCAAGCGAACCCGATAAGGGGTTGGAGTTGGGGCTCAAGGCTGCTTTCCTCTCCAAGCGCATGGGCAACGTGAAATATGAAGGGAAAGCATTACTCCTCATGGGATTATCAAGTTTGAATGCCAAGCAGAAAGAGAATGCCTTGCGTTATTACAACCGAGCCCTTTCGCATTTTGAGCAGTACAATCAGCAAATTGATCAGGTCCATGCTTTAGAGGGCATTGCAGAGGTTTACAACCTCGATCGTAACTACTACCCTGCCATAAGCCAGTTGAACAAGGCACTATCTGTTGCCATAGGTTTGAATAATAAAGAGTTGCAGACCGAATTGCATGGAAAAATTGGTGCAATTGCTTTGGATCAGAAGAATTACACTTTGGCTCATAGGGAGTTCACTAGTGTTCTTGACCTTTTTAAAGCCAAGTCGAACCTCACCGCAACGGAGCAAATGCAAGAGGCGGATGCCTACAGGAAAATCGGAATTGCGTACCGAAACCTTGGACAGTTCAAAGAGGGTTTGTCTGCATTCCGTAAAGCCTTAGAGGCTTCGGGGAGGATGAATGAAAGAAAACAGGAGATTGAAGATTTAAATGAAATAGCCACTTCGTTCTATCTTCTTCAGGAGTTCGATAGCGCTTTGACGTACTACAACAGAGTACTGGCCTTTTACCAGCTTCAGAAAGATACCCTTCCTATGGTGGATGTGCTGCTTAGCATTGGCGATGTTTTCCTCGAAACTATGCAGTACCATCAGGCAGTGGCAAGTTACAACAGGGGTTTGGAAATGGCCACTCACGTCGGTAATGTGCAGGGACAGGTGTCGGGGTTGGTAAACATCTCCCGATGTTTTAACGCCTATGGTGATTATCCGTCGGCAAAGGAGTATCTGAACAAAGCGCTAAAAATAGCCATGCGCGAGAATTTGACCAATTCGGCGGCTGATGTGCATAAGTACCTATCGCAGGTTTTTGAGGAAGAGGGGCGTTTTCTACAGGCTTTGGAACACTATAAACTTTGGTCGGAATTTCGCGATTCGATTTACAGCGAGGAGAGTGGACAGAAAATGGCAAGGTTGCAAATACTTTTCGACATAACGCAAAAAGAGAAGGAGAACGAAATACTACGTCAGAATAGCCAGATTCAAAAGTTGGAGTTGGTCAAAACCCAGTACCAGCGCTGGGTGTTTATCGCCTTGGCCGTATCCCTTTTTGCCCTGCTCATACTTTTAGGATTCTTTTATAGTTTGAAACAAAGAGAGTTGCAAAAGCAGAAGGAGACCGAACAGCGAATCGTTGAAATGAATAAGAATCTTGAAAAGCGCATGATTGAAGAGATGAAGAAACAGGATAAGCAGCAACTCCTTCTGGCGCAAAAATCAAAGTTGGAATCGTTGGGAACGCTGGCTGTTGGCCTGGCCCATGAGATTAATCAACCTCTGGGCGGGATTTCCATGGGATTGGACAATATCCTTATCAAACTTGCTGAAAAAAATTATTCCGAGGAGTACATCAAGGAAAAGGTAAACCTTATGTTTGATAATGTTGAGCGTATTAAAAAGATTATCGAACATACCCGAACCTTCTCGCGGGCTCAAAAGCAGGTTACCCTGGAATCGGTTGAAATGAATACGGTGGTAAGGAATGCATTGTCCATGGTGGAGGCGCAATACAAGAAGGCAGAGGTTGAACTGCATGTCAAATTGAGCGATGATCTGGAGCATATTATTGCCGACAAGTTTAAGCTGGAGCAGGTGGTGCTGAACCTTTTAAGTAATGCCAAGCATGCTTTGGATGAGAAAGAGGCATTAATGCGTAACCAATCCCTTGAGTATAGGAAAGTCATCGAAATAGAGACTCACCACGATGGTGAGTACGTTTACCTTTCGGTGAAGGATAATGGCGTTGGGATAAAAAAGAAGGATATCGATAAAATCTTCGATCCATTCTATACCACAAAGCGTGAGGACACGGGAACGGGATTGGGATTATCCATTTCCTACGGGTTTATTAAGGATATCCTTGGCGAAATAACCGTTGATAGTAGCGAAGGGGAGTACACATGCTTTGAAGTAAAAATTTTAAAATCGTAAAGGATAATCAGTAGGAAAAAAATCTACGTTTATACATTTGAATTTTAGTTAGTTAAAAAACTTTATCTTTTTTAAAATATGGTATCTTTAAAAATTTTGATTTTAGATGACGAAAAAGTTTTTCGCGAGGAGATCAGGGAGTTCCTTGAGAACGACGATTTCACCGTATTAGTGGCCGAACGGCCATCGGAGGCATTCAACATTCTTCAAAACGATTCCATTGATATACTCATTTTAGACATTCGCCTGCCTGAGATGGACGGTTTTGCCGTATTGGAAAGGGTAAAGGAGTTGTACCCTCAGATTGAAGTAATCATGATTACAGGGCATGGCGATATGGATGCGGTAATTCAGGCCATGAGGATGGGTGCGGTGGAGTTTTTCCCAAAACCGTTCAGGCTGCTGGATATGAAGGCCGCTATCAAACGTACTCGCCGTTTCATTGAACTCAATCAGCGATATAAGGAGGTAAACCGTTCGTACGAGGCGATTGCAAAAGACCTTAGGGATAATGTCGGGTACGAAATAGTGGGCAATAGCAAAAAAATCAGGCAGGTGATGGAGTTAATGCACAAGGTAGCCCAGTCCGATCAAACCTCTGTGCTCATCACCGGCGAGAGTGGCACAGGAAAAGAGTTGGTGGCGAGGGGGATTCATTACTTGAGTTCGCGCAAGAAAAACTTTTTCCATGCGGTGAACTGTTCGGCCATCCCCGATAGCCTGTTCGAAAGCGAATTTTTTGGCCACCGTAAGGGAGCTTTTACGGGGGCAAATGAGGATAAAGCCGGATGGTTTGAGATTGCCAACGGAGGCACTCTTTTCCTCGATGAGATTGTTGACATGCAACCCACCATGCAGAGTAAATTGCTAAGGGTGCTTGAGGATAGAAAGGTCAGGAGAATTGGCGCTACAACTGACCTGTCGGTTGACGTTCGAATCATTGCAGCTACTAATCAGGATATTCAAAGCCTGCTGGACGACAATAAGTTTAGAAACGATTTGTACTATAGGCTGAATTCGTTCGAAATAGTCATCCCGCCGCTACGTGAGCATCCGGAGGATATCCCCGTTTTGCTGGAATACTACACCGATTTGCTAAGCCGTAAAATGAACAAAAAGATTACGGCCATTGACGAAAGCGTTGTTCGTATTCTGCAGGACTACAACTTTCCGGGGAATATCCGTGAACTGCGCAATATGGTGGAGAGGGCCATAATCCTTTCTGATGGGAACAGGCTGACATCAAGAGAGTTTGCAATAAGCGGTATTAGCCCTGATGCCGAAATGGTCGCAGCCAAAGAGTACGAACAGATTTTCGACTTGGAAGAGCTGGAAAAACTTACCATTATAAGGGCCATGGAGCAAACCGGATATAAAAAGACCGAAGCAGCGCAGCTGCTAAACATAACCCGTCAATCGCTTGACAGGCGGATTGAAAAGCACGGACTTAAATTATAGGTTACTTTCTATATATTCCTTGTAGATATAGTAGTTTTCCTCGTCGTAACAAACGAAGATTACCTTCTTGGGAAGCGAATTTCTGTCTAAAAAGGATTTAACCGTTTCAATGGCCAATCTGGCAGCCCTGTGTTTGGGAAAGCGATATATTCCGGTGCTGATATTTGGGAATGCCAGGGTTTTTATGCCATGTTTTTTGGCCAACTCCAACGAACTTTTGTAAGCATTGCGTAGCAATTCGGGTTCCCCATGCTCTCCCCCCCGCCAAACGGGGCCAACGGTATGAATGACATGTTTTGCAGGAAGTTGATAGCCCTTGGTTATTCGCGCTGCACCAACCGGACAGCCGCCAATGGTTCTGCACTCGTCCAATAGTGCAGGGCCGGCTGCATCGTGTATGGCTCCATCCACTCCGCCACCACCTAAAAGTGACGTATTGGCAGCATTCACTACGGCATCCACCTTTTGCTCGGTGATATCACCCATGAAAAGTTCAATTCGTTTACTATATTTATTCATATGTAAAAATTTGCATGATTTTTGAAACAAACTGTCGCTATATTTGTATATTGTAAATATAATTGTTTAACTTTTATTTATAAACTAAAAACAAATAATTATGAAAATGAAATTTTTTAAGTATGCAGCAATCGCTCTGTTGGGTGGAATGGTAGTTTTCACCGGATGTAACAAAGAAGAAGAGCCTACAGTTTTTGACGACCCAACTGTAACCATCGAACAAGGAGCCAGTTTGGTATTAACTCCTTCTGAAGGGCCTACGTACGATCTTTCCCTTAAGGTTACCATTGATGCTCCGGGTAAGATTAATGAGATTAAAATTCAAAGGACCAAATTCTTAGGATCAACCATTGTGAAAGAGGATGAGTTCATAAATCAGGAGCATTTTGACAAAACGGAAGCTACATTGAACTATCCCGATAATATCAATTTCGAAATTTTCTTCGATGGATCCGTTGATAAAATCGTTTATGATTTTATTGTTACTGACAGGGCCGGAAATTTGGGTTCTGCCGATTTTACCATAACCATGGGAGCATATACTCCGTTGACCACTGAGGTAACCACCGGCGAAATTTGGAAAATTCATAGCCTTGGAAAAGCATGCTGGAACCTGAAGGAAGACGTTGCAGTAACAGGCGTAGGTAATGCTGATGAGGTTGTTGCTTCTAGGTATATAATCAATAGCGATAGTGTGAATACAGCCACTTCTGATCCTAATTTTACCGGCAGTTGGACTTCCGATGAAGTTAATTGGATTTCAACCAATGGCAACCCCCAGAATACCAAGGGTAATGGCACCCTTTACGTTAAAGCCAACGATTACGATTATACTAATGCTCCCAAAGAGGTTGCATTATACCTTTACGGGGCAGGTACACCCTCAAAAGATGTTGAAAATCCTGCGGTTGGCGATATCTACATCGGCAAACTGGGCGAGGAACTTTACGTTATTAAGATTACTGAGAATAATATTGATGAGGAATACCAACCCAAAGCCAATACCGGTGTTCTGAGATTCAGCTACAAGAAGTAATAACAGGTTTATTATATAAGCACAAAGCCGTCGCCAAAACAGTGACGGCTTTTTTTATTCGTTTAGGCTATAAAGTAGCAGAGAAAATTTAACTTCCGCGTATTAATAGGGAGATGAGGATACAATTATACGCCTACCTTATTTGTGCCCCCAGCTCCTTCACAAAGACCTGTATCAACCTTTGCATGGTGCCATCTATCTGCTTATCGGTAAGGGTTTTGTTCTCATCTTGTAGGGTGAAAGAAACGGCATAGGATTTTTTCTCTTCGCCCAATTTGGCCCCTTGGTAAACGTCGAAAAGGTTGATATGCTTTATCAGCTTCCGTTCAGTTTTATGAGCTAAATCCTTAATCTGGTCGAATGTAATATCAATGTCGAGGAGCAGGGCCAAATCGCGACGAACTTCAGGATATTTGGCTATTTCTGTAAAACTCACCTTTGCCTTGCGGGCAAAGTTGAAAGCAATATCCCAGCGAATTTCGGCGTAAAGTACCGGTTGCTTTATATCCATCTCCTTCAGAATTTTCTCCGCTACGAAACCGTAGTGTCCAAGTAGCTTCCCGTTCAACATCAGCTTTATCCCAAACTCAAAAAGATCGTTGGGTGCCTCTGCTGTGGAAATATCTCCATCCGAGATGTCCAACTTGTGGAATATGCCGTTCAAAAAACCCTTCATGTGGTAAAATGATACTTCCTCCGGTTTTATGAGCCAGCTCTCCTCGTTAATGTTGCCAGTGAGCCATATGCCTAACATTAGTTCTTCGGAGTATGCTTTCAGCGGGTTGGATTCGTTTTTATTCTCTTGGCAAAAGCGATAGCAGTTGCCCCACTCGTATAGCTTCAAATTGGGCTTGCGATGGTTGATATTGAATAGTATGGACTCCAAACCACCGAATAGGAGGGTTTGCCTCATGGCATTCAGGTCGCTGCTCAGCGGGTTGATAATCTCGGCAGCATTGCTCTCGGGATACGTAACGAGGTCTTTGTAGTATGCCTTTTTTGTAAGCGAGTTGCACATTATTTCGTTGAATCCGTTGCCTGACAGGCTAACCGAAATGAGGTTGATAACCTTGTGTATTTCGGGGTATTCGGAATGCGATAGGGTGCTGTTTACCCTTTCGGTAAATTCCACATTGTTAAAACCATATATCCTCAGGATCTCCTCCACCACGTCGGCAGGACGAGTAACGTCAACCCTGTAGGTTGGTATGGAAAGGTCTAACACACCATTCTTTTCGGATATGATGTTGATGTCCAATAAGTTTAAAATAGTGCGTATGGTTTCAATGGGTAACTCCTTGCCCACAAGTCGCGTTACATAGTCTAAACTCAGTTCAACCTTGCCCTCTTCAATTTTATTGGGGTAAACATCAATGATATCCGAAGAAATCTGCCCTCCGGCCACCTCTTTAATAAGCATGGCTGCCCGTT
Organism: Bacteroidetes bacterium ADurb.Bin008; assembly: GCA_002071445.1. Classification (GTDB taxonomy): domain Bacteria; phylum Bacteroidota; class Bacteroidia; order Bacteroidales; family Tenuifilaceae; genus MWFE01. Next base: position 5,393 of record MWFE01000068.1, on the reverse strand, counting down.
TAAGAGCCCAAACGGTGATGCTGGGATCGGAACCGCGTTCAAACCGGAAAGATGCATCAGTATTGAGGCCGTGCCTTTTGGCAGTTCTTCTAACCCACGTCGGGCTGAAGTGAGCGCTTTCTAAGAAAACATTCTTTGTCGCTTCCGTTACTCCCGATTTGGTACCTCCAAACACACCGGCTATGCACATTCCTTCCGATGCATTGCAAATCATCAGGTCTTCGCCATGTAGCTTGCGCTCCATCCCGTCAAGGGTGATGAATGGCGTATTGGCAGGGAGGGGTTTTACAATTACCTTTTTACCTTCAATCATATCGGCATCGAAGGCATGAAGGGGTTGCCCAATTTCGTGAAGCACAAAGTTGGTAACATCCACCACGTTGTTAATCGGATTAAGCCCTATGGCACGCAGTTTTTTCACCAACCACTGGGGCGATGGCCCCACTTTGACATTGCTTATGGTTACCCCGCTGTATCGCGGACAAGCCTCGGGATTAACAATTTCAATGGGTATATGAAGGCTGTTGTTGTCCACCTTAAAGCCTTCAACCGAAGGCCTAATGGCTTTAGCCTTGCCTCTCATCCCAAGATAGGCTGCCAAATCGCGTGCAACTCCAAAGTGCGATGCCGCATCAATGCGGTTAGGAGTGAGCCCTATTTCAAGTTGATAGTCATCTTCCAGGTTGAAATAATCTGCTGCCGGCATGCCAACGATTGCGTTTGGTTTGAGCACCATAATGCCCTCGTGCGATGAACCCAGCCCCAGCTCATCCTCTGCACAGATCATCCCTTCCGAAAGTTCACCCCTTATTTTGGTTTTCTTCAGCGTAATCTCTTGATCGTTGAAATATAGAGTGGCGCCAATAGTGGCCACCGGAACTTTTTGCCCTATGGCAACATTGGGAGCACCGCAAACAATGTTCAGCAGTTCAGCACCTCCCACATCAACGGTGGTAAGGGTAAGGTTATCGGCATTGGGATGCTTGGTACATGTTTTAACCTCACCAACCACTACCCCTTTGAGACCGCCTCTGACGGCCTCAATTTTTTCAATCCATTCCACTTCCAGGCCAATTGAGGTTAAAATTTGGGCCAACTCTTCGGGCGATTCGCTAAAATCGACGTAGTCTTTTAGCCAACGGTACGAAATTTTCATTGAAATAGAGATTATCGACGTTTTACAATTCTTTGCTTAAAACGCACAAATGTAGCGAAAAAAAATGTTCGTACTTTGTCGGGCTTGGCATAGAATAATCCCGTTTTTTATCTGCCACCCATTAGTGCAGCAAATTAAATTTCAGGTTTAGAACCAATCAAATCCCTTTTTTTTAAAACTGAAAAATATTATTTAGGTTAACCTCACTGTTAAGACAAACTATTTTACTTTACATTCGTTATGGTATAAAGTATCACTCTGCTCTAAAATTTACAATGAATTGAATAAATTTGCGTCTAATTGAAAAATGAATGGCATGCATACAAAGAAGTTGGAACGGCAACCGGTAATCTTGGTTACCAATGATGACGGGGTAAGTGCCAAGGGATTGCAATGTCTGATTGAAATGGTGAAACCCTTTGGGAAGGTGATTGCTGTGGCCCCTAAGGAGGGCCATTCGGGAATGTCGCACGCCATTACCATTAAACACCCCCTTCGCATTCGCAAGCATGAACAGGACGATGGCGTTGAACTCTACTCTGTCAACGGAACGCCTGTGGATTGCGTAAAACTGGCCATGAGCCAGGTGCTGAAATCGCCTCCCGATCTGATAGTGTCCGGAATTAACCATGGCTCTAACTCATCGGTCAGCATATTCTATTCGGGTACTATGGCGGCTGTCATTGAGGGATGCCTGTACGGCATTCCGTCCATTGGCTTTTCGCTGTTAGACTATATGCCGGATGCCGATTTCACTGCAGTGGTGGAGCACGGGAAGCCAATTGTCGAGGCGGTTTTAGCCCGTGGCCTGTCCAAAGGAACTTGTCTAAACGTGAATTTTCCGGCCATACCTTCGGCTCAAATCAAGGGCATTAAGGTTGTGCGACAGAATATGGGCACGTGGAGAGAAGAGTTCGAAAAGCGAACCGACCCGCGCGGATACGATTACTTTTGGCTTACCGGCTATTACCATAACGAAGAACCCAATGCAACTGACACCGACGAGTATGCCCTTAACAGCGGATTTATCTCGGTTGTGCCCATAAGTATTGATTTGACCAATTACAAGGAGATGGACGCATTGGAAAACGAGTTAAGTAAAAAACAGACAGTACGGAATGAAGAAAAAATTCGATAACATTTGGCTTGGCACCATCCTGGCTGTGGCTGCCACAGTGATTACAATGGTATTAATTTACCGTTACAAGCTTCCCTATGAGTATATGCAAACCTTTTTTAAAGATATGTGGATGCATCTCATGGCACCAAAGGTTATCAGCCTTGGGGTTATACCGAATCTTGCACTTTTCCTGCTATTTGTATATACCGATAGGTATAAATCTGCCAAAGGCGTGCTGGGTGTAACAATCATTTTTGGTATTATAGTTTTTATTTTTAAGCTGACGGCTTAATGGTTCTCCAAATAATGACAATTATCCCCTGATTATGAAGTACTACCTTGTTGCCGGCGAAGCGTCGGGCGATTTACATGCCTCAAACCTGATGCAGGGCATCAAAGGGGTTGATACAGCTGCGGAGTTCCGGTTTTTTGGTGGCGATTTGATGCAATCACAGGGTGGTACGCTGGTAAAGCATTACCGGTCAATGGCATTCATGGGCTTCTGGGAGGTGATTCAGAATTTACGCGCGGTATCAAAAAATTTAAGGCAATGCAAGGAGGATATTCTTTCCTACAAACCCCATGCACTGATTTTAGTCGATTATCCTGGGTTTAATCTTCGAATTGCCAAGTTTGCCAAAAGGAGGGGAATCAGGGTATTTTACTACATAGCTCCCAAGGTGTGGGCATGGAAAGAGTCGAGAGTAAAGCTGCTGAAAAAATATGTAGATAAGCTGATTGTCATTTTCCCATTCGAAGTGAACTATTTCACAAGGCATGGTATTGACGTTATATATGAGGGTAACCCCTTGGTGGATGCCATTGAGAACAGCACCAAAACGGCAATTCCGTTTTCCGGGTTTTGTCAAAACAATAACCTGGGTGATAAACCCATAATAGCCCTCCTTGCGGGGAGCAGAAAGCAGGAGATAAGGTATAACCTCCCGACAATGATCTCGCTTATCAACCATTTCACCGATTACCAATTTGTCATAGCGGGTGCACCATCATTGGAGGAGGCTGTATATGAGCCGTATATCGGCAATGCCGATGTTAAGCTGATATTTAACCAAACACAGGAATTACTGCGACATTCTACCGCTGCCGTTGTTACCTCTGGTACGGCCACCCTCGAAGCTGCGCTGCTGAACGTTCCTGAGGTTGTTTGCTACAGGGGCAATACACTATCCATGCTTATTGCCTGGATCGTGATTAGGGTGAAATATATTTCTCTGGTAAATCTTATCATGGGGCGTGAGGTGGTTAAAGAGCTGAAACAGTTTGATTGTGTTACATCAGAATTAAGCAAACAGCTTTCTATGATATTGCCCAATGGAGAATCGCGGGGCACAATGCTTTCCGATTTTGCACAGTTGAAGGGAATGTTGGGAGCTGTTGGCGTTTCAAAACGAATTGCTAAAGCAATAGTTGACAATACAATTTCGAATATATAAATCTACTCTGCATGAAGTGGTTCTTTTCCTTTTCTTTCCTTATCCTTTTCACGGTATCCCACGCTCAAAAAATAAGCGTTAGCCTTTTCAACGAGTTGGCCTTACAAACCCTGCTGATTACACCTGTTAGCGGACATTACTCGGTTATCACCGACGAGGGAGAGTATTTGGTCTTCCCAAATCAAATGCTGTATATTTCAAAAACGGGCGATTCTGTTACGGTACGCGATATGGCATCGAACCTGGGAACATGGAAAAGGGTTTCGATTGTGGGGGCTACCGGCAATGATGTAATAAGGATTAAACCCATTGTCCCTGCCGTTCCGGCACAGGTGTATGACGACAACCTAGGATTTTACGTTGATTTCAATAGGCTGATGACCATTAACCTGGTTGATATCGATAAGTATATTGCCGGGGTTGTTGAAGCAGAAGCCGGACCATCGGCACTTATGGAGTTTTACAAGGCGCAGGCATTGCTGGCGCGCACCTACGCTTATTCGCACATGGAGCGTCACATGGGCGAAGGTTTCAATCTTTGCGACGGGATACATTGCCAGGTATATAAAGGGAAATCAACCAAAAATCCTATCATACTTCAGGCTACGGAAGAAACTAAGGGACAGGTTGTTGTCGATGCCAACAATGAACTTATTGCGGGCACTTTCCATGCGAATTGCGGGGGTGAAACAGCAAATTCAGGCGATGTGTGGGTTACACCTCACGATTATCTGGTATCAGTGGAAGATAATTACTGTCGAAGCCTTCCTAATTCGCAATGGGAGGTACGTATTCCCCTTGATACGTGGAGAGAATTTCTTATATCAAAGGGTATTGATGCTGAGAATCTTCCGCCATCGAGTTTTGTATTCACATCCAAAAAGAGGGAGTATTTGTATCCCGTGGGGGGAAAGACAATTCCATTCGTTGATATTCGCAGCCATTTCAACCTAAAATCGGCCTATTTTTCTGTGGATATTGTATCCAACAACCTCGTCCGATTGCGAGGAAAGGGCTATGGACATGGAGTTGGAATGTGTCAGGACGGAGCCATGCAAATGGCGCGACGCGGAAAAAGCTACAAGGAGATTCTGTCGCACTATTTTAAAGGGGTAAGCGTCATTGATTTTTCGCAGTTGGACGAAACGATTGAAGTGGAAAGCGATGACTTTGAAGAGTAAGGTTGCTGCTACCTGATTCGGATAGTTCTTATCGTTCCGCAGTTGCTTATGCAGGGGAGTTAACCACCAGCGGCGTTATCCGCCTTTGAAAAGTTAGTTAAAGGTAATAAAAATTCTGCATCTGCATCATCAGTCTCAGTGAAAGCAACTGCTTGTTTGGCTTAGTTATTTATTATAGTTTAAATATGAATTTCTGTACATATTTCAATGAAATTGCCTTTCCCTTTTGTACCGCAGGTTTCCATTTAGGCATATTTTCAATTACTCTTTTACACTCTTTTATCAATATTTCACTTTTGCCTTGAATTACATTAATTTCACCGATTGAGCCATCTGGTTTGATTTCATATTCAAGTATAATTTCTTCTTCAATTTTCTTTTTCTTTGCCTGTTCAGGGTATTGTAAGTTTCATCCGTAAATAATTATTAAGTTAAACAATATCAGCATATTGAAAAACAGATAAGGAGTTAAAATTTCATCC
>MWFE01000067.1 GCA_002071445.1 Bacteroidetes bacterium ADurb.Bin008 | reverse complement strand
AGCCTTTGATTTGCGTCAAAGGTAAACATAGCAACGGTTTCAAGAGATTTGAGCATCAAAAATGTCTATTAAGCCTTTTTTTACATTGATAATTGTTAGGTACCCCTCCAAAATCTGTAAGTAGTATTCAGTCTTTCGAATGATTTGGCATTGCAGTGAAAAATGCTTTAACGAATTGTCAGCCACTTGTAAAATCTTATAACCTGAGTATCTTTGCGCAAAATATTACCAATGCTTTCCTTTTTACGTCGCTATAGGGTTGTGCTACTGATATATACCTTGTTGCTGATAGCTGGCCTGATCCTTTTGGCCACTTTCGGCAAAGCAGACATACATATTGTGATCAATCGCCATACCACAGCGTTTGGAGATTTCATCATGAAGTACATAACCCACATGGGCGATGGGATTTTTGCAGCAGCAGTTATTATTCTTCTCCTATTTGTCAGTATCAGGATGAGCCTTGGGCAGCTCATGGCGTTTCTCTCGTCGGGCATCATTGCTCAGGCTCTAAAAAAATTGGTATTCAGCGGGATGCCTCGCCCAAGTGTTTTTTTCGAGGGCATTTACAATCTGCATCTGGTGGAGGGGATTAGGATTGCCAGGTTCAATACATTTCCTTCGGGGCATTCGGCCACCACCTTTGCCATTTTCTTTTGCCTCATATTCACAACCCGAAACCGTTGGCTTCAAGCGGTTTACTTTTGCATGGCATGGCTGGTCGGGTTCTCGAGGATATACCTGTCTCAACACTTCATTTCCGATGTGCTGGCAGGTTCATTCATCGGAGTATCCATGGCAATGCTTTCCGTTTACGTTGTAAGCCGCTGGAAAGCCCAATGGCTAGACACCCCGTTACAAAATCACCTTTTTGCAAAGAAATGAGAAACCTGCTGAAATCATTTGACAGATTCTACCTGATTTTAATAGTCCTTGCGGCTATTCTCATGATTCCGTTTCTGGGAAGCGTCCACCTGTTCGATTGGGACGAGATTAATTTTGCCGAATCGGCAAGGGAAATGATCGTCACAGGCGACTATCTGACAGTTCAAATCGACTTTATCCCATTTTGGGAAAAACCCCCCATGTTCATTTGGATGCAGGTGCTTTCCATGAAAATATTTGGGATTAACGAGTTCGCCGCCCGCTTTCCCAATGCCATTTGCGGAATTATCACCCTAATGATTCTCTATGGTATTGGTAAGCGGTTGATAGGATCAAAGTTTGGGTTGACATGGGTAATGACCTTTGGAGGGTCGGTATTGCCATTCTTCTACTTCAAATCGGGCATCATCGACCCGTGGTTCAACCTGTTCATCTTCCTTGGTATCTACTTTTTTATACTTTACTCACGCGATGACGTAGGGGGGAGAAAATGGCTGCAAGCGCTTCTTTCAGGTTTTTTTATCGGGATGGGCGTGTTGACCAAAGGCCCCGTTGCATTCCTTCTGTTCGCCATCACGGCATTGGTGGTACTCATCATTCGAAGGTTCAGGGTTAAAATTACCGTTCGCAATGTTGTGCTGTTCGGCATTGCATTGACGATTACGGGAGGTTTATGGTTTATCCTTCAGATTGCCATTGGCAATTACTCCATCATTGTCGATTTCATTGAGTATCAGATCCGACTTTTTAAAACTAAGGATGCCGGCCATGGGGGTTTTTTGCTTTACCATTTTGTGGTACTGCTGGCGGGAGTGTTTCCGGCATCGGTTTTTGCAATACCCGCTTTACAAAGAACCAATGGCCTTTCATCTTACCATCAACATTTCAGGATGACGATGATTATTCTGCTCATTACCGTTCTTGTGGTTTTCACCATTGTAAGAACCAAAATTGTACACTACTCGTCACTGGCCTATTTCCCGTTGTCGTTTCTCGCAGCCACTTTTATCTATCAGTCTTTTAGGGAAGAGGTGAAAATTAAATCATGGGTTAATGCAATTCTTTATCCCATTGGCTTTATATACGGATTGGCCGTGTTGGTACTGCCTTATATTGATAAGTTTAAAGAGCGAATCATCGCTTGTGGAATTATAAAAGATCCGTTTGCTATGGGGAATTTGCAGGCCAATGTGCAGTGGACAGGTTTGGAAGTGCTAATCGGCTTTTTAATGATTGCTGCTGTTTTGATTTTCCATTTCCTGAGGAAGAAAAACATACAGGTGGCCACTATTTCCCTTTTCGCCCTGGTTCTGGTTTTTGTGAATCTTACCATACTTTTTGTGGTTCCCCGTATCGAGGGATATTCGCAACGGGCTGCCATTGAGTTTTTCAAAGAGTTGCAAGGCAAGGATGTTTATATTCAGACATTGAAGTATAAGAGCTATGCGCACTATTTCTACTCTCAGAAGCAGAAACCCGATAACCCGCTGTCGTACGATACCAACTGGCTACTAACCGGCGATATAGACCGCGATGCCTATTTCGTGGTTAAGATACATCGTGCCAAATCAATACTGGATGAGTATCCCCAGTTGGAGGTATTGTACAGTAAGAATGGATTTGTATTCATGAAACGCCCCTCAACACCGCCGCAAAATGATCAATGACAAAGTAGTAACCATTGTTCTCCCGGCCTATAATGCTGAGAAAACGTTGGAGAAAACGTACAATGAGATTCCCTTTGATATAGTTGACTACGTTATCCTTGTGGATGATTGCAGCAGCGATAGAACCGTTGAAGTGGCCGAAAAGCTGGGCATTAAGCATATCGTTAAGCACGACGAAAACAAGGGGTATGGGGGTAATCAGAAAAGTTGCTACAACAAGGCTTTGGAGTTGAACTCCGATATAGTGGTGATGCTACACCCCGATTACCAGTACACCCCACAGCTCGTAGGAGCCATGTGCCATCTGATTTCCACCGGTGTTTACGAGGTTGTTTTTGGATCGCGAATTTTAGGCAATGGCGCTCTGAAGGGGGGTATGCCCATTTACAAGTACATTGCCAACAGGATGCTCACCCTGTTTCAGAATATCATGATGAATCAGAAACTCTCGGAATACCACACCGGATACCGTGCCTTCTCGGGCAATGTTCTACGCTCTATACCCTACGAACTCAACTCAAACGACTTTGTGTTTGATAATCAGATGATTGCTCAAATTTTTTTCGCAGGATTTGAGATTGCCGAAATCACTTGCCCCACCAAGTACTTTGATGAAGCTTCGTCAATCAACCTCAGAAGGAGCATTACCTATGGATGGGGGGTTATCAGGGTTACATTCACTTATTTCCTACAGAAATTGGGGCTGATAAAAAGCAAATACCTGGTTAAGAAATAGATTTGTATCAATGGTAGCCCCGTGTCAGGTTGTTGGCAGTTGAGAGTAAACCCTTCTTCGTTTGATAAAATACTGCCAAACAATGCTGTATGGATAAATGGCAATTTTGGGCTCTTTTATTGCCCGTCGTTTTTTTATAATCCCAATGGTTCTACGGATAACGTATAGGTGCGCCCTTACCACCGCCCACGAGAACTGCGGTTTGCCACCCAGGGCATACCCAAATACCGATGCAATATCGAGTGAATAACGTACAGCCATAGTGGAGAACAACTTCTTCCTGTCCAGGTTTTTCAGCAGCATCACCAGATTGTTCCTGTGGTTGAGATAAACTTTCCGCGGGCTGTTGTTAGGCAGGGTTCCACCTCCCACATGGAAAACCTTAGATTGCGGGATACACCAAACGGAGTAGCCCAATCGCTTCAGTCGCCAGCACAGGTCAATCTCCTCCATGTGGGCAAAAAAGTCGGGGTCAAACCCACCGGCTTCCCAATAGGTTTTTGCGTTAATCAAAAGGCATGCTCCCGATGCCCAAAACACTTCAGCAGCCTCATCATACTGCCCTTCATCCTTCTCGATGGTACTCAAAATACGTCCCCTGCAAAAGGGATAACCGTAAAGATCGATAAAGCCACCGGCGGCGCCTGCATACTCAAACTTTTCAGGCTCATGGAAGCTGAGAATTTTAGGAGAACACGCAGCGGCCATGGGATTGGCATCCATGAAGTTGACTAAGGGCTGCAACCAGCCCTCCTCAACCTTGATGTCCGAATTGAGCAGGAGGTAGTAATCAGCATCTATTTGCTTTAAAGCCAAATTGTAACCTCCCGCAAAGCCGTGGTTTTTGTCAAACTCAATTATGCGGATTGCGGGCATTTGGTTTTTCAGCCATGCCACCGAGCCGTCGTTTGAGCCATTGTCGGCCACCACAACCTCCACCCTGTGGGTGGATAGAATGGAGTGCTGCACAACCCTATGCAGAAACTGCTCAAGGTAATGCTTTCCGTTCCAGTTGAGTATGACAATAGCAATGCTTTTCATGGGGTATCGTGTTCGGGTATATTATTCCTTGTGCGTTTCCATCGTCTGTGCGACCACAGCCAATATTCGGGTTGCTCTCTGATCAGTTTCTCCAATGCCTTAACATGCATCTCGGTTATTTCGTAAGGCTTGGTATCCTTTGGGTTTTCAGTTAAAACTTCAAAATCAACTTTATACTTCCCGCGCTTAATTTTAGTCATTTTCCCAAAGATAACGGGAAGATCAAACTTCTTTGCAATCTTTTCAACCCCTAAAAACACCGGAGTATCCTGGTTCAGGAAGTTTGTCCAGTAGTGAATATCGCCCGCTGCCGGAGTCTGGTCGGATATCAGTCCCAGTAAAACCGGTTTTTTCTCCTGTAAATAGCCAATAAAAACCTTCAGTGTCTGTTTCATTGGCACGGGTACGCCTCCAAAACGCTCACGAGCAGAGTTTAATAGTTTTTCAAACCTTTTGTTCGTCAGGGGTTTGTAAACACCCAGGGGGATATGCTTAAATGATGCCCCCATGAGGGCGTAAAGTTCCCAACTTCCATAATGACCGCTGGCTATAATGGCACTCTTTCCATGTTGGTAGAGTTTTTCAAAATAATCCGTGTTATTGAACTGACACCTTCTCATGGCCCTTTCCCTGCCGGCATGTAGCAGGAAAATGTTTTCGTAAAAAAGATCGCAGAGGTGTGTGTAAAACTTTTTCTCAATGGCAACAATCTCAGTTTCACTTTTTTCGGGGAATGAATTGGTAAGATTTGTGCGCACCACCCTACGGCGATACCTCGCTATATAGTACATGATGAAGCACGAAAAATCGGAAAATCTATAGATTACCTTTGAGGGGATCTGGGCTATTAGCCAGGTTGAAATGTAGAACAAGTAGAATAGGAGCGCCCTCATAGTGCAGTGCTATGATTATTTACTTACCATAAATTTGGCAATCACTTCCAAAAACTCATCGAAAACAGCCGCGTTTGATGCCACAATTTCCCGGCCAAAAATGTAACCATTCCCTCCTTTGAAGTCCGATACTTTGCCTCCGGCCTGCTCAATGAGGAATGCTCCGGCTGCCACATCCCACGCGTTGAGACCATACTCGTAAAAGGCTTCAAATCTGCCGCAGGCCACGTAGGCCAGGTCGGTGGCAGCCGATCCCAAACGGCGCATGCCGTGCGAGTATCGCATGAAATGCTCCATGGAGCGCAGGAAAGGCCCCACACGATCGTAATCATAATAGGGGAATCCTGTGGCAATCAGCGAATTTTCGACTTTGGCTGTGGGAGTAACAAAGATCTGGTGACCATTAAGGAAAGCCTTGCCATTGCCCCACGAGTAGAAACACTCATCAAGGCAAATCTCGTACACCACACCCAGGATTACCCTGTCATCGTCCATTAGCCCGATGCTTATGGCGTATGGAGGCAATCCATGGATGTAGTTTGTGGTGCCATCCAAAGGATCGATAACCCAGTTCAAGCCCCCCGGGTTTGGCTTACCCGTTCCCTCCTCGGCAATAAAACCAGACTGTGGGAGAATGCCCTTAAGGCCATTTACCAAACGGACTTCCGCTTCCTTATCGACGTATGAGACGAAGTTATGCAGTCCCTTGCTTTCAACCCTATCAATGGTAAAGGTAGCCCTCTGCTCGCGAATAAATTTCCCGGTTTGGCGTGCCAACTCATTTACACTGTGGCAAATATTTTCTATATCCATTGCAATGCGTTCTCAAATTTATGGTATCAACTCCACCAGAAAGTTACCGTCGGGTGCTGTTTTTGTCAGTTTTACCTTAACGATTTTACCCACCAACTCCCTGGTGAAAGGATACTCTACTTTAACGTAATTTTTTGTAAAGCCGTACATCAACCCGCCCTTTTTTGACGATTCAAAAAGCACCTCATCCGTACGTCCGGTATTCATGGAGTAGAACTCCCTATGCAGATTATCTGACAGTTGAATAAGAGATTGCACCCGTTGGGTGATAACCGACGACTTCACCTTACCCTCGAAACTCGCTGCGGGTGTTGAGGGGCGGCTGGAGTAGGGAAATACGTGCAGGAATGCGGGTTTCACCGTTTCAATGAGCCGGTATGTATGCCGAAAATCCTCGTCGGTTTCGCCCGGAAAGCCCACAATGACGTCCACTCCGATGAAAACATGGGGAATTGCACTCTTGATGAGGGCCACCTTTTGTGCAAACAACTCGCTGCTATAACGACGCTTCATCAATCCCAGGATGCGGTTGGAACCCGATTGCAGGGGGATATGAAAGTGCGGGAGGAATTTGCCCCCACGGGCAAAAAGGGCGATGACATCCTCCCCGATCAGGTTGGGTTCAATGGACGACACCCTGATACGTTCAATACCCTCAACCTCAGCCAGTGCCTCAAGCAGCCCGATGAACGTTTCGCCGGTGGTGCGGCCAAAGTCGCCGGTATTCACACCGGTGAGTATAATCTCTTTAATCCCCTGCTTGGCTATCTCGTGAGCTTGCCGCACTGCCTGTGCAATGGGAATATTACGGCTTTCGCCCCGTGCCAGAGGGATGGTGCAATAGCTGCAGCGGTAGCTGCATCCATCCTGCACTTTCAGGAACGACCGCGTTCTGTCGCCTGACGAATAGGCGGGGAAGAAGTCGTTGAGCGTATCGGCTTCGCAGTTGTACACCTTCACCTTTACATTCTTTCCGGTGGTATTAATGTAGGCAGGGACGTTCTCCCTGCCGTGCGTTCCGAACACCAGGTCAACCCCCTCTATCCCGGCTATCTCATGGGGTTGCAATTGCGAATAGCACCCCACTACCGCAATGAATGCGTTTGGCGAACGCTTGGCAAATTTCCGGATGGCCTGCCTGCACTTCTTGTCGGCATGCTCGGTAACCGAGCACGTGTTGATAACATACACATCGGCATCGGATGAGGGAGACACCCGCTGAAAACCCATCTCCTGAAACTGCCTGGCCAGGGTGGAAGTTTCGGAAAAATTCAGCTTACAGCCCAACGTATAGAAAGCAACAGTTTTCGGTTTATCTTGCATCGAATGAAATCATTGTGTGGAAAAAGTGTGGAATAGCACCCTTGTCTTGCCTCTGAAAACTCATTGTTTTAGCCGGGCAACATCAAGTCCTTCCTCTGTTTAAGGTATTCGAGGTATAGCTCGTGGACAATCCCATCGGAAATGCCGATGGTGGGTACGATAATCTGTTTGGCGCCTACCCATCGCATTATTTTTAGAAAAAGATCTGAAGCATGAACTATAACATCGGCACTGTCGGGGTTTAGTCTTAATACTTTTACCCTCTCTTCAACCGTATAGTAGTTCATAAACTTGTCTATCTCAGCTAGCTCGCTCAGCGTGAGGATTTCCTTATCCCTTTTGCCCGAGATCTTCAGTATTTTGTTAATATTCTCACCCGAACCGATGATGGAAATATTTTTCCCTGATATTTTGAGCGACTTAATCCACTCCTTTACCTTGTCAAAGTCCTCACTCTTAATGAGATTATTGAGCATGCGAATAGTCCCGATATTGAAAGAAATGGATTTTTTTAGCTTTCCTTTTCTGAAATGTACCAATTCTGTACTTCCTCCTCCAATGTCAACGTATAGGTAGTGGGTGTCGCTGTCGAGTCTTTCCAAAAGTTGATTGGTACATATAATTTCGGCTTCCCGTTTTCCATCAACTACCTCCACTTCGATGCCGGTTTCAGCAAGAATGGCATTAACAATTTCGCTGCTGTTGGAAGCGTCTCTGAATGCCGAAGTGGCACAAGCCCTAAAGGATATTACTTCGTTGATATCCATTAGGTTTTTAAATGCCAACAGTATCTTTATCAGCTTTTCAACCTTTTTCTGCGAAATCTTCCCGGTTAAAAAGGCATCATCGCCCAACCTGAGAGGAACTCTTATAAGGGATGATTTTTTGAAAACAGGACAATTCACGCCCTCCATTACGTTCACCAAAAGTAAGCGTACTGCGTTGGATCCAATGTCGATGGCTGCAAATTTTAAAACTTTCAATTCTCCTTAACTTTACTGTGTTTTGTTTTGTAAAATGCATGCAACTCGGTTTGCGACCGGTAGGGCTTCTTCTTCGACTCCTTTTTGTAAGTGTTATCCTGCTTGGCGTTAACAATTCGCGCCTTGACGTTGTCCCTAAAACCGGCTTCAAATATCTCTTTCAGCTCCTTCTGAATGTCGTGATCGTAAACGGGCGATGCCACCTCCACCCTGTAATCAAGATTTCTGGTCATCCAGTCGGCCGATGTAATGTAGTACTTCTCGTGGTTGTTGTTGCAGAAGATGAAGAAGCGTGAATGCTCCAACAGCCTATCCACAACGCTTACCACCTGGATATTCTCGCTTTGTCCGGGGATCCCCGGCACCAGAGAGCAGATACCCCTGACCATCAGCTTAATGGTTACCCCTGCATTGCTGGCCTGATACAGTTTACGGATAACCTCGTAGTCCACAATATTATTAATCTTACAGTAGATGTACGCGGGCAATTTCTTTTTGGCATTGCGAATCTCGTTTTCAATCAGCCAGTACAACTTGCGACGCATGTTATAGGGCGCCACCAGTAGATGTTTGTAGCTGAAAGCCTTAAAGTTATATTCGAGGAAAGTGAAAACCTTATCCACCTCGCTGGTTAATCGCTTGTCGGCAGTAAACACATTGAAGTCGGTGTAAACATTGGCATTGCCCTCGTGAAAGTTACCGGTGCTAAGCGTGGCATAGCTTACCGGAACCCCATTCTCCATGCGGGTGATAAGCGTTTGCTTGCTATGCACTTTGAGTCCTGAAACACCAAAAATTACCTTCACTCCCGATTCCTCCATCTTCTTGCTCCAGAAGATATTTGCACCCTCGTCGAAGCGTGCCAACAGCTCCACCACTGCTGTTACCGACTTCCCGTTCTGAGCGGCATTCATCAGCGCTCTCACCACCTTCGACTCGGTGGCCACGCGGTAAAGGGTGATTTTTATGCTGGTAACCTGAGGATCAATGGCCGCTTCGCGAAGCATCTGTACGTAGTACGAAAAACTCTGGTATGGGTAATGGAGCGAGAAGTCTTTCTTTTTGATAACCTCAAGGATGCTGGGAGCATTTTCGAGAAAGGGAATGGGAGCCGATGTCATGGGCTCGTTAATCAGGTCGGGGCCACCGGGATTGGGAAAACCCATGAAATCTTTGAAGTTATGGTATCTTCCTCCCGGCATGATATTGTCGTCCTCGTCCAGATCCAACTTCCCGGCGATGAACTGTAGCAGATCGGGTGCTATTGTAGCGTCGTAAACGAACCTTACCGGCTGTCCCTTTTTCCTGTTGCTCACTCCTTTCGATATCTTTTCCAGCAGGCTCTCGGCTATATCGTTGTCCACATCCAGCTCCGCATCGCGGGTAATTTTGATGGTGTAAGCCTCGTAAGTATCGTATGGCAGATTGCTGAAAACCATATTCAGGCAGAAACGGATGGCATCGTCCAGAAGAATAATGTATTTATTATCGCCAATGGCAGGCAGTTCGATGAACCGGGGGCAGTCGGCCGTTGGTATTTCCATTAGCGAGTATTCATGCGCTTCGGGAACCAGCTTTTTCGATAGCTTTACAGCCAGATAGATGGTTCGATCGTGGAGCTCGGGGAACTTGTCAATCTTGCTGATCATCATTGGAGCAATGGCGTCGGCAATTCTGCGCTTGAAATACTGCCGGATATAGGTTGCATGCTCATCGCAAAGCTGGGTTTCGTTAATCAGAAAAACTCCTTTTTCCTTTAACTCCTGCACTATTTCATTAAAAATTTCATCAAACCGAACCTGAAGGTTTTGCACAATGCGCTGAATTTTCTCCAATATTTTTTTAGGCTTTTCGGGCATGTACTGCTTAATCCCTTTGCCAAAATTCAGTAACCTCAGCTGGGTTGCCACCCTTACCCGGAAGAACTCGTCCAGATTGTTGCTGAAAATGCCCAAAAAACGCAATCGCTCTACAAGGGGTACCGATTTGTCGGCAGCTTCCTGAAGTACTCGTTCGTTGAACGAAAGCCAGCTTACCTCCCGGCTGATGTAGTCCTTCTTTTTCACAATGGCAGTTTTTGGTTAGTAAAAAGGTTATCGGAATTCTTTGGGATAATGAAAGAAGCTTGAAGTCAGCGTTTTTTGTTCTATGCCTTCCCACTTTTTGGCCGAAAAGGTTAGGCCCACAATTCCCGATGTAGGGACGTTGTCAATGGGGCGATCGAGGAACAGGTTAACAAAATCGGTGAGGGTGGGGTTATGCCCAACAACCATTACAGTGGAAAGGTCGTTTTTGAAAGCTTTTACCATATCCCTGAGCTGTAAGTGCCCCACTGTGTATAAATCCTTTCTAACGTGTATTTTTTCCTGCGGGAAACCTACAGTTTGCGCAAATAGCATGGCAGTATGAATGGCCCTTTCGGCCGGACTGGAAAAGATAGCCTCGAGTTCACTGACTTTAGCTTTCATCTTGCCTGCCATCATTGTAATATCCTTTACGCCCTTGGGTTCCAGCGATCTGTCAAAATCCTGTACGCCGGGTTCCGCCCACGATGATTTGGCATGACGCAGAATTATCAGTGTTTTCGAGTTATCCATAGCGTAAAGGTAAATTGTAATGGGTTAAAGGAGAGAACTTGCCAAATCGGCAAGGTAGCTGCGTTCGCCTTTTACAAGGTTGACATGTGCAAACACCTTTTGTCCCAGCATTTTATCGGAGAGATAGGTTAATCCGTTCGATTTCATATCCAAATAGGGGTGATCGATCTGCTGAATATCACCGGTGAATACCATTTTAGTTCCCTCTCCGGCACGGGTGATGATGGTTTTCACTTCGTGAGGGCTGAGGTTTTGTGCCTCGTCAACGATAAAAAAGACGTTGGAAAGACTCCGCCCCCTGATGTAGGCCAGCGGTGTAATCACCAGCCTCTCGGTTCGCTGAAGCTCCTCAATGTACTGGTATTCCCTGCTGTTGGATTTGAATTTATTCTTTATCACGGTCAGGTTATCGAACAGGGGCTGCATATATGGGCCAATCTTCTCGTTAACATCGCCCGGGAGATAGCCAATATCGCGATTGGCGAGGGGTATAATTGGCCTGGCCAACAGGATCTGGTTAAAACGGCTCTCCTGATGCAGGGCAGCAGCAAGTGCCAACAGGGTTTTTCCGGTTCCGGCTTTCCCGGTAAGCGATACCAGCTGAATATCGGGCCTCATTAGGGCATCGAGAGAGAAAGTTTGCTCCGAATTACGGGGATCAATGCCGTATGCTCTAACCTTTTCCACTCTTCCAATGGTGTTGGTTGATGGATTGTAGTGACCCAGGGCACTGGATTTTGTACTTCTGATGATGAAGTACTGGTTATTGTGCGGTTTTAGATTGATCTCCTTGGGGTCGATGCCCTCTTGCGTCTCGTAAAGGCGTTGAACCAAAGCATCGTCAACATTCTCAATCATCTCTATCTCCTTTTTTAGGATGTCGAGATCCTGAACCTTGTCCGACAGGTAATCCTGCGCCATGAGCCCCAATGATTTCGCCTTCATCCTGAGGTTAATGTCCTTTGAGATGAAGATGACCTTGCGGGTTGGGTTGCTTTTCTGCAGATAGTGGGTTATTGCCAGTATCCTATGATCAGAATTTTTATCGGCGAAAGAATGCTCCATTTCGGGAGGAAAGGGTTTTCCGGTTTCAATCCTCAGTTTTCCGCGCCCTTTCCCCAGCGAGATACCGCCGTTGAATAGGTTATCGCCGGCAATCTTATCTAACTCACGGGTAAACTCGCGGGCGTGGTAGTTGATCATTTCGTTACCCTTTTTGAACTTATCCAGCTCTTCAAGAGTAACTATGGGTATCACGATATCATTATCCTGAAAATTGTATATACAGTTAAAGTCGTGAAGAATAACGTTGGTGTCGAGTACAAAAATTTTAGCTTCCTTTTTTGCCATGGGATTTTTACCTATTAATCGTTTTTAACCGAACAAAATTACTAAAAATACCATTGGCTTACCAGATTTTGTACGTTATTTTGCAGATAAGTAATTGACAAAAATGGGTTTACTTCAACAACCCATCGTATTGCAACAATGCTATTTGGGTAATGAATTATCAGGAAACCATTCAGTTTTTATTTTCTCAGCTTCCCATGTACCAGCGTATCGGAAAGGCTGCTTATAAGGCTAATCTGGACAATACTCTTGCTTTGGACAGCTATTTTAATCATCCGCACCGACAATTTAAATCCATTCATGTGGCCGGAACCAATGGCAAGGGTAGCGTTTCGCATATGCTGGCATCGGTTCTTATGGAGGCGGGCTACAGAGTAGGCCTTTATACCTCGCCGCACCTAAAAGATTTCCGCGAGCGGATTAAGGTTAACGGACAGATGATTACAGAGGAGTACGTGGTTGATTTCATTGCCAATCATGGCGCTATTTTTAACGAGGTTAAACCCTCGTTTTTTGAGATGACCGTAGCCATGGCATTCCAATACTTTGCCACTGAAAAAGTTGATGTGGCCGTTATCGAGGTTGGGCTGGGAGGCAGGCTCGACTCCACCAACATCATCACTCCCGAGCTGGCGGTGATTACCAACATAGGTTTAGATCACACCGATTTGCTGGGCAATTCGTTGAAGAGTATAGCTTTGGAAAAGGCAGGGATTATCAAACCCGGAGCTCCCGTTCTGATTGGCGAAACCCATGGTGAGACGAAAGGCGTCTTTATTGAAAAGGCACGGGAACAGGGTGCCCCGTTAAGCTTTGCCGACGAATTGTACAAGGTTGATCCTATGGGGATTGTCAACCGAGGATTGAGGCTATTTGCCATAGAGGCACAGCAAAGGGATTGGCAGTGCCATGTGAAATTAGGCTTATTGGGCGAATACCAGGCGAAGAATCTGGCAACATTTTTTGCAGCCGCAGATATTCTCAGGGGAAATGGCTTTGCCATCACCGAACTGAACACCAAAAGTGGACTGGAAAAGGTGGTTGTAAACACCTCGCTTCTGGGGCGTTGGCAGGTATTAGATGAGAACCCGCTTACCATATGCGATACAGGGCACAATGCCCATGGAGTGGAACAGGTAGTAAAACAACTTTTGAATACTCCTCACAATCAGCTGCATATTGTTTTTGGAGTTGTGGGCGACAAGGATGTGAGGCAAATTCTTGCGCTTATGCCCGGGAAAGCACAATACTACTTTTCCAGGGCTTCTATTCCCAGGGCATTAGAAGCAGAACAGCTGAAACTTTTAGCTTCAGAATACGGATTGCACGGTAATGCCTATGACAGCGTACGCGAAGCGTTGGATGCAGCAAGGGGAAATGCCCGGCAGAATGATTTGATTTTCATTGGTGGGAGCACTTTTGTGGTGGCCGATATCGTACCATGATAAAATTTTTCTGAAAAATTTTGGGAATAAGAAAAATGCCATTACTTTTGCAGCGCTTTTTTTACAAAAAGTACGTGCCTTATAAATTTGGGAGCTTAGCTCAGCTGGTTCAGAGCACCTGCCTTACAAGCAGGGGGTCACTGGTTCGAATCCAGTAGCTCCCACATCCCATTCCCCGCCACGGCGGGGTTTTTGCTTTTCAAGATTTTACCTAGTACCCGTCTGTTGCCTAAGAGTTATAACGTACTGAATACGAATTACTTGCATTATCTTTTAATGAAGAAACTGACAGCCTGAAAGGAGTAGCAAAACGTCTCATTTTTTAACCTTCGGGTTATGGAGCTGAATATGGCGTAGGCTATGGCAAACCAATGGTCACTGCAGACTATCCAAACTATAAAGTAACGAGTCAATTGCCCCGGCCAGATCACTAATCATTACGGAAATTGAGTGCGGGGGAGAGAATTGGCGGAATAGTGCCAAAACCGACTTTAAATATTCAGGCCATTGTTCCTGCTGCATTAATCCTTGGATTACAAAAAATGGTGTTTGGTGTATGCTTTTTTGATGCTTGCCATCATTTGGAATAAGTACATCACAAACTGTCGTGGTAGGTACCAAAAGGCTTAAGGCCATTTAATTTTGACGCAAAATAACCCTTACTGCCATGCATAAAAAGATCCTTGCTCTACTTCTATTAGCCTTGTTTTTTAACCAGGGCATTAACGCCCAGGACAGGGACACCCTGCCTGCATTTATTACCTATTCGTATATTCCTGTACTTAAATGGAATGTTACAAGTGGGGATCACTTATTTTACCCAAAGGGCCATATGTTCTACAGGGAGCTATATTTAGATTACACTTTTAACCAAAATGCCCTTTCTTCCATTGAGGGGAACTTTGGCATAAAACGGATAGGGCTGCGAATGGGTGTTTCTGTAAATATGGACAACAATCTCATTGGGAAAGTATCCAAATACGGAGGGTATTTGGGATTTAAAAACTTTTGGCTTCGGTTGCAAACCGGGAATATTTCAGGCTCCGTAAACTGGACGGGAGAGAATGTGGGAGGAATTTTAACCACCTGCCCATTCACCGGTAAATACACCAATATCGAGCTGCTTAAAACTTCCGGCATATACAAATACATGGAGGGGGATGTTCAACAAAACCGGCTCTGGGGATTTTTTTACGGCTTTGGATATACCACACTGCCCTTTCCCATTGAGTTTGAAGCAAAAGTGAAGCCTGTAGGGAGTGAGTATCCATTGAATGGTACCCCATTTTACGACCCCAGCTTCAAAACGAGCTGTTATACAATCCTGGTTGGGTATGATATGCTTAGGCAATTTTGTCTCTCAGGGGGAAGGTTCGGAGTTGTGCATAGTCCTGCATCCCGTTTTGGCATATATTCGAGTAACAATATGAAAGTCGGATTAGGCTCGACTACTCTTTCCGACGTAGGTGTAAACAATGCCCACGCACAAAATCCCGGATATACATTGGAGGAAACTAAATCATTCATGGTCTGGGACGGAATAATTTTTACTCTAGGTTGTAGGTATTACTATGCAAATAAGAAGTTTTTCATCCTTGCGGCTGTGGGGTATGATTTGGAATGGTTTACACTTCTTCCATTTACTCCGTATCCAGCTACAAATACCGATTTGGGGTACGAATGTGGTCCTTTCGTTCTAAACCACGGCTTTTCATTTAAGGTTAGTATAGCCTATAATAGAGACTGGAAATAGTGGGTAGGATTACAGTTGTGACTTTATTTTTATTACAGCCAATTTCCCCTTTTCTTTCAGAGAAGGCCTAAAAATGAGGTATTTGGCTTTTCAGGCTCTACTTGCATTAAAAATTTGAACCTTTAAAAACTACAGTAACGCTTTTATATGGGTATTATGGAAGGTAATTCCAGTAAGCAGTGATTTTATCGGCTAACCGCCCGGCTATCCCTTTCATCAGTCACATTGCACCAAAAGTCATCGCTTAATCGGCGAACTTAGCTACATTTGCCCCGTTGGACATTTGATAATAATAAACACATTCCGATACGCTGTGCGAAAACGACGACCAAACCCATTGTTGGAAAGAGTGAGGGTAGAGGATACTGCTGCCGAAGGTAAAGCGTTGGCCAGGGTAGGGGGCAAAGTAGTATTCGTTCCCTTCGCCGTTCCGGGCGATTTGGTTGATATACAGGTTACCAAAACGCGAAAGAGCTACATGGAGGGGTTTGTAAAACAATTTCATGAGTACTCACCCATTCGCGAAGAGCCCTTTTGTTCGCATTTCGGTTTTTGCGGGGGCTGTCAATGGCAGATGCTACCCTATGCTGAACAGCTTCGGTACAAGCAGCAACAGGTAGTCGATCAGCTTACCAGAATAGGGAAAGTGCAGTTGCCAGAGGTAAAGCCAATTATCGGATCGGAGAATAAGCGATACTACAGGAATAAGCTGGAGTACACTTTCTCCAATCGCCGTTGGATCACCGAGCAGGAGTTGAAAAGCGGTCAGGTAATAGGCCCACAGCCTGTTCTGGGATTCCATGTGCCGGGGAAGTTCGATAAGGTTTTCGAGGTTCAACAGTGTTTCCTGCAACCCAATCCGTCCGATGCCATTAGGCTGGAGACAGCCCGCTATGCCATCGAAAAGGGATACCCTTTTTACGATCTGCGTAGTCAGCAGGGATTCCTTAGGAACCTCACCATCCGCACATCGCTCTCAGGCGAAGTGATGGTTATCCTCTCGGTAGGTTATGCGGATATGCCCGCAATAGGAGATATTCTGGATCATCTGAAGAAGCAATTCCCTCAGATTACCTCGTTGATGTATGTAGTCAACCCCAAACCCAACGATGCCTTAGGCGATTTAGAGGTGGTTTGCTATGGAGGCAATGGGTATATTACCGAGGAGATGGAGGGTCTTAAGTTCAGGGTGGGTCCCAAGAGCTTCTTCCAAACCAACTCGTTACAGGCATACCAATTGTACAAAGTAGTGCGGGAGTATGCTGCTTTGACAGGATCGGAACTGGTTTACGACCTGTACACGGGCATTGGAACCATAGCAGACTTTATTGCTGGATCATGTAGCAGGGTGGTAGGCATTGACTATGTGGCTGAAGCCATAGAAGATGCGCATAGAAATGCACAAATCAATGGGATAGACAACGTTAATTTCTTTGCCGGCGATGTGAAGGAATTGCTATCCGACGATTTTCTTTCGCGGCATGGCAAGCCCGATGTGATTATTCTCGATCCGCCCCGTGCGGGCGTCCATCCTAAGGTTATTAATGCCCTCAAAGATGCCAATCCCTGCCGTATAGTATATGTGTCGTGCAATCCTGCCACCCAAGCCAGGGATATAAACCTGTTGAGTACGCATTTCGAGTTAACCCGTATCCAACCGGTTGATATGTTCCCCCATACTCACCATGTTGAGAATGTTGTACTCATGGAGAGAAAGTAATGCTAACCGTTTTTTGTGCGGATTATTCGGGTAAGATGACAAAAATTTCCTCGTCAGCCCTTTTCATCAGGTACTGTTCGCGGGCAAATTTCTCAAGATTTTCATTGTTGGTTCGGAGTTCCTCCAGGCGATTGCGATCGGCCTCAATCTTTTCGAGGTAGTACATTTTCTCCTTTTCAAATTTCCGGATTCGCTTATATGTGGCTATGATATCAAGCCAGTTGCTGCTATCGAATAGCAACATCCACAGGATGAATATGGCCAGGGTAAGGATGTACTTATTCCTAAGCCACGGAAGTACCTTTTGCCATGTAATTAGTTTTGACACAGATACAGGACTGAAAAGATTAATTTTAAAGACAACACACCGGCTATGTCCTTGTTTGGATTGCCCAACAGATCCATAATTCCCAGCTTACGACAAGCGAAATTGTGATAAAACTCAACGGCAGATATGTCAATCATGAAAGAATCAATAGGGTATGAAATAGAAAAATACCATCAGGATCAACCATTCTGCCATTTTGCAATTCGCTATGGCAAAAATAGCTAAAAAACCTAATGCAATCGCCAATGTGCATTGAGTAAAAATCATGGAATAGTTCCCCGAATCTGCCAAGACGATTGTGGAAAATTGGTTAATAATGAGCATTTTATTGAAAAGAATTGGCAAAAACTTATTGGCCATTCTTTTTTTTTCTATCTTCGCATTTAATTAATCATAACCTTTCATTAACTAACTTAAATTAGAAACTAAATGATGATTACTATGAAAAAGATTGTAAGAATTGGAGCGTTAATGTTGGCATCCGCGTTTGTGTTGGCAGGATGTCAGGATGAAATCCAAACGTCAGAACTAACCCTCGATTTGTCAAAAAAGGCGACGGTACAGGCATATCTTTATGCCGAATTGGACCTTACCCATCAAGGGTTGGAATTTGTACCCAATGGAACACGGGTACTAATTTCTATCCCTAATAGCGAATTTAATCCCTCGGCCTCAGGCAATTGGATAGATACTGCCTATGTTAATAACGGGTTTATACAGGCCACTGTTCCGGCTACCAATACTGGGGTGACTGTGCAATTAATTCCAGCTGAGTTTACTTATGATCAGGTTCAACCCTATGGAGCTGTATCAGGAGTAATCCCTAAACTTTATAAGTTTACTGGCACCAGCACATTGGGAGCAGTTAAGCCGGGGCAAGTTCGTACTCAGCAAATAACGTACAACTCCATTGAAGCATTGAGCAATCATGTCGAAACTGTTTCCAGAAGGTTCGAAGGGTATGCTGATACAGATGAAACGGAAGTCGGTTTAGAGTATGTTCCCCGAGGAGTTGTTATGACCATATTTAATAGCGGTTGGTCAACAACCGTAACGGTTGATTTCTCAGGTCGTTTCGATGCTAATGTGCCTGTTAATGAAACAGTCTATTTCCGTTTTCAGGCTCCCAAACAGGTATATACTACTTACCCCTCAACAACTGTCAAGACATACCGTTACACCACCAGCGGATATTTTACCGAGTCTTCACCCGTTTTAACACCTCTGAACTTTGGAGGTGGAGAGCTTTGGGAATAGTTTTGTGGTTAAACGAGATAAATTTTTAACCTAAACAATCAAAGCATCCTATGGCAATTCGTTTTTTAAAATAAAAAAAATGAATGTAGGGAAGAAGAAATTTAAAACAAAAACAAACAGAGAATGAAAAGAATACTTATAATAATTACTGCCTGCTCACTTAGCTTGTTTGCCATGGCACAGGAGGAGTATGTAAGTGCCGGCAAGCCGAGCAAGGGCGATTCCGAATACTTGCCTCAGGCAGGCGATTTGGGGATTGGAGTAGATGGAACCCCATTTTTTGAATACTTTGGTAATATGTTCAATGGCTCGGGGTACAATAACCTCAATTTGGGACAAAATACCCTTTATTTCCGGTATTATCTTACCGATAATTCAGCTGCAAGGCTGGCTATTAGTATCCTATCTACTAAAATGGTTGATAATGAATATGTACAGAACGACGCTGCTGTCTTTGTTAACCCCCTGAGCAGGGAACAGCTGATAGATAGGTACACGTACATTGAAAACGGCTATGGAATCACCGGAGGGTACCAAATGTTTCGCTCATACAAAAGATTGAATGGTTTTGTCGGGGCTGATCTGGGATATGCATTTTATAAAGACAAGGATTTGTATGAATATGGAAACCAAATGTCTGTGGCCAATCCCACACCATCAACTGCTTTTTTTGGTCCAACCGGAGTTAGAACTCTTGAGCGAAACTATGGGGCAACCCATACAGTAAGCATTGGGCTTTTTACTGGCGCTGAATACTATTTTCTCCCTAAGGTTTGTATTGGTGGCGAGTTTGGATTAATGTCAGGTATAAACTTCATCGGACAATCGTACAGAACGCAGGAGCGCATGGTTATATCGCGGCATGTTGAGGAGCAAATCGCCACCGAACCATCCGAACATGCATGGTTTGTGGCAACATTATTCCCATACTCTTACTTTGGTGGGTCGCTCTATTTCCTTGTTAACTTTTAGTTAGCCTTTGCCATTTAACCGAATAATATGAGAGTGGGTTTGCATAGGCAAACCCACTCTTCTGTTTTAAAGTGCTCTGATATCTACAGCACAATTCGTTCGGAGTACACCCTCTTGCCCAAAAGACGTACCACATACAAGCCCTTTGTGGGGTTAGCCAGCGATACGTCTATCCTTTGGGAATGTCCGGCAATCATCCTGCTCGTTACCATTCGTCCTTGCATATCAAAAATCTGAAGGGTGTGGAACATCTCATCGGGGTTGACAAGAATGGTAAGCAATGAGAGTTCGGCATGGTATAGCATTTGAATGCTACTTCTACCATCAGTTGCAACGACATCATCAGGTATTCTAACTTCAACCGAAAGGTTAAAGGTATTGCTGTCGTCTCTTCCATCCGATACGTAAACAGGAACAGAGAGCATGCCTACATAGTTTTCGGCAGGGGTAATGGTGTGATTTGAGCACGAATAATTGTCGCCCTCAAGTACTGTCAGGCTGAAATCGTCGGGGTAAGTGTTGTCTTCATCCTCCACAATCAGATGATCGAGGGTTATCTCAATGGGCACATTCTTATGGGTAACTATATCATATTGTCCGACAATCACAGGAACATAATTGCCGGGAGCGGTACATTCTATGGCAACCGTTGAGGACGATGTCCCGAATTCGCCCGAAATTGTAAATGTAACATCCTCAGTGCCAATCCACTCTTCATCATCAACCCGTAAGGTGATTTCCCATCCATTCTTTTCTATGATAATTTTATCATTCCCCTCCCACGAGAGCTCAAGATTATCAATGAAGTTGGAAATGTATTCGCTCACATCAATGGTAAGGCTATCTCCCTTTACGAACGATAGTTCGGATGGCAGGTTTAACGAGGGATCGGACGAAGGCACCATTTTTTCAATTCTAAAATCATCGAAAAAGAATCCCTGCCCATTGATCATTACATCACTCACCATGCGGAAGCGGAACTTAACGGTTTGCCCTATGTAGCTGCCCAGGGAGATTTCCTCTTTAACCCAATTGCTCTGAGTTCCGTGGTATAAAGGTTTGCCCGAATCCTGATAACTTCCCCCAATCGATGTATGCTGACCCTGAAGCGGAGTCCAGGTTGATCCATTATCGGTAGATATCATAAACTGGGCATAGTCCCAATTCTTTTCAATGTCCCATCGGGCCATAAAATCGACCCATGCCATAACGGCATCCGTTAGGTCAACCGCCATATTCAGGGTAATGAACGTGGTAGCGTTGTTGGGGTAATTGCTGTTTGGACTGTCGTTTATGGATGTGGGAGCTGAATGGTAGTACTGACTTGTAATATTCCACGATGTACTGGTCCAGTTGCCCATGTTGTTGCATTGATCATCAATGATTAGCTCCAAAGAGCCGTATTGTTTCACTATGGTATCTGTGTAGGTATAGCTGCCATTATTTACAGCCAACGCAAATTTTACCAAATCACCGTTGGCAATGCCGGGTTTAAAGGCAATGCCAATGGAGTCGACAGCCGAAGCCAGAACATCCAGATTGTTGAAAACAATTGGTTCGCCCACAGATTGTATGTTGGACGAGATTGGCTGAATGCTTACGGTGAATGTAGGGTTGTTTGCCTGCCCCAGCGAGGTGATTTCGAAGGGGAAGAATGAATTTACGCTACTGAATACCCGTGGTGATAAATCCTTGACGTTGGCATAGGCAAGGGCCAGCCGTGCCAGATACAGGTTCATCCCGGTGTGCCCGGCACATATCTCCTCAATACGGTTAACAGCAGGCCAAAATCCATCCGAAGGCTTTCCCGCTTCGGGCGTAAATGCGAAAATCTTATTCTTGGTGGTTTGCTCACCATACATCCAGTCGTCACTACTACCGTTGGAAACGTAGTTAAGGGTTTCGTAGCACGTTCCGTATGTATAGTGATTCTCCGAGGTAAGCAGCTGGGCATATTTGATAAAAACCAGCGAATCGGGAGTCAGTATATTGGCGTATCCCCATGGATAGATAAGCAAATCGCTGTAGGTGTGGTTATTGAGCGCAAGCGATATTTCTCTTGCTTCGCAGAATTGCTTTACCAGCTGTGTTTCGGGCTCGCTAAAGGGTCCAGTACCTCGATAGGTTTCAGAGCTGCCGTAGGGCGACGACCCGCTGTTGTCGTATCCCCAATTGTAGCCATAATTACGATTGAGGTCAATCCCAAAAGAGCCGTCACCATTATTGCGCCTGTTTTTACGCCACATCCCGCCACCGTTGGGATTAGTGGTATGGTTGTATATATAGCCATCGGGGTTGACACAGGGAATAAAGTACATCTCCAGATTGTTGATAAGGTATTGAATTTCAGGATCACTATTGTAGTTTTCCATGAGATACCACATCTGGTACAGCATCTGCTGCAGCGAGGCCGGTTCGCGGGCATGAGTAAGGGCTGTGTAAAGCACAGCAGGTTTTTCCTGATCTACCTCGGGGTTGTTGGAAATCCTTACCCAGTACACAGGCCTTCCTTCGATGGTATTAGTTGTCCCAATGGGTTGTTTGGTTGATATCAGGTTTGGAAAAAGGGTCTTCATTTCATCCAATTCTGCAAGCAACTCCGTGTATGTATGATATCCTCCCATACTCCCTAACGAAAAGTTTTCGGGAGTTGTATAATTTTTAAAAGACCTTCGGGAGGCCTTCATTTCCATGTTCATACGGTCAATATCGAAAGGCTCATTCCGTTTGCAGTAAAAAGCGCTCAGGTCATCAATAAGAATATCGTACTTCAAACCGGTTTCGCCAATTAGCGTCAACTCGCTTTCCGAGAATTCTCCTACAATGTAGGCTCCGGGTTTATGCTCGCCGCTTTCCATGGGCAATCCTTTTGCTGCCAGTCGGAGAATATCCGAAACATCCGGTGTATATATTTTCACCCGGTAGTACTTCTCAACCTGACACAGCGAACTCTGTGACAAAGCGAATAACATTATCAGAAACAACACATATTTTTTCATATCACTCTTTGATGGGGTTAGTTTAAAAATCAGGGGCTAAAGTTAAGCATATTGTTTTTTTATAGCTACAACATTATATACATGTCGAATACAAAATCTCCCTTTTAAATCGTTTTCAATAATATATTATTACTTTTGCTAGTCACTTTAAATAATGGGATTATGAAGAGATTTTTCTTGATTCTCATGCTGTTTCTAACGGTATCAGTTGCACATTCACAGGTTTTTAATACGGGGCAAACCTTAAAGCCTAAAACTTTCTCAGTTGGACTTGAACCGGCAGTTGTTATCAACGGGGGCGCTGATTTTATCCTTTTCCTACACGGAGGTGCAGGCATTGTAAAGGGTATTGATTTCGGCCTGAACCTTGGTTTTTTAGGCCCATCGGAGTACTTTGGAGCCGATGTGGAATTTGCCATTGCCAAAAATATGTCCATTGCCGCCGGAGCTCACCACTATGGCGTTTTTGGAGTGGACGGAACTTTTAATATCACATTTCCCATAAAGAAAGAGGTTAGAATTTTTACGGGTGCCGATGTGGATGTGAATTTTCCCAAGAAGGATGTAAATGTCTTACTATGGCTCCCGTTGGGGGTGGAAGTGGGCATCAGGAATAACATGAGTTTTATTTTTGAAGCAGAAATAGGTCTCACAGGACCTATCTACCATTTGATTGGCGGAGGCCTGAATTTCTATTTTTAAGAATCATAATCGATAGCGCAAAACATCGCGCAATTTTCATAAAGAAAGAGTTAAATATTTAGCAAATAACATGTCAATTCGTACAAAAACAGCTGTCACAACCCTATTTATAGGTCTTTTTTTTGGTTTTGTAGTTCCTGCCACCTGCAACGTTTTACAACAACCCGGCTACAGTATGTTTGATGATATCCCCGGATTAACGGCAGCAAAAACAACGGGTTTGCCATTTGTAAAAGACAGAAACAGCAACGATGACGGGCAGTGGATACACTGGGATGATGGAGAAAATGCCAATTCCGTTGGAAACAATACTGCAGTAAAATTCAGCGTGGCAGCACGCTGGAACCCGGAGGATATTGAAGATTATAACGGATTGTATGTTACAAAAATCAGCTTCTTTCCTAATTATGAAGACTGTGTTTATACCCTGAAAATTTGGATAGGGACTTACGCACAGGAAGTGTACTCACAAGTGGTAACCCATGTAGATATCGCGCAATGGAATACTGTGGCGTTATCAACCCCATTTCAGATAGTTGATACTACCAAGCTGTGGATTGGCTATAGCGTTGATACTAAAGGAGGTTATCCCGCCGGCTGTGATGGAGGGCCCGCAGTATCAGGGAAGGGGAATATGGTTTATTTTAAAAACGAATGGAATGAATTGTCGTCAGTAAATTCCAATTTAGATTATAATTGGAATATACAGGCTTACGTTACGGCCACCCTTCCTCCAACATATAGTAATGTTACTTTTAACGTAAATATGGTTTTGGCCGATGGTTTCGACCCCGAAACGCACAGCGTTTTTTTGACAGGTGACTTTACAGAGTGGGCTGTTCCGGGAACCGAAGGCTCCATAACCCTTGAGAAAGTAGAAGAAGATAGGGCGGCTAACGTAATATTCCGCGAAAGTTGGGATGAATACCCCGATTTTGCAACCCTCTTTCCCCCTTGGATCACCCATTTGGTTAATGATGATGCCACTTGGTCTGTCAGCGAGTTCGATTTTCCGGGGGAGGAGGAACCTTTTGCATTTATGGTATTCAATCCTTCCATGGCAGTACCCGATGTCAGCGGTACCCAACCGGCTTTCGACGGGGATAAGTACTTGATTGCCGTGCAATCCAAAACGGAGGACGATAATAAATGGCTCATTTCCCCCTCCATATCTCTTATCGATTCATGCCTGCTTCGCTTCGCAGCGAAATCCATCACCGATAGCTACGGTTTGGAGCGTATAAGGGTTTTGATATCAACCGAGGGAGCCGATACAACCAAATTTGTTCCCATTTCCGAAGGCGATTATATTGAAGTACCCGCCGAGTGGACTAAGTTCACTTTTGATTTGAGCGACTACGATGGGCAGCAGGTTAACATAGCCATTCAATACGTTTCACACGATGCGCTAATGCTTATGCTGGATAATTTCATGGTTTACAAACCAATCCATGAATTACTGTATACCACCTCCTTGGAAGTGGAGAACGGAATACACCAGTATAAATATTTCTCCGATGCGTTTGGGCAAGGTTGGAGTGGAGGTGAATGGGATGGCGATCCAAATCGTGAGATTAATGTAGAGAACGATATGGTCGTTAACGACCAGTGGGGTTTCCCGGCAACATATTTTGAGGCCAATATTCTATCCTTTGAATTTGAAGAAGGGCAGGATGAAGTATTCATTGCTCAGGATCATGTGGTTGTATGGTTGCCTGAGGGAGCCAATATTACTGCCTTGACACCGGTTATTTCCATAACCGAGGGTGCCACCATTAACTATGTTTATCCCACCACGATGGATTTTTCCGTTCCTGTTGAGTTTACCGTTACTGCACAGGATGGTGTAACTACTAAGACCTACCCAATTTATGTTTGGACTACGGATGTGAACACTCAAAATCTGGTGAATATTAAAGTGTTCCCTAACCCATTCAGCGATGCCATTCATTTAACACATTATGAGAATTTTAACCGTTTGGTTATCTCTAACATAATGGGTCAGGTAGTTTTTGATATCCCTTTGAGTACGCCATACATCAGTACTGCCAATTTCGCAAAAGGTGTTTACATTGCCACCTTCTATTCCCGTAATGGAGAGAAGGCAGTGTTCAAAATGGTTAAGCATTAGGCCTTTTACTTGTTTTAATACCGAATTTTCCAAAAACTAACGGATATCTTCCAATGGGGTGATACTGGCATTTAGCAATTTCTAAATGCCTTCACCAACCATTAATGTATAAGCAATGTTGGCTTCTGCTTATTCAAAAACTTTGGCTATCGGATAATTGAACAATTGCTCACCTGTCGGGAGGTGGGAGAGAAGGTGTATTGTGTATCATCGCATTGCAGGTGTAATAAAAAATTGGCTTTCGTTGAGTTGCTATTCCCTCTATATTGGCTTGAAAACAAGGTAAAATTACGTACCTTTAAGATGCGAGAATGAGGTTTTTTCATCCGGTTTTTATCAGTGAATCCATGAAAGAGGCGATGTACTATTCCGGAGATTCGCATAATGGCACTGTTAAATGTGCGTTATGCCCCCATGGATGCCATATCCAAAAGGGAAAAACCGGAATATGCGGAGTCCGGCTCAATAACCAGGGTAAGCTTTTTAGCACCAATTACAGCATGGTAACGGGTATTCACTTTGATCCCATTGAGAAAAAGCCCCTTTACCACTTTTACCCCGGCAGTAGCATTTTATCGGTTGGTACATTTGGATGTAACTTACAATGTGTGTTTTGCCAAAATTTCCATATTTCTCATCCCTCGAACATGGAAATTTTAAATACAAAAAGCGTTTCTCTCAACCGGATTCTGAAGGCATCGATTGAGTATAAGGACAATTGTGGGATAGCCTATACCTACAATGAGCCCATTGTTTGGTTTGAATACATGTTCGATATAGCAGTCCCCGCCAGACAACAGGGATTGAAGAATGTAATGGTTTCCAACGGTTATATTAACCGAAAACCCCTGGAGCAATTACTTGACGTTGTGGATGCCTTTAACATCGATTTAAAGGCCTATACAAACTCGTTTTACAACGACATTTGCGGAGGCTCGTTACAACCGGTTAAAAACACTCTGCAGGCCATTGCGAAACGGGGAAAGCATTTGGAAATAACCAATCTTGTTATACCCGGTTTGAATGACGATACGAAAGTGTTTGGCGAAATGGTAAAGTGGATCGCCGGAGAGTTGGGGAATGATACTCCGCTGCATATCAACAGGTATTTCCCATCCTATCGCCTGCAAATCCATCCAACTCCGACAGAAACTCTGCTACGACTGAGAACCTTGGCCATGGAGATGCTCAATTTTGTTTACATTGGTAATGTGTCGCAGGGAGGCGATTTGAGTAATACCATATGTCCGCAATGCCGAAAGGTCGTTATTGAGAGGAGTGGTTATAGCATTGGGTCAAAGGGCATTGACAATCAGGGTAATTGCGCCGGATGTGGTCGCAGGATTGTTGTTCTTTAAAATCTGAAATTATGAAAAAATCCATTCGAAAGCCGGCCGTGGCAGGCATATTCTACCCTTCCAATTCCCAAGAATTGAACAAACTAATTGGCCAAATCGAAAATAGGGAAGCCCAGCGCATAAACCTTGATTTTGCCCGCCATCACATTCTTGGCGGTGTTGTCCCGCATGCGGGCTATATCTACTCAGGGTATCAGGCGGTACATTTTTTCAAAATACTGCAGCATTCGAAACAACCCATTGATACAGTTGTTATTGTAAATCCAAATCATAAAGGCTATGGTCCACCTGTTGCCGTTGATGTCCATGATTTTTGGGAAACTCCCTTCGGCCTCGCGGAGATTGATACTGAATTGGTCGGTCTGTTAGAGTTGCCCACTTCAGCCGATGCCCATAAATTTGAGCACTCGGGAGAGGTGTTGGTACCGTTTATTCAGCACTACCTGCCCCAATCGGTACGCATTGTCCCCATTTCCATACTCCAGCAGTCATACCAGCAATCGGCAGTCCTTGCTGAAAAGCTTTACAAAGCCATTATCAGGTATGGCAAGCATGTTATCGTGGTTGCATCCAGCGATTTTTCCCATTACGTATCCCCTCAGGAGGGGCAAAGAGTGGATAGGCCGATAATTGACAAGGCATTAACTTTGGATGCAGAGGGTATTGACACACTGGTAAAAGTTCAACATTCCAGCATATGCGGATATGGAGCTATCATGACCCTAATAGAGTATTCCAAAAGGATATCGGAAAAGGCTAAGAGTGAAATTTTAAGCATAGGACATTCAGGAGAGATTCATCCTTCGGACAGCGTTGTGCATTACGTTTCCATGATCTATTTTCAAGAATAGCCCATCACAAATTATCGGATTAGTTCTCAGGATATAAATGTGGAGACTTTTTTCTTAAATCCACATTCGTATTTTCATACAATTCGATATTGAACAATTGACATGAGATTTAATAAACTTACTTTTATATACAAAATAAATAAATGAATAATCATAAATAAAATAAAATGCATAAACAAAACAGCAAATATGTATATAATTTGCTTTTGATCCCCCTACGTGCATTATATATTCAGGTATTCATTGTCTTGGAAATGACCTTCCGTTGGCGGAAGTTTTTCGTTTGGAAAGTGTATTTTTCTGAAAAAGTTTCTAACAATTTTCGAAAAAAATGAACAAACTGCAACATTTCTACAGAAATAAAAAAATCTATTGTTAATTTTGCTATAATTGCGTACTGAATTACAAGGCCAAAAAAACATACATTAAGCTATGCTCAAGTATTTTGGACTTTTACTAAACTTACTGGGAGTATTATTCTTGAATTTTTTCTCCATTGGCGATGCCTCTCTGACCATGTCTGTTCCGCGCGAGGTTACTGCCGGTATGGAATTCGATGTGTCGGTTACTTTGAAAAAGGGACAGGCAGAAAGTTTTGCCCGCTTTCAACAGGAACTTCCAAGGGGCCTGACAGCTCAGGTTACCACTAACCCCAATGCTTCCTTTGCGTTTGAAGACCAAAAGGTTAAGTTTATTTGGCTAAGGCTGCCTGCCGACGAGGAGATCAAATTATCGTATCGTGTAAGGGTTGATGAAAGGTTGAAAGGCAACTTTTCCCTTGCAGGTGCATTCTCCTACATCGATGGGAATGAAAGGAAAACGGTTGACCTTGCGCCCAGCAATATCTCAATACGCCCATCCTCTAAGATTGACCCAAACCTGATTGTTGATATTTCGGAGTATCAGCAGATGATTCCTGTTCAACCACCAGTTTCGCTGCTGGCCAGCAATGTGAGATGTATAAGGCAGACGCCCTATTTCATTGATCAGAGCAATGACATGAGGGTTAACATACTGGTAAATAAAGGGAGTACTGAAAAATTTGCAAAAATTGAGGAAGTGATTCCGGCGGGCTACTCTGCCGAAGCCATAAATCCCCGCGATGCCATTTTCACTTTTAAGGACAACACAGTAAAATTTCTGTGGATGAACCTGCCTCCGGAAGAACGCTTTGTGGTTAACTATAAATTGTTGCCTGAAGATGACAAAGGCAAGGTGGAATTGCCCTTAAAGGGAACCTTCTCGTTTATTCTTAACGGATCCACCCAGGTGATAGATATTGTTCAGAGGGATGCCGATTTCAATAACCCCGATCCGCGATACCTCGATGGGATAATCTCTTCAGTACCTGCGCCAAAGTTATCAACACCTTCCGCAACACCGGCCATTAGTTCTACCTATACGGAGACCGATGCAGAAGGAGGGAGGGAAATTGCTGTTCAGTATAGAAAGATTGAAGATAAACCTCGGTTTGCCAAAAAAGTTGAAGAGTTGGATGTGAGCTACATGCTCGAGCCGGAAGAAGGGGTGTACTACAGAGTTCAACTGGCCGCCGGACACCGCCCTGTTGATATAAAGAGGTATTTCCGACGACTGAATATATCGGAGGATGTGAGAACGGAAAAACACGAAGGGTGGTATAAATACTCAATCGGATCGTTTACAGAGTATAAGGAAGCTCGTGATTACAGGGTGAAGATATGGAATACAACCCCGATTGACGATGCTTTTGTAGCCGCTTACAACAATGGTGTTAGGATAACCGTTCAGGAAGCCCTGATGATTACAAATCAAAAATGGTATAAATAGCTCTATGCCATGCTAAAGCAGTTGCCTTTTATAATGATTAGCCGTAAACTTTTTGTCGGTTTTTTTATTCTTGCGCTCTTTACCGTCAGTCCATTGGTTCTTTTTGCTCAGGATGAAGACGATGAGGAGTACTACATGAGCATGCTCATTCAGGAAGTTGAGGTGGAAAACCCTGTATATAAGCCGGTTATTTCATTTGGGGCAGGCGTATTACACTTTTTAGGCGATATAAAAAATCCGGGGACAAATCCCATGAGCGGATCGCTTGGCTATCGGCTGAATGGCTCAGCATTTGTCGGGAAAAAGAACTTTTACCGTTTAAATTTCTTTTTCATGTATGGTACGTTGCAAGGGCACGACTTTAACATTTCCCGCGCCATGCAACAGGATGTGTCAAAACTTAAGGTGGATGATGATGGCGATCCTATCTATCACAATTCGTCTTTTAAAACCGAGCTGTTTTTGGGGGGAGTGTCGCTGGAATATGGATTCGGGCATTGGTTAGGGCTTACCAAACGCTTCAAACCCTTTCTTTCGTTGGGGGTTTCTTCATTTACATTTAGCCCTAAAGGGAATATTTATTATGGCGATGAGGCGGATAAGAATTACTATCATTTCTGGTCCGACGGAACCATACGGAATCTCCCCGAAACAGACCCAAACCATTGGGCTGCTTCGTTACGAAATTTTGACGACAATTGGGAGAGGGACCTGAGCAAAGAGGATTATCACGATCTTGGGAAATATCCCCAGTTGGCTTTTATGGTTCCTTTGGAGGCAGGCTTCGACTTTTACCTTTCGTATAGGGTAAACCTTAGAGTGGCTACTTCAATCAACTATGCCTTTACCGATCTCCTGGATAATTATGACAATAAGGTGGCTGAACGGTATGGCCTCACAGCCAACGGCTACAACGATATGTTCCTGTTTACGAACTTCTCACTCCATTTCGACCTATTCTCCGATCCCAAGTATATCAAGATCGAGCAGGAGTTCATGGAATTGGATTATTTTGACTACGAAGTGATGATGGCCGACCAGGATGGCGATGGCGTTTTCGACCGGTTTGACGAGTGCCCCGATACCCCTCTCGGGGTTGAGGTCGATTCGCTGGGATGCCCATTCGATTCAGACTTCGACGGCATTCTGGATTATATGGATGATGAGCCCAATACACCGCAGGGGGCCATTGTGAACGAAAGGGGTGTTCAACTTTCGCCCGATGCGTTAGCCCAAATGTTTGACATGCCCACCGCTGTCCGTAGGGAAGAGATCAGAGTCCTCCCTGTGGCTCCCATATGGACCCGAAGCATCACTTTTGAACCGGGAACCATACCCCAAAAATTCAGAAGTTTCGACAGTGATGGCGATGGATATATTTCGTTTGAGGAGCTGTTGAAAGCGGTGGAACAATTCTTCGATGGAACACTTAACTTCTCTGTTGAGGAGATCTACGAGCTGAATAACTTCTTCTTCTCGCAATAGCGCGATAGACTTTTTTTACTTTTTCCGCTCAATATGCCTTTTCAGGTATTTGGCCGTATAGCCAATACCTTTTTTCATAATCTCTTCCGGAGTTCCCGCACATACCACTTCGCCGCCTTTTTCGCCCCCTTCAGGACCTAAATCGATGATATGGTCTGCTACCTTTACCACATCCATGTTGTGCTCAATAACGATAACGGTATTGCCCTTATCAACCAGGCGGTTGAGCACATCGAGCAGCACCCGTACATCCTCAAAATGGAGCCCGGTTGTGGGTTCGTCCAGTATGTAAAGGGTTCTGCCCGAATCGCGTTTTGACAGTTCAGTGGATAGTTTAACGCGTTGGCTTTCACCACCCGACAGGGTGGTTGATGGCTGACCCAGGGTGAGATAGCCTAATCCAACCTCCTGCAGGGTTTTTACCTTTTGTAGTATATGCGGAATGCTGCCAAAAAATTCCACAGCCTGATTTATGGTCATGCTGAATATATCGCTAATGCTCTTCCCCTTGTATTTCACTTCAAGCGTTTCGCGGTTGTACCTCAATCCGTCGCAGTCCTTACAGGTGACATACACGTCGGGCAGAAAATTCATCTCAATGGTCTGAACACCCGCGCCCTTGCATGTTTCGCATCGTCCTCCTTTGACATTGAACGAAAAGCGTCCCGCTTTGTAGCCTCTGATTTTTGCCTCAGGGGTAAGCTCAAAAAGCTTACGAATATCGGTGAAAACTCCCGTATAGGTTGCAGGATTCGAACGTGGCGTCCTCCCAATGGGTGCCTGATTCACCTCGACCACCTTATCGATATGCTCAAGCCCGTGAATGCTCTTGTACTCAAGCGGTTCGTCGAAAGAGCGGTACAAGGCCTTGCTTAGCAACGGGCGTAGGGTTTCATTAACAAGGGTGGATTTGCCGCTTCCCGATACCCCTGTTACGCAAATAAAAAGCCCCAGGGGAAATTCAACCGTAATATCTTTCAGATTGTTGCCCTTTGCGCCAATCAGCACCAAGCTTTTCCCGTTTCTTTCCCTTCTGCTTTTGGGTATGGGTATTCTCTTCTTATGGCTGATATAGCAAGCAGTGAGAGAATTGGACTTTGCAATTTCCTTCGGAGTACCGGTGGCCACAATTTGTCCTCCATGCCTTCCGGCCTTTGGGCCCATATCTACCACATGGTCGGCCGACAGGATCATCTCCTCGTCGTGTTCCACAACGATGACCGAGTTCCCGCTATCCCTAAGTTGACGAAGAGAGTCAATTAGCCGGATATTGTCGCGCTGATGCAAGCCTATGCTGGGCTCATCGAGAATGTAGAGCACATTGACCAGTTTCGATCCGATTTGGGTAGCTAACCTGATGCGCTGACTTTCGCCACCGGAAAGCGATGCCGCTCCACGCCCCAGCGAGAGGTAACCCAATCCCACATCCATTAAAAAGGTTAAACGTTCCCTTATCTCTTTGAGTAGCTCTGTGGCAATGGCTTTCTGCCTGTTATTCAGCCTATCTTCTAATTTGTCAAACCATTGCGTAAGGGTTTCAATGTCCATACGCGAGAGCTGGGTAATATCCTTCCCATCTACACGAAACCACTTAACTTCATCTTTCAACCGGGTACCGTGGCAAACCGGACAAACAGCGTACTGTATAAACTGCTGAGCCCATTTTGGCCCATGACCATTAAGATCTTCGTTATGGATATTCTGTATGTAGCTGATAATGCCTTCAAAACTCAGAAAATAGTTCGATTTTACGCCAAGCGATTGATGTTTAAGGGTGAATTGTTCTTCCGAACCGTAGAGAATAACGTTAAGCGCATCTTCGGGAATGCTCTCGATGGGATCGTTCAGATCGAAGCCGTATTTTTGAGCAATGGCATCCAATTGCCAGAAAATCAGGCTGCTTTTATAGGGCCCCAGTGGCTGAATGCCACCCTTTTTGATGCTCAACTTGGGGTCGGGAATTACCCTTTTAATGTCGGCCTCGGCCACCGTACCCAAACCGTTGCAACGGGGACATGCTCCACGGGGCGAATTGAACGAGAAGGAGTGAGGAGCAGGTTCATCATACGAGATGCCAGTGGTTGGGCACATTAAATTGCGACTGTAGTACCTTATGCTTTGACTTTCCATATCAAGCACCATGATGGTGCCTTTGCCGTGGTTCATGGCTGTTGCCACCGATGATGCCAACCGTTTGCTATCTTCGTTTGACACTGGCAGCTTATCAATAAGAAGTTCAATATGATGAATTTTGTAACGGTCGAGCTTCATACCGGGGCGTATCTCCGTTATCTCACCATTTATCCTGACGTAAAGGAATCCCTTGCGTTGCAACTGTTCGAACAGCTCGCGGTAATGCCCTTTCCTTCCTCTTACTATGGGAGAAAGGATGGCCGTTTTCTTATTGAGAAAATCGTTCTCAATCAGCCTCACTATCTGCTCTTCGGTGTACCTCACCATTTCTTCACCGGTGTTGTACGAATAGGCAATTGAAGCGCGGGCGTAAAGCAATCGTAGAAAGTCGTAAATTTCTGTAATGGTTCCAACGGTGGAGCGTGGATTGCGGTTGGTCGATTTCTGCTCAATGGAGATCACAGGGCTCAACCCGGTGATTTTGTCCACATCGGGTCGCTCCATATTCCCCATGAATTGCCTTGCATAGGCAGAAAAAGTCTCGATATACCTGCGCTGACCCTCGGTGTAGATGGTATCAAAAGCCAAGGAACTTTTACCGCTCCCGCTCAATCCCGTTATCACGGTAAGCTTGTTGCGAGGAATGGTCACGTCTATGTTTTTCAGGTTGTGAACCCTGGCTCCCTGAACTATGACCTCGCCTGCTTCGCCCTTTTGTGGTTCCATGGCTAAAAAAACGTTTAATTAGCGCCTTGGTTGTCCTTTATTATGATTTGTACCAAAGCAATTTGGTATGTTCCTATTGGTATGCACTTTCCCTAAAGCCTTCCATAGGGATTTTGATGGTGTAAACCTTTTTTTTCTTATTGGTTAAATAATTCTCCCGCAACCAGGGATTCAGCTGCTTAATCATTTTGTAGCTGGTATTGTACTTCTCGGCAAAAGAGGCAATACTGCTTATTGTGGAATCGACTTCCACCGTGTAATACCTGAGTGGCGGGTATAAATCCTTCGGTTCAAAAAAGAAACCGTACTGCTTAGGGTTTTCAAAGATTACTTTCAGGGCAATACAGCGGAAAACATAACGGCCGGTTTCCTCGCCAAGCACCATGTCGTAGTAATTGCTATTGTTTTGGTGTTCTATCTGCCTGTTAATCCCGTTGCGTCCAAAGTTGTACGATGCAGCAGTCATTGTCCAGTTGCCATAATGCTTATAGCTTTTCAGCAGGTAATCACAGGCGGCATAGGTTGACTTTTCAATGTGGTAACGCTCATCCACTTCGTTGTTTATTTCCAGTCCCAACTCCTTTCCGGTGGGCTCGAGAATTTGCCAAAACCCAACGGCTTGTGATGGGGACACTGCTTGAGTAAGAGCGCTCTCGGCCACGGCAAGGTACTTAAAGTCATCGGGGATGCCCTTTTCTTTCAGAATGGGCTCGATAATAGGGAAGTAGCGGTTACCCCGCTTTAGTAGAAGTACCGTTTGTGAATGCCAATACGTATTGACCTGCAGCTCGCGATCGAGGCTTTCGCGCACGTCGAACAGGTGGAGGGGTACAGGCTCGCCGGCAAAGGTAATTTCCTGTGGGATGGGTACCTGATAGGTAGGGTTAAGGAAAAGGATGGTATCGTTGGGGTAATACTTACCATTGGCTCCGGAGCAGTCGGCCAGGCGGGGGATTAAAATGACGGTTGCCAGCAGTGCTGCGCCGGTTAAAACAATTGCAATATGAAGTATATTTTTCTTGTTCATAGATTATACCATCCATTTTTTGAAGCTGCAAAGTTACACCATTTTTGTCAAATTTTTAAGTAAACGAAGCGTATGAACAGTACGAAATATCACCATTTCAAAGCGGTATTGCGGCTGTAGGGTTGCTTATCGAATTTCCCGTTGATGAATAGATAACACTTTTAAAGTAGATTTGGTTTTCCGGACAGATTGAAAGAGTTCTTCTGAGCCGGGTATTGAAATTGCCCTTAAAAAATTGTAAATTGTGCCATTAACAAAAAGTGTTTCAATGCGGCGACTGTTGCTCCCATTCATGCTGATGATCCCTGTGAAATTGGCTCTTGCCCAGGCCTCCGACGAGTACGTTTCGCGGCGTATGAATATGGTTCTAACGCAAATTACACAGCGAGGAGTTGTCCATAGGGCAACCATAAAGGCAATGGAAACAGTTCCGCGCCATCTGTTCGTGCCAAACAGTTACAGGAATAGCGCATACGAAGACAGGCCGCTACCCATTGGCTATGGGCAAACCATATCGCAACCCTATATAGTTGCATATATGACCGAACTGATGAAGCCCTCGCCTGAGATGATTGCGCTTGAAATAGGCACAGGTTCAGGTTATCAGGCAGCAGTGCTTGCCGAGATAGTGAAACATGTTTATACCATTGAAATAGTGCCTCAGCTGGGGAGTTCTGCAGAAAAAACACTGAGAAAATTGGATTACAGCAATGTAACCACGAGAATAGCCGACGGATATCATGGATGGCCTGAAAAGGGGCCTTTCGATATCATTGTGGTAACTGCGGCAGCCGACCATATTCCACCCCCGCTGATTGAGCAGTTGAAGGAGGGTGGGAGAATGATTATTCCCGTAGGGTCGCCATTCCTTGTGCAACAGCTGATGCTGGTGGAGAAAAAGGGGGGAAAGGTTAAAACAAGGAGTTTAATTCCGGTACGTTTTGTGCCATTCACCAGGGCGGAAGAATGAATAGGGAAAACGCCTCCATATTCCTGCTCTCTGTAGCTATCATAGGGTTTCAGTTGGCCATTATTAACCTTATATCCTATGGCCAATGGTATCATTTTGCATATCTTGCCGTATCGGTTGCCATGTTGGGATTTGGATCATCCGGGGTGATTCTGGCGGTTTGGCCAAAACTGGGGCAGAAGTATGCCTCCAAACTTATATCCCGCTTGCCGGTAATTACCGGATTGCTGATGTTGTCCTCTCCATTGCTGATTGGCATACCGGGTATTCGCTTCGATACGCTTCTGGTTTTTACGTCGAAGTTTGAAGCAGCCAAACTGCTGTTAACCTGTTTTATCCTGTTTTTACCATTCCTTTCGGGGGCAATGGTATTGGGCCTTTTCTTCATAATCCGCAGCAATAGCATTCCTATACTATACGCATGGAATTTAGCCGGTTCGGCAGTGGGGGGAGTGTTGATTATAGCGCTATCGCGCTACCTGTCTGTAGCCAATTTAGCCTCATCTTTTGGGTTAATGGCCATTGTAGCCGGATTTTTCCTCGCCAAATCATCGAAGATGAAACTTGCGATAACCACGGTGGGGTTAGCGGGCTGTTTACTGCTCTTTTTTCAACCTAAAGTGCCTTTCAAATCCGAATTTAAGCCCCTTAGTAAAACCCTGCTGATTCCCGATTCGCGTGTTATCCATACTGCTTCAACTCCTCAGGGGACATTCGAAATGGTATCATCCGGCAGTTTGCGGCAGGCAAGTGGTTTGAGCCTGTCCTACTTTGGCAGGGTACCCCTTGTGGATATGGCATTTTTAAATGCACAGGATTATGCTGCTTTCGAAAAAGCGCTTGCCGATACAGCTTTCTACCATCAAAACCTGTTTTCATTCCCGTACTGGCTGTTTCACTCCCCGGAGGTGTTGATGCTTCAGCCCAATTCCACTTTTCTTACCACACAGGCCGGGCTTTTAGGGAGTGAAGAGATTACGATAGTGGAACCTCTTAGGCCTGTTGCCGACAGATTGGCTGCATACCCTTGGTTTGACGAACGGGTAAGCGTTGTCACGGCCTATCCACGTGAGTATTTAATCAACGAACAACGGCTATGGCATGCCATTGTATTCCCTTCGGTGGGGAGTTTCGGTGGTGCCGGACTATCGGCTCTGAAAGAGGAATACCTGTTTACAACCGAATCTCTTGTCAAGGCCTACCATCTGCTTACCCCTGAGGGATTATTGGTATTCTCAACCTTTATGGATAATCCACCCAGAAATTCTCTCAAACTTATCTCCTTGGTGGCTGAATCTGCAAGGGATTTGGGACTAAAACCCTCCGAGTATATGTTAGCCATGCGCAATTGGAATACCCTGCTGGTTTTGCTGAAACGAAA
The DNA here is from genome assembly GCA_002071445.1 of Bacteroidetes bacterium ADurb.Bin008. Taxonomy (GTDB): domain Bacteria; phylum Bacteroidota; class Bacteroidia; order Bacteroidales; family Tenuifilaceae; genus MWFE01. Next base: position 88,355 of record MWFE01000067.1, on the reverse strand, counting down.
TGTGTTTGAAAATACGGAAAGGGATATGGCCTTTAACTTTGCCCTGGAAAATGGCTTCGATATGGTAATTCCGGCTCCTTTAGAGGAGCTGAATATGATGCCCGACTCAACCTTTCAGCACCTTGCAAACCAAATGATTTGCGATGATCCCTCCAAGGGGGTAGTCGATTACCCTTTCAGCCTCGAACCGCCAACCGACAATAGCCCTTTCTTTTCCAAGTTTCTTAGGATGGGTAAATTCAGAAGCTATCTATCCTGGATGGGTGCCGACGGGGTCCCGTTCCTTGAGTTGGGCTACTTCATTGTATGGGTTAGCCTGGCAGTTTGCCTCTTGCTCGCCCTTATAGCCATTGCTTTTCCCATGCTTATTTCTGTTGCCAACCGTAGTTTTAACGCGCCTGTTTGGTTTTACTTTGCATGCCTTGGGCTTGGTTTTATGCTGGTGGAAATATCCTTGATTCAACGTACCATACTGGTTGTTGGCAACCCCATTATGTCGAGTGCTGTTATTATTAGCACCATGCTCTGCTTTTCGGCTGTGGGAAGTTACCTGTCGTCGTTTATATACATTAGGAGGGGAATGTTGCTTGCCATTCTGGGTATTGCACTGCTAACCTCCGTATTGATTCCGTTGGGCGATAGGATAAACTTGTATATCGTGGGATTGCCCATTTATACCAGAGTAGTAACTTTGGTTTTGCTAATCGCACCATTGGCGCTGCTAATGGGTATGCTATTCCCGTTGGGGATGCGATACCTGCATACATTCGCAACCAATCAAATTCCCGTTGCTTGGGGGGTGAACGGTTTTTTCTCGGTATTGGCTGCACCTGTGGCAACAATCCTTGCCGTGGAGTTTGGGTTCAGCATTGCCTTTGCCTCCGGGGCAGCGCTATACATGGCGTGTTTACCCATCGTGTTGCTTATGCAAAGGAAGGCGAGGGGGCAAACAGGCTAAAAAAGCCTGGGATGGTCAGTTTCGAATTTGTTGAGTACTTTGGAAATGATGGTTTCACGTAAAAACTTCGACCTGTTTCTTATGTGATACCTTTTGCAGTAGATATTAATGGCATCGAGTTCCAACGAGTTAAAAACTAATTCCTTACGATGGATCCTCTTTAGATTTTCAACCTTGAAGCCGCGACGTTTATGCATATACCCTTGAAATATTTGGCAAGATAGCCCAAACTAACAGTGTGCAACCCTTTAACGGCTTTAAAGAATTTAACATTTTCACTAAAGTTTTAAACATTAACCCTTTCGTATGGCTCATTCGGCAGGTGTTACCTCGGGCACACTCTCTCTTGCTTGTTGTTATCGACATTCTAAAAAAATGATTTTTTAGAGCGCTCATTCTGAGTAATCTTTCTATTTTTGATGAAAAAAAGTGCAGCGCTATTTTCTTGAAATGGCCTACCTTGGAACAAGGTATGTGGGCTGGCAATCGCAGCCCAATGGCATTTCCATACAAATCGAGGTGGAAAAGGCCCTTAGCACGGTGATTAGGGAGGATATTTCTGTAACCGGCGCCGGTCGAACCGACGCCGGGGTGCATGCATCGTTCTACGTGGCGCACTTCGATTCCGTTCGAACCGATTTGCACGGGGATAGTAAACTGATCAATAGCCTGAATGAGCTTCTGCCCAACGATATAGCCATCATGAACATTCATCCCGTTAAGCCTGATGCCCATGCGCGGTTTAGCGCCATTTCACGTACCTATCGATATACCATAAGCCGTTGCAAGGATCCTTTTAGCATTGGCACAAGCTACTTGTACAGAGGTAATCTGGATGTGGAAAAGATGCAGATTGCTGCAGATAAGTTGACAGAATACAGAGATTTTAAGTGCTTTAGCAAAACCGGCTCCGATGTAAAAACCTTTATTTGCACTCTATATTTTGCCAAATGGGAAACCATAGGAAGTAAGTTGGTGTTCACCATAAAGGCTGACAGGTTTTTACGAAATATGGTAAGGGCTATAGTTGGTACCCTGTTAGATGTGGGCAGGGAAAGGATAACTCCCGAAGAATTTGCCGGAATCATTGAAGCGCGTAACCGTTCATTGGCCGGCACATCGGCACCTCCCGAAGGGCTTTTGCTGATAGCCATTGAATATCCCGGGGATATTTACCTTGAGTAGTTGCATTTTTCAAACTGTAGTGCAGCGCGATATTAAACAAATAATTTCCAATGGGGCTGAAGCCCTTTTTTTGTTACCTCTTTTGCCCGTCGGCTAACCCCGATCCCGATCCCGACACGTCGGGATCGGGAGCCAAGTCTCCATCGTTATCATTTTTTTTGCTTTTACCCATAATCATATTGTCATGGGACATTAAAAGGCAGAACCCGCCGGATATTTTACAAGCCTGTGCCTATGGCTTCTTGTTTTTCTTCACTTTAAATTTTGATTCTTCGCCCTTAATCAGCCTTTCGATATTCTTTTGGTGGGTAAAAAGCATGAGAACGGCAATGATAATGGAGAAAATGATAAGGGAGGGTGTCGTGTCGCTAAAGGCAAAGACTAAGATGAACGGGAATGAGAAGGCGGCGATCATAGAGCTGAGCGAAACAAACTTTGTGATAATCAGCGTGGTGAAGAATATGAGGAACGCAAAAAGGGTGGCCCACGGGTGAAGTGCTAACACGACACCGGTAAGGGTGGCAACCCCCTTTCCCCCTCTGAAGTTTGCAAAAATTGGAAAAATATGGCCTATCATGGCCACCAGCCCCAGGGCCAGCTGAAAGTTAACAAACTGCCCGGTTTCGGGAATGTAAAAATCGGTTAGATACAGCATTTTTACCGCAGCATATCCCTTGAGCATATCGATAAAAAATACCGGAAATCCTGCCCTGGCACCCATAACCCTGAATGTATTGGTGGCTCCGGCATTGCCACTGCCATGTTCGCGAATATCGATATGATAGAATATCTTTCCAACCCATATGGAGGTTGGGATACTGCCTAAAATGTATGCCGTTAAAAGTGAGATTATCTTTAAAACCCAGTCCATGTCGAGGTTCTGAAACGGCAAAAATACTTAATAATATTTGATTTGTGCAACTATTGACTTTGGTTTTCTAAACAGGGTTATCCATAAATTCGTGATTAATTGGCATATGAATTATTGAAATCCAAAAATATTGAGTTACTTTGTGTCCGTTTTCAAAAAACTTTGAATCCGAATTCTTATAACTACTTTATTATGGCCTTAAAACGAAAATCCGCGTATTTCATTTCTCTTTTGGCTATCCTATTGGTGTCCCTCCACAATCAGCTCAGGGCAGACGAAGGTATGTGGCTTATTTCCCTGATATCACGGAATATGGAGCAGATGCAGAACATGGGGTTGAAACTTTCGGCCGAAGATATCTATAGCGTTAACAAAAGTTGTCTTAAGGATGCCGTTGTGCTCCTTGACGATGGGAGTTGCAGTGCCGAAATTATATCGCCAAACGGACTCGTTTTAACCAACCACCACTGTGCTGTGGGCGATATCCAGCTCCACAGCTCCACCGAGCATAACTTTTTGCGCGATGGATTCTGGGCTGCCGACTACGAATCGGAACTGCATATTCCGGGTAAAACAGCCCTTATCCTAAAAAGGGTTGAGGATGTTACGCCTCGGGTTAAAGAGCTGATGCAAAGGAATGGGGATGAAATTGACTTACTGGAAAACGTTGCGGAGGCATCAAAAACGGTTGCAGAGGAGGTAATGCAGGCAGAAAAGGGGATTTATGCCAATGTTGTTCCCATGTACAACAACAACGAGTTCTATCTATTCGTTTACAACCGCTTTCTCGATGTAAGGCTTGTGGGTGCCCCTCCTGAGTCCATTGGAAATTTTGGAGGCGATGTGGACAATTGGCATTGGCCAAGGCATACCGGCGATTTTGCTCTGTTGCGGATATACACTTCGCCCGACGGGCAGCCTGCCGAATACGACAAGCGTAATAAACCCTACGCCCCAAAGTATCATTTTCCCGTCTCGCTGCAAGGGCTGAAGGAGGGCGATTTTACTATGGTTATCGGATATCCCGGTCTCACACGCAGGTTTGCACCCTCATTCCATGCAGCACACGAACGGGATGTGGTAGCCCCTTGGGTTGAACGTACATGGGGTGCTTTTATCGAGGTGGTGAAACAGGCCATGCAGGAAGATGAAAGGGTAAGGGTTAACTATACCGACACGCATGATATGCTGGTCAATTTTTGGCAAAAGGATACTTACCAGGCGCAATCGATTCGAAGATTTAATGTGGAGGAAAAATTAAGGCAACGCGAGGATTCGCTGTACCAGTGGGCCATGGAAGATTCCATTAACAGGATGGGCAGGGTTGAGGCGCTGAAATCGCTGGATAAATATTTCCAATTCCTTCGCAATAATCGTTATGAAGAGCTTTTCCGCTCTATCAGCACGCTTGTGCAGTGGCCTTCAAAGGTTTCGGGGATAATCGAAGCATCATCCGACTTGGTTTTCCTGATGCTTGAAGAAAAAACCAGCAAACGGAAAATCCGGCGGGAGGCCAAAAGGTTGGCAAAAATCAAAGAGTCGCTGTTCGAAGGGTTTTTCCCTCAGGTTGACCAAAGTATTTACAGCATAGGGCTTGCCAGTTTAATCAGAAATCTTCCCTATGACGGGGTTAGTCCACTAATAGATGACATACGGAAGGAGGAGCACTCCGAGTTGATAATACCCTTGGTGGCAGATTATTTTTACCACAATTCCATTTTCGCATCGCCCGAGAAGTATGGAGATTTTTTGCGAAAACCCAATGTGGACACATTGCTGAAAGACCCATTGCTGATGATGTACGTCAGGCTATTGTCCTATAACGAGATGCTGCACGACACCCTGGCTTACCATAAAAACATCTACCAGAAATCGCTGCGCGATTTTTCCAGCGCATTGCTAGAGATGAATCAGGAGAAACTGCAATACCCCGATGCCAATTCAACCATGCGGCTTTCCTATGGCAAAGTGATAGGGTATAGCCCTCGCGATGGGGTTTACTACAGGCCATTCACATACCTTAAGGGGGTAATTGAAAAGGAAAATCCATCGCAGGAAATATTTGAGATACCCGAGAAATTAAAGGCGCTGTGGAATCGCAGGGATTTTGATCGCTATGCCGATGCCAATGGGATGCCTGTATGTTTTCTAACCGATAACGATATCACCAACGGCAATTCCGGTAGCCCTGTTCTCAATGCCAATGGGCAGTTGGTTGGAGTGGCATTCGACGGAAACTACGAGGCCATGGCCTGCGATTTCATCTTTGAGCCCGATATGCAACGTACCATTGTTACCGATATACGCTACGTCCTGTTCATTATCGATAAGTTTGCCGGTGCTCACCGGTTGATTGAAGAGATGACCATTCTGTAAATCCGGCTAAACGCTTTTGTCATTATCCGTAGGCATGAGGCTTATGGGCTCCACATGGATGGTGGCTTCAACATTCAACTCCTCAGCCAGCCGTTTCTCAATGATTGATGAGATGTCGTGCGACACGTATATGGTCATTTCATCCGGCAGGTAGATATGCAGGGTAATCTCCTTGTGGTTGATATAGTTGTGAATATGGATATGGTGGGGGAAAATATCGTAGCCTATGGCTTGCCTGCAAATGTTGGAAATGCTTTCTTTCAATTCGGTAGAGGGTTTTTCTCCCAGGATTACATTCGCCGTTTTTTTAATGATCACAATGGCAGTATAGAAGATTAGCAGCGCTACAGCGATGCCCAGCACACCATCTATCCACCAGTAGTAGCGGTTGAAAAAAATTCCTATCAGAATGATGGCCGATGACAGGGCATCGCTCCGATGATGCCACCCGTCGGCTGCTACCGATTTCGACCCTGATTTCCGGGCCACACGGAAGGCGTACTGGGCCATGCCCTCCTTAATCACAACCGAAAGGATGGTTACCACCAAGGCAATAAGCCCAAAGTCGGCCGATTCCCTATTTTGCAGCCGTTCTACCGATTCCACAAAAAAGGTATAGGCTACCATAGCTAATAAACACCCTATAAGGATTGTTGTGATCAGCTCGTATCGCCCGTGCCCGAAGGGGTGCTCTTTGTCGGCCGGACGGCCGGAAAGCTTAAGGCCTATGATTAGAAAAACAGAGCTAATGGAATCGCTCAGCGTATGCCACGAGTCGGCGATAATCGAAACCGACCCGCTAACCACTCCCGCCCAGTATTTGATTATGAAGAGAAGGGTATTGATTACTATGGAAACCCATCCTGCTTCTAAAGAAATTCTGATTGACGATTTGTCCATCTATTGGTTAATGCTTTTCGTGAAGAGGAATAACCTCTGTTATAGTAAGAAAGGCGATGTTATTGTGTCTTAAAATCAACCGCTTCCACTTTTTCATTCTCATTGATGTAAAGAGACGGCCGTATAGGTCCATCATTTACATCTAAGGCATTTTCCAGCTTGAGAATATCGAAATTTTTGCTGTAGTAAAGGAGATAGATAGACCTGTTCTCGTAGCCTCCGTTACTCCCAACCCTTTCAAAGCTATAGTCCGATTGCAGTAAATTAACGTGAAGCTGAGGAAGGCAATACTGAAAATCAACACCATACTTTTTCATGGCGCTAAGGAAATAGAAAGTTACATCGTATCCACGGAATGAGTACTGCGATGGCTCGGAGCGGTATAATTCCCTGTATTTCTCAACAAAACTTTTAACATTGCGCTTGCCGTAATCAATGAAAAACGGCGAAAAAAGGTGAAGCTGCAGCTGATAGTAGTATTCTACCTGAATATTGGCAAACCGTTGCCATCGTGGGAATCCGAATAGCTTAATGGGATACTTATAGATGGTAGAGAGGGTATGCAGGTTTCCTAATAAATCGGCCACAAAAACCTCGTTGTTCGATGGAACCAGTACAATATTCTCCCTGTCCAACACCAGGCTATGGCTTATCCTTTCCTGAATTTCGGAAGGAAGGCCACCCGGTTTATACGTAAATTCTTTAAAATGAATATCATCGGGATTGCTGCATGATGATATTTTCAATTGGATTTGCTGTTTAAAAGTTTCAATGAGGTTAATGTTAGTGCTATCCCCCTCGTGGAGCAGAACAATATTCTGTCCGGAGCAGAAATCAATTTTACTGATAAAACCCTCAATCTGCGTATTAAATGAGGGGTTAGCCTGAAAGAAAAGGGGGTTACTCTCCAGCAGGTAGCTGTTTTGAGCCAGAGGCGAAACCATGGGAATGCGGTTTTCCAGAGCAAAATCGGAAACGGGTTTCTGGCATTCAGGATACACGGGGCCCAAAATCAGATTTGCATTTTGCAAGCCCGGGTTGGTCAGGAGTTTACGTGTCAACTCAGGGCTCTTCCCTGTGTTGTAAACGTTTAGGTTAATTGAGAGTCCCTCTTTTTTCAACGAATCGATGGCCAGAAGAGCTCCCTGATAAAAATCTAAAAAAATGGAGGTGCTTTGGGTAACGGAGCTTAACGATGACGAAGCGTTCCTGCTTTCCGATGCGCTCTCGTCCACGCCTTCGGTTATCAGGTTTTTAGGATCGCCCTGATAGAAAGGCAACAGGAAGGCGATGTTGTAAACATCTCTCCATCGGTTGTAAACAAAGGTATCGCAAATAAACGTGGGCTGTTCTGTCACTGCCACTTCTCCCGTTTCCAAAGGCTTTTGGCATGGCTGTAGTGTGCCGGCGTGCAGAATAGTATCCTGTGGGTCCTTGGGTATTCGCAGAACGGTACCCAGCTTGATGCCGTCCTTTACAAGGTCGGCATTGAATCGCCGGATAACGCTTTGGCTCACTCCGTACTTTTGCGAAATGGCAAAAAAACCCTCCTTGGGTTTTACTTCGTGGTAAATAAACCTTTCCGATTCCTCGGGTTTGGCACTCCCCAAGGTCTGAACCCGTTTCTTGGGGATAAGCACCACCTGACTGATTTTCAACCCCTCCTCAACCTCCGGGTTGGCCTCGATGATGTCCTGGATGGAAATTTCGTACTTGCGTGACAACCCAAAAAGGGTTTCCTTCTTTCGAACCACGTGGTAAATGTAGTTTTCATCCTGATCGTCGCCCAGAATACCGTGCTGACTCTCCTTAATGGGAATTTTCAGCGCCTGATCAACCTGTAATCCCAGATAGATATCGGGGTTTTCCATGGCAATCTCTATCTGATTCACATTGTACGCTTTGCTTATGGAGTAAAGCGTCTCCCCTTTACGCACAATGTGTATGTAGTAGTATTTGCCTTCGATTTTCACCTTATCGGTGGATATTTTAACGCCGGTGGATGGCTCGGGCTCCTGTCCGTTGAGGATAAGCACTGTGCAGCCCAGGATGAGTAGCGAGACAATTTTTTTCATCGAGAAAAATAATGTTTTCAATTCCTTAGAATGCAAAGGTATGCATTACTAACCTAAAACAAATACAGTGCCCTTGTTTTTTACTACGAATTGTCTTTTAACTTTGTGGACATACACATTAGCTTTGTTTAAACCCTTTTAATCGTTAAGTTTGGGGTAAACCAATTAGGGTGCATAATGTCAAATCGTAGTGATGATGCGGATTTGCAACCTAAATGTATAAAAAACGGCTATTAAATTTTTTGACCAATGAAAAGAGTACTTGCCCTGATTATTTGCCTGTCGCCCTTGCTGATCAAAGCCCAGGGCGAAATGAATGTGCAGGAGGAGTTGAAAGCGTTGAGGGATTACAATCGTAACCTCACGCACCGAATCGACGAGCTTCAGAAATCCATTGACGATATCCTTTGGTTCAACCGCCTGGCTGATGTGGCAGTGGTGGATAAGGTGTACATGTACGGACCTCCGCCGGCAGTGGTGAAAAACCCGACAGCCATGGGTGCCAATAACCCCGTGAAGTTTTGGTCATACGTCTTCGTCCCCAAGGGTATCGACACTTCAAAAAAATACCCATTGATCGTTTTCCCTCACAGTGGTGTACATGCCGATTTTTCGACCTACTACATTCATATTGTAAAGGAACTTTTAGCTCAGGGCTATATCGTGGTGGCACCGGAGTTCAGGGGAAGTACGGGGTATGGTAAGGAGTTCTGGGAAAAGATCGATTACGGTGGATTGGAGGTTCAGGATACCCATGCAAGCCGTAACTACATGCTGGAGAATTACGAATTTGTTGATAAAAATAGGATAGGTATTATTGGCTGGAGCCATGGCGGGCTGATCACGCTTATGAATATTTTTGATTACCCCGATGATTATAAGTGTGCCTATGCCGGGGTTCCGGTGTCTGATTTAATAGCCCGAATGGGCTATCTGACCGATGATTATCGCAATCTTTTTTCAGCCGATTACCATATTGGTAAAACGGCCAATGAGAATGTGGCCGAGTATAGGCGCAGATCGCCTGCATGGAATACCCACAAGCTCAAAACGCCTTTGCTGGTGCATACCAATACCAATGATGATGATGTTTACTCGTTGGAGGTTGAGCATCTTATCAAATCGCTTAAAGCCGACGGGAAAAAGTTTGAGTACGAAATATACCAGGAAGCACCGGGAGGTCATTCGTTCAATAGGTTGGATACCAAGTCGGCCAAAGAGATTCGGCTGAAAATTTATGCATTCCTGGCCAAATATCTCAATCCACCAAAGGAACTTAAGTCCATAGCAGATATCGACAGAGCAGCATACCGTTAGTATAAATTCGATATTTATGAAAGGTGCAGCATGACGGAAGAATTTTTATTTCTAATCATTGCTATTTGGGGTATTTTTTATTATAACTTTGTTCTTCAATTCAGGGTAGTTGAAAATCTCCCTGTTGGTATTTAATTTAATTTAAAGAAACGAATAAATTTTTCAGTATGAGCACTTTAGCCCTCTTTTTTTCTAAAATTTCCTTGCTTTTTCAGGCAGGGTTCGTTTGGGTTTCAGGACTTGCATCTCCGTTTGCAAACATTCTTTTATCGTCCAGCGAATCGGGAGGAGGGGGCGAAGCGACGGGACATACCAGCATGGCACCCCTGCTGTTTATCATTATTTCGCTTTTTATTGGGGTAGCCACGCGCCACTGGCTGCGTAAAGTGGCCATTCCATACACCATAAGCCTTTTAATCATCGGTTTTTTACTGGGTATTGCCTATCGTGTCGGTCTTTTCTCATCGTTTTGGGGGCTGACGGAAGAAAGCGGTTTGGCTTTCTTTGGCGAATCCATCAACTGGGCAGGCCATATCGATCCACATGTTATCCTGTTCATCTTCCTGCCAACCCTGATTTTCGAGGCGGCTTTTGCCATGCATGTACACACCTTTAAAAAATCGTTTACCAACGCATTTATTCTGGCTTTCCCCGGGATTTTTGTTGCCCTTGTGCTCACAGGAGCAGCCTGTATGCTGATAAAGGTAACCAATATCGGTTTGAGCCAATGGGATTGGAAGATAGCATTGCTATTCGGTGTTATCATCAGCGCCACCGACCCGGTGGCCGTGGTTTCAATCCTTAAGGAGGTGGGAGCCAGTAAGAAGTTGTCTACGCTCATTGATGGCGAGTCGTTGTTGAATGATGGTAGTGCCATCGTGATTTTTATGGTAATATTCGGTATGATTACCGGAAGCGGTGGCGGAAGCGCTTTGGCAATATTTTTCAAAGTGGCCGTTGGCGGTGTGGTTCTGGGGATGGCCGTTGGTTGGATAGTGGTTACCTGGCTAAAAAAGGTGTTTAACGATGCCCTGTTCGAAATCACGGTAGTGGTGGGTGCGGCATACCTTGCCTTCTTTGTTGCCGAGCATTTTGCCCATGTTTCCGGTGTGTTGGCATTGGTATCCTACGGGATTATGATGGCCGGTATCGGACGTACACGCGTGAGCCCTCAGGTGGCCCACTTCCTTCACGAGTTCTGGGAGTTGGCCTCCTTTTTAGCCAATACCCTGATCTTTTTGATTGTAGGTGTTGTGATTGCCCTGCGCGTATCGTACACAGCCCGCGATTTTCTGGTGGTACTGCTTATATATCTGGCAATAACGATAGTTAGGGCTATAGTTATAACTTTGTTCTATCCAATAATGAAGCACATTGGCTATGGGTTAACTCCCAAGGATGGAGTTGTGGCATGGTGGGGCGGGCTTAGAGGGGCCGTTGGACTTGCCCTTTCTCTCATTGTGGCCAGCGAGGTTTCTATGGCAATCGAGCCGAGAACACAAATTTTCTCCATTACGGCAGGTATTGTATTCCTGACCTCTGTAGTTAACGCCACCACCATTAAATTTTTAATCGAAAAATTAGGATTAACCAAAGTGGGCGAGGCGCGTTTACAGCTATTCCACCAAACCATCTCTATGCTGCGTAAAGGAAGCGAGAAGGAGATAACGAAACTTAAAGAGGACCGCTTTATGTCGGGGGCCGATTGGGAAGTGGTGGCTGAGTACCTGCCCGAAGAAAAGGATATAAAAACCGATGCTAAAGATTTGGATACTCTGTTCGAAACTCGAAAAAGGCTGTTGTTTAAGGAAAAGGAGAGTTATTGGAGGCAGTTTAGCGAGGGTGTGTTAAGCCCTGCTGCCGTTCAGAATTTATCCGATGAAATAGATCACCTGCTGGATTACAATGGCGAGGTATCGCTTGCCAAGCGGAAAGATCTTGAACAGATGTGGCAAACGCCGAAAATACTGCTGTTTTTACAAACTCTGCCCCTGCTTGGCGCATTCTGGAAAAAGAGTTTTTACAGAAAACTGGCCCTTAGCTACGACTGTGCCAGAGGATTTGTGGTGGCCCAGGAGGAGAACCTGAAGAGTTTATCGAGTTTGACCGTGGGTATTTCGGGGGACGCTGCCGAACAGGCTAAGGAGGTTGAAAAAATATCGGGCCTTGAAGATGAAATTAACGAGAACAGAATAATGGGTTTGACCTTCCTGCGAAACCTGAAGGATACTTTCCCGGAGGTTTACCATGCCATCGAAACTCAAATTGCCTCACGATCGCTGCTCAACCACCAGATGGTTACCATTCAGAAGTTGGAAAAGCAGGGTAGGCTCGAGCCGGCTGATGCCGAAGGTTTGGAGGCTGTGATCCAAAGTCAGATGAAGCAGATTATCGATTCGCCACCCCAATACAAACAAACCGAGTCATTACGATATTTGCATTCACTGAAAGCATTGAATAAGTGCTCCGAAAGTGACTTGGAATTTTTTGCTTCGCAATTCAATGAAAAGATGTTTGCAACCAACGCGAAAATATGCCACGAGGATTCGCAGAGCGATGGTTTCTACATTATAATCAGGGGTTCAGCCCGCATTGAGAAGGATGATCAACTGATCCGCGTTGTTCAACCCGGCTCGGTTATTTGCGCTTACGATACACTACGAAAATCCCCCTACTGGGCAACGTTTATCGCCGAATCGCCTGTAACTGCCATTAAAATCAGCTCTTCGGCCATTCAAAGGAAGTTTGCTAAAAAACCCGAGCTGAAGGATAAACTATGGCTGTTTGCAGGATACGATATGGCCGAGCGTTTACTGGTGAAGGTTCATCCCTGGTCCGACTGGCGTTTCAGGAAGCTTAGGAATTTCATTAACAGGGGAGAAGTTGTATTTGCTAAGGCCAATGAAGAATTCGATTTAACCAACAAGATTGTTGTGCTGCTCAAAGGGGAGGTTACCGAAATGGGCGAGAAAGTGCTTTCGTCGCCCTGCCTCATTACCGGTGATAGCATTAAAGTGAATTTTAGCTCCATCCTCTTCATCCTAAACGAAGAGAATGATGTAAACGAAGGTTGACGGGTTTTATCACTCTGTATGACAGCATCGTTCGTAGGGAATGTGGAAAAATTGGCTGACTTATTCAAAAGGGGAACGTAATGGGTTGATTATTCTGCTTTTCTTAATCTGTGTGGCAGCCCTATTGCCTTCTGTTTACAGAGTTTTTTCCCGACACGAGTCCAGATTAGCCAACCCTGCTGATTTTTACAGGATTGATAGTTTTTTCACTGCACTGCAGTACGAACCTCGTGTTGCCAAAGAAAAATTTAACTTTTCCGAGGCGGAAAAGCCTGTGCCACTCCAACCCGAGCTATTCCCTTTTAATCCGAATACTATTTCTGTTGCCGATTTGGTTAAACTTGGATTCAGCGTTCGGCAGGCTGCAGTGATTGATAGTTACAGGAGTAAAGGCGGAGTTTTTAAATCATCGGCCGATTTTGCAAAGATGTATGTGGTTGACGAAAAAATGTTCCAAAGGCTGGAGCCATACATTGAAATACCTGCATCAGAACCTGTGGCACCAATTAGGGAGATGGAGAATGATAGGATTGCCGATCTGATTGTGATTGAGTTGAACTCGACCGATACCATTGAACTGATTAAATTGAAGGGTATAGGAAGGGTTTATGCCCGAAGGATTGTTGACTACAGGCAGATGCTGGGAGGCTATACCCATGTGGAGCAGCTAAAAGAAATATATAAGTTTCCCGAGGGCCTGTTGGAATCGCTCAAACCGCAACTTTGGGTCGATACCACCAAGGTTAAAAAAATGAACCTTAATCTGATTTCGTACCAGGAACTGCGAGAGCACCCGTATATTACCGAATATCAGGCAAGGGCAATAGTTTACTATAGGGAAAAAGCAGGGAATATCCATAGCGTTGACGAACTGCAGAAGCATAAGCTGTTAGATGCGTATTCGTTCAACAGGTTGAAGGGGTATTTTGCAGTGAACTAATTCATAAAAATGCTACTTTTGTTACGCATATGACAACGCCACAATATTCCGTAATAATCCCTGTCTATAACCGACCCGATGAGGTGGATGAACTGCTTGAAAGTTTAACCCATCAGAGTTTCAAATCCTTTGAGGTGATTGTGGTTGAGGATGGCTCTACTATCCCTTGCGCTGATGTTATCAGTAAATACACCGACAAGCTAAATATTACATATCTTGTAAAGGAAAATACAGGACCCGGCACTACCCGAAACTTCGGGGCACTGAGGGCAAGTGGGCAATACCTGATTTTTTTTGACTCCGATTGCATAATCCCTGAGCATTATTTTGACAAGGTGAATAAAGCCTTGAAAAATAGCCCGGTAGATGCATTTGGAGGACCCGATAGGGCACACCCCTCGTTTTCTTCCGTTCAAAAAGCCATTAATTACTCCATGACCTCATTTTTTACCACCGGTGGGATAAGGGGTGGAAAGAAAAGAATGGACAAGTTTTATCCGCGCAGTTTCAACATGGGCATCCATTGCAAGGCTTTTGAGGCGGTAGGTGGTTTTGCCCCGATGCGTTTTGGCGAGGATGTTGACCTTAGCCTTCGAATGGTATCGCAGGGGTTTACAACCCTTTTAATCCCGGATGCTTATGTTTTTCACAAACGGCGAACCGATTTTCGAAAGTTTTTCCGGCAGGTTTACAACTCGGGGGTGGCCAGAATCAACCTACATATGCTGCACCCCGGGTCATTAAAACTGGTACATCTCTTCCCAACAGCGTTTGTGATTGGCATGATTGCACTATTGGTTTTTTCGTTGTTTTGTTATTGCCTCATTTTTATTCCCGCTCTGTATTGCCTTTTGGTGTTTGTTCATGCCCTTTTTGAATCCGGGAGTATGCAGGTGGCGGGTTTAAGCATCCTTGCTGCCTGGGTTCAACTTTTTGGATATGGGTTGGGCTTTTTGCATGCATTTTGGAAAAGGCTGGTGATGAAGGAGCAGAGTTTTACGGTATTCGAAAAAAATTTTTACAAATAGGTGTTGAAACGCCATCCCCTTGGATATATCCCGGATAAATGGTTGATTGAAATACATTCGCCTTGTATTTGGATAGCATAAATAGTTTTTGGTGTGAAAAATAATTTATAACTTTCCAATGCATATATTTTGTAGCCCGACCTTTTAGAGTAAATTGCAAAAAAAATAAAACCATGAAAATGATAGTCCACTTAGCTTGTGTGCTTGCAATGTTGGCCTCATGCCAGTCGTCAACAAATGATAAAGCACTGGAAATGTCCCCTGACCAATACGCTGCTTTTGATGAAGTATCGGGATTTTCCATGAGACAACCACCGTCAGCCATGCTGGCTGCCGATAGGCTAAATGAAGAGGCCCCGCACGATTATCCACTCGGCGAGCAGAAGCTTATCCGAACTGCCACCATCAGGATAGAGGTTGTTGATTATCAGAAGGCAAGAATGCAGATCGACTCTGTGCTGAAGCTTAACAAGGCATGGGTTAATTCGGAGAATTTGAATAACTTCGATTACAGGATATCCAACGATATGATCCTCAAAGTGCCATCGGGCAATCTCGATCTATTGGTTAATGGTCTGCTCTCCATTGCTAAAAAAGTGGAGTATCAGGGAGTCGAGACGTCGGATGTAACCGAAGAGTTCATCGACGTAAAGAGTAGGTTGAAAAACCAAAAGGCGGTGGAGCAGAAGTTTCTTGGACTGCTACGCAGGACAGATTCCATTGACGAAATTCTGAAAATTGAGACCAAGTTGGCCGAGGTTCGCGGACAGATTGAATCCATGGAGGGACGCATAAAATACTTAAACAGCAGGGTTGACTTCAGTACGATTTATCTCAATGTGTTTCAGCGCATTGAATATAAGTTTGAGCCCGAGCCCATGGTAAGTTTCTGGGAACAGTTGAAAAACTCTATGAACAGGGGATGGAAAGGATTGGTATTATTCATTTTCTTTCTTATAAGGCTTTGGCCCCTGTGGATAATAGGTGCCGGAGGATGGCTGATAGTCCGGTTTTTCATCAAAAAAAAGAGAAGCGGAGCTGAAAAGGGCAAAAAGAAGAAAAAGGCGAAGGCAAAGGAAAAAAAGAATCAAAACGTTAAGCCCATAGAGTTGCGCGATGAGCAATAACCGGATGTGGAAGTAAATGATTTTTATTTGGGCAATCGTAGCTTTCTATTCAATTAATTCTTCTAATTTTAGCATCATTTTTGGAGATTTGAAAATATTGTAACCCATTTAAGCAGACTACTTAGCATGAAAAACGCTAAACTACTAACATTACTACTTATCCTTTTTTCCTGTTTCGCTACTAATGGCCAGACCAGTCAGGAATACCTGCTTAGGGCGAACCTAAAGCAGGAACAGGGAAATTTCGATGGAGCATTAGCTGATTTTAACAGCGCCATCCAGCTAAATCCCAACGATAAGTACTTATACATATATCGGGCAAACCTGAAAACTCAACAGGGTAACTTTAACGGGGCTATTGACGATTATACCTTGGCCATTGAGCTGGATACGCGTTATGCCATAGCCTATTACTATAGGGGCAATGCCCGAATGCAAATTGAGAAATATCAGGAAGCCATTGAGGATTTTTCTACTGTGGTGCGAATCATTCCGCAGTTTTCCATGGCTTTTAATAACAGAGGGCTGTCGAAAATTAAGCTGCAGGATTACAGGGGAGGTATCCTCGATTTTAACAAGGCTTTGGTGATAGATCCCAAATTTGCCATGGCTTTTTTCAATAGGGGAAGCGCCAAGGCGGAGCTTCAGGACCATCTGGGGGCCATTGCCGATTTTAACTCGGCCATTACCATTGATCCCAAGCTGGATGTTGCCTACCATTTGAGAGGATTTTCAAAAATTCTGTTGGGGCTCAGGAGTTCAGGGTGTATAGACCTTAAAATTGCCAAGGAGTTGGGTAGGGAAGAGGTTGATTTTCTGATTAAGGAGTTTTGCCAGTAACGGAATCCAAGATCCGGTATGATGAAAAGATGCATACTGCTTGCCTATATGGCATTTGCCATTGCTTTGCCATACGCCTGCGGACAAAGCGTTGAGTATTACTTTAACCAGGGCTTGGCCAAGCACAGTCAGAAGGATTATGGGGGAGCCATAGCCGATTTTACCCGAGCCATTGAGCTCAACCCGGGGAATTCGGTGGCATACCACTGCCGTGGGCTTTCGAGGCTTGAGGCTAAGGACTATAAAGGCGCAATCAAAGATTTCGACAAGGCCATAAGCATTAATCCCGGCTACGAGCCATCTTACTTTTACAGGGCACTGGCAAAACACAATCAGGGCGATTATGGCAATGCTGTCAGGGATTTCACTAAGGCCCTGGAGTTTGATGCGCAAAAGACGGAAACCTATTTCCGCAGGGGTGCCTCAAGGCACCAGCTTCGCGATTACAGGGGCGCCATAGCCGACTTCGATAGGGTTATCGCTGACGATGGGCAAAGGGTTGAGGCATTCGTTAGCCAGGCGCAGAGCAGGTATGCCATGAGCGATTTCCACGGCGCCATTTTCGACCTTGATGCTGCCCTTAACCTCGATGCTTCCAATGTTGATGCATTTTACCTGAGGGGAATGGCCAAAATCCGCGCCGGCAAGTTGTACGATGGCTGCGACGACCTGCGTCAGGCCGACCTGCTGGGACACCCCGAAACAAAAAACCTTATCAGGGATTACTGCAATCTGCCCGAACCGCAAAAATAGCTGTACTGACAAACCTATCCATTGAGGCTAAATGGGGAAAGCCATATAAAAAAACCACTCACGGCATATGCTGTAAGTGGTTTATTGCTACCGTAGCGAGAGGCGGGCTTGAACCGCCGACCTCATGATTATGAATCATGCGCTCTAACCAGCTGAGCTACCTCGCCATTTTTATAGCGGGGGCAAAAGTATAAAAAAAAATTATTCTCACAAAGGTTTATCCCGATAAATATGTTTATTGATTTTTCCAGTAACGGTAACCGGTATATGGGTTTTTATTCCAACATATTGAAGATGTTAATAAAAAAAGCTAAAACATTGCCACGGGATTAAAAAAATTCACTATATTGGCAAAAAGGAAATAAATATTTTTTACGTGAGGAAAGAGATAGCAATAATTAAACTATTGTAATCAGTGAAAAATAACATTGTAATAGAGCTTGAATTTTCTCTCAATACTTCACCAAGTATTCTTTTTAATCGGTTGAGTACGCCTTCGGGTTTGTCGGAGTGGTTTGCTGACGATGTTAATCTCAATGGCAGTGTATTTACCTTTATTTGGGATAAGGTTGAGCATTATGCCGAGGTGGTTAACAAAAAGGAAAATAAGTTTATACGTTACAAATGGCTGGAAAATGGGAACCCCGAGGACCAGAACTCCTTTTTCGAATTTCGTATCGAAACGGATGAAATCACCGGAGGATTATCCCTTTTTGTAACCGAACAGCTTGATCCCGATACTAACCAGGACGAGGCCAATGATATTACCTCGCTTTGGGAGCATCAGGTGTCGGAACTCAGAAGGATACTGGGTGTATAGTAGTACTTTTCACGGTATTTATTACCGTTTTTTTACAAAAAGGGTAATGAAAGTTGAGCTATACCGTTATCAGCGTGTTGATGGCGGTATTCTTTGTTTATTGGATAATGCCATTTCACTATCATGCCCATGATTTGGTATTTCACCCCTATTTTTCACTATTTTTGCCCAATGGATATTGCTGATCAATGAAGCGCTTACACCGATTGGTTTTAAAGACATACCTGGGGCCATTGCTCCTTACCTTCTTCATCGTCATGTTTATTCTGCTGATGCAGTTCCTGTGGAAATACATTGACGATCTGGTGGGAAAGGGTTTAAGCGCAGATGTGATTGCAGAGCTTTTACTGTATGCCTCTGCCGGATTAGTTCCCATGGCTCTGCCACTGTCAACCCTCCTGGCCTCGTTGATGACTATGGGAGGAATGGGCGAGAACAACGAGTTGCTTGCCATGAAATCGGCTGGTATTTCTCTGCCCCGGATCATGAGACCCATTGTGTACCTCACCCTGGTAATTTCCATTGGGGCCTTCTTCTTTTCCGACAGGGTACTGCCATATACAAACCTGAAAATATCAACCTTGTTCTGGGATTTAAAACAGCAAAGGCCTGAACTGCAGATAAAACCCGGAGTATTTAACTACGATATTGAAGGCTACGTGATAAAAGTGGATAGGAAAGATCCCCGTAGCGGCCTGATGCATAACATACTCATTTACGATCATCGCTCCAAGGAGGGAAATCTTGTGGTTACCCTTGCCGATTCGGGGTACATGTACGTAACCAACGATGAGAAGTATATGGTGGTCAACCTGTTTCATGGCTCCACCTACGAAGAGATGTTGGAAAGCAGGCAGCTGCGACGCACAAAATCACAAAAATTCCCTGCTCGCCGTAACACATTTGACGAGCAAACCATACTTCTCGAACTGGAGGGTTTTGAATTGCAGCGTACCAGCGAGGAATTGTTTAAAGGCAGCTACCGGGCACTCAACCTTCAGCAGTTGCAGCAGGTTAGCGATTCCATACACCGGGAGATTTCCATGAGAAGAGAAGGGTTTGAGCAGAGCCTAAAAACGACAACTCTTATTGCCTCCCCATACGGAGTTGCGATTGACACCATGCACAAGATTGCCTACACTCTGAACTTTGATTCCCTTTTTAATTCGCTGCCCATTCAGAACAGGCATAGCATTGCCAGCAGAGCCCTGGCCAATGCCCGCCATGCGAAAAATCAGGTGACATCGACCAGCAGCGAGTTGCAAAGCCGAGGGAAATTTTTGGCACGTTACCGTATTGAAACTCATCGCAAATTCTCACTTTCGTTTGCATGCCTTGTATTCTTTTTTATTGGTGCGCCGTTGGGTGCGATTATCCGCAAGGGAGGGCTTGGTATGCCCGTTGTGGTTTCGGTTCTCTTCTTTGTGGTGTATTACGTAATATCGCTTACCGGCGAAAAATTCGTTCGCGAATTAATCTGGTCGCCTGCCATGGGAATGTGGGTTTCGTCGTTCATACTGTTGCCTCTGGGCGTTTTCCTCTCCTATAAAGCAACAAGAGATTCGGTAATAATGAATGCCGATTTCTACGTGGAGGCTGCCAAAAAAGTACTTGGCATAACCCGAATAGCGAAGTATTTTACCAAAAAAACTCCAAAGACAAATAGAACCCCTTGATTTACTGATATCATAAAAATTATTATATTTGGGGAATCTATTTAGGCTTTACTGGTTTAGGTATGAATATCCTTGTTTTAGCCAATAAGGTTCCATATCCGCCCAATGATGGCGGGGCTTTTGCCACGCTAAGTATGTGTACCGGATTGAGCAATGCCGGCGCAAACATTACCTTATTGGCAATGGCTACCCCTAAACATAGAACTTTGGCCAAGGATATACCGGATTGCGTTACCGAAAAATTTTCCGTTGAAACCGTTTACGTTGATACAAAAATATCGCCTTTCAAGGCACTGCTCAACTTCTTGTTTTCCTCAAAACCATACAATGCTGTACGGTTTGAAAGTAAGGAATTTGCAAATCGGTTATCCCAACTTCTCCAATCCAATACTTATGACCTTGTTCAATTGGAGGGTCTTTACCTGATCCCCTACATAAAAATCATCAGATCGGAAACCAGCTGCCCCATAGCCCTACGTGCCCACAATGTGGAGCATGAAATTTGGCAAAGACGTGCATCGAACGAGGTTAAGAAGTTGAATAGGTTTTACACTGATCATCTGGCCAAGCGCATCAAGAAAATGGAACGTAAGGCATTGGGTCTGGTGGATATCCTCGTCCCCATATCCGAGAAGGATGAACAGGGCCTTACCAATCTTGGCTTTAAGGGTGTGAGCATGGTGGTTCCCACCGGATACAATTTTGACGAAATTGAGGGGGAACGGGAGGTAACCGTTGAATTTCCGTCGATATTCCACCTTGGAGGGCTCGATTGGCATCCAAATCGCGAGGGGATTTTGTGGTTTTTAGACAATTGCTGGTCGCTTGTTCGTAGCGAGTTGCCGGATGTCAAGTTTTATGTGGCGGGTAGAGGTGCTCCCGACGATTTCGTGCAGAAGATTGGTTCCTATGAGGGGGTAGTTTACTGCGGAGAGGTTGAGGATGCCAGAGAATTTATGCGAACAAAAGCATTGATGATTGTTCCCTTGCTCACCGGAAGCGGAATGCGAATAAAAATAGTTGAAGGCATGGCTTTGGGAAAGGCGGTGGTGAGCACTAACATTGGCGCTGAAGGGATTGAAGCTGATCCCGAAACGCAAATTGCCATAGCCGATGAGCCCATCAGTTTTGCTTATCAAATCATTAATCTGCTGAACGATAGGAGGAAACTGGAAAAGATGGGTGAAAATGCTAAGCTTTTCGCCAGGATAAAACTGGACAATAACAGGATTACCAAAGCGCTGCTCGATTTCTACAGCGAAATGTTGTAATGCCACTCAAAGGAGACTGCCACGAACAGGGGAGTGCTGTCAAGAGATGCCCCGTTTCCAATTGAAAGCCCATATTGCTGAATTTAACCATCGAAAGGCATTTCTTTTTTGCTACTTTTGCAAAGTCAATAAAAGGTAGAATATCGTGATTGTAATTTTCTGGATAGCTTCGCTTTTGCTTTTCCATACCTATATTCTATACCCATTTATCCTATGGCTTTTAACCATAAATAGCAAGCCCCGTAGCACAGCGTTTACCCTTGAGGATGAGTTGCCTTTTGTTTCGGTAATCATGGCTGCCCACAACGAGGAGATGGTAATCGGGCAGAAGATTGACAGCATTTTCAAAACAGGCTATCCGGCCACGAAGATTGAACTGCTTGTGGGTTCCGATTGTTCAACTGATGGCACTAATGCCATTATAACCCAAAAGAAAGAGGAGTACGGAGCAGTTACCTTTATGGAATTTATGCAGAGACAGGGCAAGGCCAACATTATGAATCAATTGCTCGATATGGCCAGGGGCGAAATTATTATTTCAACCGATGCCAACGTGATGCTCACACCAACAACCATATTCGACATGGTGAAATATTTCAAGGATCCTGTGATTGGCCTGGTGGATAGCAGAATGATGAATACGGGCATCAAGAGGGAGGGTATTTCCGCTCAGGAAAGTGCATACATCTCGCGCGAAGTTATGATCAAGTATCGCGAAGGGCTGGTTTGGGGTGCCATGATGGGCCCTTTTGGGGGGTGTTTTGCCATACGAAAAGACAGCTACTGCAAGGTGCCCAAGAATTTTTTCATGGACGATTTCTTCATCAACATGAAGGTTATACAACAGGGGAAGAAAACCATCAATTCGTTGGAGGCAGTAGTGTACGAGGATGTTTCCAATAAGCTGATTGAGGAGTACAGGCGGAAGGTAAGAATTTCCATAGGCAATTTTCAGAACCTCACGGAATTCTATGGTATGCTTTGGCCTCCGTACAAGGGACCGGCTTTTGCTTTTCTATCGCACAAGGTTTTACGCTGGTTTGGCCCTTTCTTTCTGCTGATGGCCTTGATAGCCAGCGCCATACTGTCTTTTCACAGCCATTTTTATTTGGTACTGCTGGCAGTTCAGCTGTTCCTATATTTGCTGCCCTTAGTTGACTTTTTGCTTAGATTAATCAATATCCATTCATTAGTTTTGCGCTTTGCAACGCACTTTTTTAGCATGAACATTGCCCTTTTGCACGGGCTCATAAAATTTTTAAAAGGAGTTAGTAGTAATGTCTGGCAACCAACCCAAAGAAATCAGTAGGTTAAATACCATTGAGGAGGCCATTCAGGATATCAAGGATGGCAAGGTTATCATAGTGGTGGACGATGAGGACAGGGAGAACGAGGGTGATTTTATTGCCGCCGCTGAGCTCATCACCCCCGAGATTGTCAATTTCATGGCAAAGCATGGGCGGGGGCTGATATGTGCGCCCATTCCCGAAGATCGGTGCGATGAGCTGGATTTGAAGATGATGGTGGGCAACAACACGGCATTGCATCAAACTGCTTTTACCGTTTCCGTTGACCTTATCGGTTATGGCTGCACCACTGGTATATCGGCATCCGACAGGGCAAAAACCATTAAGGCTCTGGTTGATCCCAAAATCCGACCCGAAGATTTTGCCCGACCCGGCCATATCTTTCCTTTGAAAGCCAAGGAAAAAGGGGTGCTGCGTAGGGCAGGGCATACCGAGGCAGTGGTTGACCTCACCCGGTTGGCAGGCCTTAAACCCGGGGGGGCTTTGGTGGAGATTATGAACGATGACGGAACCATGGCCCGATTACCCGAGCTGTTGGTAATAGCCGAAAAGTTTAACCTTAAAATAATCAGCATTCAGGATCTTATCGCCTATCGGCTGAAGTTCGAGACGCTTATCGAAACGGGAGTTAGGGTTCATCTGCCTACGGCATTTGGGAATTTCGACCTCATCGTCTTCCGGCAGAAGTCGCAGAACGTTGAGCATATTGCACTGATAAAGGGCACATGGGAACCCGATGAGCCTATTCTGGTCAGAGTTCATTCCTCTTGCGTTACCGGCGATATTTTCCATTCGCAACGGTGCGATTGCGGCCCTCAGCTTCATCGTGCCATGGAGATGATTGAGGAGGAAGGGAAAGGTGTAATCGTATATATGAATCAGGAGGGTAGGGGAATAGGGTTATTCAATAAGATACATGCATACAAGCTGCAGGAGGAGGGGCTCGATACCGTTGAGGCCAATGTTGAACTGGGATTTCAGCCCGACGAGCGCGATTATGGCGTAGGAGCAAGCATTCTGCGGCAATTGGGTGTTACAAAAATGAGGCTGATGACCAACAATCCGGTGAAACGAAAAGGGCTGGAGGGTTATGGGCTGGAAGTGGTTGAAAATGTTCCACTGGAAGTATCGCCTACACCGTACAACGAGAGATACATGCGTACGAAGCGCGACAAGATGGGGCATATCCTGAAGATGGTACCACCCTCGGAAGAAACCGAAAGCCAGAAATAGCCCATGGGGTTGCGTACGAGAGTATGCCAAAATTAGAGGACAGCTTAAAAAATGACGTAACATGAAATAATATACAGATTATGGCAGAAAAATATAATGCTTCAAATATTGCAATCGAACAGATTTTAAATTTTATAAAATCAGAAGAAATCGCTATACCTGAAATTCAAAGGCCTTTTGTTTGGAAACCAAAACAAGTTCGTGATTTGATAGATTCGCTATATACGGGCTACCCAACTGGGTATTTGATAATTTCCCAAAGTCCAAATATGAAATTAAAAGATGGAACATTGTCGGAGGGGAAAAAGATAATGATTGATGGCCAGCAACGTGTAACAGCACTAATGACAGCCATTATGGGAATAGAAGTGATTAACTCTGATTTCGAAAAGAAAAGAATTAAAATCTCATTTAATCCCTTAGCAATTGATGAAGAAGAAATTTTTAAAGTTCAAGATAATGCCATATTAAAAGATAAAAAGTGGATTGCTGACATTGCCGATGTTTTCAAATCGGATTTTAAACGTGGTAGTTTTGTTGCGAAATATTGTGAATTAAATCCTGAAATGGATTCTGACAAACTACATGATATTTTAGACAATTTAATAGGAATAAAAAACCGCCAAATTGGAGTTATTACACTGGATAAGGAACTGACAATTGATGAAGTAACTGAAATATTTATCAGAATAAATAGTCAAGGAGCGAAACTGAATCAATCTGATTTTGCTATGTCAAAAATTGCAGCAAATGTAAAATATGGTGGCAATGAGCTTCGCAAAGCAATAGACTATTTTTCTCATTTGGCAGTACAACCAGACTGGTATCATGAAATGTCCAAAGATAAGGAGTTCATGGAATCAAAATTTGCTCCTAAAATTAAATGGCTAAAAGACGATAGAGAAGAAATTTATGATCCAAATTATGGTGATATTTTACGTGTTGCTTTTATGTACAAATTCAGTCGCGGAAAAATGAAAGACTTGGTAAGCTTATTAGGAGGTCGTGACTTTGAAACGCGAGACTATAAAGAAGAAATTGCAGAAGCTTCATTTGGAAAACTAACTGAAGGTGTAATTGATTTTATGAATGAGTTTGCATTTACAAACTTCATTCTTGCAATAAAATCAGCAGGATTTATCTCAAGCAGATTGACAAACTCACAAATGACACTGGATTTTGCATATACCCTTTATCTAATACTTAATTCAAGTAATCAAATTGACAAGACTCAAATAAAACATTATGTTTCAAAATGGTATGTATTATCAACCTTGACAAGTCGATATATCACTTCACCCGAAACTGTAATGGATTTGGATATTCGTAGGATTTCTGAAAAAGGATTTATTGATTATTTCAAAGAGGTAGAGGAAGCCAATTTATCTGATAGTTTTTGGAAAGTTGGATTAGTTCAAGACTTAGAAACTTCGGCAATTAATAGCCCTTTTTTCAATGTGTTTCTAGCTGCACAAGTACATAACAGTGATAATTCACTTTTAATGAATGGCACGAAAGTCCGAGATTTAATTTCAATTATGGGCGATATACATCATATTTTCCCGAAAGGGTACTTGCAGAAAAATGGAATAACCGATAAATCAAAATATAATCAAATAGCCAATTATACTTATCTTGACACTCAAACGAATATTTCAATCGGAGATAAAGCTCCAAATGACTATTTCAAAACAGTCTTTGAGCAATGTGATTCGAAGGAAATGAAATTTGGTAATATTTCAGAACTATCATTGTTAAAGGAAAACTTGAGTATAAACTGTATTCCTGAAAACATCGTGAATATGGATGCATCACATTACGAGGATTTTCTTTTGGAACGCCGTAAACTTATGGCGAAAAAAATTAAAAACTATTATTACTCATTATGATACCATTGCAGTGCATATTCTAACAACACAGCCCCTATCAATTAAAGTTGTACCTTGATACGAAAGTGCTCTGTAATCGGCAACTAACCACACCGCGAAAACACTATTTAACAGTTAAATAAGTCTCTAAATATCACCATGTCCCATAGTAACCATATCAAGATTGTTTTTCTGGGAACTCCAGATTTTGCCGTGGAGCCTTTGAAGGCAATTCTCCATGCGGGCTACCCTGTACCGGCGGTGGTAACTACTCCCGATAGGCCTGCCGGCAGGGGGCAAAAGGTTTCACAATCGCCGGTTAAAACCTTTGCACTCGATCATCACATTGAGGTGTTGCAGCCCGAGAAGTTGAGAAACAGTGAATTTGTTGAACGCTTAACCTCCCTCAAACCCGATATCATGGTAGTGGTGGCATTTAGAATGTTGCCCGAAGTGGTATGGGGTATCCCCCGATTGGGGACTTTCAACCTGCATGCCTCGCTGCTGCCGCAGTACAGGGGAGCAGCTCCCATTAACTGGGCGATTATCAATGGCGAGAGTAAGACGGGCTTGACAACTTTTCTGCTTGATAGCAAGATTGATACTGGAAAAATACTCCTTAGGGAGGAGATTGAAATTGGCCAAAACGAAACTGCAGGGCAACTTCATGACAGGATGCTGGCACCGGGTGCCAATTTGGTATTGAACACCATTGAACTGCTTGCCTCCGGGCAATATAAACCCATTGATCAGGCCACCGTAGGCATTCGTGCCGACCAGTTGAAACCGGCACCCAAACTGGTCAAGGAAAGGTGCAGGGTAAATTGGAATTTCCCCGCTGTTCAGGTGCATAATTTTATTAGGGGATTGAGCCCCAGCCCGGGGGCCTGGTCGGAGCTCACCGACGGGAAAGGGCAAACTATGACGGTGAGATTGTTGAAAAGCACTTTTGTAAGCACTTTCAAGGGCAACTGCCTTCCCGGATCCATTTACACCGATGGCAGTTCATTTGTGCATGTCCATTGTGCCCTGGGAACTGTTTCCATCGACGAAATGCAGTTGCCCGGCAGGCGCAGCCTACCCATAAAGGAACTGCTCATGGGATTCAGAGGGATTGGGGGGTATAGATTTCTGTAAACAATCGTTGTTGCCTACTTATCTTTTGGCCTGCGCCCTCTCAGGTAGATCTTCTCGCCAACTTCGGGGTTAGTGCCAAGGCTCATCCTATTCCTCTTGTACAGCGACTTCAGCTTAATGCCATACAGCTGCGATATGGAGTACATGGTTTCGCCCTCTTCCACCGTATGAATGGGGTGGTTTGGCTCGGCTTTACTACGCTTGGGCTGGAAGTATAGATCCTGTCCCACGGTAAGCTTGCCTCCACGCTCCATATCGTTATATTTAGCTAATTGCCATGGCATCAATTCCATTTCGCGAGTCAGTGTTTCGTATGTGTCGCCCTCTTTTACTTTAATGTATTTTATGCGGTTGCGGGTGTAAACCTCGCGCTGTTTGAAAATGTCGATGGTGAAATTCTCCGGGTCAACCAGGCTTCCCGTACCCTTGGTGGGCGATTCAATTTTTATGTCCACGCCCCTATCGATAATGTAAAGCTTGTTCTCCTCGATAATCTTAATCAACCTATCGGCATACTGCGGATCTGTGGCGTATCCGGCATCTTTTAAGCCCTTTGCCCATGCTCTGAAATCGGTGGGAGCAAGGTCGAACAGGAAGGCATACCTTCGTCCTCCCCGGAGGAATTCGGAATGATCGCGATAGGAATGCTCCACCGATTTGTACTTCCTGAAACACTCCCCCTTGGCATCATCATCGTGGTATATCTTCTGCCCCGACCATGAATTGTGGCATTTTATGCCAAAGTGATTATTGCCCTGAACCGCCAGGGTGCTGTTCCCGTTTCCGCTTTCCAGCATTCCCTGAGCCAGTATTATGCTGGCAGGAACACCATACTTTTCCATTTGTGCCCTTGCAATCGATTGATAGGCAAGGATGTACTGTTCTCGTGACATTGTTTTCTGGCCAAAGGTACTTGTGGCGCAAACAATTGAGGCTATTAGAATTATGGCTTTTCGCATGCGAGAAATTTTATCCAAATATAGATGTTCTTGCCAAAAATAAAAATGGATTTTGGCAAACAATTTAAAACCAAAAATGACCATAACAAAAAGACCATGAATGTTGAAAAGGGCTATGGCCATGCCCAATTTTTCCCTTGCCACTTGGATATTTGGGTATTTTTGTACCTTTGGTTGTTGGAATATCCCTATTGGCATTACGTAAAACCGTTTCCCATGGTAAAAAGAGAAGAGTTTGGTTTTAAATTCTCGGCATTCTCCGCATTGAAAGAAGTGCCGGAGCCACTTCAGTCGTTGGCATTGAAGGCCAAGGAGGCCGTTAAATCCAGCTATTCCCCATATTCCCATTTTGCTGTTGGGGCAGCAGTACTGCTCGCCAATGGCGAGGTTGTGATGGGCAGCAATCAGGAGAATGGAGCTTATCCTTCGGGCTTATGCGCCGAAAGGGTTGCCCTGTTCTATGCCGGGGCTGCATTTCCCGGTATAGCCGTGAAAGCTATTGCCATTGCTGCACAATATGAAGGTAAACCGACCGACGAACCCGTATCCCCCTGCGGAGGATGCAGGCAGGTGATGATGGAGACCAGGCGCATGGGAGGGGCTCCCATTCAGCTGTTGATGGTGGGAGAAGAAAAAATTGTGCTTGTGGAAGACGTGGCATTTTTGCTGCCACTTGCTTTTTCCAATATTGACGATGCCCTTAAAGGGATTTAGTCGGAAAAGCATGCCATTTTATCACATTAATACTACGGGTTGCTGGTCATAGTCGATAAAGGCGAGTAAGTCGTCAGAAGTGCCTAATATTTGGCCAGCTCCTTTCTGAACAGAGCATTGGGTACGAACCCGTGTTCATCCTCTGAATATTCGGGGAGTATCCGTTCTACAAAATACATGTTGATTTCGCCTATGCTCTTTGCAGGAATTTTTCCCCGATAGGTGCATTGGAAGTAATCCTTAATATGCTGGTAGGTGGTTTCCGATATGTTAACCTTTCCTGCTTCACCGTTGGCTTCCATTCTGCTGGCCACATTCACCGTATCGCCCCAAATATCGTAGGCAAATTTTTTCTTCCCGATGACCCCGGCCATTACGCTGCCGCTGTGGATGCCAACCCGCAATCGCCATACGGGTTTGCCCGCTTCCCTATCCTTTTTGGCCACCTCTTCCACAAATTGCTGCACCTCCAATGCTGCCAGTACGGTGTCGAACGCATGGCTTTTATTCACCTGAGGAACACCCCCCACGCACATGTAGCAATCGCCAATGGTTTTAATCTTCTCAACAAAACGACGGGTTGTAATTTCGTCGAATGCTTCGAAGTAAAAGCTAAGCGCTGTGATGAAGTCCTCAATATTCTCGTACGATCTTGAAATTCTGGAGAAGTTGACAAAATCGGCGAAAAAAACGGACACCTGGCTATAGTTTTTGGGTCGCACAAATCCCTTCTTTTTAAGCTGATGCGCGGCAACTTCTGGGAGAATGTTGAGCAACAGCTCATCGGTTTTCTGTTTTTCCTTTTCCAGCGATTCCTTTTGTTGCTCAATTTCCAAACGTTGTTGATCCAATATCGTATTGGATTCTTCAAGGTATTCAGTCAACGTAAGCAGGTTGTCATTCTTATCGTTCAGCTCCGATTCAGCCATTTTCAGATCAGAGATGTCCATTTCAATGGCAATGATCTTGCTGAACTGACCCCTATGATCGTAAATGGGTGTGAGAGTAGTTTGAATGTATTTCCGCTGATTAGATTTTGTTTGCCAAACTGATTCGTACACCACGTAAATCCCTTCCTCCCTGCACTGTTTCATTGCCTCTATGGTGTTGGTATTTGGATGACCCTCAAAAAGATTGTTCCCAAAGCGATTGCGAAATTCATCCAGCGTGCATTCGTACAGCATTTCAAACCCTTCGTTTACCCACATTATTTCACCCTTGCTGCTAATCATTATTAGCGATGTTCCCGCCTTACTGGCAGCGAGGGATATGTCACTGAATTGGCTCGATTTAATCTCTAAGTCTTTAACGACTTTAGCTTTATTGATATTAAGCACTAATTTGCTTGCAAACGTAGTAGCATTGATTGGCATCTCAATAAAATCGTCCACGCCAATTTCAAGGAGCTCATGAATATTTCCATTGTTGGGTTCAACCAGCACTACAACTCCTTTATCCTTAAACTGAGAATGATATCGTAACAGTTGGAGACATTCCTTAACCGATGAAGAGGAAAGGTTATAGTCAATCAGAATCAGGTCAGCCTCAATGTGCTGGCACTCAATTGCAATACCTTCTTTTTTAATAAAACCATGAAACGTAAAGCAATACTTACTGCTTGAAAGGTTTTTTTGGATGTTCTCAAGTAGTTGCTGCGATTGGCAAATGGCTAAAATGGAGTAGTGCATGGACTAAAAACTTCACGAACGGCTAAAAATACAAATAATAAAACAATTGAAAACTTGCCATAAGCAAAATATGTTCCAAAAAACCTTATGGGTTCGGCGGGCTGAGCTGATGAGGCTATGCGGTTTCATGGCGGTAGCGTTGAAGGCAGAATGTGTTGATCAGCCGGTCAACGTAATGCCAAAGGCATTCCACAGGGGGTCATCGGGGGTGGGAGCAACAATGTTTACATTTACTCCCGACACAGGATGGGTAAAGTTGAGTGAGAAAGCGTGTAGATGAATACCCCCGTTGGGATTCGAGCGTGGGGCTCCGTACTTTAAATCGCCCTTGATGTAGAGGCCTATTTTTGCTAATTGCGCCCTTATCTGGTGATGACGCCCGGTGTGTAGCTCAATTTCCAACAGGTAGTACCGATCGGTTAGGCCAACGGTTTTATAGGTTAATCGGGCCTCTTTTGCATCGCCTTTGGGTGTTGTGTAGGCAAATGATTTATTTTTTTGCTGATTCCTCACAATGTAGTGGGTGAGTGTATCGGCCGGTCTGGGCGGCTTACTGCCCACCACTGCCCTGTAAATTTTAACCACATCGTTATCGTGGAACAGTTTATTCATTCTGCTTAACCCCTTGCCGGTTTTTGCAAGCAGCACCACTCCGCTCACAGGACGATCGATGCGGTGAATGGCCTCTAAAAAGACATTGCCCGGCTTCGAATCGCGTTGTTTTATGAATTGTCGTACCTCAACAAGCAAGGGTGTATCTCCGGTTTTATCGCCCTGCACAATGTCGCCGCAATGCTTGTTCACCGCTATCAGGTGATTGTCTTCGTAGAGAATGCGCTGTGGATCGAAAGCCATATGCGGCTACTTTACAGGTTTATAACCAATCTGCCTCTGCATTGTATTTCTTAGTACTGCTCCCTCTCATTGGGGAAGCTAAGGCTTTTCACATCTCTTATGTATGACTGGAATGCTCCTAACATTTCGGCGTATAGGTTGTGGTATCGGCGTAGGAATCTGGGCGAAAACTCGTGGGTGATGCCAAGCATATCGTGAACAACCAGTACCTGTCCGTCAACTCCGGATCCTGCTCCAATTCCGATAATGGGAACCTTAAGTTCATGGGCTACTTTTTCTCCCAGCGCAGCAGGTATTTTTTCCAGCACAATGGAAAAGCATCCTGCCTCTTCGAGTAGATGGGCATCGGCTACCAGCTTTTCTGCCTCGGCTTCGTCGCGTGCCCTCACGGTGTAGGTTCCAAACTTATGAATGGATTGGGGCGTTAGCCCCAGATGACCCATCACGGGGATTCCGGCCGATAGAATTCTGTTCACCGATTCGATGATTTCCTTGCCACCTTCCAACTTGACTGCATCGGCTCCCGACTCTTTCATGATACGAATGGCCGAGCAAAGGGCCTGTTTGGAGTCGCCCTGGTAGGTGCCAAACGGCAAATCGACAACCACAAGCGCACGCTTGGTGGCGCGAACCACCGCCTGAGCATGGTAAATCATCTGATCGAGGGTGATGGGCAAAGTCGATTCGTGCCCGGCCATCACGTTGGAGGCAGAATCGCCCACAAGAACGATATCAATGCCTGCGGCATCGAGTATGCGTGCCATGGAAAAATCGTACCCCGTGAGCATGGCAATCTTTTCACCCCTCAACTTCATCTCGTATAGAACGTGGGTTGTAACAACCTTGGCTTTTCCTTCTGTTGACATGAGAACTTGGTTTGATTAGTAAATCTTTCGTTACAAAGATATATTAATAGTTGAAGCGAAAACCCTAAAACGCCTTTTGTTTTCGTCGAACCATGTAGAGAACCCTCCCCATGGCTTTAATATGACTTTTTGGCATAGATTCATTATATAGAATTGAATATCACGCATTTGTGATTATGTTTTAGAGCCTTGGAAACCAGTTTTGCGATAATGTGTTTATAGTCAATAATTTGCAATTTATAAAGATTTTTTTATATGACAAAACGTAGTGCCTTTTTTCCTGTGGTATGCCAATATATCACCCGATGACTGTTTTTTTATCAATGGCACAATCATTGAAACCCCTATGTCGTGAAAATAAAATGGATATTTAATTGACTAAAAACATAAACGATGAGCAAAATTATTGGAATTGACTTAGGAACTACAAACTCTTGTGTTTCAGTTATGGAGGGTAACGAGCCTGTGGTTATACCCAACAGCGAGGGTAAGCGCACAACCCCTTCCATAGTGGCATTTGTTGAGAATGGCGAGCGTAAGGTTGGCGATCCCGCCAAGCGTCAGGCCATAACCAACTCGAAGAAGACCATTTTCTCCATTAAAAGATTTATGGGCGAGACCTACGATAAAGTGGCCAAAGAGTCGGAGCGTGCATCATTTCAGGTGATTAAAGGCGAAAACAATATGCCCCGCGTGGTAATTGACGATAGAAAATATACTCCGCAGGAGATTTCGGCCATGATTCTTCAAAAGATGAAGAAAACGGCTGAGGATTACCTGGGACAGGAGGTGCACGAGGCAGTGGTTACCGTTCCGGCATACTTCAGCGATTCGCAGCGTCAGGCTACCAAGGAGGCAGGGGAGATAGCAGGGCTTAAAGTTCGCAGGATCATCAACGAGCCCACGGCTGCTGCATTGGCCTATGGCCTCGATAAGAAGAGCACAGACCTGAAGATTGCCGTATTTGACCTTGGTGGGGGAACGTTCGATATTTCCATCCTTGAGCTGGGCGACGGGGTATTCGAGGTGAAATCGACCAATGGTGATACCCATTTGGGTGGCGACGATTTCGACCACGTAATCATCGACTGGCTGGCTGAGGAGTTTAAAAAGGATGAGGGCATCGACCTGCGCAAAGACCCCATGGCACTCCAGCGCTTGAAAGAGGCCGCCGAGAAGGCCAAGATTGAGTTTTCCAGTTCAACCCAAACGGAGATAAATCTTCCGTACATCATGCCGGTTGATGGTATTCCGAAACATCTGGTGCGTACCTTAACCCGCGCTCAGTTTGAGAAGTTTACCGACCATTTGATTCAGGCTACCATTGAGCCTTGCAGGAAGGCCCTGAAGGATGCCGGTATGCAGCCATCGGATATCAACGAGGTAATTCTGGTGGGTGGTTCAACCCGTATCCCGGCCATTCAACAGGTGGTTGAAAAATTCTTTGGAAAAACTCCAAGCAAAGGGGTAAACCCCGACGAGGTGGTGGCCATTGGGGCTGCCATACAGGGGGGCGTACTTACCGGAGAGGTGAAGGATGTGTTGTTGTTAGACGTAACACCCCTTTCGCTGGGTATCGAGACCATGGGAGGTGTATTCACAAGACTTATCGATGCCAATACCACAATCCCAACCCGTAAGGGCGAAACGTTTACCACGGCATCCGATAATCAACCCTCGGTAGAGATACACGTGCTACAGGGCGAAAGGCCAATGGCCAGCGGTAATAAAACCATCGGGCGATTCCACTTGGATGGAATCCCACCCGCTCCGCGTGGAGTACCCCAGATTGAGGTTACTTTTGACATAGATGCCAACGGAATACTGAACGTATCGGCCAAGGATAAGGGAACCGGCAAGGAGCAGCGAATTCGCATCGAGGCATCATCCGGGCTTACCGATGACGAGATTAAGCGCATGCGCGAGGAGGCCAAAGCCAATGAGGCTGCCGACCGCGAGGCCCGCGAGCGGGTTGATAAGCTCAATGCTGCCGATAGTATGATTTTTCAAACCGAGAAGCAGCTCAAAGAGTTTGGCGATAAGATTCCTGCTGACAAGAAGGATCCTATTGAGCAGGCATTGGCAAAGCTGAAAGAGGCACACCAGAAGCAGGATATTGCGGCTATCGACGCAGCCACAAGCGAGTTGAATACCGTATGGCAAGCCGCCTCTGAAGAGATGTATAAAGCTACGCAAGCTCAGCAGGGACAGCAGCAAGCACAGCAACCCACTGGCGAACCGTCTGGAAGTAACGAGCAAGAGGTTACCGATGTGGATTTCGAAGAGGTGAAGTAGAATTCTTTACCATAATATATACTGTTCAAAAGCCCTCGGGTATTATCCGGGGGCTTTTTTATAATGAATTTCTATATTTGCCGTTATCATTTCCAAATAACTTAATCTTGGTGAAGTCTATGAGAATCATCGCTATTACCTTAGCCTGTGTATTGCTGTCCACGGGCCTTTCGGCGCAACAGGCAGTAGTGACCGATACTGTATTCAATCAGGTAGATAACAATAATCTGAAACAGGGCTACTGGAAAAAGTACTACAAGAACGGGAAAGTGGCATATAAGGGATATTTTAAAGACGATAAGCCCAGGGGTGTGTTCCTTCGGTATCACGAGGGTGGCACCCTGCGCGCACGGATGGTTTACAGCCAGTGCGGCGATTCGGCCCAAACAATCCTATACTATCCCAATGGCAAAGAGATTGCACGGGGGGTGTTCTACATGAACAGGAAGGATGGTGAGTGGCAATATTTTACGCAGACAGGGAAAGTGGCTCTGGTTGAGAATTACAAGCATGGCATTAAGGACGGAGAGGTAAAAACCTATTATCCTACCGGCGAGGTATATGAGTGTGTGCATTGGAAAAACGATCAGAAGGATGGGCTAACTGCCCAGTACTACCTTAACGGAATGTATAAAACCACGCTTATGTACAAAGGCGGTTTGGAGAATGGCCCGGCAATAACCTATTTCCCCGATGGGAGCAGCCGAATGGAGGGAGCTTACCTGCAAGGGCTGAAGCATGGGGAATGGAAAATCTTCGACCGGCAGGGGAAACTCCTTAGCGTTATTAACTATACTTATGGTATAGCCGACAATCAGGACGAGTTGATTGATCAGGAGACCAAAACGCTTGATATTATGATTAAAAACGTTGGCAGAATACAGGAGCCATCCATTGAAGAATTTATCAGGGGGCAGGGCTATTAACAGTAATCATAAGGAGTTTTAAAAACGAAGCCCGATGTTAGCAACATCGGGCTTCGTGCAATCTATCGATTGGCAATGTTAGGCATTGTCAACCTTATACATGTGCTGTATTAGTTCGATAACTTTCATTGAGTAGCCCATTTCGTTGTCGTACCAGCTGACTACTTTTACGAAGTTGTTATTCAGCGAAATACCTGCTTTAGCATCGAATACCGAGGTTTGGGTCTCGCCAATGAAATCGGTGGATACCACCTGATCCTCGGTGTAACCGAGAATGCCTTTCAGTTCGCCTTCAGAGGCTGCCTTCATGGCTGCGCATATCTCGGCGTATGTGGCCGGCTTTTCCAGTCGGCAGGTCAGGTCAACCACTGAAACGTTGGGGGTTGGAACGCGGAACGACATACCCGTAAGCTTGCCGTTGAGCGAAGGAATAACCTTTCCAACTGCTTTTGCTGCACCGGTGGAGGAGGGGATGATATTCTGCCCTGCTCCGCGCCCACCTCTCCAGTCCTTCATGGAGGGACCATCAACGGTTTTCTGGGTAGCAGTAACAGCGTGAACGGTTGTCATAAGACCCTCGATAATGCCAAACTTATCATTCAATACCTTGGCAATGGGAGCAAGGCAGTTGGTAGTACACGATGCGTTGGAGACAAGCTGCATATCTTTGGTGTACTTATCAAGGTTTACTCCGCAAACGAACATGGGAGTATCATCCTTTGAGGGTGCCGACATGATAACTTTTTTAGCTCCGGCTGCGATGTGCCCCTGTGCTTTCTCCTTGTCGAGGAATAGACCGGTAGATTCTACAACATACTCGGCACCAACCTCTTTCCATTTCAAATCGACAGGATTTTTCTCGGCGGTAACGCGAATGGGCTTGCCGTTTACAATGAGCTTGCCATCCTTAACATCAACAGTTCCGTCGAAGCGGCCGTGGGTAGAGTCGTATTTCAGCATGTAGGCCATGTAGTCAACATCAATAAGGTCGTTGATGGCCACAACCTCTACGTTATCGAATTTTTGGGCAGCCCGGAATACCAAACGCCCGATACGGCCAAAGCCGTTAATTCCAATTTTTATTTTCGACATAGCGTTTATTTTTAAAGTGTTATGATATTGTGTATCTAAATGCGTTTTATCACCCCAAAGTTAATCATAATAACCATATTATTATACTAAATGCCATTAAGCATAAAAAGTTCAATCTACCCGGATGTTATGGTTAAATTTTTGTGCCTCCCGTTAGCCCTATTTCATGTTATGCTATTAACATCCTTGTGGTCTTTAAATTATTATTTTCAAAGGAAAGAAAATTGTTAAAGAAAGTTAATTTGTGGAATAGGATTTGCTACATCAACGGGTTCGGAATAGCTTCAATTTTTTAAATGTTCTAAATTAAAACAATTGAGAATCCGTATATTAACTAAAATCAACCGATTATGAAAAAAACCTTTACCCTTTTAATCCTTTTCTCGCTTTGCATGGGGTTATTCATTGCCAAAGCCGAAGAAAAGAAACAGGTCAACGCTGTTGCTCCTGTTGCAACTTCCCCATTGGAAGGTACAGTGTCAAAAACCCAATCTTCCGATGCGTATATTCTTAGCTTTGGATTTCTTGAGGATCCAAATGCGATAGTGAACATATACTATGCTAACATTGCGGTAACCATTGCGTGGGATACCGATATTACTTCTCTCACGCCCACCATGACCATATCCGAAGGGGCAACAGTAGATTACCAGTTCCCAACCGCTATGGATTTCAGTAATGGGGCCCTTTTTACTGTTACCGCCGAGGACGGATTCACAACCAATTACTATTGGGTTTGGGTAAATCAGGAGTATAAAAATCCGGAAATTACTCCCGACACCCAGTATTATGGCATACAGGAGGCCAATGATTTAAACTTTACCATTTTCTGGGGGAGCGAGTCCGAGATAAACCAGATTTATTGCTATTATTGGGATGGAGATGATCAAAATGAAATACCCCTGCAGGAGGGCACCGATTACTTTGTTGATGGCAATACGCTCACCATTGCAGGCAGCTTTATGCAATCCCTATACCCCGAAGCTGGCGATTGGTTTAATTTTGTTGCTGCATTTGGAGAGTGGGGCTATGCATGGTTTAACATAGTGGTAGTTGAAAGTATATTACCACATTTAATACCCAATACACTAACATACGATTTGAGCAACCCCGGCGACCTGTTTACCATAGTTATATATCAAAGCGCCGGTGCAATAGAGTCTGTTTCTCAGGGGGGGACAACCCTGACGGAAGGGGAAGATTATTTGCTGAGCGGAACATGGCTGTTTATCCATAATTCTTACTTAAGTCAGGCTCTCCAGTCTGTTAATGATGAAGTAACCTTAACCGTTACGTTCGATACGGGCGATGAGGCCATGCTTAGCATAAATACCGTGGAGAGCAATGTGGTGAATGCATCAATTGACCCGCAATCGGTTACTTATGTTAATGAAGTACCTTTGTACCAGGATATCACCATAACCTGGAACGATGCCTCCGAGGTTACAGAAATCTTAGTAACCGCCATTGACGGATGGAATGTTGATCAGTTCGAATGGCCCTACTACACTGTTACCGATAATGGAGATGGAACAGCACTGCTGAGAATTATCATTGGGGATGATGATAAAGCCAAACTATTCGATGCCGGAAATGCCAAAGAGGATATTTTCTCATATGTATCATTGAGCATCTCTTTCGATGTGGGTGCTCCGGCTCATTTCCTGATGACTTTAATGGTGCAGTTCTTTAATGTGGATGTTGCCATCGAGCCCGCAAATGGCGGTTGGGTTAATGGAACCGGTAACTATATAGTGGGTGAAGAGGTATATTTACAGGCGTATCCATTCGTAGGATTCTATTTTGATCACTGGGAAGATGGTGATGGAAATGTGGTTAGTCTCAATAACCCATACGTGTTTGTGATGCCTGACCACGATTTAGAGTTAACAGCCGTATTCCAGGCTACAACCCAAATGTACACGGTTACCTACAGCGTAATAGGCGAAATTGGTTACTTGTATGCCGAAGCAGGTGGAAACTACATCGGCAGTGGACAACAGGTAACCCAGGGGTGGGATATAGAATTCCGCGCATATGCCAACTGGGGCTACGGAGTGAAGGAGTGGAAGATAAACGGTACCATTGTCCCCAACTTCAATGCCAATACTCTGTTTTACAATAATCTTCAGAGCGATCTTGATGTAACCGTAGAGTTTATGCCTTGGGATTATCCCGAAATTAATCCCGATTATCAGATTTTTGGCATTGAGAATCCGCAGGATGTTGAGTTTTACATCAACTGGGGAAGTGAAACTACAATAGAGGGCATTACCTGTACCATAGAAAATATTAATGACGATGATGATGGAGACGGCATAACGGTGACGCTTGTTGAGGATGAGGATTATTTCATCAATGGAAATATCCTGACCATTGCCAGCGATTTTATCCTTGCTATGAATCCTCAACCAATGCAGGTATTCAATTTAATTGTCGAATTTGGCTCGGGATACAATGAATGGATTGGCATAGTAATACTGGAATCGACCAGTCCGGGCGTTAACCCCGATCACCTTTTCTACGACTTTTCCAATCCTGACGATTTGATTACCATTGTTTTCTACAGAGATGCCAATGCAATAACTTCCATTACCCATGAGGGTAATGCGTTGATAATTAGCGATGATTACTTTACTGAAGGGGCCTGGTTATACATTCACAATGGCTTTTTGGCCGATAACCTTACTGCCGTTGGCGATGAGGTGGAACTTACCATCCAGTTCGATACCGGTGATGAGGAAACGCTGACCATTACTGCCATTGAGAGCGGAGTAACCAATGCTACCATCGATCCGCAGTCGGTTACCTATTACAATGGCATGCCGCCATATCAGGACATTGAGGTTACATGGAACGATGCCACGGAGATAACAGGCATTTATGTCATTGTCATTATGGACTGGATGACTCAGGAGATGGAATGGCCATTCTATGACGTAACCGACAACAACGATGGCACTGCCCGCCTAAGGGTATATTTTGACGAGGATAAAAAGCAGCTATTGCCGAAGAATGACAATAGAGAACTGGAGGTGGTTTACGCAACTGCCATAGTTTCGTTCGATGCGGGTGCCCCGGCATTTTTCATGATGAACATAATCGAAGAACGCTATGATGTTAACGTTTCCATTGTCCCCATGGGGGCAGGCTGGGTTGATGGTGGTTATGATTATATGCCCGGCGAAGATGTAACTCTTACCGCCGAAGCCTATTATGGCTATGTTTTCCAAAACTGGAGAATAGACGGTGTGGTAGTTTCTTCGGATAATCCCTATACGTTCATCATGCCCAACCATGATGTTGAAATTGCTGCACACTTTGTCGAAGACAGCACCACGATGTATAATTTGAGTTTGGAGGTTAATCCTGAAGATGCCGGAACGGCTATGGGAGCAGGCTCATTCCCGCAGGGTGAGAATATTACGGTTGTTGCCACTCCCAATTCGGGTTACACGTTTGTGAATTGGACCGATGACGAGGGTAATGTGGTCAGCACCGATTCACCCTACTCGTTTGCCATGCCTGCTGCCGATATAACCCTAACAGCCAACTTTGAGTACGAAGGAATATTCAATGTAACCTTTACGGTAAGCGATAAGACGGGGCCCATTGAAGGAGCCGTTATTACTGCAGAGGGGATGGATGGCTCCATCACAACCAATGAGGAGGGTGTTGCATCGCATACTTTTGCCGATGGTACCTACAGTTTCCTGGTTACACATGATGATTACGTTGACTATACAGGCACTTTTACCGTATCGGGCAGCGATATTGAAGTTGAGGTAACCATGAGGCTGGTGGGAGTTGAGACCGATGCGCTCACCCGCCTTAACGTGTACCCCAACCCGTTCGATGGGTTTATCAGCTTTACCTCTTCTGCCAGGGTTAGCAGGGTGGTGATTAC
Source organism: Bacteroidetes bacterium ADurb.Bin008 (assembly GCA_002071445.1). Lineage (GTDB taxonomy): Bacteria > Bacteroidota > Bacteroidia > Bacteroidales > Tenuifilaceae > MWFE01. The sequence continues at coordinate 48,297 of MWFE01000067.1, read as the reverse complement.
CAACCTTATCGGACAGGTGGTTTTAAATGCTCATATCACCGGAAACGAGCAAATGCTCAGTACAGCCGCACTTCATAGAGGTGTTTACCTGGTTTCATTCCATTTGGAGAATGGAGAGCAGGTAGTACGCAGAATGGTTAAGAACTAATTTTGTGTGATTTGCCATGTAAAACCCCGGGCAACCGGGGTTTTTTTTATTCCGTGCCAAGGGGGGGGAACTCAAGGCTTGACTCCAAGTCAATCTTTGAGGGTAAGTGACGCATTAATGAGGCTAAAGCCTATGCATTGTTTGTTTTCTATTGCCGTTGCCTTAAGGCAACGGCAATAGAACTGCCTTAAAAGTGTTGTATAATAATGGTGTTTTACTTTCCGGGCTAAAGCCCGGAACAGATGCTCCTTGCAGATTCAGTTTATTCAGGGGCTTCAGCCCCTGAACTATTTACAAAATATTTTGATTTTTTTCAATGCATTCATTGCCGCCGCCCCGAAGCATCGGGGTCAGCCGACGGGTAATAAAGCTAACTAAAAAAGGGCTTCAGCCCCATTAGAAACCCAAAAACTTAACATTGTGGCGCAGTCACATGGATGCGCTTGAATAAAAATAAATGATTCCAGGGCTAACGCCCCTTGTTGTTCAATTTCTTTATGGCATTCTACGAAGATTTTAGGGCTAACGCCCCTGGTTGATCTGTTCCTCTATGACATTCTACGAAGATTTTGGGGCTACGCCCAAAAGATACGCTGCAACCCCTGTCCGAAGTTATCTAAAAGCCCCGTTAGGGGCGCGATTATGGTAGAAAAATGGATCTAGCAAATCAAAGCCCTGTAAGGGCGGTATTATTTATTGTATATCATAATGCCACCCCTACGGGGTTTATTTTCATGCTATGTATCTCTTCTACCATAGTTCCGCCTCTACGAGGCTAATGTTTGACCACCCCTAACCCCTCCGCCCCAACCCATCGAGAGAGGGGTAGAAAAAGCGGATAAAAAATAAGCCCTGTAAGGGCGACATTATAATATCATCCCGACATCTTTATTGTCGGGACTACGGGGTTTAATAATGTTTTGTATAATTCCATTACTACCATAATTTCATCCCGACATCTTCAATGTCGGGACTACGGAGTTTGCTTATGAACCTCCCCTGGTTGTTCTGTTCCTCTATGACATTCTACGAAGATTTTGGGGCTACGCCCCAAAGATACGCTGCAACCCCTGTCCGAAGTTATCTAAAAGCCCCGTTAGGGGCGCGATTATGGTAGAAAAAAAGGATCTAGCAAATCAAAGCCCTGTAAGGGCGGTATTATTTATTGTATATCATAATGCCACCCCTACGGGGTTTATTTTCATACTATGTATTGCTGCTGCTACCATAGTTCCGCCTCTACGAGGCTTATGTAAGACTTAATCTAATCCCCCCATCCCGCTTTTCTATCCTCCCTGCTATCAGCCAACTAGTATTTTTATTACATTTTTCCGTTTTATTTTCTTGCATCAAACCAAAATTAGCTGTAATTTGACAACCCTTTCCCGCTTTTTCGCGGCGGGAAAATTTTGTTAAAAATCGTTTATTCCCAAACATTTGGCTATTTATATCCCGAAAAAAATCGCAAAAAAATAAATGTTCAAATAATTCTAACTAAATCTTTCTACCATGAAACTAAAAAGTTTACTCACAACAACCCTTATGGCCGCCACCATGCTCCTGTGGAGCAATATGGGGTGGGGGCAGGAAACAATTGCAGGTTGGACATTCCCTACAACCACAGGAAATGAAACAGCAAATGTGGCTGCAGAATGTGGCATTATGGCTGCTAGTTCAGTTATTTATGCAGATGGCACAAATGGCTCCGATAATTGGCTTGGCACTTCTGGTGCAGTTGTTTATTACGGTGGAGTGGCTCCCGTAACTGATCTTTGCAGCGTAACCGCTGCAACCGGCGCACTCTCGCTGGTAAATGTTAGTTCAAATTTTAACAATAAAGGAATAGTTTTTAAAATATCACTTACCGGGTATGAAAGCTTAAATCTTTCATATTCTACCCGCGGAACCAATACAGGATTTTCCAATCATGAATGGCTTTATAGTACTGATGGGATTGCATTTAATTCTTTCACAACAATAACCGGCAGAAATGCTACTTCATTCTCTACGCAGTCTGTAGATTTTTCGTCGATCACTGCCATTGATAACCAACCGGTGGTTTATATTAAGGTTATTGTAAGTGCTGCAAGTGGAACAGGAAATAATAGATTTGATAATGTTAGATTTACAGCATTTGAGATTTCAGGAGGCGACGATGCCCCTCCAGTAGCCACTTTTCTCCCCGAGGGCGGTGCTACCAATGTAGCTATTGACGTTAACCCAACCATAACCTTCAATGAGGCAATCCGTAATATTGATGATACAGAGATTACAGATTCCAACGTTGATGATTTAATTACCTTTAAAACCGACGACGCTTCGGGCACAGATGTTGCCTTCGATGCCACCATTGATGTAACCAAAAAGGTGATAACCATTGTCCCTGCCGCTGACCTACTCAACGATCAGGTTTACTACCTTGCCATTGCTCCGGTTGAGGATGCAAACGATAACGCAACAGAATTGCAAAGCATTACCTTTACCACCATTGCCTCATCGGTAACTTATGAGGTTACCTTTAGCGTGGTGGGCGGCCATGGCAGCCTGTCCGCCCAAATAGACGGGGGTGCTGCAATCACCAGCGGCGATTTCGTTGATGCCGGTAAAAAGATCAACTTTACAGCTTCGCCCGAGGCCGGTTATCAGGTGAAGGAGTGGGTTTTGAATGGCACTCCGGTGGGAGGCAATACAACCAACGATTTCTCCATTGACAATCTGCAGGAGACCTCCAACGTAACCGTTGAGTTTGAGTTAATACCCATTCAATACACCGTAACATTCACCGTTACCGATGGCACTGATCCCATTGAGGGGGCCATTGTAACCGTAGCAGGTACCCCGTTGGCAGCAACCAATGCCGCAGGGAAAACAACCATAGATTTGTACAACGGCAGCTATACGTACACCGTTACTGCCGATAACCTTTTTGACTGGACTCGTAATTTCACGGTAAACGACGATGATCTTGCTGTTTCCGTTACCCTAAGTTCGGTGATTGTTGAAGATTTCGATTACCCCATCGGAGCTCTTCTTACAGATAACGGATGGTCGGATCATAGTGGAGGTGTTACCCAAGCAATAGATATAACAGACGGATTAGTCTTTCCCGGCTATGCTGGTTCCGATATTGGTGGAGCGGCTAATGTAGATAATAATGGACAAGATGTCAATAAACCATTCACTGCCCAAACTTCCGGAACTGTTTACTGTGCCTTTTTGGCCAATGTAACCTCAACTTATAGTGGATACTTTTTCCATCTTGGCCCTAATCCCATTGAAACTACTTTCAGAGGTAGAGTTTTCATGGATGGCGGATCCGGAAGCAATTTCAATTTTGGCCTAAGCAAGGGTTCCATTACTGCTACTTCTACTACTGGTTCTCCATATACTAAGGGTACGACATATTTACTGGTTTTAAAGTATGAAATTGTTGAGGGCGCTTCCAATGACATTGTTAGCCTGTTTGTTTTTGACAGTATGCCAACAGAAGAACCGGGTACGCCAACCATTGGCCCACTTACCGATGCTGGCCAATCTGATATTAACCCCGGTAGCGTGGCTTTAAGGCAATACAATGCTTCTCAGGGAGTAGTAATTGACGGAATCAGAATAGCTAAAACTTGGGCAGAAGCGGTAAAAAATATCGGAGAACCACCGGCAGCCACTTTTGATCCACTAAATAACGCTACCGATGTGGCGGTTACAGTAAACCCAACAATCACTTTCGATAAGGCCATTCGGAATATTGACGATAGCGAGATTACCAATGAAAATGTGGCAAGCCTGATAACCTTTAAGGATGCTTTGGATGGTGATGTTGCCTTTGGTGCCACCATCAACGAGGGAAAAGACCTGATTACCATTACCCCCAATGCCGCTTTGGACTACGAGACGGTTTACACCATCACATTGGCACCCGTGGAGGGTGACAATAATGTGGGCACTGCCACTCAATCGGTTTCATTTACCACCGAGGAGACTCCTTACCCCATAACTTTCAACGTTGATGTTTCCGTTATCGAGGGGTTCGATCCCGATATGGAGGATATTTACATTTCGGGAAATTTTGGAGGTATTTATGGAACATGGGTTGAACCAGGGGACAATGCCAACCTGAAGTTAACCGCCACAGGAGGAAAGGATGCCTCATGGTACTCCGTTACTCTGAACCTAAAGGCCGGAACCTACGAGTATAAATATTACAGGAATACAGTTTCGGGAGCGGAAGAACTGGGTGTCGGCATTAATCGCAGCATTACGGTTGTTGATAAGCCCATCACCATTAACGATCTATGGGGCGATAAGGATGCCGGTGCATCCATCGATCCGGAAAATGCCGAATTCGACCTGACCAATCCCGATGATGTAACCACTACCATAACCTGGTATGCGGCTACCAAGGTAGTATCGGTGTTCAACGGGGTTGATGAGCTAACCGCCGGAACGGAGTACAGCATCGCCGGAAATGTACTGACCATCAACAAGGCATATTTGAATGGGTTGACATTGAATGAGAACGATGAAGTTGAGCTTACCATCAACTTCGATGTCGGCGATCCTGCCACATTCACCATCACGGTGATTGAATCAGTCATAACCAATGCCACCATCAACCCGATTGTTGCCCTGTTCGACCTGCATAATCCTGCCGATGTTTCCACCACGATTACATGGAATGATGCCACTGGTGTTACCGTATTCCTTAACTCCGATGAGCTGTCGTTGGGAACGGATTATACATTGGCAGGCAATACGTTGAGCATCTCCAATACGTTTATTAGTGGCATTGACGGGATATCCGAAGGCGATGAGCTGGGGTTTGATCTTGTTTTCGATGTGGGTGACCCCTCTGTATTTACAGTTAATATTGCGCAAAGCGCAACCATCAACCCGCTGGCAGCCGATTTCGACCTATACGCTCCCGACAACGTGGAAACCGTTATCACATGGAACGACGCCACTGCCATTGCCTCCATTAACGACGGGTCAGACAATCTGGTACTCGATACCGATTACACTGTTACCGATATTGATGGCAGTACGGCAACTCTGGCCATCCTCCCGGATTATTTCACGGGTGTGAATGCTGGCGATGAGGTTACCCTTACAATTAGTTTTAATATAGGTATTCACAGAGAATTTGTTATTTCCGTAGTGGACAATACTCCTCCGGTTTATGACATTATTATTGCAGATGTTGTGGGAGGTACAGCAACCGTTGTTACAGATCCCGTGGATGAAGCACCTGAAGGGGCGACGGTTACCGTAACCATTTCCGGTATTGAAGCAGGTAAGGAATTCTCATCCATTGAGGTTAAGGGTGCCGATGAAACCGTTTACCCAACAACTACCATAACCGCGGGTGAAGAGTACACCTTCGAAATGCCCTCGCAGAGCGTTACGGTTACGGTTACCATTGATGAAATAGTTCCGGAACCTGAACTTTTCGTTTACTGGAACTTCAACGACAACACCCCCGCTTCAAATACTAACTGGAATCAACCCATTGCCTCAACCCTGGGCAACGGTGAGTTAACCTACACTTTCACTCAGGCATACTCATTTGCCGGGACAACCATCAATGGTGTTGTTGGGGAAGTGGCTGGAGGAAGTTTCTGCCCGCGTGGTGGAGTGGGATCGGAGAATAACGGCGAGTACTTCATACTTTCATTCTCCACCGTAGGTTATGAGGATATTCAAATTTCTTATCCTACTACCCGTACAGCTAGTGGCTTTTCGAACCATGAGGTGCAATATACCATTAATGGCGTTGATTGGCTACTCAAGGAGTCTATTGATATCTCTGAATATGTCGGCTGGTCTGCAGATCATATGGTGGAGATTGACTTTACAGGGGTAGAGGGTGTAGAGCATAACCCCTCTTTTGCCGTTAGGATTATCCTGACGGGAGCATCTTCCGAGGGCGGAAACAATAGGATTGACAACATCAGGGTGGTTGGTATGGCTGCAACGGATAATCTTCCTCCCATTATATCATTCAATCCCGCCCATGGCGCAGTGGATGTACCCGTTGATGTGGAGCCCGTTATTTCGTCCAACGAGCCCATCTTCACAACAACTGGTGTCCCTGTTGACAATACCAACGTTGAGGGGCTTATAACTTTTGTTGATGGTGAGGCTAACCCTGTTACTTTCACCGCCACCATTACCGGCAACAAGATTACCATTGTACCCTCAGCCGATTTGGAATACGATTCCGAATATACCATCACCATGGCTGCGGTTCAGGACGAGGTGGGCAACGCGATGGATGCCCCCGCCTCGGCAACATTTACTACCGCTGCTGCCACTGCCCAAGCCATTGATCTTACCAGCACCCACACCGGTCCGTACTATGCCGGTGAGCAGGTGGAGATTACGTGGACTTCAGCCAATATTGATAATGTTAGGATTGAGGTATTCCGCCTCAACGAAGGTACTTGGGATTGGGATCAGCTGGCAACGGTTCCGGCTACCGATGGATCGTATTTAATTCAGATTCCTGTCAATGTTGTCTTTGGAACACAGTACAGGTTAAGGATCTCCGATCAGGTGGATGGAGAACCCCATGCCGAAACCGGAAACTTCACCATTCGTGCTGTGGCCAACAGCATTGACGATGTAAGGGGGTATGCCACCAATGACGAGTTCCGGTTCGATGGAACGGCACTGGTAACCGCCACCGATGCATTCAACAACCGTAAGTTCATTGAGGATGACAACTCGGGCATACTTATTTTTGATACCGGTGGAGTCATCACTTCGGTTTACAACGTGGGCGATGCCATGACAGGCCTCGTTGGGCGCAAGACCGTTGCCAATAATATGATGAGGATTGTACCATTGGCCAACCCCGGCGACCCTGTTAGTACAGGGAATGCTGTTGTACCAACATCCATGACAATAGATGCCATAGGTACCAACCAACAGGCCATGTTGGTACACCTGGAGGATGTTTCCATTGTTCAATCAGGAACTTTTGCTAATGGAGTTAACTACACCCTTACTGACGGAACCAACACCATGGTGCTGCGCACCGACTTTCACAATGTCGATTATATAGGCACTTCAATTCCCGAAGTTAGTTTCGATGTTACCGGGGTTATTATTCAGTACAATGCAAACTACCAATTGGTTCCCCGCGATCTCAACGACTTCATTGTTAAAAGCAATGACGCCACTCTTGCAACCTTTGAATTGGGTGGCGAGGATGTGCTGGAACTTTACGGAATTCAGGTTAACGACCCCGAAACCGATGAGGGTGCCTCGCTATATGTTCCCGATTTTGATGACTTCACGGGTATAGTGGTTACTCCAACCGATGCCAACGCCACCGTAACCATTACCATCAATGGCGCCACTGTGGATGAGGCTGATTACGGAACACAGACTTTTGCCAATGACGATGTGGTGGTTGCCACAGTTGTGGCTGAGAATGGCACCACGACCATATACTATAAGGTTACCCTCACCGATGTTCTGATTATAAACGCTACTCTCGACACTGATGAGGTTGAGTTCTACGAAAACTGGCCCAACGATCCTGTGGAAATACAAATCACCTGGAACGACGCCACGGAAGTAGTATCGCTTCAGGCTTTCGTCGAGGGTGCCTGGTACCCCATGCCGCCCATTGTCAATGATGAAACCTTCTGGGAGGTTATCAACGATAATGGAGAAACGGCAACCCTTGTGATTTACATTGACAATTCGCCCAGTAAGGGATATGCAGGCAAAGAAGCCGACTTCTATACAGGAGAAACTTCACTAGGCAGGGTGGTGTTCAATGTGGGCAACCCCTCAGAAATCACCTTTATATTCAAGTTGAAAACCTTCATGCTAACCTTCGATGTGGTTGACGGAGAGGGTAACCCCATTCCCGGAGCAGCGGTAAACGTTGAGCCTGTCGATCCAGACGAAGACGCAGCAGTTGTCATTCCGCTGGGAGCAAATCAGTTCAATGTGGGCGCAAGCCAATCTTACAACTATACCGTTACGGCAGCGGGTTACGAAGAGTACCAGGGAATTGAGGAGGATGTTGTGGCAGATAAGCTCATCGATGTAGTTCTTAACGTTGATACAAGAGAGGTGATAGCTCGTTGGGATTTCGAAAATGAAGCCAAGCGAGAAGCCGTTACCAATGGAGGAAACGATATTTCGCTCTACACACCCGATGAGGGAAATGGAACAATATCCATTGTGGGAGCATTGTTTACTGCATGGGTACAAGGAAATCCAGGTGCCGGATTAGCACCTAACAGCACTACATGGGATGGCGAACCGTTCAACAAGTATTGGCAGGTGGTTGTTTCCACAAGCGGATATAAAGCCATTAGGGTAAGTTCGGTTCAGAGGGGAAGCAACACCGGCCCGCGCGATTTTAGCATTCAGTATTCGCTCAATGGCAATGATTGGGTAGATGCGGTAGAAGATATTGTGGTTGCCAACAACTTCACCTCTGGTGTGGTGAGCAATGCAGAACTACCTGCAGAGTGCAACAATCAGACTCAGCTGTTCCTGCGCTGGGTTAATACAACCGAGGTATCTGTAAACGGAGGAACCGTTGCTGTTGCTGGTACCAACCGTATTGATGACATTATTATTACGGGTGAGCCTGCAGGACACTTACCACCTCAGGTAACTTTCAATCCAACTAACGGAGCAGAAGAAGTGCCTGTTAATGTGGAGCCTACCATTACGTTTAGCAAACCCGTTCGCAATCTCGACGATAGTGAGATTACCAATGGCAATGTGGCAGGGCTTATCGGCTTCACCGATGGCAGCGATCCTGTTGGCTTCACGGCCACCATTAACGAAGCAAAAACGTTGATTACCATTACCCCCGATGCGCTGCTGCTCAAGGGTGTTGCCTACACCATTACCCTTGCACCCGTTGAGGATGAGAACGATAACGCTACCGATACGAAGAGCGCTACGTTTACCACCGAATTGCCATCTACCAACGCCACGTTGGCTACCTTTACACTGGGCGGTGAAGATGTGCTGATTCTATACGGAATTCAGGTGAATGACCCCGAGGCCGATGCTGGAGCCTCGCTCTATGTTCCCGAATTTGAAGACTTTGCGGGAATAGTGGTTACTCCAACCGATGCCAATGCCACAGTAACCATTACCATCAATGGCACTCCGGTGGATGAGGCTGATTACGAAACACAACCTCTTGCCAATGGCGATGTGGTGGTGGCCACCGTTGTGGCTGAGAATGGCACCACGACCATCTACTACAAGGTTACCCTTACCGATGTTCAGATTATCAGCGCCACTCTTGATACCGATGAGGTTGAGTTTTACGACAACTGGCCCAACGATCCCGTGGAAATAGAGATAACATGGAATGATGCATCGGAGGTGTCAGCCATTGAAGCTTTTGCTAATGGAGTTTGGGCTCCCTTGCCCCCTGAAGTTAATGGCGAACCCTTCTGGCAGGTTATTAACGATAATGGCGAAACTGCTACTCTGGTGATTTATATTGACAATTCGCCCGCCAAGGGTGCAGGCAGGGAGGGTGACTACATCACCGGTGAAACCTCTCTGGGTAGGGTGGTATTCAACGTGGGCAATCCCTCTGAAATCGCCTTTGTATTCAAATTGAAAACCTTCCTGCTATCCTTCGATGTGGTTGACGGAGAGGGTAACCCCATTCCCGGCGCAACGGTAACCGTTGTTCCGCTTAACCAGAACGAAAGTTCAGCAGTTGTCCTTCCGCAGGGAGCAAACCAGTTTGAGGTGGGTGCCGGCGAATCATACAACTACACTGTTACTGCAGCGGGTTATGTAACTGCCCAGGGTACTGTGGATGATGTAATGGAAGATCAGTCTGTTGAGGTGGAAATGGAGCAATTGCCTCAAGAACCGGAGCTCATTGCCTACTGGAATTTTAACAGCAATGTGCCCGGGAATAATCAGAACTGGGAGCAGCCCATTGCATCGACGTTGGGAGAAGGAGTGTTAACATATACTTTTACTCAGGCCTACTCATTTGCCGGTACCACTATCAACGGTGTTGAGGGAGAGGAGAATGGCGGAAGCTTCGCTCCGCGTGGAGGAACTGACCAGGAAAACAACGGTAAGTACTTCATACTATCTGTCTCTACCGAAGGTTACGATGACATTCGTGTTTCATACCCCACACGCCGAACAGGCACCGGCTTTACTCACCAGCAGGTTGAGTACACCATCAACGGAACAGACTGGATAGTTAAAGAGACCTTTGATATTTCTGCCTTTACAAACGACTGGTTGGTAAATCAGCTGGTGGATATTGATTTTGCAGGAGTAGAGGGCGTAGGGAATAATCCCAACTTTGCCGTGAGGATTACCCTGACCGGAGCATCTACGGAAGCAGGTAACAATAGGATTGACAATATCAAGGTAGTTGGAACTGCTGATCAGGGTAATCTTCCGCCCATTGTTATGTTCAATCCGGCCAACGGTGCCGTGGATGTACCCGTCAATGTACAGCCCATCATTTCGTTCAGCAAACCCGTTCGCAATCTGGATAACAGTGAGATTACCAACGACAATGTGGCAGGGCTTATCAGTTTCACTGATGGTACCGATCCCGTTGGCTTCACAGCCACCATTAACGAAGCAAAAACGTTGATTACCATTGTTCCCAATGCGCTATTGCTCAAGGGTGAGGAGTACACGATTACCCTGTCGCCCGTTGAGGATGAGAACGATAACGCTACCGATACGAAGAGCGCTACGTTTACCACCGAATTGCCATCCGGCGTTGCCACATTGGCTACTTTCACACTGGGTGGAGAGGACGCCCTACAGTTACTGGGTGTTGTAGTCAATGATCCGGTGGCAGACGCAGGGGCAATCCTGTACGTTGACGACTTTACAGGTTTCGTAGGCATAGAGGCAATACCAACTGATGCCAATGCCACTGTAACAGTAGCCATAAACGGTACCATTATAGATGAGGCCGACTTCGCAACGCAAACTTTTGCCAATGGCGATGTGGTGCTGGCAACCGTTAAGGCCGAGGATGGTACCACAACCATGTACTACAAGGTTACCGTGGTAATTGATGAGCGCGTGTTGGAACTTACCTCACCGCTTGGCGGCGAAACTTTCCATGCAGGTGATGAGCTGACCATTACATGGAACTCTGAAAACATTGCCAACGTTAACCTTTGGGTGTGCGATGCCGATGGAGAGCCACTGCATCTGATCAATGATGAAGGACCCATACCGGCAGCCAACGGTACCTATACGGTAACCATTGAAAATGGTGTGCAGGGAAGTTTCCATATCCGCGTGAGCGATGCCATTGATCCCACATTCTACGATCAGACAGCAACGACAATAACCATTATCGATGAGTTGATGCCAAGCATAGTGAGCAGGTATCCTGCTCATGAGGCCACCGGGGTATCCATCATATTTGCCTTAAGCATTGGCTTTGATGAGCTCATTACCGATGGTACAGGGCAGTTCATCATTCGAAAAATGAGTGACGACAGTCAGGCTCTTGCTGTTACATCGCAGGATTTCACCATAGATGACGGTACGGTCACATTGCCTGTTGCAAATCTGGAATTTACAACGGAGTATTACATCGATGCTGTGGAGGGCGTGTTTGAGGATATGTATGGCAATCCCTCGCCGGCCATTACAAAGTCAGGTGCTTTGCAGTGGCACTTCACCACCATGGACGAACCCGATACCGACCTGTTTATCAGCGAGTACATAGAGGGTTCGGGTAATAATAAGGCTTTGGAGATTTACAACCCCACGGGTATCCCCGTAAGCCTTGATAATTACCGTATTGCACAGGCTACCAACGGTGGAGGATGGGAATATTACCACTACTTCCCCCAAGGAGCAGTTTTGGCTGCCAACGACGTGTGGGTAATCATTACCGATGCCATTGCGCCAACCCTCTTCGATCCGGCCAATGCCGATGAGGTACTTGCCTATCCCAGCGTTGTTCACTTCAACGGAAATGATGCCAGGGCCATCGAGAGAACCGATAACGGGACCGATTACTACATCATCGATGTGTTTGGCGATCCTGACAGCGATGCCAATATCGATGTGGCGGGAGTAACCGGAGCTGCAGTTGATCATACCATTGTACGTAAGAGTTCAGTACTCACCGGCAATACCGATTGGGCAGCTTCGGCCGGAACCAATGCCGACGATAGCGAATGGATTGTGTACCCAATAAATACATTTGATTACTTAGGCTGGCATTTCTATGGCCTGAGCCAGGAGGCAGATATCATTGCCTTTAGCGTTGAGTACCAAATGGCTCCTGCTGTTATTGATACTGAAAATGCTACTGTAACTCTGGAGGTGCTGCATGGTTCTGGCCTCGATGCCATAGTTCCCGAATTCACCCTGTCGGCCGGTGCCACAGCATACATCAACGGGGAAGAGCAAGTCTCGGGAACCAGCGTTGTGGATTTTACCAACCCGGTTGTTTATACCATTGTTGCCGAGGATGGCGAAACCGAGAGAGAATGGACTGTAACCATAACCGAAGCTGCTGTCAGCACTGAGGCCGAGATTCTCAGCTTTACTGTAGAAGGTCAGGCCAGTGAGGAGGTAATCAACTCGCAGAATGCCACGGTAGTGCTACGGGTTATGCCCGGAACCGACCTGACTGCTTTAGTTCCACAAATTACCATTTCGCTGGGAGCTACCATTGATCCGGCAAGCGGAGTGGCACAGGATTTCAGCCAGCCTGTTCAATACACGGTAACTGCTCAGGATGGGGTAACCCAAAAGATCTGGACTGTCACCATAACCACTATTGATCTTACCCCAATTCACGATATCCAGTTTACTGAGGATGAAAGCGGCAATAGCCCGTTTGCCGGACAGGCGATTACAACGAGTGGTATTGTTACTGCATTACACTACAATGCCCCGGGTGGTGAGTTCCAGGGATTCTTTATCCAGGACGGTGTGGGTGCTTGGAATGGCCTCTATGTCTATGATAAGAATTTAGTTTCTATAGCTCCGTCCATTGGCGATTATGTTGTAGTGTCGGGTATGATTAAAGAGTACTACGGCCTTACCGAGCTGACATTCGACTCGCAGTCGGGAGTACAAGTTGAATTTGTGGTCATATCGCAGGGTAATGAACTACCGGAACCCTTTGAGGTTAGTACATACGACGTGAATGGCGAATCTTGGGAGAGTGTTCTGGTTAAGTTGACTAATGCTGAATGTATCGATGCCAATGTGGGCTTTGGACAGAAGAGAGTGGATGATGGCTCAGGCCCAACCCTGATTGACGATGACATCTACTCGGCACCTCTCAGTCTCCATGTAAGGTATGATATTATTGGAATAGCTCACTACAGCTACGAGGAGTATAAAGTTCTCCCGCGCAGCGTGGACGATGTGTCTGTAACCTCTGTCAATACCATTGCATGGGGTGCTAATATCAATACATACCCCAATCCCTTTATCCATACCATTTGGATTGACAATGCACACGATGTTGTACGTGTCAATATATTCAACCTGATGGGTCAGCAGTTGATGAGTATTCCTGTCAACAGCGAGGATAGGCTGTCGATATCGACTGACAATCTGCCATTTGGCGTTTACCTGATCAGCATTGAAAACGCCAGGGGAGAAAGGGCAGTAAGGAAGATGATTAAGAACAGGTACTAATACTCAAAAGTATGAACTTAAAAGAACCCCGGGCAACCGGGGTTTTTTTATTTCAATTACTTGCGTCTTACGATATGCATACTGGCACGAAGGGGTTAATTCAGTATTGGTTAATTGGAAAGGCTACTTTTTAATCTGATTCAGCGGAATGGACAGGGAAAAGTCCTTGCTTTGTTAAGTTTGTAAAAATCAAAAACTTTTGTTTACTTAGTATGGCAAATCCCAAAAACTATGGCTGACGAAAAGTTTACCCGTCAAGTGCCATTCTTTCGGCTCTTAGTACCATACATATCTGGGATTGTTATGGGGCTGTCGTTTGGCATCCCATTTTCGCAACTACACCTCTCCCTATTATTAGTAGTGTTGTTTCTGCTATACATGGCATCATTATTTTTTTCTTCAAAATGGCAGCATCGTTGGGTAACAGGCGTTGTGGTGATGGCATTCCTCTTTTTGGCTGGCATTGTTTGTACTTCAAATCATAAAGGTTCGAGCGTAATCAAGGAGGGTAAAAATCAAGAGGTTATTATCCGGCTTTTAGAGCCGGTTGAAGAGCGGGCGTCCAACTATCGAACTCTTGGTGAGGTGGAGTGGCAGCGTATCGACAATGTATGGATACCCATTGGCGAACGGGTAATGCTTTACTTCTCATCCAAAGATACCCTCATGGCCACACTCCGGTACGGTTCCATAGTGGCCGCCAGATCATCCTTTTCAGCCATTCCCGAAGCCTTAAACCCTTATCAGTTTGATTACCGTGACTACTTGGCGAAAAAGGGGATATACCGAACGGCTTTCATACAGAGCGGAGAATGGCTCGTCACCGGCATTGATGTCAATCCGCTAATCTCATTTGCCTACAGGTTGCGGGGTATTCTTCTAAATCTTTACGAGAGTGTTGGAATTGGCGGAGGGAATCTGGCGGTTCTGTCGGCGCTTACCATGGGCTATAAAAGTTTGCTGGACGATGAAACCAAACGGGTTTTTTCCACATCTGGTGCCATGCACATTCTGGCAGTATCGGGACTGCATGTGGGGATATTCTACGCAACTATCTCTGCCTTCCTTTTCTTTTTGGGACGTATTAGGCGGGGTAGGGTTGTAAAATCTTTCATTATCATTGGCCTTCTATGGTTTTTTGCCATTTTCACCGGTTTCTCGCCATCGGTAATCCGGGCTACACTAATGTTCACGCTTGTTGTTGCGGGTACCGCCTTTAGCCGAAAGACAAATATTTACAATACGCTCAGCGCATCGGCCTTTGTGATTCTTGCCATAAACCCCATGCTGATTACCGAGGTAGGATTTCTGCTTTCGTACTTTGCTGTTATGTCCATCGTTTTCTTTTACCCGCATATCTACGGTTTGCTATATGTGAAAAACCGTTGGCTCGATAAGATTTGGGCCTTGGTGGCCGTATCGGCTGCCGCTCAAATTGGCACTTTTGCCATAAGCATCTATTATTTTCACCAGTTTCCCAACTACTTTATTTTCACCAACCTCTACGCCATTCCACTGGCGTCCATTGTACTGTACCTTTCCGTGGGGCTTATCCTAGTTGCGCCATTACCCTTTGTTGCTGCCGGAGTGGGCTGGCTGCTTGATAAAACCTTGCTGGTGTTGAATATGCTGGTAAAATTTACCGACTCATTGCCCCACTCCGTTACCACGGGTTTGTCCATTACCCCATCCCAAACAGTTGTTGTCATTTTGGCCGTTGTTCTCTTGGCAGTTTTCCTGGAATCTAAACGCTATGCAGTGCTGATGGGTTTTTTTATCTGCGTTTTGCTGTTTTTTGTTGAAAATGGTTATTCCCATATTCAGCGCGATAGACAGCAGGAAATGGTGGTTTTTTGCGTTAAGCAAAAGAGTGTGATAGGGTTTACCCGGGGAGAAGTTTTTACACTGCTCCATGATGGGCTTTCAGAAAATCCGTGGGATCAATATGCATTCAATCTCGAAGGGTATATGAATAAAAAAGGGCTATTCAGGGGCAAAAAGATGACTCATATTGGATTCGAGAACGCATCGGACGGGTACGACAACGGCCTGTCAGTACTCAACAGCCGCTATGGTTTGTGGGTAAGTTTTGCAGGAAGTTCAATATTTATTCCTATTGGTAACTCGTTGAACGATATGAATGCTGCTAATCCCATGGCAGTGGATTTACTTTTAATAAGCAACAAATCAAAGGCTGATTTGGCTAAGATATTGCAACTATTTCACCCCAAGCAAATTGTAATCGACAGTTCAATCCCTCCGTGGAAACACGATGACATAGCATATTTACTCTTGCAGAAGGGGATTCCGTTCCATTTTGTTGAAAAACAGGGTGCTTTCATATTAAATATGGAGAATGATGCCAAAAAAACATGACCATGGTAGATATTTTGCCCTAACTTTGAATAATTAATTTGCTTTTGAATTTACTTTGCACCATAATTTTAAAATTGGTTTAAATGAGAATTATTATTGCCGGAGCAGGAGAGGTGGGTTCGCATTTAGCCAGAATGCTATCCTATGAGTATCATGATATTATTGTCATCGACCCCGATTCAGAAAAATTGGCCCAGCTTGCGTCCAACATCGATGTGTTGACAGTAGAGGGGTCGGCAGCTTCTTTCGCTGCGCTCAAGGAGGCTAATGTTAATAAGGCCGATTTGTTTGTGGCGGTTACCCATTTTGAGGAGGCCAATATCATCAGCGCAACTTTGGCCAAGCGCCTCGGGGCAAAAAAAGTTATTTCCCGAATAGATAATAATGAGTACATGTTGCCCAGCAATAAGGACATATTCCTCAACCTTGGAATCGATTCGTTGATATATCCTGAAAAATTGGCCGCCAGGGAGGTAATAGGCATACTCGGGCAAACCGGATCGGCCGAGTTTGTTGATTTTTCGGGAGGCAAACTTTCGCTGGCAGTGATTAAACTGGATGAGGATGCCCCCGTAATAGATCAATCCCTTGTACAGGTTACCAAAAGGAACGAGAGGTTGCAGTTTAGGGCTGTGGCCATAACTAGGGATGGCGAAACCATTATTCCACGCGGGAATGATACTTTTCGGGTTAACGACATCGTGTACGTTATCACCAACCAGAAGGGAATCAGGGATATGCTGAAGTATTCGGGAAAAACCAACATAGAGGTTAACAACCTGATGATCCTTGGTGGTAGTCGGATAGGAGTTCGTATTGCATCAGAGCTTGAAAAGGATGTGAATGTCAAACTAATTGACTACGATAAGGAAAAAAGCACCCGCTTGGCATTGTATTTCAAAAATGCATTGGTGATCCATGGCGATGGTAGGGATACCGAGCTGCTGAAGCAGGAGGGGTTAGAGTATATGGATGCCTTTGTGGCGGTAACCGGTAATTCCGAAACAAATATTTTGGCTTGCCTGGTTGCCAAACAGATGGGCGTTGGCAAGACCATTGCCGAGGTGGAAAACTTAGACTATATCCAACTGGCCGAGGGTATGGGAATCGATACGGTGATCAATAAGAAGTTGATTACTGCCAGCCGGATATTTCGCTACACTATGACCACAGAGGTGTCGAGCGTGAAGTGCCTTACCGGAACCGATGCTGAGGTAATGGAATTTATAGTAAAACCCAATTCTCCCATTACAAAAGGAAAGATCAAAGATATCAACTTTCCAAAGGATGCCATAATTGGAGGCGTGGTCAGCGGCGAAACGAGCTATATCACCGTGGGAAATTCCGAGATTAAGGCCTACGACAGGGTGGTGGTATTTGCTTTACCTTCAGCCATTAATAAGGTAGGAAAGTTCTTTAATTAGGCAGTGAAAATAAAAAGTGGGTAAGTTACTTATATCGCACCGCTACAACCACCTACCCTTGCTGCCTTCCGACCCTGGGGGGATTGAGTGGGAGCTGGTCGTATAAGACTTACCCGGCTGCAAAGGTACGAACAAATTGCCGCTTTAAAAAATTTATCATTACTTTTACAAAATCAATCAACGTTGTTTTTTAATTAATATACGCTATGGAAAATAAGAATGCCTCTTTGAGAAGTTCAATGAACTATGGTTTAATCCTTGGGCTGGCCCTCATCGCTCTGAGCCTGATTCAGTATATTATGGACATATACAATTCTCCGGCATGGGTCTCCATTCTGAACTATGCATTTTTTATTGGAGTTATTTTTTACGGCACGAAAAAGTTTCGCGATGATGTGCTTGGTGGCTCTATTTCCTATGGAAAAGCCGTAGGCTTTGGTGTGCTGATTTCTCTCTTTGCTTCCATAATCTTTGGTTTCTTTTTCTACCTGCTGGTGACCTTCATAGACCCCGACTATATGGCTAACATGATGAAAGCCGTTGAGGAAATGTACCTTGAGAAGGGTATGAGCGAAGATCAGGTTGAGATGGCCATGAAAATGGTAAGTAAAATGCAAACCCCGTTGCTATTGATGTTCTCGTCAATATTTGGCTTTGTACTCATGGGTACTTTCTTTTCGCTGATTACTTCGGCTTTCATTAAAAAAGAGAAACCCTTATTTGATTAATAAAAACCATAACAGCTAAGTAGTTAGTACTGAATGGATATTTCTATCGTAATACCCCTTTACAACGAGGAGGAATCGCTTCCCCACCTCATGGAATGGATATCCAGGGTGATGGATGTACAGGGAACAACCTATGAGGTGATCCTGGTTGACGATGGCAGTAACGATTCAAGTTGGCAAACCATAGAAGGGTTCATATGGAAATATCCGATGGTGCGGGGGATAAAATTTCGTCGCAACTATGGCAAATCGGCTGCACTGCAGGTGGGATTTGCAGCCGCACAAGGGGAAGTGGTTATAACCATGGATGCCGACATGCAGGATAGCCCCGAGGAGATCCCCGAACTCTACCGGATGATTAAAAATGACGGTTACGATTTGGTTTCGGGATGGAAAAAGAAACGTCGCGATCCCTTTTTCTCTAAGAGACTGCCCAGTAAGATGTACAACTTCACCGTGCGCTGCATAACCGGAATAAAACTTCATGACATGAACTGCGGCCTTAAAGCCTACCACCGAAATGTGGTGAAAAGTATCGAGGTTTACGGCGAGATGCACCGCTACATTCCGGTTTTGGCCAGACAAGCCGGATTTAAAAGGATAGGCGAAAAAGTAGTTCAGCACCAGGAGCGAAAATTTGGCTCTTCAAAATTCGGATGGGAGCGGTATATCAATGGTTTCCTCGATCTAATGTCTGTAACCTTTGTGTCGCGGTTTGGGAAGCGCCCCATGCACTTTTTTGGGACCTTAGGCTCATTGATGTTCCTCTCCGGGGGTTTAATCGCCATATGGCTGATTGCCAGTAAAATTTGGGCACAAGCCCATCATCTCAAGTACAGACCTGTAACCGATCAGCCCCTTTTCTACATAGCTCTGGTAATTGCCATTATTGGCGTACAATTCTTCATGGCAGGCTTCATCGGCGAGTTGGTTTCACGCAGCTCGGCCGATCGAAACCAGTACCTCATCGAGAAGGATACGGCAGAAAAGCTGTAATGATCGGATAAGTAACCCTTTTTCCTTCTTTTAATTCTGCTGATGATAGATTGGGAGTGAGACAAACCATTCTCCCGTATTTACAGATTGGGTGTCTTCGTGGAAATGAGCATCTTATGTGCGTTTTTTCCGATGCTTTTTGTATTCCTGCTCAAAAACACCAAGTTTAATTGGAGACTATTTGAATAAATGGGTTTCCTTTGCCTTATATAAGTTTATTCCATTGTTATATGAATGCTATTCTAAACCATCGCTCCATAAGGAAATTCAAAAGCGATCCCATAGATGAGGGGTTGCTAAACGACATCCTGAACGCCGGTACTCGTGCTTCAACCACCGGCAATATGCAGGTTTACAGCATCATTGTGACAAAAAGCCCGGAGGTTAAGCAGCAGCTTATGCCATGCCATTTCAATCAGGACATGGTGATGCAGGCACCTGTTGTCCTGACCTTTTGCGCCGATTTTAACCGCTTCAACAAGTGGTGCCTTCAGCGTAATGCCATTCCGGGATACGATAATTTTCTGTCGTTCTTCACCGCAGCTATTGATGCACTTTTGGTGGCTCAGAATGTGTGCATTGCCGCCGAAATGAATGGCTTGGGTATCTGTTATCTGGGAACCACAACCTACACTGCAGCAAAAATCATCGAAGTATTAAAAATCCCCAAAGGGGTTGTCCCGGTTACTACCGTTGTGGTTGGCTATCCCGACGAATGGCCCGATCTGACCGATCGTCTTCCTCTGGCCTCTGTTATCCACCAGGAGATATATCAGGATTATTCTTCGGGCGACATTGATCAGATTTATGCAGCAAAAGAAGCGCTGCTTTCAACCCAAAAGTTGTTAGAGGAGAATAAGAAAGAAACCTTGGCACAAATATTCACCGATAATCGTTACACTAAAAAGGACAACCTGGCGTTTTCCGTTGGGTTGCTCAAAGTGCTTGCCGAGCAGGGGTTTATGAATAACGAAGAGTAGCGGATTATCTCCGTTACGGTCAACGCTGATTTCTTAATAGGCTTGTAAGCTTTGCTTCCCGCAGAGAGATTATTTGGTTATTTTTAAGGGTACATTAAATATAGATCAAAGGGTGCCACGCCATTGCCTTATCTTGTTATTGCTATTCTACATTTGCTTACCTAACGCCTTGGCTCAAAAGGGGGTAGGTAAGATTGTCTTTACTGCCGACGGGGTAGAAGAGAAGTGCAAAGTACCTGTAAAAACAGGCGATTCATTATCCATACGGTTGTCGTTTCGGCGTTGCCTTACGGATATACAAAAGCAGGGCTACCTTGAGGCACGAATTGATTCGATACATTACGGTAGTAACCCACCGATAGGCTTTGGCCAAAGGGGCAACAAATACCGATGGGGGGCTATTTCTACCGATAGCATTACCCAAAGTTGGCTTGCCAACACAGGTGTTAATACCATGAGTATCTCGGGAGGTACGCTTAGTCCTTTTCAGTTTGCAGCCCTTAACAACAGAATATTGCATTGGCATGAAAACAATGGATACCCCTTTGCAACAATAAAGTACGACAATGCGCAGTGGGATAACTCCTTGTTATCTGTTGTGTTAAACGTTGAAAAGGGTCCGCTAATCGTATTGGATACCTTATATATAAAGGGTGATGCTAAGATTTCGTACCGATTTCTGAAAACTTTTCTTGGTTTTCGAATGGGCCGGCCCTACGATGAGGCGAACTTTAGTTCTTACGACACAAGAATGCAGTCGCTTGGCTATTTGTCCATTATTCGGCCCAGTGAGGTGGAATTTATTCCCGGAAAAGCCCGAATATACACCTATGTTACCAACCGGAGATCAAATCGGTTTTCGTTTTTGCTTGGATTGCAATCGGAAGGTAAAGGGATTTCAGGCGTTAGGTTGACCGGAGACTTACATCTCGACCTGCGCAATACCTTTCGGAACGGAGAACGCAATTCAATTAAGTGGCAGGCTCCGGGCGAACGGACCCAGAGGCTCGACATGCAAACTCAATGGCCATATGTTCTTGGTACAAACCTCGGTATTAGTGGTCGGTTCAACCTCTACAGGCGCGATACGACCTATATTAGCATCAACCCCGAAATGATGTTAGATTTCTATTTTACCAACGGGAGTAGATTAGGCGTTGGGTTTGAGCATCGCAAGTCTTCTGCCATTGCCACTGCAACCCATGGTGGCTATGGAAATTTTAATGCAAATTTTTATAGACTGTCTTTCGCTACGGGGATGTTGAACGAGGATATTTTTCATTCCAAATATTTTTGGGCACAAACTGCCATGAGCGTTGGGGTAAGGAATGCCGATGCGCAAATGGCGGTGGAGCGGAGAGAAAAAATATCGGTGGGGGAGGCAGAGGGGGCTATTAGCTTTTTTTACCCCATTTACGGCGAGTTCGCCGTATTCCATTCAGCCCTGCAGGCCCGATGGCTGTTTCCCATGGTTGATGGTAATAATGATTTCCGGTTTTTAGATAATGAGCTGTACCGCATAGGGGGATCTCAGATACTCAGGGGGTTTAATCAGGAGTCGATTCTTACCAACGGCTACTCGGTTGCCGCAATCGAAGTGCAGTTCCGTTTGCAACAGACAATCAATACAGCGCTGTTTTACGATGTGGGCCTTGTTTCGCATTATGGCAATGGCCAACGAGTAGTTTCATATCCATTTGGAGCAGGTGTCGGAGTGCAGCTATTGACAGCCGGTGGGATTCTCAACATTAGCTATGCGCTTGGTGAGGGATTTGGACAACGGTTGAGTTTAAAAGATGCAAAAATTCATGTTGGTTATCTGGCCCGCTTTTAGCCGATAATGAAAATTCTTCAGTTTAGCCTGTGGTTGTTTTGTTAATCGCGTGGTAATCAATTAATTATTTTGGTAAGCAAATAAATAATTATTTTTTTTTTGGAAAGAATGTCGATAATATCTACTTTTGCAACTCACAAAAAAAGTAAGTAATGATTATAGTACCCATTAAAGAAGGCGAAAACATTGAGAGAGCCCTAAAAAAGTTCAAGCGTAAGTTCGAAAAAACCGGAACGTTGAAGGAACTTCGTTACCGTCAGGCTTTTGTGAAACCATCCATTCAGCGTCGCGAGAACAAGAAAAAAGCCATCTATATTCAGAAACTCCAGCAGGCCGAGGAGTAGCATTTTTTTTGGATGCATCAGGCAAATTTGCCTGTTTTTTTTGGGGATTTGCCCGCTTTTTTACTATATTGCATCCATAAAGTATGCTGACACGTTTCCTAAAATACCTTCAGGTCGAAAAGAATTATTCTGCTCACACCGTCCGTGCCTACGGCGATGATTTGGAGCAGTTTTTTTCATTTTGCCATATTGAAGCAAATTCCCATGGCATAGCCCGGATAAGCCACAGGACAGTGCGAACATGGCTGTCGCACCTGGTAGCCGCGGGCATGGACCCTCGTTCTGTTAACCGCAAGTTGTCATCCCTCCGCGGTTTTTACAAGTATTTAAACAAAACAGGTATAATTAGCGTCAATCCGTTACAGCGTGTCGTTCCGCCCCGGATGAGTAAAAAACTCCCGGCATTCATTAAGCCATCAGAAGCCGATAATCTTTTTGGAAAAAACCTTTTCCCCGAGGGATTTGTTGGTATAAGGGACATGGCCGTTATTTCGCTCTTTTACTTTACCGGAATCAGAGTGTCGGAGTTGGCCGGATTGAAAACACAGAATATCGATCTGGGGGCATCAAGTATTAAGGTAATGGGCAAAGGGTCGAAAGAACGGATTATCCCTCTGGTACCTGAATTGGAACTTATACTAAAATCGTACATGGCAGAGCGTGAGAATTTTTTCCCTGACAATGGGGTTTCATATTTAATATTGACCAATAAAGGAGGAAAACCATACTCGGAGATGCTTTACCGTATAGTGAAAAAATACCTTTCTGCAGTAACGTCGCTGGAAAAGAAAAGCCCACATGTGCTACGGCATTCATTTGCAACGCATTTGTTGAATAGAGGGGCCGATATTAATGCCATTAAGGAGTTGCTTGGGCATGCCAATCTGTCTGCCACACAAATATATACACACACCAGTGTTCAAAAACTAAAGGAGACCTATCAACGGGCACATCCGCGTGCCTGAATCTAAATATAAACAAACAAAAAGAGGAGGAACCTAATTATGAACGTAAAAATTCAATCGATCAAATTCGACGCTGATCAAAAGCTTATTGATTTTATCAATAACAAGTTGGAGAAGCTGCATCGGTTTTACGATGGCATTATTGGCGCCGAGGTTTTTTTAAAGGTCGAAAATGCTCAGGACACCGGAAATAAAACGGTTGAAGTGAAGTTGCTGATACCCGGTAATGATCTTTTTGTTCAAAGGCAGGCCCGAAAGTTTGAAGAGGGTGTAGATGAATGTGTTGATGTGTTAAAACGTCAGGTTAAGAAACACAAGGAGAAACAAAGGGGATTGTAAGTTTTACTCCAGATAAAGATTAGCCCCCTTGGGACGAATAGACCTAAGGGGGCTAAATATTTAATAAAAAAAAATTTTTATTTGGTAGGTAATTAAAATTTTCATACATTTGCCAACCGATTTTGGAAGGGTCGATGCTCATAGAACTCGGATTTATAGCAAGTTGCCGATGTAGCTCAGTGGCCAGAGCAGCTGATTTGTAATCAGCTGGCCGGGGGTTCGAATCCCTCCATCGGCTCTCTGTTCTTTGTAATGATTGGGGGAGATACCAAAGTGGCCAACTGGGGCAGACTGTAAATCTGCTGGCTTATGCCTTCGTAGGTTCGAATCCTGCTCTCCCCACAAAAGTTTATGATTTTAAAGGCGGGAGTAGCTCAGTTGGTAGAGCATCAGCCTTCCAAGCTGAGGGTCGCGGGTTCGAGTCTCGTCTCCCGCTCAATTCGTAAACTCAAAGCCGATGTAGCTCAGGGGTAGAGCGCTTCCTTGGTAAGGAAGAGGTCATGGGTTCAATTCCCATCATTGGCTCAATTTTTCTTGACAATTACTTAAACTGGAATCTAATAATCTAAACAACAGGAATTATGGCAAAAGAAAAATTTGATAGGTCGAAACCTCACGTTAACATCGGAACCATTGGTCACGTTGACCACGGGAAAACTACGTTGACTGCTGCAATTACTAAAATTCTGGCAGAAAAAGGATTGTCCGAATTTCGTACATTCGATTCTATCGACAACGCTCCTGAGGAGAAGGAGAGAGGTATTACCATTAACACTTCTCACGTTGAGTACCAGACGGCTAACCGCCACTATGCACACGTTGACTGCCCCGGTCACGCTGACTATGTAAAGAACATGGTAACGGGTGCTGCCCAGATGGACGGCGCAATCATTGTCGTTGCTGCTACCGATGGTCCTATGCCCCAAACCCGTGAGCACATCCTTCTTGCTCGTCAGGTAAACGTTCCAAAATTGGTGGTTTTCCTCAACAAGTGCGACATGGTTGACGATGAGGAGATGCTCGAGTTGGTAGAGATGGAAGTTCGCGAATTGTTGAGCTTCTATCAGTTTGACGGAGACAATACTCCCGTTATCAGGGGTTCCGCTTTGGGCGCACTCGAGGGTGAGGCCAAATGGGTGGATAAGGTTATGGAACTTATGGATGCTGTTGACAGCTATATCCCCATCCCCCCACGCGATAACGAGAAACCCTTCCTGCTCCCGGTAGAGGATATCTTCTCCATTACTGGTCGTGGTACTGTTGCCACCGGTCGTATCGAAACCGGTGTTGTGAATACCGGCGATGAGCTTGAAATCGTTGGTTTGGGTGCTGAAAAGCGTAAAACCGTATGTACGGGTGTTGAAATGTTCCGTAAAATTCTCGATAGAGGTGAGGCTGGCGATAACGTGGGTCTGCTTCTTCGTGGAGTTGATAAAAAGGAGATTAAGCGTGGTCAGGTATTGGCAAAACCCGGATCGATTAAACCCCATACCACATTTAAGGCTGAGGTTTATATCCTGAAGAAAGAGGAAGGTGGACGTCATACCCCATTCCACAACAACTATCGTCCCCAGTTTTACCTACGTACACTCGACGTTACTGGCGAGATTAAACTTCCCGAAGGCGTTGAGATGGTAATGCCCGGCGATAACGTGACCATCACCGTTAACCTCATCTACCCCGTGGCCATTAACCAGGGATTGCGTTTCGCTATCCGCGAGGGTGGAAGAACCGTTGGTGCCGGTCAGGTAATTGAGATTATTGAATAAACGATATGCCTTTAGGGTTTTGGCTTCTATTGAGCCAAAACCCTAAAGTTTACGGGTGTAGCTCAGTTGGTAGAGCACTGGTCTCCAAAACCAGGTGTCGGGCGTTCGAGTCGCTCCTCCCGTGCAACTCAGTGAATTACTATGAAAATTAAAACATACCTTCAGGAGGTTTACACCGAGCTAGTCCACAAAGTAACGTGGCCAACGTGGAAAGATCTTCAATCCAGTGCATTAATTGTCATGATTGCTTCCCTTTTGATTGCACTGGTCATATTCCTCATGGATTTTACCTTTGAGAATGTGATGGGATTCATTTACAAATTGCTGTACTAAAGTTTTGAAACAGGAATCGATGGAAGAGAATGTCAAGCGGTGGTACGTACTACGTGCCATTGGTGGGAAGGAAAAAAAGGTGAAGGAATACATCGAGAGTGAAATCAAACGCTCAAAAATAAGCGATATGGTTTCACAGGTGCTTATTCCCACCGAAAAGGTTTACCAGATTAGAAGCGGTAAAAAGGTGAGTAAAGAACGGATATTCTATCCCGGTTATGTTCTTATCGAAGCAGTTTTGGCAGGTGAAGTCCCCCATATCCTTAAGGATATTCCCAATGTGATTGGGTTTTTGGGTGATCCAAAAACAGGCGAACCAATCCCATTGCGCCAGTCCGAAGTGAATCGGATCCTGGGAAGGGTCGATGAGCTGGCAAGTAGCGATGAGGAGTTGAACGTTCCATACTTCGTTGGTGAAACGGTTAAGGTTATTGATGGTCCATTTAACTCTTTTTCCGGAGTAATCGAAGAGGTGAACGAAGAGAAGAAAAAGCTGAAGGTAATGGTCAAAATTTTTGGCCGAAAAACCCCGTTGGAGCTCAGCTTTATGCAAGTTGAAAAAGAGTAATAATTTTAGAGCAAAAGCATTATGGCTAAAGAAGTTGCTGGATTAATCAAGTTACAAATCAAGGGAGGTGCTGCTAACCCGTCACCCCCTGTAGGTCCTGCGCTCGGCTCAAAAGGGGTTAACATTATGGAGTTCTGCAAGCAGTTCAACAGCAGAACCCAAAGTCAGGCAGGGAAAGTGCTTCCTGTAATCATCACTGTTTATTCCGATAAGTCTTTCGACTTTATCGTAAAAACCCCACCTGTGGCTGCCCAGCTATTGGAATTGACCAAACAGAAGGGCGGTTCGGCAGAGCCAAACCGAAACATTATCGCTTCGGTTACATGGGATCAGATAAAAGGGATTGCACAGGAAAAAATGCCTGATCTGAATTGCTTTACTCTGGAAGCAGCCATGAGCATGGTGGCAGGAACCGCCCGTAGTATGGGCATTAAGGTTACTGGAGAATTCCCGGGTAAATAACTTTTAACCTCTTAGCGAGATGACAAAACTGACCAAGAATCAAAAACTTGCGTTATCGAAAATCGAACCCGGTAAGCAGTATAAACTTACCGAGGCTGCCGGCTTGCTGAAGGAGATTACATACACCAAATTTGACGCATCGGTAGATATCGATGTTCGCCTGGGAGTTGACCCCCGAAAGGCCAACCAAATGGTGCGCGGTGTACTAACTCTCCCCCATGGAACCGGAAAAGTGGTTCGCGTTTTGGTGCTATGTACTCCCGATAAAGAAGAGGCTGCCCGTGCAGCCGGAGCTGACCATGTCGGTCTGGATGACTACATCGAGAAAATTAAAGGAGGATGGACTGACGTAGATGTAATCATAACCATGCCTACCGTAATGGCCAAAGTGGGTGCTTTAGGACGTATCCTGGGTCCGCGTGGGCTTATGCCTAATCCCAAGAGCGGAACAGTGACAATGGATGTGGATAAGGCCGTTACTGAAATTAAGCAGGGTAAGATCGACTTTAAAGTGGATAAATTTGGCATTGTTCACGCATCCATCGGTAAAGTTTCTTTCGCACCGGAGAAAATTGTGGATAATGTCCGGGAGTTTGTTCAAACTATCATTAAACTTAAACCATCGGCAGCAAAAGGTACTTACATAAAGAGTATTTACCTTTCAAGCACCATGAGTTTAGGTTTGGCCATCGATCCCAAGTCAGTATCCGAATCGATGAATTAACGCAAAGGAGACCTAACTATCATGAGAAGGGAAGATAAAAATGCATTGATTGATAAGCTCACTGAGCAGATCAACGAATATCCCCATTTCTACCTGGCCGACACTTCGGAATTCAATGCAGCCGATACAAGTTTGCTAAGGCGGAAATGCTTCGATATGCAGGTTAAGTTGGTAGTTGTGAAAAACACACTTCTAAGAAAGGCCTTAGAAAAGTGTGAGAAAACCGACTTTTCACCAATTTTCGATACGTTGAAAGGGCATACCTCGGTATTGTTTGCCGAAACAGGGAATGCCCCCGCAAGGCTTATCAAAGAATTTCGCAAAGCGAAAGAGAAGCCCGTTTTGAAGGCTGCTTTTGTAGAAGAATCGTTCTACATTGGCGATAATCAGCTTGACGTCCTTGTGAACCTGAAGAGCAAGAATGAGTTGATTGCCGATGTGATCGCATTGCTGCAATCGCCGATTAAAAAGGTTATCGGCCAGCTACAAACAGCGCCCAATACCCTTGCCGGTGTGGTAAAAACCCTCGGCGAAAGAGAAGGATAATTTTTTAAATTTTTAATAGCATTAATTTTCTAAATCTTAATACAATGGCAGATCTTAAAAAGTTTGCAGAAGAACTGGTTAACCTAACAGTAAAAGAAGTTAACGAACTTGCACAAATCCTTAAGGATGAGTACGGCATTGAGCCTGCAGCTGCAGCTGTGGCTGTTGCCGCTCCCGCTGCCGCCGGCGAAGCTGCTGCGGCTGTTGAGAAAAACACATTCGACGTTATTCTTAAATCAGCAGGTGGTACAAAACTACAAGTGGTTAAGCTTGTAAAAGAGCTAACCGGACTTGGCCTGAAAGAGGCAAAAGAACTAGTTGACGCTGCACCTAAAGCGGTTAAAGAAGGAGCTTCGAAGGAAGAAGCAGAATCGATTAAAACGCAACTTGAAGAGGTAGGAGCAGAAGTTGAGCTTAAATAGAGAAAACCTGAAGCATTAGGTATTAGAGGTTTAGAGTCTAATGATTAGACTCTAAACCTTCTTATTGTAATTAATTACGGTTCAACAAACCCAATCCCAATGTCCTCAGAAATCAAAACAAGGAGAATTGACTTCTCCAAAACAAAAAATCAATTTGAATATCCCGATTTTCTGGATATTCAGCTTAAGTCATTCAGTGAGTTCTTTAATTTCGGATCTTCGAGTGAAGACCGTAAAAAGGAAGGACTTTACAAGGTATTTGCGGAAAACTTTCCCATTACCGATACCCGGAACAACTTTGTTCTGGAATTTATTGATTACTATGTAGATCCCCCAAGGTACTCCATTGAAGAGTGCATTGAAAGAGGGCTCACATTTGCGGTGCCATTAAAAGCCAAACTTAAACTTTACTGTACCGATCCCGAGCACGAAGATTTCGACACCGTCGTACAGGACGTTTACCTTGGAACCATCCCATACATGACCCCCCGGGGAACTTTTGTTATCAACGGTGCCGAAAGAGTTGTGGTATCGCAGCTGCACCGCTCGCCGGGCGTGTTTTTTGGCCAAAGCATACATGCCAACGGGTCTAAGTTGTACTCAGCCAGAATTATTCCGTTTAAAGGTTCCTGGATTGAGTTTGCAACAGACATAAACAACGTGATGTATGCCTACATCGACCGCAAGAAAAAATTACCCGTGTCCACACTGCTACGAGCCATTGGATACGAAAGCGATAAGGATATTCTCGAAATATTCGGATTGGCCGATGAGGTAAAGGTGTCGAAAGCAAACCTTAAAAAGTTTGTGGGAAGAAGACTTGCAGCCCGCGTATTGAAATCGTGGGTAGAAGACTTCGTTGACGAGGATACCGGTGAGGTAGTTTCCATTGAACGTAATGAGATTATCCTCGATCGCGAAACCATTATTGAAAATGAGCATATCGATCAAATCGTTGACTCCGGTACAAAAGCAATCCTTTTACATAAGGAAAACCAGAGCATATCTGATTTTGCAATAATATACAATACACTACAAAAAGACCCGACCAACTCTGAGAAAGAGGCCGTGGTGCACATCTACAGACAACTTCGCAATTCGGAACCACCCGACGAGGCCACTGCACGTGATGTGATTGATAAACTCTTTTTCTCCGATAAACGTTACGATCTGGGAGAGGTTGGTCGCTACAGAATAAACAAGAAGCTCGATTTAAAAACCAGTTCCGATGTTAAGGTACTGACCAAAGAGGATATTATTGAGATTATCAAGTACCTTATCGAGCTGATAAATTCTAAGGCCGACGTGGATGATATAGACCACCTAAGCAACAGGAGGGTGAGAACTGTGGGCGAACAGTTGGCCAATCAGTTTAGCGTAGGCTTGGCACGTATGGCACGTACCATACGTGAACGGATGAATGTTAGGGACAATGAAGTCTTTACTCCCATCGACCTGATTAATGCCAAAACCCTTTCGTCTGTTATCAACTCATTCTTCGGAACCAACCAGCTCTCGCAGTTCATGGATCAAACCAATCCCTTGGCCGAAATGACCCACAAGCGCCGTCTTTCCGCCTTAGGGCCCGGTGGTCTTTCACGCGAGCGTGCAGGATTTGAGGTTAGGGACGTACACTATACTCACTACGGAAGGTTGTGCCCAATTGAAACACCTGAGGGACCTAACATTGGACTTATTTCCTCATTATGCGTATATGCTAAGGTCAATGATTTGGGCTTTATCGAAACCCCCTATCGTAAGGTAGAGAATTCGAAGGTTGACCAGACCAATGAAGGAGTGGTATACATGAGCGCCGAGGAGGAAGAGTTCAAGATGATTGCGCAGGCAAACGCTCCGCTTAACGATGACGGCTCATTTATGAATCCCAGGGTTAAATCAAGATACGAAGCGGATTATCCATACTGTGAAAAGGAAAAGGTTGACATGATGGACGTGGCACCTAACCAGATTGCTTCCATCGCCGCTTCGCTGATCCCATTCCTGGAGCACGACGACGCCAACAGGGCACTCATGGGATCGAACATGATGCGTCAGGCCGTACCCATTATGGAGCCTGAGGTTCCAATTGTCGGAACGGGTTTGGAGGATATCGTGGTGCGCGATAGCCGCATTCAAATTGTTGCCGAAGAGGATGGTGTGGTAGAATATGTTGACGCTGAAGAAATTGTAGTAAGGTATAGCTATGATGAGGAGCAGCAATTGGCACGCTTCGATACCGATGTTAAGAGGTATATGCTGCCGAAATTCAAAAAGACCAACCAGAATACCTGCATCAACCTTCATCCCATCGTTGTAAAGGGGCAGGCCGTAAAAAAAGGTCAGATTATGACCGAGGGATATGCAACCAGTCATGGAGAATTGGCTTTGGGAAGAAACCTTAAAGTGGCCTTTATGCCCTGGAAAGGGTATAATTTTGAGGATGCCATTGTAATTAGCAATCGCCTTGTGAAGGAGGATATTTTTACCTCCATTCATATAGACGAGTTTATACTCGAGGTACGCGACACAAAACGCGGAATTGAAGAGTTAACAGCCGATATTCCCAATGTGAGCGAGGAGGCAACCAAGGATTTGGATGAGCATGGCATGATTCGCATTGGCGCCAATGTCGTCCCCGGTGACATACTGATTGGAAAAATTACACCCAAGGGAGAATCCGATCCTACCCCGGAGGAAAAATTGCTCAGGGCTATATTTGGAGACAAGGCAGGCGATGTGAAGGACGCCTCTCTTAAAGCACCCCCTTCGCTGTATGGCGTGGTGATTGATAAAAAATTATTCACCCGATCCATAAAAGAGGTGAAGAAGGGGAAAAACCTTGAGAAGAATCTGGTTACAAAGATCGACGAAGAGTTTACAAGAAAGACCAATGAGTTGAAAGATAAGTTAATTGACAAGTTGTTCCACCTTGTCAATGGTAAAACTTCACAGGGAGTGGTAGATCTCTTCGGCCAGAATGTAATCCCCAGAGGGGTTAAATTTACCCAAACCATGCTGAAAGAGGTTGATTATCTGAATGTCAATCCCAGTAAATGGACAACGGATAAGAAAAAGAATGATACCATTAAATCGATCATTCACAACTATATCCTGGTTTATAAAGATCTTGATGCCGACCACAAGCGCAAGAAATTCAGCACTACTGTTGGCGACGAAATGCCTGCCGGAATAGTTCAATTGGCTAAAGTGTACGTGGCCAAAAAGAGAAAAATTAAGGTGGGTGATAAAATGGCCGGAAGGCATGGGAATAAGGGCATAGTGGCCAAAATTGTTCGTGAAGAGGACATGCCATTTTTAGAGGATGGTACTCCGGTTGATATTGTTCTCAATCCTCTGGGTGTACCCTCGCGTATGAACCTGGGACAGATTTACGAAACCGTACTGGGTTGGGCTGGAAAGAATTTGGGCGTAACGTTCAGTACACCGGTCTTCGATGGAGCAAAAATCGACGAGATTAATCACTATTCTGATGAAGCCGGAATACCTCGCTACGGGAAGACATACCTGTACGATGGCGGTACAGGCGAGCGCTTTGATCAGCCGGCCACGGTAGGCGTGATATACATGCTTAAGCTGGGTCACATGGTTGACGATAAAATGCACGCCCGTTCCATTGGCCCCTACTCACTTATTACTCAGCAGCCACTTGGCGGTAAAGCACAGTTTGGCGGTCAGCGATTTGGAGAGATGGAGGTGTGGGCACTCGAAGCGTTTGGTGCATCGCATACCCTGCAGGAAATACTCACCATCAAGTCGGATGATGTTGTTGGAAGGGCTAAGGCATACGAATCCATTGTAAAAGGAGAACCCATGCCGCAACCCGGCATTCCCGAGTCGTTGAATGTTTTGCTACATGAACTCAGAGGTTTGGGCTTGAGCGTTAATCTTGATTAAGTTCTGCAGCAGACAATTCCAATGGGATATACTTAAAAATTGAATTAACTTTTTAACTATCAAAATATGTCGTTCAGAAGGGATAGCAAGGTAAAAAGCAACTTTTCGAGCATAACCATCGGGCTTTCCTCACCCGAGGAAGTGTTGGAACACTCAAGTGGTGAAGTGCTTAAGCCGGAAACGATTAACTACAGAACCTATAAACCTGAGCGCGACGGTTTGTTTTGTGAACGAATTTTTGGGCCTGTAAAGGATTATGAATGCCACTGCGGCAAGTATAAAAGAATTCGGTACAAGGGAATAGTATGCGATCGATGCGGAGTAGAAGTTACCGAAAAGAAGGTGCGCCGCGAACGCATGGGTCATATCAGTCTGGTGGTACCCGTTGCGCACATTTGGTACTTCAGGTCGCTTCCCAATAAGATAGGCTACCTGCTTGGCTTACCCTCAAAAAAGCTCGATTCCATTATTTACTACGAGCGCTACGTTGTCATCAACCCGGGTATTAAAAGCGCTGATGGCATTCAATACATGGATTTTTTAACCGAAGAGGAATACCTTGATATTCTCGAAAGCCTTCCCAAGGATAATCAATATCTTGATGACGAAGATCCCAACAAATTCATTGCAGGGATGGGTGCCGAGGCTATTTATACACTGCTGTCAAGGTTAAAACTCGATGAATTGAGCTATGAACTGCGCCATAAAGCCAGTACCGAAACATCGCAACAGCGTAAAAACGAGGCTTTGAAACGCCTTCAGGTGATAGAGGCATTCCGCGAATCGAAGGATATTAATAAGCCGGAATGGATGGTATTGAAGGTAATACCCGTTATACCGCCCGAACTCAGGCCTTTGGTTCCGCTTGATGGCGGACGTTTTGCCACATCCGACCTTAATGACCTTTACAGGAGGGTTATCATTAGGAATAACAGGCTGAAAAGGCTTATTGAAATTAAAGCTCCGGAGGTTATCCTACGCAACGAGAAGAGAATGCTTCAGGAGTCGGTCGATTCGCTTTTCGACAACTCGAGGAAGAGCAACGTGGTGAAAACCGATGCCAACAGACCGCTAAAATCGTTAAGCGACAGCTTAAAGGGAAAGCAAGGGCGTTTTCGCCAGAACCTATTGGGTAAACGCGTTGACTACTCAGCCCGTTCGGTTATCGTTGTTGGCCCCGAACTAAAAATGCATGAGTGCGGATTGCCCAAGGATATGGCGGCTGAGTTGTATAAGCCCTTCATCATACGTAAGCTCATCGAAAGGGGAATTGTAAAAACCGTAAAATCTGCCAAAAAGATAGTGGATAGGAAGGATCCGGTGGTTTGGGATATCCTTGAAAATGTGTTGAAGGGACATCCGGTATTGCTCAACCGTGCGCCTACACTACACAGGCTGGGTATTCAGGCTTTCCAGCCAAAACTTATTGAGGGTAAAGCCATTCAGCTCCACCCCTTATCCTGTATAGCATTTAATGCCGACTTCGACGGCGACCAGATGGCTGTACACCTTCCGCTTGGTAACGAGGCCATTCTTGAAGCCCAAATGCTGATGCTTGGCTCACACAACATTCTCAACCCTGCCAACGGAGCACCCATTACCGTGCCTTCGCAGGATATGGTATTGGGGCTGTACTATATAACGAAGCATAGGAAAGGTGCTAAGGGAGAGGGTATGCGTTTTTACTCGCCTGAGGAGGC
This sequence comes from Bacteroidetes bacterium ADurb.Bin008, assembly GCA_002071445.1. GTDB lineage: Bacteria > Bacteroidota > Bacteroidia > Bacteroidales > Tenuifilaceae > MWFE01. Next base: position 14,062 of record MWFE01000067.1, on the reverse strand, counting down.
CATTATAGCGCATAATGAAGGAGTAGCCGATTTGCATAGCGTGGTTAAAGTATTGATGCCTCATACGAACAAAGATGGTTCGGTTACCAACGAGTTGGTCGAAACAACTATAGGCAGGATCATTTTTAACCAGTATGTTCCCAAGGAGATAGGTTTTATTAACGAGTTGCTCACGAAAAAATCGCTCAGGGATATCATTGGCGTTGTTCTGAAAACATCGGGCATTGCCCGAACCTCACAATTCCTCGATGATATTAAAGATCTTGGATACTACATGGCGTTCAAAGGGGGTCTGTCGTTCAACCTTGATGACGTTATGGTTCCTGATGAAAAAGCCGATCTCGTTCACGAGGGATACGAGCAGGTTGATGAGGTGCTTGGAAACTACAACTTAGGTCTGATTACCAATAACGAGCGATACAATCAGATTATCGATATTTGGACACATACCAATGCTAAACTAACCCTTACTCTACTCAAAAAACTATCGGAGGATAAACAGGGATTCAACCCGGTTTACATGATGTTAGACTCGGGTGCCAGGGGCTCAAAGGAACAAATTCGTCAGCTATGCGGAATGCGCGGATTGATGGCCAAACCGCAAAAGTCGGGTTCGACCAGTAGTGAAATTATCGAGAACCCCATTCTCTCCAATTTCAAAGAGGGACTTTCGGTGCTTGAGTACTTTATTTCAACTCACGGTGCTCGTAAGGGTCTGGCCGATACGGCTCTGAAAACCGCCGACGCAGGTTACCTCACCCGACGTCTGGTTGACGTTTCGCAGGATGTGATTATCACCGAACACGACTGTGGTACACTACGCGGTCTTGTGGCAACAGCCATTAAGAAGAACGAAGAGGTTGTTGAAACCCTTTACGAAAGGATTTTGGGTCGGACAACGGTTCATAATGTATATCACCCACTCACAGGCGAACTGATTATTGCCGCGGGTGAAGAGCTCACGGAGGATATTTGCCATATTATTGATGAATCGCCCATTGAGCAGATCGAAATACGTTCCGTATTAACTTGCGAGTCGAAAAAGGGTGTATGTACAAAATGCTATGGCCGTAACCTTGCCACCGGAAGAATGGTGCAAATAGGTGAGGCTGTGGGTGTTATTGCAGCACAGTCCATTGGCGAGCCGGGAACCCAGCTTACGCTGCGTACTTTCCACGTGGGGGGTACTGCATCCAATATCATCGCCGACTCTAAAATCGTTTCTAAGTTCGACGGGAGAGCCGAAATAGAGGAGCTCAAATTCATCAACAAGAAGGATGATCAGGGCAAAGAGTATAGCATTGTCATCGGTCGTTTGGCCGAAATGAGAATAGTTGACAAGAATACGGGCATCACCCTGTCAACCCATACCATTCCCTACGGCTCGAAATTGTACATCAAAAATGGTGACGATATTGCCAAGGGTCAGCTTGTTTGCGAATGGGATCCCTGGAATGCGGTTATTATTTCCGAATCCGATGGTAAAATTGCCTTTGAGGCAGTGATAAAAGAGGTAACATACAGGGATGAATCCGATGAGCAGACCGGTTATCGTGAGAAGGTAATCATCGAGTCGAAGGATAAAACTAAAAACCCGGTAATTAAGATTATGCAGGGCAAGGAAGTTGTTAAGGCTTACAACCTGCCTGTATCCTCCCATATAGTTGTTGAAGAGGGTAAAGAGATTAAAACCGGTGATATCTTAGTGAAAATCCCAAGAGCAATCGGTAAATCGGGCGACATCACAGGAGGTTTACCTAGGGTTACAGAGCTCTTTGAGGCACGCAACCCATCGAACCCTGCCGTTGTTTCGGAGATTGATGGCGAGGTTGCTTTTGGCAAGGTGAAAAGGGGCAATCGTGAGATTACGATTACCTCTAAAACCGGTGAGGTTAAGAAATACTTAGTTAACCTTTCAAAGCAAATCTTAGTGCAGGAGAACGACTTCGTAAGGGCTGGAACCCCGCTTTCCGACGGTGCCATTACCCCCTCAGATATCCTTGCTATTAAAGGGCCGACAAAAGTGCAGGAGTACATTGTCAATGAGATTCAGGAGGTTTACCGTATGCAGGGTGTGAAGATCAACGATAAGCATTTCGAAATTATCGTTCGTCAGATGATGCGCAAAGTTGAAATTGACGACTCGGGCGACACCAAGTTCCTAGAGAATCAGGTGGTGGATAAGTGGGAATTTATGGATGAAAACGACTGGATTTACGATAAAAAGGTAGTGGTTGACGCCGGAGATTCCACTGAAGTATTACCGGGACAAATTATCACTGCACGTAAATTGCGCGATGAGAACTCAATTCTTAAGCGTCGGGATATGAAGCTGATCAATGCACGCGATGCCATTCCTGCCACTTCAAATCAGGTGTTGCAGGGTATTACCAGAGCTGCACTGCAAACCAAGAGTTTCATCTCGGCTGCATCGTTCCAGGAAACCACCAAAGTGCTCAACGAGGCGGCAATTTATGGTAAGGCCGATACTCTCGAAGGGCTTAAGGAGAATGTGATTTGTGGTCATTTAATTCCGGCCGGAACGGGTATGAGAGAATTCGACAATCTGATTGTTTACTCCAAGGAGGAACAGGAACTGCTTGCAAAAGCTGAAAAGGGGATTGTTGTATCCGACAGCATTGAGGAACAGTAGGATAATATTCTTTTTTAAAGAAGCGAGGGTTTTATCCCTCGCTTTTTTTATCTTTAAGCCCACCAATTTTTGTAGCCATGAATGAGAAGAAAAATCAGCTGAATATTGAGCTCAGCGATGATATTGCCCAGGGTAACTACGCAAATTTGGCCATTATTACCCACTCTGCTTCGGAATTTATACTTGATTTCGTGAGGGTTATGCCCGGCTTGCCAAAGGCAAAAGTGCAATCGAGGATTGTGCTTACCCCCGATCATGCCAAGCGTTTGCTGATGGCGCTTAAGGACAATGTATCCAAATTTGAGAATACACACGGCCCAATAAAGGTAGGAGAGTCAACCCCGGGGATGCCGCCTTTCCCAATGAATTTCGGAGGAAGTACCGGCGAAGCGTAACAGGCTTTTTTGTTGGCATTGATTTCTTTCAGACCACGCCTTTTAACCTGTCATAGCCACAAACCATTTCGGGATGAGTAAGTTATATCTGGTACCCACACCCATTGGCAACCTTGAGGACATTACCTTAAGGGCATTGCGCGTGCTGAACGAATCGGCAATTATCCTTTGCGAGGATACACGTACAAGCGGAATTTTGCTGAAACACCATGGGATAAAAGCACCCCTGTGGTCGCATCACAAGTTCAATGAACACAACACAGTAGATCAGATTGCAGATAGAATTGCCTCGGGACAAACAGTTTCCTTAATATCCGATGCCGGTACCCCCGGCATTTCCGATCCGGGGTTTCTTCTCGTTCGCACTTGTATTGAACGGGGAATAGAGGTGGAGTGCCTTCCCGGTGCCACTGCCTTTGTCCCTGCGCTCGTTGCCAGCGGTTTGCCATGCGACAGATTTATCTTTGAGGGTTTTCTCCCTGTAAAAAAGGGGCGTATAAAACGAATTGAGGCGCTGAAGGACGAAGATCGCACCATGGTATTCTACGAATCGCCATTCAGACTCGTTAAACTGCTGCAACAGTTTGCAGAAGTATTGGGAGAGGAGAGAAGGGCCAGCGTTTCGCGTGAGATTACCAAGGTGCATGAGGAAACAGTAAGAGGAACCCTATCCCATTTAATACACCATTTTCAAACGAAGGGCGTGAAAGGCGAGGTGGTTGTTGTGGTTGGAGGTAAACATTAAAAAAACTGCCATTTCAAATCAAACAACAGAATCTTATTCTGCATTTCTGTAACGAAGAATACCGCCTTTGCTTTTAAATACAATATTTCATCCGTTTAAAGTAATTCCATTCATTTTGCTGATAGTATCCCAATAGGTGGAAAAGATTTTAGTGCTTTTCTTTTTCCTTCCTTTTATCAACTTGAAAAACAGTTTATGTTTTTGTAACTTGCAAGGAATTAAATAGTTTTTGTTTACATATTAGCAAGTTGTGCACAAGTTAAGATATTTGGCAACACTTCCGGAAATCATTACTTTTATTTTATGGAAAAAGGACTAGATATCTCGAAAAGAATTGATGGACTGCTTGATAGCATTCGCTCAATTATAATTGATGCACGTAAAAATGTTGCGAAGAATATCAATACAGAACTCCTATCAACCTATTGGAAAATTGGAAAACTAATAGTTGAGGTCGAATCGAATAGTAAGTTTGATCAAAAATCATCCAGACAACTGATTTTATGCCTTTCCAGCCAACTGACCAAAGAGTTAGGCTCAGGGTTTTCTCGTGCGAATCTATTCAATATGAGAAAATTTTACCTTGAATACCCGAATGTCCAGACGCTGTCTGGACAGATTAGTTGGTCCCATTACTGTGAACTTCTCATAATTGAAGACAAACAAAAAAGAGCCTTTTACGAAAAGGAAACAGAGAATTCACATTGGTCTGTTCGCGAACTGAAAAGGCAAATAGACAGCTCGCTATATGAAAGACTCTTGCTGTCGTCTGGTAAAGCGAATAAAGAAACAGTTATCCAACTCGCAAGGAAAGGTCAAGAAATAGCCAAACCTGATGATATTGTTAAAGACCCTTATGTCTTTGAGTTCCTTGGAATACCCGAGAACAAGCCAATACTAGAAAAGGATTTAGAGAAAAAACTTATTCGCCATATCGAAGACTTTTTACTTGAGTTAGGAAAAGGCTTTATGTTTGTTGGTTCTCAACAAAGAATTACCATAAACAATACGCACAACTATGTGGATATGGTTTTTTACAATAAAATTCTAAAAAGTTACATCCTAATCGAATTAAAAACACGAAAACTGAAAGCATCGGATGTAGGACAATTAAATGCATATTTGAATTTCTTCAAAACCGAAATAAATGATAGTAATGACAATCCCCCGATAGGAATAATTATTTGTGCAGAAAAGGATGAGATTGGAGCAGAATATATTTTAGAAGGCTATGAGAATAATGTTTTTGCTTCAAGATTTACTTATGTATTTCCAAATAAAGACGAATTAATAAAAGAACTTGAAATAGCATTGAAAGACAAATAGCCAGTGCACAACAGCGTGTTTAACGGCATTTAAGCCGATAAATGTACTTTAGGGGCAAGCTGATGTCGAATTTGGAAAGGTTCTTAATTTTTTGAAAGATTTAGTATCTTTGAGAAAAGATTTGTAGCCATGAGAATAAATAAGAGGAATTTGTTAAATGATCTAAAGTATCGGTTGAAGTCAAGGTTTTCTGACAACCTGAAGGACGTGGTACTTTTCGGTTCTCATGTTACAGGAAAAGCTCATAAGGACTCAGATTATGACATTCTAATCGTATTGAAACAAAAAGTAGATTGGAAAACCGAACGTGAGATTTCAGACATTTGCTACGAAATTGACTTAAAGTACAACATAATAACCGATACCCATGTAATGAGTGAACCGGAACTAGGGACACTCAGAGGGAAACAACCTATTTTTGTCAATGCTTTATCAAACGGGCTTTACGCATGATTACCGAGAAAGACAGAGATTCCCTCATAGAATATCGCTTGAACCAAGCCTTAGAAACCATCGAACTTGCGAAGTTTCTTGTAGTCAGCGACAAACTTACTATTGCTGTTAACAGAATTTACTATGGAATGTACTATGCTTTGACAGCTTTAGCTTTAAAAAATAAGTTTGAGACATCAAAGCATGGACAGCTAATAGGATGGTTTAATAAGGAATATATCTCCTCCAAAAAGGTAGATGCTAAATACGGAAAAATCTTAAGAAATGCTTATCAAAATAGAACGAAAGGTGATTATGATGCTTTTGTAAATTTCTCTAAAGTTGAAACAGAGTCTATGTTGTATGAAATGACTGACTTCATCGAAGAAATTAAAAGATTAATAGAAAATCAATAAAACCCGGACGTTAACAAGGGTTTTGCATCAGTCGGGCTGTTGTGGAACATTGAACATTTGTACTGTTTATTAACTTTTGTGCAAGGCTGATAGTTTTTACTTCTAATCCCCCCGAACGCAAAGTCCGAAGCCGTTAATCGTGTAATAAACAGTTGAAACAAAAGCACCGGGGACAGATAAACCGTGGTCCAAATAATATTTGGTAAAAGCATAACCGACACATTCCAACACCTGCTTCGACCCTATATTCAGGGGTAATACCATGCCATAAACCGGGGCAACTTTTCGCAATCAGCTTAATTTTTTTAATTTTTTTCTAAATCTATCATCTTAAAAAACAGCGATATAATTCGCGCTCATGTATTTTCCCCCTCTTTTTTTTAAAAATTAGACAGAAAAAATTTGGTTATGTAAAAAAAGTTGTATTACATTTGCAGTGTATTAAGACAATAATACACTAATACTATAAATAAATAATTATGATTCAACTACAGGACGTAACTTTTGCCTACCGAAGGAAGCCCAAACTCTTCAAAAACCTCAATCTCAACCTTGAGTGTGGGAAGATATACGGCCTCTTTGGTGTGAATGGCGCAGGAAAAACCACGCTGCTCAAGCAGATTGGTGGTTTGCTGAAACCCTCCGAGGGTGTGATAACCCTAAATGATCTGAACGTTGCAACTCGCGATGCCCAGGTGCTGAGCCACCTTTTTTTGGTTCCCGAAGAGTTTGAACTGCCTGATGTAAGATGCAGCCAGTTTGTCAGGTTCAACGCACCCTTTTACCCAGGTTTCGATTTGGAGATGTACAAAAGGTGTATGCTGGAGTTTGAAATGGAAGGGGACGATAATCTTAATGCCCTATCGTTTGGTCAGAAGAAAAAATTCCTCATTTCGTTCGGGTTGGCCACACAAACTCCCATTCTGCTCATGGATGAGCCTACCAATGGGCTTGATATCCCATCCAAGAGCCAGTTCAGGAAAATCATTGCTCAGGTGGCTACCCCCGATAGGTGTTTTGTGATTTCCACCCATCAGGTACGCGACCTTGCCACCATGATTGACCATGTGGTGGTGGTTGACAGGGGGAACATAGTATTCGACTTTAGCCTCTATGACATCGCCCAAAACCTGTCGTTTGGCCATGTTGTCGGCACTACCGACAAGGAGGTTATCTACTCTGAGGAGACCCTTACGGGTCATAATGTAGTGTATAAGGGCACTCAGCAGGAATCGAAGGTGGATTTGGAAACCCTCTTCAATGCTGTGATTAAGGACTCCCAATTAGTTAATGACGCAATCAAAAACCGGTAAATCATGAGTACGATGAAAAAAATTTCCATCCGTCGGACAACCCTTTTAATGGGTAGATATATGGCATTAAACTTTAAGCATTATGCTGTACTATTTGGTGCCATGAGTGGTGTGTTAGTTGGTATCAGCTTACTTAAAACGTGGTCTAATGGCGGAACATACGATACCTATTCTTTCCTGGGGATGGGGCAACTATTCATTTTCCTGATGGGTTTAATTATCACCTCGACTATTTTCAAAGAGTTGGGTACAAAATCCAGGGGATGGTTTTACATGATGCTTCCGGCCAACCCCATGGAAAAACTGTTGGCCAACTGGTTAATCAGCACAGTAGTATATTCTGTGGTTGCATCTGTTGTGTTGGTTCTTACATCCATGGTCAACTCCCTGTTTACTTCCCTCATTTTCAATGAGTATTTCTACATTGTGAATCCATTCCGTATGGAGTTCCTTAAATTGTTACTACACTACTGTATCATTCAAAGCATATTCTTTTTGGGTGCCATCTATTTCGAGAAGAACAACTTCTTTAAAACGCTGCTTGCTATTGTGGTGTCTTCTATGGGCTTGATGATAATCACCGGAATAGTGGTGAAGTTAATTTTCCAAAGCCCGGAGATAACAATTGATCCGATGGAACAAAACGGAACCCCTGAGTTCCTGAAATCATTCGTACTTGCAGTTAAGATAGGGTACTATTCACTTATTGTTCCGTTTTTTCTAACCGTAAGTTACTTCAGACTTAAAGAAAGGGAGGTGTAGCCATGCAATTTGATGAGCAACAACCTATTTATCTGCAAATCGCCGATATTATCTGCGAGAATATCCTGTCGGATAAATGGAAGTCCGATGAGCGCATCCCCTCCGTTCGGGATATAGCAGCCTCCATGGAGGTAAATCCCAACACGGCCATGCGTGCGTTCGACTATTTGCAGAGCATCGATATCATTTACAACAAGCGTGGCATTGGCTACTTTGTTAGTGATACCGGTAAAGAGAAGGCCATTCAGTACAAAAGGGAAGAGTTTTTGACCAAAACCGTTCCACAGTTCTTCCAAACCATGCACCTTCTGGGTATAACCTATCACGATTTGGAAAAATACCACAAGGAGCAGGGATAATACCCGGACTAATATTTCTCTCATGGCAAAAGCATGATTTTCATGAACAGAGTGGGAGATAGATTAAAACAGAGCTAATCATTAATTGAAATCATTAAAAGAAAATAGAACAGATGAAAACTAGCAACTTATTACTACTCATTGCATTCGTGGTTTTGGTCATCCTTTCTGTAGTTGGGATTTACGTGGTAAAAACCAACCTGGAAGAGTATTTACCCCAACAGGGTGAAGCGTTTTCCACACAGAAAGAGCTGTTGCCCTTCGGGCAAATTAAGGTTGAGGGCACTCTCACCATTGAGTTTGTGCAGGATACAATATGCCAATTATCCGTTCAGGCCGATTCCGCCACTCAGGAAAAGATTCAGGTATCGGTGCTGGATGATGTGCTTAGCATTAAGCTGGAACGTCGCATTTCCAAAGGGATACAGTGCGAACTAAGAGGCCCGATGTTTTCGAAGTTGAGCGTGTCGGCCGGTAGTACTTTTCGCTCCTCAGACTCACTCTCTTCACCAGCCCTCGACTTGACAGCAAATGCCGGGGCTATTATTAATCTGAGGGGAAAGTTTGGTTTGGTTAATGCCGAACTCAATGCCGGCTCCACGCTCAAAATGGAAGGGGAGGGTGATAGCATTGATATAACGGCCAACGCCGGGAGTACAGTGAAAATGAAAAAATTTGCCTCGCAAAAGGCATCGGTCAAAGCCAACTCCGGGTCCGAGATAGCTATTAACAGCGTTACGATTGAGGCTTCGGCCAGCTCCGGAGCAGCTGTACATTACAATGAGGATGCTCTGCTGAAGAGCGAAAATACCTCGTCGGGAGGGAGAATATGGACCTATAGTGTCAAACAAAAAAAATGATTAAAATAATGATATGAAGAAGATTGCCGTGAGTGCAAATTGTCAGGGTATGATTTCTTCTGTAACATTTCATTCAGCGTAACCGTCGTATTTTGAAAATGTAATTAAGCAATGGAACTAAAAATTAGCAATCTAACCAAAACCTACCCCAATGGGGTGGTGGCGCTCAAAAATGTGAGCCTCACTATTTCCAACGGAATGTTTGGCCTGTTGGGGGCCAACGGTGCCGGGAAATCGACATTGATGAGAATAATTGCAACCCTTCAGGAACCCGATAGCGGAACCATTACTTTGAATGGTATAGATGTACTGAAGGACAAGGATAAGGTGCGTCAGATATTGGGTTATCTGCCACAGGAGTTTGGCCTTTATCCCAAGATATCGGCCGAAATGTTGCTAAACCACTTGGCACAGCTTAAGGGTATTGCAAATGTTAGGGAGCGTAAAGAGTTGATACATGCATTGTTGCAGAGAACCAACCTGTGGGAGCACAGGCACAAAAGCCTTGGAGGCTATTCGGGTGGAATGAAACAGCGTTTTGGCATTGCCCAGGCGCTCATTGGCCAACCCAAGCTCATCATCGTTGATGAGCCCACGGCGGGCCTCGATCCCTCGGAGCGCAACCGCTTCCATAACCTGCTGAGCGAGATTAGCGAGAACATTGTGGTTATCCTCTCATCGCACATCGTGGACGATGTTGAGAGCCTGTGCAACCAGATGGCCATCATTGACACGGGTGTGGTACTGGTTGACGACAAGCCGGGAGCAGCCATCAATGCCATAAAGAATAGAATTTGGCGGAAAGTTGTCGGCAAAGCCGAGATTGGCGAGTACAACGGTATGAGTATCATCTCGCAAAAGCTAAGAGCGGGCAAACTCGAACTCCATCTCTACTCGGAAACCGAGCCCGGGTTGGGATTCGAATTAGTTGAACCCGCACTTGAGGATGTTTACTTTTCCAGCGTTTTGATGCAATCCAAGAATTAGCCGTTATGTTTAAGGATATTTTTCTGTTTGAGTTGAGGTACAGGGCAAGACGACTGGCTACCTACCTTTACTTCATGCTATTTTTTCTACTGGTATTCTTCGCCACGGTCTCCGATCAAGTAGTCATAGGCACACAGTTGGGTAATCTGCTACGGAACTCACCATCGGCCATTTTTAGTACAATTGCCATTATGAATGCCTTTGGAATTATGGTAATCTCAGCCATAATGAGTACACCCGTGTACCGTGATTTCGACCACAATGTACACCCCTTGCTCTACTCGTATCCCATGAAAAAGAGGGCCTATTTGGCAGGCCGTTTCCTGGGTTCGTACGTGTATGCCATTCTGGTCTTCGTGTCAATCCCCTTGGCCATATATTTGGGTAGCATAATTGCGCCCGCAGCCGGTTGGTTAGAGGCATCCCGCTTCGACTCGTTTCGCCTTATGGCCTACCTGTCGCCCTATATGATGCTCATTATCCCAAACACATTCTTTTTGGGTGCAGTATTCTTTTCCCTGGTTTCAATGAAGAAACGAATGGTTTATTCCTATTTGGGCAGTATCCTGTTTCTGGTGCTATACGTGTGGGCTGCATCACATTACATGAAACTCGATTCAAAGGAGATGGCAGCGTTGCTTGACCCGTTTGGTATGGCAACATTTTTTACCACGACGCAGTACTGGACCCCTGCTGAAATCAACACGCAGCTCATCCCGCTTTCGGGTGCCTTCCTGCTCAACAGGGTCATTTGGGTATCCCTGGGAGCTTTGATTTTGGCCTTTGCCTTTTGGCGTTTTAAGCTGGTAACCGTGACCGAAAACGGCGGACGAAAGAGTTCTGTGAAGGCTGTGGTTGAAGATGTTGATGATATGAAAGTGAATGTGGATTTGCCAAAAGTAAAAATCTCACACAGCAGCGTTAACCACATCAAGCAAATGCTGTCATTGGGATGGATAGATTTTACCACTGTTGTTAAAGATTTGCCTTTTATTGGAATGGTGGTTGCAGGTTTGGTTTTATTCTTCAATAGTGCCATAAGTGTTACCGGTGTGTATGATGGCTCCAATTACCCTGTCACCTACCTGTTATTAGAGTATTTAAGAGGCAATTTCATACTGATAATGCTGATAATCATAACCTTCTATTCAGGTGAGTTGGTTTGGCGGGAAAGAGGCTATAAAATTGACCAGATAATGGACTCGTTACCCTTGCCCAATTGGCTATACACGGGTTCAAAACTTTGGGCCATGCTCCTTATTCTCCTCCTTATGTCGGTGATTCTGATGATTTCGTGCTTGTCAATCCAAATTTACCATGGTTTCTTTGACCTGAATATCCCGCTATACCTCAGTAACATCTTTTCGGAGCAGCTTCCTGTTTTTTTTGGTTTTGCTGTTCTCGCCATATTCATCCAAACCTTAGCCTCCAACAAGTTTACGGGGCATGTAATAGTTATGTTTTACTATATAATCATAGCCTTTGGGTTTGATTTTATTGGCCTGCAGCACAAACTTTGGCAATTCCCATTGACACCGCCATCTCCATACTCAGATATGAATAGTTTTGGGCATTTCTTGGTGGGGGTTAGATGGTATCAGCTGGCATGGCTCTTTATGATGGTAATCATTTTTGTGATTACGACAATGTTCTGGAAACGAGGCTTCAACCTGTCGTTGAGAAATCGGCTTAGGGTGGCAGGAGCCCATTTCAAAGGGGGTACCAGGGCTGTATTCCTGTTCGCTGTGGCGGGATTTATTGCGGTGGGCGGATATATTGTGTATAACACCACCGTTCTCAACAGGTTTGTGACGAACAAGCAGGGTGAGAAAAATCTGGTGAGCTATGAGAAGACCTACAAGAAATATGAAGGAATTCCACAGCCCAAGGTGAAAGCAGCAAACCTGAATGTGGAGATTTACCCCGATCAGCGCAATTTGGTTGTTAACGGAACCTTCAAGTTGAAGAATGAGACCCATGATCCCATCGATTCAGTGCATGTTCTGCTCTCCGAAAGTGTTCAACTGGAATCCTGCAGAATTGGCGATACTTCAGAAATTGTATTGGCCGATACGCAACAAGGCTACTACGTGGTGAAACTTTCAGAGCGACTCATTCCCGGCCAATCGGTTGACATGTTGTTTTCACTCAAGGTAGTAAACAGTGGATTTACCGATGATAGAGGTATGGTAACCATAGTTGAGAACGGTACTTTTTTCAATAACATGGGGTTTCTCCCTGTCATAGGCTATCAGTCCGGAAGGGAATTGCAAGAGGTTAATAAGCGTAAAAAGTACGGCTTGCCGCCCAAGGGGCGGATGGCACCCCGCACCGATTCGGTAGCACTGCAAAGTACCTACCTGGGTGCAATTGGCGATTGGATTGATTTTGAGGCCACTGTGAGTACTAAGGAGGGGCAGATTGCCATCGCTCCGGGCCGCCTTGTGAGGGATTGGGTTGAAAACGGAAGGCACTACTTCCACTACAAGATGGACAGGCCCATACTCAACTTCTACGCATTTCTTTCGGCCGATTACGAGGTGCAGGCCGACAGGTGGAACGACGTGGATTTAAAGGTGTACTACCACAAGGGGCACGAGTACAATATTGACAAGATGATGGAGGCCATGAAGGCTTCGCTGGATTATTTTACCAAAAATTACAGCCCATTTCAGCATAAAGAGTTACGCATTGTTGAGTTCCCTCGGTATTCTTCTTTTGCACAGTCATTTCCCACCACCATTCCCTATTCCGAGAGCATTGGCTTCATTGCCAATCTGGAGGATGAAGAGGATATTGACTATGTGTACTATGTAACCGCTCACGAGATTGCACACCAGTGGTGGGCACATCAGGTGGTTGGGGGCAACGTGCAGGGTGCTACCCTCATGTCCGAAGCGCTGGCACAATACTCTGCGCTGATGGTCATGGAGAAACGTTATGGGAAGGACCAGATGAGAAAATTTTTAAAGCATGAGTTGGATAACTACCTACGGGGACGTAGGACTGAGATGGAGAAAGAGCAGCCTCTCATCCTGTGTGAGAATCAGAACTATATTCACTACAATAAGGGCTCTGTGGTAATGTACGCATTGCAGGACTATATTGGCGAGGAGAATGTAAACGCTGCGCTGGCAGCGTATCTGAGGGATTGGGCATACAAAGCACCCCCATTTTCCACCTCGGAGCACTTCATGGAGTATATTTACGGGCATACGCCAGACTCATTGCGCTACTTGGTGCATGATATGTTCGAAGCCATTACCGTGTACGATATCAAGGCCAGGGAGGCCGAAATGGAGCAGTTGGAGGATGGCAGGTATAGGGTAACCCTTACGGGCGATGTTCAGAAATTCTATGCCGACAGCCTGGGGAATGAAACCCCGGCATCGCTTAACGACTGGATTGATGTGGGGGTAATGACCACCAGAAGGGTTGATGGAAAAAAGAAAAATGTGGCGCTTTACATGCAGAAGCATAGGATTAGCAGCCCAAATCCAACCTTCGAAATAATTGTGGACGAAAAGCCTGAAACAGCAGGGATTGACCCATACAACAAGTTGGTTGACAGGCATTCTGATAATAATACCGTGAAGATTAAAGGCTAAATATTTAGCGGGCTATGGCATAAATCTAATCCGACAGTAGTTATAGGAATTAGGGGCAATGAAATGAGAAAGGGCTATCGCCGTTTGCGGTTGCCCTTTCTCTTTATTATGCTTTGGAAATGCTAAAATTTGGCTTAATAGACATTTTTGATGCTCAAATCTCTTGAAACCGTTGCTATGTTTACCTTTGACGCAAATCAAAGGCT
>MWFE01000066.1 GCA_002071445.1 Bacteroidetes bacterium ADurb.Bin008 | reverse complement strand
AGCCTTTGATTTGCGTCAAAGGTAAACATAGCAACGGTTTCAAGAGATTTGAGCATCAAAAATGTCTATTAAGCCTAAAATGCAATCCCTACTTTTATTTTTTTGAAAAAGGCCATACCGTTTCAATGGTTACCTATGGCGGTTTTACAGGGATTAAGTATAATTTAAAGTGAGGATGTATGAAACGAACACTAAAGTTTTTTTGGATGATTCCCTTATCATTTCTTCTTCTTACTGGTTGTGAGGAGAAGGAAGAATTAAGCTACATCGTTGGTCGTTCAACGGTTACAGATATTGACGGGAATACATACAAAACCGTTATTATTGCTCATCCACTGTTTGATATGGGCGAAGTAGAGATAATGGCTGAAAATCTAAAGGTTACACATTTCCAAGACGGAACACCAATCCCCGAAAACCAATCGCCGGAAGAGTGGAGAAATGGATTAAACGACCATTCACCTCAATTTGCATGGAGTCACTACAGCGAGGAAGGGGAAGGACAAACCTATGGAGTTTTTTACAACTGGTATGTAGTTTCGGACAATCGAGGATTGTGTCCTGCGGGCTGGCATGTTCCAAATAATGAAGATTGGGAAAGGTTGTTTACTATTTTAGGTGGACGTGGAATTGCAGGGGGCAAGCTAAAAAGTAAGAGTAATCTTTGGCTCCCGCCAAATACAAGTGCTACGGATGAGGCTGAGTTCTCATCACTTCCGGGTGGATTTATAAGTTCCGGACCCATGGAGGAGGAAGGGCTAAGGGGCTGGTATTGGACATCCACCGAAGGCCCCGATATCGGGCAACTTTCTACCGCTTATGCTGTACATACCAATTACGACAACGAAATAATGGGGCACAGCAATCAATACAAGTCGGATGGAAGGAATATTCGTTGTGTAAAGGACTGATTAGTAAATATCTAAAAGAAATACGACCATGCGAAAAAAATTACTGAAATTGATTGTTCCGGCTGCACTTCTTTTCGTTACAGGGCAGTCCACCTTCGCACAGTTTGAGCAGAAATTCACACTGCAAACCTCAGGGGGAATGGTCATGGCCCTTTCACCCGATGTTTTTACCGAGATCTTTGAATTCGGTTTTTCAATAGATGCCGGTGCCCAGTACAATTTTAGCCGCAAATTCAGCATTGTGGGAATGGCAAAATATGCAACCTTTATCTTTATGCCCGATGAACTTTTCCATTTGGAGAAGGCAACATACAATATGCTGGGAGTGAGCCTGTGCCCTAAAGTGCGATTTTTTACCAGAAGCAGACTTAACCCATATCTATATGGCGGTTTAAGCATGAATTACATTGGCATAAAATTTAGTCTTGATGGTATAGAAACGCGTTCAAAGAAAGAGCCTGTTTGCTTTGGTGCATTGGGTGGATTAGGTATTGACTACCGTTTGAACGATAACATAGCCTTGTTCTGGCAAGGGGGAGTGAATAGGGTGGATTATGATGTGATATATATAGATGGTTTCTTTCAGCAAATAGGCGTGAATATTAACATGTTTAAGGCCAAATCGCTGTAAGTTAATTTTGCTGATGTGAATTTTATTTCCAAAAGACCCCATGCAATAATCACATCAAAAGATAATTCAAATCGCAAAAAAAGAGCCGCTCTGATGCGGCTCTTAAATTTTGTACCATCTGTTACTACTTCGTATTATCGGCTTTTTCCAACTCTTTTGCACACTCGTGATCGCCGGTTTTTTCGTGGGTGCATGAATCCTTCTTAGCCTCATCGCACTCGTGTTCTTTCTCATGATCGTGTGTGCATTCAACTTTGGCCTCTTCGGTTTTTGCTTTTTCTCCCGACGATCCGCAGGATGCTAAAGTCAATGCTCCAAAAAGCATGACAGACATAAATAAAAGTTTACTCGTTTTCATATTAATGTTAATTAATGGTTTGTGATTAACTTTCAGGGGTCAAAAATATGCAACAAATTGCAAATAGATAACAGTTTTATGCATTTTTTTTAATATTTAACAATCGACAAGTCCGGCATCCACTCGTACGTGGGACAAAATATTTAAAAAATTGCTTTAACATGCAGCGCTCGGCACAAGCATTTCGTCATTACAGGGAATTATGAGTGTGAAGGGAAAGTATCACAATATCCATCAGGCTTTGATTGACCGATGCCGAAAGGGCGATAGTCGGGCTCAATTCGATATCTATCGATTCTACTTTAAAGCCATGTACAACACCAGCCTGAGGATAGTCTCCAACCCCATGGATGCGGAGGATGTGATGCAGGAGTCGTTCTTTAAGGCATTTGATAAGATTAGCACCTATCGCAACGAGGTGAGCTTTGGGGCATGGCTCAAACAGATTGTGGTGAATAGCTCATTGGATTTTCTGAAAAAGAAAAGGTTGAATACCACATCCATTGACCAACTATTCGATCTAAAGGATAATGACCCGATGGATGAGAAGGATTTTGAACCCGAATCGGTGGATGAAGTTCGTAATGCCATTGCCATGCTACCCGAAGGGTACAGATTGATAGTGAACCTTGTACTGGTGGAGGGCTATTCGCACGAAGAGGCTGCACAAATGCTGAACATAAGCCCCTCCACATCCCGTTCGCAGCTAAGCAGGGCCAAGCAAAAGCTGTCGAACATTCTCACGCTAACCGTTAATGCTTAACATATGGAAAGGATAGAGGAATACATATTGCAGCACCGAACCGAATTTGATAGGGATGAGCCCATCGATGGGCATTTCGACAGATTCAAAGAAAAATTGTCGGTGCGCCGGGTAGAACTGAGAAAGAACATGTGGATAGTTTACACCGCCACGGCTGCTGCTGCAATTGTTATTATCATGGTAGGGCTCACCCTAATGTGGCATTTGGGAGGAGAACTGATGAATGCCAAAAGCCATTTTACCGACCAAACCCTTCCTTCAGAGATTAATCAGGTGGATCAGTATTACCGCTACAGGGTATCACAAAAACAACGCGTAATCAACAACATGTTGCGGGGTAAAATGCTGATTACGAAAAGGGAAATTACGAATACCCTTTCAGAGTTAAATAAGAATTATAATAATCTCAGAAAGGAAATGGGCGAGTTTCCCAGCACCGAGAAGGCTACATACGCACTCACACTCCACTATCAACACCAACTCGAAGTGATGGATAAGTATATCGCTCAATTGCAAAATGTACAGTAATTTGAAATAACATAATAAAGAATCAATATGAAACTCACCAAACTATTTTCTTTAGGTTTTTTGGCACTATTTGCCTGGTTGCCATTATCAAGCATGGGAAAATCCAACGATAATAAGGTAACCAAACATTTTCAAACCGAGTACCAAATCGACCCGGAAACTAGGGTTTCCATAGAGAACCGGTATGGGCAGCTGAACATAGAGAATTGGGATAAGGATATGATAGCCATTGAGGTAGATGTTGTGGTGGAGCATATGAACAAAAAAAAGGCTGAAAACATACTGTCGGCCATCACAGTAAATTTTGGTGTCAAAGGCAACGATATAACTGCCCTCACAGAAATTGACGAGAAGATGATGAAAAATACGGGAAGTAACAGCTTCAGCTGGTTTTCCAACAACAAAATCCAAATCGACTACCGTGTTAAGGTTCCAAGCAACATCAACATTTCGCTCACCAATAAGTATGGCGATATTTTCATTGACAGGCTCACGGCCCATACCACCATCAACCTGAAATACGGCAACCTGAAGGCCAACTGCATATGCTCGGGCTCATCGGAGAATATCAGCCTTGTGAGGCTCAAGTATAGCAATGCCTCCATTGAAGAGGCCAACTGGATGATGTTCGAAATGGAATATGCCAATGTTAACGTTGATAGGGCTACTGCATTAGTTCTGTCGAGTAAATATTCCAAATTCAATGCCGAAAGGGTAAGCTCACTGGTCAACGAGTCGAAGTATGGAACCATCAACATTGGCAGAATAGGCAATTTGGTGGGCGAGAGCGGATACACCACCTATCGGATTAACCAATTGGACAGGAAACTGGAAATCACCACCAAGTACGGCGATGTTCACATTGACGAGGTTAACCCGAAATTCCAATACATTGTTTTCAATGGCAGCTATGCCGGCCTGCGTGCACCCATTGCCCACACTGTTTCCTACACCCTCGACGGGCAAGCCGCATACGGTGGCATTACCTACGGGTCGCCCGCCAGGGTGAGCCGCATTGATAGCATTAATAAGTTAACCGTTAACGGGACCGTGGGCGAAAACCCGAACCCTACGCAAAAAGTAACCATAAGGGTCAAGTATGGTAATGTGAATTTAAGATAACAGCCACTTTGGCAAACCGTCAAATTTTTCAAGAGAACTATACAGCACCGTGTTGAACTTTTGTGAAAAGTTGCTCACGAAAGGAATATAAATCCACTGCCATTTCATGGCAGTTAGGATTGAACTGGCATCATTATCAAAAAAACTCCAATACCTTTGCCAATGCAGAATTAGGCAAAAATTCCAAAGTATGATTTTTGTTATTGGTTAATTGGCATTTCAGCGTCATCTTTGCAGAGTGAAACAAGCATCCTGATCGAGTAAATGGGAAAGTCAAAGGGAAAGCGTTGGTAGCCCTTGTATCCCTCATATTTGGCAAAGCTAGATTCTATGTCAGGATAGGAGCATGCCCAAGGAAAACCAAGCAAATTTTGAATGGCAATGATACTTAACGAGACCTACGATTTTATTAAGAAAAACTACGCCGAGCGGATTGAACAGCTGACCATTGATGAGGTTAGGTTTGGCGTGTTGCTCACAGCCGTCAGGCTGTCGGACGGGAGCCACGGTGCTGCAAGCACCATGCCTGATATCCAGCATCATTGCCTGAGAAAAAATCGCGATTTTAGCGATTTTACACCCACCAATGTTGTGGGTCACAGGGTTACCGCCCTGTTCGAAACGGAGAAAAAATCGGGACTCATTGACACCCTAAGGATTGCCGTACTCAACGCCATTTCGTCAACCATCATTGCCAATGGCAATTACAAAATTGTTGAGGATGCCGACCCCATTGACCTCATAGACCTGAATTCCGAGAAAACCATAACCATTGTCGGGGCTTTCAACTCGTACATTCACAGGATATCATCCACCAAAAATAAGCTTTATGTGTTGGAACTGAACAGGGATGCCCTGGTTGACGAATTCAAGAAGTACTACGTACCTGCCGAGAACTATGGGGAGGTGATACCCCAATCGGATATTGTAATCATTACCGGATTGACGCTGGTCAACAGCACCATTGACGGCCTGTTGGCCGCCATAGGACCGCATACGCAGGTGGTGGTTACAGGCCCGTCGAGCAGTCTAATTCCCGATATCCTGTTCCGCAACAAGGTGAATATCATTGGCGCATCGCGGGTGTACAACCCCGAGAGGCTTTTTACCATTGTGAGCGAATATGGTACAGGATACCACCTGTTTAAGTACTGCGCCAAGAAAATTTGCATCCTCAATGAGTAGCCGTATCGAAATAAGCGAAAAGTGGATAAAGGCTTCCATCATTGGAACCATTTGGGCTGCATCGGAAATAGTGTTGGGCAGCTTTTTGCACAACCTGCGAATCCCCTTTAGTTCCAACGTACTGACGGCAATTGGGATAATCATCCTCGTTTCCACAAGCTTCAAGTGGACCTCAAAGGGTGTTTTTTGGAGGGCAGGCCTTATCTGCGCTCTGATGAAAACCATGTCGCCCAGCGCAGTGATCATTGGCCCCATGGTGGCCATATTCAGCCAGTCGCTTTTCCTCGAGCTCTTCACACGCATTTTTGGCCGCACCTACTTGGGTTTTACCCTGGGGGCAATATTTGCCATGTCTTGGAACCTGTTCCATAAGATATTGAATTTCATCATCTACTATGGTTTTAACATTGTCAATGTTTACTCCGATTTGCTCAAGTATGCCCAAAAACAGCTGAATATTCAGGTGGATTTGGTTTGGTCACCCATCATAGCCCTTGCCTTGATTTACGCTCTATTGGGATTCTTATCGGCAGTAATTGGCATAAGGGTTGGCCGTCAACTGGCTAAACATACATCGGAGAATTTGCTCTCCAAGGCTAAGGAGTACAAATACAGCTTCAACAACAGGCATCCGTTCGACTACTCAGTTACTTGGCTTTTCGTTAATATCACGCTTATAGTGGGTGCATTCATCCTGCTAAACTTTTCTACGTGGCCATTCTGGGGTGCATCGATTTTTACCATAGTCATCATCTGGATAATCCGCTACAAGAGGGCTTTGCGGCAGCTATCGCGACCGCGATTCTGGATTTTCTTTGCCCTCATAACCATGGGCACCTCGTTTGTGGTGAGCAAAATCCAGGGAGAAAGCCTTGCCTACGGATTACTGATTGGGATACAGATGAACTTCCGAGCAGCCATTGTTATTCTGGGCTTCTCAGTGCTGGGCACGGAACTTTCCAACCCCAGGGTGAGGGATTTTTTCCTGAAAACATCGTTTAGACAGTTTCCTCTGGCTCTGGAACTGTCGTTCGAAAGCCTCCCCATGATGATTGCGCTGGTTCCGGAGTTTAAATCAATGACTCGGAAACCCGTATCGGTTCTGCACCAGGTGATTTCGCAGGTTGAGTACAGGCTAAACGAGGTACGCCAAAGGCTTGCCAAGCCCATATTCATTATTGCCGATACTGTAGGTCAGGGTAAAACCACGCAGGTGCACAAACTGGTGGAAACGCTCAAATCGCGCAATATCGCCGTTCATGGCGTTTACTCCCCACGGGTAATGGACAATGGGCATACTCTCGGGTACGACATTGTTGACATCGCTACAGGTGACAGGGCTACATTCCTAAGGCTCGAAAGCGAAAACGGTTGGGAGCGTTTTGGCAAGTTCTGCATATGCCCGCAGGGGCTCGAGCTGGGTGTGAAGACGTTGGCTCACGCTGCGCAAAGCAATGCCGAAGTTATTGTGGTTGATGAGGTGGGTCGTATGGAACTGGAAAACATGGGGTGGTGTGAGATAATGGGCAAACTGGTCAACAATTCCACCCCTCTGGTAATGGCCATTCGCGATATCTTTGTGGACGATATCATTGGCAAATGGAATTTGAAAAACTACTCCGTTTTCGGAGTATCGGATGACCTGCATCGTGAAATATCCACGCTCATAACAGGGCGAATTGACGGGTCAAACACTTCAGCCTAACCCACAAATCTTTTGTAATCCTCAAGGGTATTGATGTTCCTGTGTATGGAGTCGTCATCCATAGCAACACTGACCCTTGGGTATTGGTTCAGCACATCAGCAAGAGTGGTGTTCAAATCGTGTATCCCCAAAATCCTTTCGGCTATTTGCCTGGTGATAAGCACGGGGTGGCCCCCCTTACCGTTGTACATGGGCGAACACCAGCTATTGCCATCCCGTAGCAGGTATAGTTTTTCAACTATATCTCTGTTCACAAAGGGGTTATCCACGTTGTGGATAAAACAGAAATCCGTACCCTTCAACGTGCCCAGCCCTATTCTGATGGAGTGGAACCTACCCCACTCGGGGTGATGGTTCACCACGAACTTCACGTTTGACGACACATCAAGCGTACTGCAGGCAGTTTCGATGGCAGTGTTAATCATGCACACAACTTGCTGGCATCCAAAGCGGTGGAACTCACCGATAATCTTCTCTATAAAAGTAGTTTCGTGGTTCCACTTCAGCAGTGCTTTGGGCTGCCCCATCCTTTCCGAGAGACCTGAGGAAAGTATTATGGCCGACACATCGGGCAAAAGAGTTGGGTTCATCGCCTAACAGGTAATGCTTGTATCTGTTTCATGTTTCAGCAAAGGTAACAGCTTTTCCCAAGAATTGCTGAGTTCACACAATGCCAAGTTATAAAATCATGGAATTCTGCTACATCATCAATTGTTCCAATAATAAAAAAAGCCGTCAGGGAGATGCTCCCTGACAGCTTTTGTCATTTTATTGAAGATCAGTCTAATGAAATCGAAGAAACTTAACTTACTCCTCCCCTCTTACGCCCTTTGTTTCGTGATTCTTTTCGTGGCGATAGATTTCGACCAGAATGCTATCGTAATTTTGGTACAGAATTCTTCTGCGCAATTTGAGAGTCGGGGAGAGTTCGCCTGTTTGCGGACTCCACTGGTCGGGGACAAGCCGGAAACGTTTAATCTTTTCATGCTCTCCCAACAGGTTGTTAATGGCGTTTATCTCTTTCTGGAATCTGGCAATCACCTCCGGTATCTGTATCAATTCGCTATTGTTCTCAAAGTTGATTTCGTGGCGCGAGCACCAGTTGTGCACAAAGCTGAAATTGGGCGAAATCAGGGCGCTGACAAACTTCTCGTTCTCGCCAACCACCATTGCCTGTTCGATGAATAGCGACTCTTTTAGTTTATTCTCAATTACCTGCGGTGCAATATACTTTCCGCTGGACATTTTAAACATCTCTTTTTTCCTGTCAGTGATTACCAGTATTTTACCCTTCTCTATTTTTCCTATATCACCTGTGTGGAACCACCCATCGCTATCGATTACCTCAGCCGTCAGATCGGGTGCCTTGTAGTATCCCAGCATAAGACTGGGGCCCTTCATTAGTATTTCTCCATCCTCAGCAATTTTCACCTCAATATTGTTCACTATTGGCCCCACAGAGCCAAACATCAAGTTACCCGGCTCAACTTCATGGTTTACTGCAATCACGGGTGAAGTCTCCGTTAGTCCATATCCCTCGAAAATGGGTATGCCGGCACCCCAGAATATGCGTGCCAACCGAGGTTGCAATGCTGCTCCGCCACTGATAATAAACCTCAGTTTTCCTCCCAAAGCCTCTTTCCATTTACTGAAAATCAACTTACGGGCTAATTTAAGTTTTAGCATGTAATAAAATCCATTGTTCTCTTCCTTGTACCTGTTGGCCAGATTTACAGCCCAAAAAAAGAGTTGCTTTTTAATACCCTTTAAGTCTTTCCCTTTGGCAATGATTTTATCGTAGGTTTTCTCAAGCACCCTGGGTACCGAAACAAAAATTGTGGGGCTCAACTCTTTCAGATTATCACCAATGGTTCCCAAGTTTTCAGCATAGTAAATGGTTACCCCCTTCGACAGGTAATAGTAATTCACCAAGCGTTCGTACACATGGCTGAGCGGCAAAAAACTTAGAGATTTATCGCCCGGACCCAATTCGAAAAGTGGTAGCAATGCCTGTGCATTGCTGAGAAAATTTTTATGCGAAAGCATAACCCCTTTAGGCATTCCTGTGGTTCCGGATGTATATATCATCGAAGCCAAATCGTCGGGCTGAATGGTAGGCTTAATGGCTTCAAGTTTCTCCGACATGGCCGTGCTGTTCTCTTTACCCCTGTTCACCACCTCCATCCAGCTAGGAGCGCCGGGAATATCATTAAAAGTGAATACGCCTATGATTTCAGGAATTTTATCGGCCAATGGTTTAATAAGTTCATAAAGTTGCTTGTCCGAAACGAATACAAGCCTTGCATCGGAATGTTTAAGGATAAACTCGTACTCTTCCCTGCTTATGGTAGGATAAACCGGTACATGCACCATCCCGGCCTGATTCAGGCCCATATCAACAAAATTCCACTCGGGTCGATTATTGGTAACGGTAATCACCTTATCGCCCTTGTTGAGCCCCATGGCAAGAAAGCCATAGCTTAAGTTGTTGGCATAATCAATGAATTCAGAAATGCCATAAGTTATCCATTGCCCATTTTGCTTACATCCCAAAGCGGGATTAGCGCTGTACACCTTTTTTCCATTTTCAAGCAGATCGAATAATCGGGTTACTTCCATAATGTTGTTTTTTAAATTTTTTTACTGTTGAACTCCGATGTCAGCCAAGCAGAGTTTTTACTATTTTTACGAAAAACAAAAATATGAAAAAGATAACTTTTATTTTGATCGTTTGTTCAATATTTTTCGTAACAAATGCCCAACAGCTTGATGCATACCGAATTTATACTGCCAATGGCGAAGAGATAACTTATGGGGCTATGAAAAACAACCTTATGGCAAAGGATGTAGTGCTTTTCGGAGAACTTCACGATAATCCCATAGCCCATTGGTTACAGCTTGAGTTGGCTGCAAGTATGTTCGAGACCAAAGGAAAATCCCTAACGTTGGGAGCCGAAATGTTCGAGGCTGATAATCAACTGATCATCAATGAGTACTTTTGGGATTACATCAATCAGAATCGGTTTGAGGCCGAGGCCAGGCTATGGCCAAATTACAAGACCGACTATAAGCCTATCATTGAGTTTGCCAAGGAGAATGGCATTAATTTTATAGCCACAAATATCCCTCGCCGCTATGCAGCCATGGTTTCCGGTGGCGGTTTTGAGGCTCTTGAAAAGCTGACGGACGAAGCGAAAAGTTATATTGCCCCACTACCCATTGAATATGACCCCGAACTATCCGTCTATAAAGCCATGGTAACCATGATGGGTATGCCGGCTAAAGGCCATGTAGATAATCAAAATCTACCTAAAGCACAGGCTATTAAAGATGCCACTATGGCATGGAATATAAGTAAAAACCTTAGCGAAAACGGAACCTTTCTGCATTTCCATGGAACATACCATTCCGATAACTACGAAGGCATAGTATGGTACCTAAAAAGGTATCGGCCCAAGGTCAACGTGGGCACCATTGCTACTGTACTTCAGGATAATATCGAACAACTTGATGAGGAAAATCACGGCAAGGCCGACTATATTATAGTTGTACCCCACAGAATGACCCGAACCTATTAAAATCATAAAAGCACGGGTTGGAATGTGCAAAATATGGGCAAGACGAAGTTTGCCCACCGCGGGATTACCCCAATCACCATACCGTTTTTGTCATCCCGCCATCCACAGGAATGGTAACTCCCGTGATAAAAGATGCTTTTTCGGAGAATAGGAATGCCGCAAGGTTGCCCAATTCCTCAGGTTTTCCGTAGCGCGACAGGGGAATCTGTTCAAAAAAGGATGAGCGTACCTCGCTAATGCCAATCCCTTTACTTTCGGCAATGATCCTATCCAATTGCTCGACCCTTTCCGTATCGAACCTGCCGGGAAGAATATTATTGATGCGGATACTGTAGGATGCCAAATCGCGCGAAAGGGTTTTAACCAGACTGGTAACCCCCGAGCGGAAGACATTGGACAGAAGTAACATATCGATAGGCTCCTTTACTGAAACCGATGTAATGGTGACAATGCTTCCTCCCGATGATTTCTTCATTACAGACAAACATTCGCGGATTAATCGCACCGCACTCAGCAGGGTTAACTCGTATGCCGACTGCCATTGCTGGTCTGTAAGGCTTTCGAGGGTACCTGCCGGGGGGCCTCCTGCATTAACAAGCAGGCCATCTATCCGGCCAAATTGCTGCAAAGCAGCATCTACCCAGCGCTTAATGGAGTCATATCTGCTAACATCCAGGGGGCTGTATAGCACATTCGACCCCGTATTTTTAACGATTTGCGATGCAGAATG
Source organism: Bacteroidetes bacterium ADurb.Bin008 (assembly GCA_002071445.1). Classification (GTDB taxonomy): domain Bacteria; phylum Bacteroidota; class Bacteroidia; order Bacteroidales; family Tenuifilaceae; genus MWFE01. The sequence goes on along the minus strand of MWFE01000066.1, from coordinate 39,903 downwards.
GGCCAACTTCTCCACATCGCGGCTACCCATGAAAACATTGGCGCCTTCGGCAGCCGATGCGTGGGCTACGGCATAGCCCAAACCTCTACTGCTTCCTGCCACCAATATGGTTTTTCCCTGTAAAATCGGTTGCATAATCGGTTATTTTAGTCTATCAAAAAAATGAACGATGCCAATATTATTCCGTAGTGCGAGAGAATATTATTCCTACCAGAGTTTCGGATTCAATTTGAAGTCGATTCCAGGTACCTGTTCACGAACTCAATAGCCGGTTAACCCGAAACGCTACTGAAGGTATATTTCCATTTCGCCTGTGAGCGACCTAATCTCTATCTCTGCGGCCTGTGCATTCATCTGTGCCTGCAGCAGCCTTGTCTGGGCATCTAACAGTTTTATCTGGCTCTCTCGCAGTTCCAAATCCGAAATGGCACCGAGCCTATAGCGCTCCCAAGCCGCCTCGGTATTCTGCAGTGCCAACGAAGCCGATTTCTCTTCCACACGCACCAACTCTATGGCTTGGTTCAACTCGTTTACCATTTTGAAAGCCGAACTTTTCAACTTCAGGCTCAAACTTTCAAGGTTTATGCGTTGGTTATCAGCGAGTATTCTGGCATTGCTAATGCGGCGGGTGGCGTTAAACCCGTTGAACAGCGATAGCGAAACGCCAACACCAACGGTGGGGCCTAGGGTTCTGTAAAGTTGCATCTGCCCCTCGGGGGTTCCGGTTCGTGAGAAATTGTATGACGAGAAAAGGTTAACATCAGGGTAACGGCTACTCTTAGCCTCGCGAAGTTCCAACTCCACAATTTGTGACATGATACGGGCATTGGCCAGGGCATCGTTGCAGCTCACTATCTTTTCATACACCTCATCTGCACCAACTGTGAGGGGTACAGGTATCTCCATGTCTATATTAAACTCCACGTCGGGATCTCTGATGAGCAGCATATTGAGCTCGGCCTTAAGGTTCACCACGCGGTTCCTCTGACGCACAAGCTGGGCACTATCGGCACGGAAGTCCACTTCGGCTTGCAACTCCTGCAGGCCAAACCCCACCCCTATCTTCGACTTCTCGCGTGCCACATCCAATCGTTGTCGCGATAGTGACAGCTGCTCATTGTATGAACGGAAAAGCTTTTCGTGGAGAACAATGCTGTAGTACGTGTAAACAATATCGGCAATGGTATTCTTCACCTCAATGCGGAGCATCTGTTGGCTTTGCTCCTGAAGCAGGCCCAGCTTCTCCTTGCGAACTAACATGGCGAAACCATCGAAAAGGGTCCAGTTTAGCTGCACAGCCGATGCGAGGTTGTATGTGGGAAATCCGGAAGTGGAAGCCGACGTTCCGTCGGCGTTCTCCTGATACCTGTCCTGAAAATTGTTGCTCTGGTTCAGGTTGAAGCCAAGGTTGGGTAGATACCCTGCATTACCAAACGTGTTGTTGTTCGTGGCAATCTCCACATTGTTCCGCGCAATCTGTATGGCATAGCTGTTATCCAAACCTATCCGAATGGCATCCTGAAGCGACAGAACCTCCTGCGAACCGGCAACGGTGGGGAAAAAGGCAAACAGTAAAAAGAATATTCTTCTACTCCTCATCGCTAATGATATTTGCAGTTTTCTTCGAAATGTAGGAATACATGGCGGGTACAATGTAAAGGGTTAGCCCCAAAGCGAAGAGCAATCCGCCAATAATGGTAACACCCATGGGTATCCGGCTTGTTGACGATGTGCCAATGGCCAAGGCAATGGGAACTGCACCAAAAATGGTGGAGAGGCTGGTCATCAGAATGGGGCGTAGGCGTTGGCCTGCTGCCTCGATAACAGCCGGCACCTTTTCCATTCCCTTGATTTTTTTCTGATTGGCAAACTCCACAATGAGAATACCGTTTTTGGTGACGATACCCACCAGCACAATAATTCCAATCTGGCTAAAAATGTTCATGGTATGACCCAGAACGTACAGGGTAATCAGCGCACCCGCCAGGGCTAAAGGCACAGTGAACATGATAATCAGCGGGTCGCGATAGCTCTCGAACTGTGCAGCCAGCACCAGGTAAACCAGTATCAACGCAAAAATAAAGGCAAAGTACATGCTGCCCGAACTCTCCTCAAACTGCTGCGAAATCCCCGTGAGCGTGGTGGTAAACCTATCGTCCAGCACCTCGCGCGAAATCTCGCGCATGGCCTCAATGCCCTGTCCCAGCGTTACCCCAGGTACTGTGGATGCCCTGAATGTGGCCGAAACATACCTATTGTAACGGTATCGCTGGGGCGTGGTGCTCTCCTCGGTAATGGTTATCAGGTTGCCCAACTCAACCATATTGCCCTTATCGTTGCGCACCATGATACCCGTAATGTCGGAGGGATCGTCGCGGAAATGGCGCTCGGCCTGCCCGATAACGGAGTACTGCTTGCCATTGTAGATGAAAAAACCGTACCGCTGTCCCGAAAAATAAAGTTGAAGCGCTTCGGCTATATCGCGAACGGTTACTCCCGTGGCGCGTGCCTTGTCCCGGTCTATTTCTATTATCAGTTCAGGTTTGTTGAACTTGAGGTTCACATCCACAACCTGAAAACGGGGGTCGTCCTGTGCCCTTTCCAAAAACTTGGGAACCACCTCCTTCAGACTCTCGAAGTTGGGTGCCTGCACCACAAACGCAACGGGAAGCCCTCCCCCGCCCCTGCCGGCCTGAATGGTTTGCGGCTGAGCAACGAACGAGCGCGCCAGCGTTTGGGTATTGAGGTATGCCTGAATCTCGTTGGCCAACTGCTGCTGCGACTTGGTGCGCTCATTGGGCTGCGTGAGCAACACCTGAACGAATCCGCTGTTTCGGGCACCCGACCATCCGGGAGATGCAAGCGCAATAATCGACTTGCGTTCGGGCATGGTATCAACATAGGCAACGATGTTGGAAATATACTGGTCCATAAGCTCGAACGAGGTCCCTTCGGGGGCCGTGGCATTGATGGAAAGCCTGCTTTTGTCCTCGAGGGGTGCCAACTCCGAGGGAATTGCCCTCCCAAGCAAGAAAATGAGAACCAGCGCAACAAACATGATGGCCAAGGCCATCCATCTCCTTTTCACGAATGCCGTCAGCGATTTTTGGTATCCTCTGGACATGCCATCGAAAAATCGCCCCATGGTTGAAGCAAACCAACCCTCTTTACCCTTGGTAGCCAAAATTCTCACGCTGAGCATGGGCGTCAGCGTGAGCGCTACCACTGCCGATATGAGCACAGCACCCGACAACACAACTCCAAACTCGCGGAATAGCCTTCCGGTCATCCCCTGCAAGAACACGATGGGCATAAACACCGATACCAGGGTGATGGTGGTGGAGACAATGGCAAAGAAAATCTCCTTGGTTCCCTCATGCCCTGCCCTTCGGGGGTCCAATCCCGCCTCTATTTTCGAGTAGATATTTTCCACCACAACAATGGCATCGTCAACCACCAGACCCGTTGCCAGCACTATGCCCAGCAGTGTGAGTACGTTGATGGAGAAATTCATAAGGTACATGACAAAGAAGGCACCAATAAGTGAAACGGGAATGGCGACCATGGGGATTAGCGTGGTGCGCCAACGGCGCAGGAAGATGAAAATAACAATGATAACCAGCACAAACGCCATGATGATGGTGTCCCTCACCTCCTTCACCGCATTGCGGATGGGAATGGTGATATCGATGGCTATACCCAGCCTAATGTCGTCGGGGAGTTCCTCCTTCAACCTCTCCACCCGTTTGTACACCTCGTCGGCAATGGCAATGTAGTTTACCCCCGGCTGTGGGGTAATGGCAATCCCAATCTGTGGGGTACCATGATTTCCCCTGAAAATTGTTCTAATATTCTCGGGGCCCAACTCTGCCCTCCCCACATCCTTAAGTTTCACGGGAACGCCATTTACTTCCCTGATAATCAAATTATTAAATTCCTCCTCGGTTTCCATCCTGCCAAGGGTTCGGATGGATAGATCGGTGTAGTATCCCTCGATGGTTCCCGTGGGCAATTCAATATTTTCGCGCGTGAGAGCAAACCGTATATCGGCCGGGGTGAGGCCAAATCCCGACAGTTTGTTGGGGTCTAAGTGAAGGCGCATGGCATAGCGCTTTTCGCCCCAAATGCCAACAGAACTGACACCGGATACCGTTTGCAACCGCTCCTTAATCAGGTTGTTGCCAATGTCGGAAAGGCTCAGCAAATCGCGGCTGTCGCTTTGCGCTGTAATAATCAGAATTGTCTCGGCATCGGCATCGGCCTTGGACACCACGGGTGCATCGATATCGGGCGGTAGAAACCTGACCACCTGCGACATTTTATCGCGCACATCGTTGGCCGCCGCCTCCATATCCACACCCAGCTCGAACTCAATGGAGATGGCGCTACGGCCATCCATACTGCTCGAAGTGATGGACTTAATACCTGCAATACCGCTCAAAGCAGCCTCAATGGGCTCGGTAATCTGTGCCTCAATAACGCTGGCATTGGCTCCCACATACGATGTGCTCACCGACACCACCGGAGGGTCAACGCTGGGATACTCCCTTACACCCAAAAAGGTGTACCCCACAATCCCGAAAATCATGATGACGATGGAGATAACTGAAGCCAGTACCGGGCGGTTTATGCTAAGCGTTGAAAGGTTCATTGATGTAATATTTTGTTTGTCAGCCTAATGAAAAGGATGATTTTTTAATAAAATGTATAAATTTGGGATTGCCTTACAGGCTTACCAATCCTCAACAATGTTAACCGAAACAGGGGTTCCCTCCCTCACCTGCAGCAGTCCCGACAGCAGTAGGGTATCGCCCTGCTGAATACCCGATACGATTTCCACCGATGTGGCGGTACGAATACCCGTTTCAACGGGTACGAATGTGGCCCTCCCCTTACGTGCCAGCACAACATTTTGCCCGCCCAGCACGGGCACAAGGGCATGAGGTGGGATTAGCAACGTTTCGGGGTTACCGTTAAGGGTGAACGACACCCTTGCAAACGATCCGGGAATCAATTCGCCCTTGGGATTGGGGCAATAGGCCCTTGCCCTCAGTGCCCTTGTCTGCTGATCAATGACAGATTCGGTGGCATAGATAGAGGCCTTGTACTGAGTGGGATAGTGCCCCAGGGTAAAGGTAACGCCTTTACCAATCTTCACGCTATAGGCGTAGCGCTCCGGTACGGAGAATTCCAACCTCAACGGGTCGTCCTGAATGAGAGTAGCTAAAACGGTATTGGCTCCAATAAAGCTACCGGGGCTTACATTCCGCAGGCCTATGCGTCCATCGAAGGGAGCGCGAATCTCAGCTTTTTCAATCTGTGCCTCCGAGAGTCTGATTTCAGCCTTAATACCCACTACCCTATTCTCGGCAGCCTCAAGGTCCTGCTGGCTCAACGCATTGATTTCCCTCAGCCTTTTCATTCGTGCCAAATCGTCTTCGGCCAACTTTAAATCCGACCTCAACTTTTGAAGCCTTGCCCTGATTTCGCTATCGTTGACACGTGCCAGTAACTGTCCTTTTGAAACCGTACGTCCTTCAACTATGTTAAATTCAACGAGTTTTCCCGTAGTTTCGGCTCTCAGTTCAACCTCCTCACCTGCCAGCAGTGTTCCCGACAGGGATAATCCCTGAGAAAGTGGTTGAAGTTTTACAACATATGCATCAACAGCCAATCCTGCACGTGGTCTCTGGGCTACCTCCTGTTTTTTAACCTCGCCCTCCTTGCAGCCCAAAAAAAGTATTTGATTTAGTCCAATGATAATCAATACAATAAAAACTATTCTGCCTTTCATCATAAAATATAGATATTTACTTTGTTGAGTATGTATGACAAATTAACGAATAAAAGGTTTATGGCAATGCGTTTTTTTGATGATCTATGCCAACTGTTAGCAAAAAGTCAATAAAGTTTTTAATAAAATTTCCATGGCTTAAAACAATTGTTTACTTTTCGCAAAATTTTACCGTATGGTTTCTCCTGACCTAAGAATTTTTGAGGTTTCGAATAAAAATGACCTTAAAAAATACATTCATCTTCCATCAAAGATACATAAAAATCATTCCAATTGGGTTCCGCCCATCTACATGGATGAATGGGTATATTACAATCCACGTAAGAATGAAACCTTTGCCCATTGCAGCACCATCCTGTTGCTTGCAGAAAAGAATGGCGAGATTGTTGGAAGAATTATGGGGATTATCAATCACCCATACAACCAAAAGCGCAACATTAAGGATGCCCGCTTCTGCTTTTTGGAAACATACAACGATGGCGATGTTGCTCGAGCCTTGCTTAACAAAGTGGAAGAGTGGGCAAAAAACCTGGGCATGGAAAGGGTTGTGGGCCCTTTGGGCTTTTCCGACAAAGACCCGCAGGGTTTGCTGATTGAGGGTTTCGATGAGCCCAATGTCATTGCCACCAACTGTAATTTCCCTTATCTGGTCGATTTTGTGGAGCAATCGGGATATTCCAAGGAGTTAGATTTAGTGGTTTACAAGATTATGGTGCCCCCAACCATTCCCGACTTTTACCAAAAAGTTTACGAAAGGGCAATTAATAATCAGCAGGGGCTGAAATTGGTAACTTTTAAAACCAAGCAGCAGATCAAACCATATATTCGTCCCGTTTTACGCCTGATGAACGAAACATTTCAGGAGATTTACGGATTTGTTGAATTGACCGACAAGGAAATGGACGAATTTGCAGGCAGATACCTGATGATTTTAGATCCTCGGTATCTGAAGGTGATTGAAAATGAATCCAATGAGGTGGTGGCGTTCATATTGGGGATGCCCGATATTAGCGAGGGTATTAAGAAAAGCAAGGGGTATATGCTCCCCTTCGGGATTTTTCAGGTATTCGCCTCGCAGCGAAAAACAAAGCAACTTAACCTGCTGCTGGGTGCCATCAAGCCCGAATATCAGAATAAAGGTATCGATACCATTCTTGGCGTAGCCATGTTGAAAGAAGCCATTGGTAGAGGGATGACCCACATTGACAGCCATCTGGAGATGGAGACCAATACGAAAGTGCGTGCCGAAATGGAGAGAATGGGAGGTGTGGTTTACAAAAAGTACCGAATTTTCGCTAAGGATTTAGTGGGCATCGATTCCCATTTTCATTAGGTACAAATGCTTCAGCGTTTTGGTTATCTCATCCATGTAGTCATTCACAGCTCTCACACTCCCGGGGAGTGTGTAAATCAAAGCATTGCCCATAATACCCGCAACTCCTCGGCTAAGCAGAGCATTGGGTTTGTCAGTGCCATATTTCACCCTTATCATTTCCATGATTCCGGGTATTTCCTTGTCAATCATTTCCTTCACCACCTCCGGGGTAACATCGCGATGGCCAACACCGGTGCCGCCGGTGGTTATTACCAAATCGAAGCCCTGTTCCCTTGCCTTGAGCAAGTTGCCACGAAGCATGCGGTCGTCATCAGGGATGATGAGGGTGTCAACGGTATGTTGCCACTTCAGGTTTTGAAAAAAATCATCCACCCTGCCAACCACGGTGGGGCCGCTCCTGTCGTCGTATGTGCCCTTGTATGCACGATCGCTTATGGTTAGTACCAGTACCTTGTAGATTTTGGGGACGAACACCAGCTCATCACCGGGTTTAAGGGTTCCGGGCTTGATAACCCTAAGAAAAATGCCCTCCTTGGGCATCACGCAGTTTCCCACCTCGCGGTATATTGCGCAGCTGTCGCCATGGCAAACCTTGCCAATTTGGGTAACCTCCAGTTCCACCTCATTGCCAATAAAACGGTCGCCGGGCTTGGTATCAACCAGTTCCATGCCCTGTGTGGTTATATTCTCGGCAAACTCTCCATAGTTGATGGTCCTTCCTGCCAGCTTTGCAAACCGGTCGAAACTCTCCTTCCCCAACATGCTCACCTGCCTGTGCCATTCGCCCGCATGGGCGTCGTTGACTACCCCCAGTTCATTCAACTCAATGCTTTGAGCGGGTAATTTGATGGTTCCCTTTTCCACCGAAATATTGACCGATAAAACCTTTATCTTTTGCATAACAATCACATTGACAATTCACTAAATATCCTTCTTGGTTTTTTCAACCAGCTTGACCTGACCAATCTCCATCGACTTATCAACCGCTTTGCACATATCGTATATGGTAAGTAAAGCCACAGAAACTGCTGTAAGGGCTTCCATCTCTACGCCTGTCTGTCCTACGCATTTCACCATAGCGGTAACCTCAACACCCGTCTCCCTAATGGCCGTTTCAACATCTACCTTTGTAAGCAACAGGTTATGACACAGAGGGATAAGTTCAAAGGTACGCTTAGCCGCCTGAATCCCTGCAACCTCAGCAACGGTCAGCACATCTCCTTTTTTCATGGCGTTTTCTCTAATAAGCGAAAGGGTTTCGGGTTTCAGCCTGATAAATCCGGTGGCCATAGCCTGACGAACCTGATTGGGCTTGGGGCTCACATCTACCATTTTGGCCTTGCCCTTGCTGTTGGTGTGTGATAACTCCATGTTTACTTTGGTTTATGATTGTTGAAAAGGATAAGTTTACCCTCCGACGTTATAAAATTCACCGGAAATGCTCTTGCCTCCACGTTCGGGTTTATTTTCAATTGTCCTAATGATGGCCTCCCTTGCTCCCAGTTCTCTGATGCTATAACCAATGTCGCTAAAAAGGCATGGTTTGACCAGCCCATTGGCTGTGAGTCGGAGCCTGTTGCAACGGGCACAATCGCCTCCTTCGCCCCCTTCCACCACTCCATGAATCCCTTTGTCCAAATCCATTAGGGGAATGAACCGTGCCTGAAAGCCGTGTTCTTCTGCAAAGCGCTTCACCTCCAAGGCATTGGGTTCCTGCGATGATTTATTCACCACACAGTTCAGCTTGATTGGCTGAAACCCAACTTCTCTGGCTTTGAAAATACCGTCCAAAACATCCTTAATATTCCCACCACGGGTTATTCGGGCATACTCGTCGGCATTGAGGGTATCCAGGCTTATGTTTATCCGCTTCACCCCTGCATCGTAGAGGGGCTGTGCAAACTGCGTCAGCAGGGTTCCGTTGGTTGTCATGGAGAGGTCATTAATGCCCTCTATGGCTGCAATCATCTTAACCAAATCCACAATACCCCTGCGTACCAGGGGTTCACCCCCTGTGATGCGCACCTTGCTAACACCCATCTTCACAGCCGTGCGTGTAAAATCGACTATTTCATCGAACGAGAGAATGTCCTGATGCCTAAGCAGGGCTACTCCCTCGGCCGGCATACAGTATATGCAACGCAAGTTGCATCGGTCGGTAACCGATATACGCAGGTAGGTGATATGTCTGTTAAATTGGTCGTACATCAACAAGTTCTCCTTTGCCAATGGAGTTAACACCCACCGGCACAATTATCATGGTAGTGGCCTTACTTAGGGCGAAGATATGTGCCGAACCATGGTAATTAACCGGTTCTACCTCACCTTTGGAATTAATCATGGCCGGTACCAAAGCAAGCCTTTCAGAACGTTTTCGGGAAAAATCGCCGGCAATGGGAACCTTGATGATATCCTTAACGGGTTTAGTGGCTCCCATCATTCGTAGCATGGCCGTGCGCACCAAAAGGTCGAACTGAAAGAGCGACGATACCGGATTGCCCGGAAGTCCAAACACCAGTTTATCGTCCTTCACCCCGAAAACAGTGGGTTTACCCGGCTGCACCGCCATGGTTTGGAACTTAATGTCAACCCCGAGTTCTTTCAAAACGTCGGGAACAAAATCGAAATCGCCCAGCGAAACACCGCCGGTAAGCGTAACGATATTGCTCTTTTCAAGAGCATTGGCTATGGCCTTGCGGGTTGCCTCCCGATTATCCTCAACAATTCCACCGTAAATAGGTTCACCTCCCCATCGCACCACCTGCGTATAGAGTTGATGCCCATTGCTGTTGCGAATTTGGCTGCCGCCGGGAACCTTGTCTATCTCCACCAGCTCATCGCCCGTAATCAACACCGACACCCTTGGCCTGGCTGCCACCCTCACCCTGTTTACCCCCACCGATGCCATGATGGCCACATGCTGCGGTTCGATAAATGTTCCCTTCTCCAGCACGGTGTCGTTCATCCTGATGTCCTCGGCAAATCGTGCTATATTGGTTTTGGTATCGCTGCCAACAAAACGGATGGTTTCATTGTCAATGGTTTCAGTATCCTCAACCATGATAACACAATCGGCCATGGGTGGAACTGGGGCTCCGGTCATAATCTTTGCGCAGGTTCCCTTCTCTATGGTTTTTGTAGGCATGGCACCTGCCGAAATCACCTCGACAACCCGCAAATAGAGATGCAAATCCTCCCTGCGGCAGGCATAGCCATCCACCGCCGACTTATCGAACGGTGGCATGTTGATATCAGAGACCACTTCATCAGCCAAAACCCTTCCGGGCGATTCCCATAGGGGAACCTCCTCGGTTTTTCCCAATGCGTGAGAAAATTCGATGACACTGGAAATTGCAAAATCGAGAGAAACCATAATACAAAGACAATAAGAAGCAAAGATTGCAATATTTTTAGGTAACCCAAAATGAATTGCATTAAAATACATTGTGGGCATTAACTTCCCCTTTCAGCGAGGGTGCATTTATTTTCAAGCATTTACATTAAATGAAATGATACGCGGGCAATTAAAAAAAAACTTAATAGTGACTGTCAACAGTTCAAGGTGTAAAAAGGAACTCTTACACATCAACACTTTTGTGACAAGTCAGAAGAGTTAATTTAAGTCTTCACAAAATGATTGAGCAATATTGGTTATCTCTGGTAAAATGTCTAAATTTGCATGAAAATCACTCAAAAATATAAAAGCTATGAACTACAACGCAATTGTTGAACATTTAGGTGACAAAGCAAAGTATTTGCTTGATCACAAAAGCCAAACCCTACCTAAAGAACAGCTGCATTTGCCCGGGCCAGATTTTGTGGATCGTGTGGTTGCTCAATCAAATCGTACCCCACAAGTGCTAAGGAGCCTTCAGAGCATGTTTGATCACGGAAGATTGGGTGGTACCGGATTTCTCTCCATTTTACCCGTAGATCAGGGAATTGAACATACTGCAGGTGCATCTTTTGCCCCTAACCCCATCTATTTTGATCCTGAAAACATTGTTAAGCTGGCAATTGAGGGAGGTGCCAACGCCGTGGCTTCCACTTTCGGTGTTTTGGCATCGGTTGCAAGGAAGTATGCCCATAAAATACCGTTTATTGTTAAAATTAATCACAACGAACTGCTCACCTATCCCAACAAGTACAACCAAATCCTGTTCGGAACGGTTGAAGAGGCTTGGAACATGGGTGCTGTAGCCGTTGGAGCCACCATTTATTTTGGATCCGAGGAGTCCAATCGTCAGATCATTGAAATTGCCGAAGCTTTTGAACGCGCTCATGAACTGGGTATGGCTACCGTACTTTGGTGCTACCTGCGCAACAACGCATTCAAAAAGGATGGCGTTGACTACCACGTAGCTGCCGACCTAACCGGACAGGCAAACCACTTGGGAGTTACCATTCAGGCTGACATTATTAAGCAGAAACTTCCGGAGAACAACGGCGGGTTTAAGGCCATCAGCTTTGGAAAAACACATGATAAGGTGTACAGCCAGCTCTCCAGCGACCATCCTATCGATTTAACCCGATATCAGGTTATCAGCTGCTACAACGGCAGGGCAGGATTAATTAACTCCGGTGGAGCATCCAGTGGAGCCAGCGACTTGGCCGAAGCAGTTGCCACTGCTGTAATTAACAAGCGTGCCGGAGGTATGGGTTTGATCAGCGGCCGTAAGGCTTTCCAACGTCCCATGAAGGAAGGCGTGGAAATTCTGAATGCCATTCAGGATGTGTACCTATGCAAGGACATAACCGTAGCATAGCTTCAGAACTTAATATTTTTCCATACTTACACCCCAAACTTTTCCATATGGGTTGGGGTGTTTTTCATTTTAAATCTTGTTGGTAACAAAGATTTTTTGCAATTTGGCAACTTGTTAAAAACTTACAATTATATCTAACCAACACAAAATCAAAATGTCTGACAACTTAAAGGCACGCGAATGCTTTGGTAGTAAGTTTGGAATTATTGCTGCAACAGCCGGTTCGGCTGTGGGATTGGGCAACATCTGGAAATTCCCTTACGTGGCTGGCGAAAATGGCGGTGGAGCATTTCTGATCATTTATCTATTTTTTGTAATGGCAGTAGGCGTTCCTGTGATGATGTCGGAATTTGCCATTGGCCGTAGAGGGCAAAGGAACGCTTACGGTTCGTTTAGCGTGGTTGCTCCCGGCAAACGGTGGAACCTCATCGGGCTCATGGGCATCGTGGCTGCCTTTTTCATTCTCGCTTTCTATAGTGCCGTGGCCGGCTGGACTCTTGAATACATGGTTAGTTCGGCAACCAATGGCTTTGCAGGGCAGAGTTCGCACGATTTGGAAAATACGTTTAGTGCCTTTATAGCCAATCCCATACGCCCTGTTGTATGGCAAATGGTATTCATGATTCTCACTGCATTGATAATACTGGCGGGCGTGAGCAAAGGGATTGAAAAGTACACCAAACTGCTGATGCCATTGTTGCTGCTGTTTATCATTGTACTTTGCGTGCGTTCGGTAACTCTTGAAGGTGGGAAGAGTGGATTGGCCTTCCTTTTTAAACCCGATTTTAGCAAGGTTACCGCCAAAACGTTTCTATATGCAGTGGGTCAGGCGTTCTTTTCGCTTAGCCTGGGCATGGGAGCGCTTATCACTTACTCCTCATACTTTGGTAAGCATGAAAATCTTGCATCAACAGCTGTTTCGGTGGCCCTCTCCGATACTCTTATCGCCATTCTCGCAGGTGTTATGATATTCCCGGCCGTATTTGCCTTTGGAATTGAACCCAGCAGTGGCCCCAGCTTGGTATTCATTACTCTCCCCGGCATTTTCCAGAAGATGTTTGGGGGTGGATTCTTTGGCTCTATTTTCTTTATTTTGCTGGCTGTGGCTGCACTCACCTCAACCATCTCGTTGCTTGAGGTTGTGGTGGCCTTCTTCTCGGAAGAGTTGAAGATGACGCGCAGAAAAGCAACTTTTATTGCCACTATCGCCGCATCCATACTGGGAGTATTTGCATCGCTCTCCTTGGGCATTATGAAGGGGGTCACCCTTTTCGGAAAGAATATCTTCGATATTCTGGACTATTCCGCTTCCAATGTAATGCTTCCCTTGGGCGGATTACTCATTGTGCTGTTCGTGGGGTGGTTTGGCGGCAAGAAAATGCTTAAGGCTGAACTCTCCAACGAGGGTGAACTGAAAACCAAGTATTACCCCTACTTCAACTTTGCAGTGAAATTCATTGCACCCGTGGCCATTGCAGCGGTATTTATCTACTGCATGTTCTGGGAAAGTTTAGGTTAATCACCGACCAACAGAAAAAAAAAGGGCGTACTCCACACAGCACGCCCTTTTTCGTTTTCAAGGAAACTCTATCCTTTATTTAGCATTCAAATACTGAGGTATAATCCTGTGGTTTGTTTTCTGCTCATACGCATAGGCAATCTCCAGCAGCACCGGCTCGCTCCAGGCCCTCCCGTAGAATGAAAGGCCAACGGGAAGCCCGTCGATAGCCCCCATGGGCAGCGAGATGATGGGATATCCGGCTTGAGCCGAGGGCGAAGAGGTGCCAAACGAATAGCTGTCGCCATTGATAAGGTCTGTTTTCCATGCCGGGGTGCCCGTGGGGGCAACAATGGCGTCCAACCGGTTCTCATCCATCACCTTATCAATCCCACGGGTACGGGTTTGAGCCATCATATCCGCGAGAGCCTGCTTATACTGTGGCGAGTTTAAATCGCCCTTGGCCTGTGCCATCTCCAGGTATAGCTGGTTGTAGTACTTCAGTTCAATGGAGTCGTTTTTGTTGAACTCAATGAGTTCTTCCAAATTTTTGATAGGAGCATCAGGGCCGAGGGATGCAAAATACTTGTTGAGCCCATCCTTATACTCATAGAGCATCACCTCAAGGGAGTTCTGATCTGCCTTGGGTTCCACCACCCTGCTCAGCTCAACAACCTCTACTCCCTCCTCCTTGAGAAGACGAATGGCTTGAGCCATAACACTATCCACTTTAAAATGCATTCCAGAAACGCCGGTAAAAAAACCAATCCTCTTCCCCTGTAGCCCGTTCTTTTTAAGGAATTGCGTGTAGTCAGTATAGTATTTCTCTCGACTCAGCAGCGTTTTAGCATCCGTGGAGTCACAACCCACCAGGGCTCCCAGGCAGATGGCCACATCGGTAACGGTTCTGCCCATGGGTCCCGGGGAGTCCTGGGTATAGGCAATGGGAATTACCCCGGTGCGGCTGATAAGCCCAACCGTAGGCTTGATACCCACAATGCCATTGGCATGCGACGGGCACACGATGGAACCGTCGGTTTCGGTGCCTATGGCCAGCATGGTTAGGTTTGCCGAAACGGCCACCCCCGACCCTGAACTGGAACCACACGGATTGCGGGTTACATCGTACGGATTTCGGGTTTCGCCCGAAATGCCACCCCAACCACTGGTGGAGAGCGAACCTCTGAAATTGGCCCACTCGCTAAGGCTGGCCTTGCCAATGATGACAGCACCCGCCTCGCGCAACTGCTTAGCCACCCGGCTATCCTGCAAAGGAAACGAATTGGCCAGGGCACGCGAACCTGCCGTGGTGGGCATCTTATCATGGGTATCAATATTGTCCTTCAACAGCACAGGAATACCATGCAGCGGCCCGCGCTTATGCCCATCCTGCAGCTCCTTGTCTAACTGCTGCGCTATGGCTATGGCATCGGGGTTAACGGTGATAATGGAGCCCAGGCATGGCCCATTCCTGTCAATTAGCTCAATGCGTTCCAGGTAGGCCGTCACCACCAGTTCAATGGTGAAGTCGCCCTTATCAAAACCCTGCTGCATCTGCTCAATGGTGTACTCAAGGTATGGGAAGTCATTGTAATTAAGCCCTTCCCGATTTCTATCGGAGGTACAGCCGGAAACCAGTAGCATCAATGCCATGATCAATGCATTTCGAAGGGAATAGTAATGTTTCATGATTTTATGTGTTTTGGGGTTATAGGCAAAATCGTATGGCAAGGTAAGGATTATTGGGATAGAAAAAAAGAGAATGCAAACTGCATATCATCATACCATTAGTAATCCAAGGTTTTTTCACCGAGTAATTTAGATTTTTAAAAACTTACCTTGGATTTTCAGCATGACAATTATTCATAGTACCTCAACCTGCTGATTTGATGCTCAATAATAAAATTATTATTTTTTATTTGAAAATAAATCGGCTAAAAAAGCTTTCGGCTTACATTAAAGGTGCAAGCACAACATTTAACCAATAATGTATATCTTTGCTCTCATTGTTCAAAAACATAAAATTCAACGACCATGAGATTCTTTATTGATACGGCAAACCTCGACCAGATACGTGAGGCCAACGATTTGGGCGTGCTCGACGGGGTAACCACCAACCCTTCGCTAATGGCCAAAGAGGGCATTAAGGGCGAGGCCAACATTAAACAGCACTACATTGATATTTGCAATATTGTTAAGGGTGGCGATATTTCGGCTGAGGTGATTGCCACCGACTACGAGGGAATGATTCGCGAGGGCAAGGAGTTGGCCGCACTGCACAAGCAGATTGTGGTGAAGGTGCCCTGCACCAAGGATGGCATTAAGGCCATAAAGCATTTCACCGAAATTGGTATCCGCACCAACTGCACGCTGGTATTCTCCGTGGGGCAAGCCCTGCTGGCCGCCAAGGCCGGTGCAACCTACGTTTCGCCGTTCATAGGTAGGCTCGATGACATTTCCACCGACGGGGTTGAACTTGTACGCCAAATTGTTGATGTGTACAGGTATTACGACTACGGCACGCAGGTTTTGGCCGCATCCATACGCCACACCATGCATATCATCCAGTGCATGGAAGCCGGTGCCGATGTGGCAACCTGTCCCCTTAGCGCTATCCTGGGACTGCTTAAGCATCCCCTCACCGACATTGGCCTTGCCAAGTTTCTGGAGGATTACAAAAAGGTGAACGGTTAAGCGCCCAACATAAGACTTATGCCTTTAACAAATAACTGAAATGCTGGTAAAGCTATACCCCGAGAATCCCAATCCCAGACAAATTGATCTGGTGGTGGACGCCTTGCGAAACGGAGGTATTGTTATTTACCCAACCGACACGGTTTACGGGCTGGGATGCGATATCACCAAGCCCAGGGCTGTGGAGCGCATCATTAAATTGAAGGGCATAAAAGCCAAGGATGCCAATTTTTCCTTTATCTGTAGCGATTTGGGGCATATCTCTTCCTTTGCAAGGGTTGATAACACCACTTTCAGACTGCTCAAGCGCAATCTCCCGGGGCCGTTCACGTTCATTCTTCCCGGGTTGAATCGGGTTCCCGACTACTTCATCAGCAAGCGCAAAACGGTTGGCATTCGAATACCCGATAATCCCATTCCCCTTGAGATTGTAAAAGCATTGGGGAATCCCATTCTCACCACATCGGTGAAGGATGAGGACGAAATGCTTGAATACACCACAGACCCGGAACTGATTTACGAAAAATATTCGGAACTGGTTGATTTGGTAGTTGATGGAGGATATGGGGGAAATGTACCATCTACCGTTGTGGATTGCACAGAAACTGATCCAATAGTGATCAGGCAAGGCAAAGGCATTTTGCTATAATGCCTTAGGCTATTTTCACCTTGTACGAAACGTTGAATTTCCCCTTTACAATGGCATTGAGCTTGCTCTTAAGCAGCTGCCTGCGGATGGGAGAAACCCTATCGGTAAACAGAATCCCTTCCAAATGGTCGTACTCATGCTGAATGACCCTGGCAATGATGCCATCGTAAAACTCTTCATGCTCAACGAAATTCTCGTCGAAATATTTAATGGTAACGGACTCAGGTCGTTCAACATCTTCTCTCAAACTTGGTATGCTTAGGCATCCCTCGTTGTAGATATTTTGAACCTCGGAGCGCTCTATTATTTTGGGATTGATAAATACTTTCTTAAAACCCTTTACCTCAGGGTGGTCCTCGCCAAAAAGCGCAGTATCAATAACAAAAAGTCGAATTGAAAGACCTATTTGCGGAGCAGCAAGCCCCACCCCCTCTGAACCATCCATAGTTTCGAACATGCTCTCAATGAGCTCCTTGAGGTTGGGATAATCGGAGGTTATCTCGGTACTTACTTTACGTAAAACCGGCGACCCATATACATAAACCGGCTTAATCATGCATTGCGTTTTTTAAAATCTATACTCTCCAAATACGATTGCAGTATTAAAGTTGCGCTGATGGTATCAACTAACGCCTTGTTCTGCCTATCCTTCTTTTTCAGCCCGCCGCTGATCATGGTTTGATGTGCAATTTTCGATGTAAACCTCTCATCATAAAGATGAATGGGAATAGCAGGGAAAGCCTTTTTCAACCTATTGATTACGGGCTCAATGTATTTAACAGCTTCCGATGGTTCATTGTTCATTTGTAGAGGCATGCCAACAATAAACAGCTCTACTTCACAAATGTAAGGATAATCTGACAGGTATCCAATAATATCGTTGGTTGCGATGGTTGTTAAACCGTTGGCAATTAATTTAAGCGAATCGGTAACCGCAATTCCCGTACGCTTTCTTCCTATATCCAGTGCAAGTATCCTCACAATTTACTTCGCATTTTGAGCCTTACTTCTCTCTGTTCTGGCTGAACCATAGCAACTTATTGATAAAGTCATCCTTTTTTACTTTATCCAGCGGTAAAGAGAGGCCATTATTAAGAATAACGCTACCATTTCCACTTTTATCAACCTTGTGAACCATATTAAGATTTACCATACAGCTTGGACTTACGGATTGAAAACCCCTCTCTGTCAATATCTCACTGATATTCAAAGCATCGCAACTACATTGTTTTACTGTTCCGTCATCAAGTGTAAATGCAAAGTTAATATTGTCAATATCGACGTAAAGCACATTTTGTAAATCGACATAGCTGTAACCATTAACTTCCGGAAAGACCAGCTTCCGTGGCAACACTTCTCTAATATTCTCAAACAGAACCGAATATCTTTCTCTCGGATTGATTTTCTGGCTTTTCTGCTCTACTACCCGTTGAATGGCATTTTCCAACTCTTCAATATCAATGGGTTTGAGTAGATAGTCCACAGCGCTATATTTGAATGCCCTTACGGCATACTTGTTATAAGCCGTCACAAAAATAACCTGACAGTCCAGCCCTGGTAGCTGTTCCAACAGTTCGAAACCACTTCCTGTAGGCATTTCAATGTCTAAGAAGATAATGTCAGGGTTAAACTTTGTGGCCAATTCGATACCCTCTCCTGCCGACCGTGCGGTGCCCACAACCTCCACATCCTTGCAGTAGTTCTCCAAAAGGAACTGAAGCGAACGTATGGCCGCTATTTCATCATCAACCAGAATCGCTTTGAGGGTCATTGCTGCTTTCTTAGTGAGGCAAATTTACAAAATAAAAATGCCGATTTGTTGAACTGGTTCCGGTAATTGAATGAAACAGGGCAAAGTTGTACAATTGCATAGGTAGATAGTATCCTCAATAATTATGCATGCAAAATGGCACCTCCTCTTAGTTACATGGGATAGTGATAACCACCCTTGTTCCCGTGGCAGTTCCATCGGGGGCATACAAATCTTCGTACTGGATATTAAACTTTCCGCTATAAAGGGTGTTCAACAGTTCAATTCGTTGAGAGGTAATCTTATACCCCAATGAGTTGTATTTACCATTCTGTGCGCCGGATTTCTCCCGGGCAGCCTTTCGGCCAATCCCATTATCCTCAATGGTGCATTTAATCAAACCGTTTTCACTTCCAACCCTTATCTTTATCCATCCCTCCTGCTTTGGTTTGTGCATAATGCCATGCCAGATAGAATTTTCAACAAATGGTTGAAGCAGCAAAGTTGGTATGGATTTCACCAACAATTCATTATCCTCTACCTCTATGGAATAATTAAATGAATCCTCCAGTCGAAGCGATTCCAATTCCAGGTAAAGTTTCAGCGCATCCAGCTCATTTTTCAGGGAAGTGCTTTGATACTGAGAATTATCCAAAGTCATCCTCACAAGTTTAGCGAATTTGGTCAGGTACTTATGCGAGCTGATACTGTCCTTTTCGAGTATGTAAAGTTGAATTGAATTCAGCGTATTGAAAATGAAATGCGGATTCATTTGCTGACGAAGCGATTGCTGCTTGTACATGTTAATGCTGCTCTCTATCTGATTCATGCGCTTAATAGCCCTGATTCGAGCCAGATAAATCAGAAAGAAAGTTGACGAGAGTATGGCTGCAAGCAAAGCGATAAACCATGCCCTCTTCCAGTAAGGAGGCTTGATAATAATGGGGATTCTTGCCGAGTTGCCCCATATACCCTCAGAGTTTTGCGCCTGCACCTCGTATAAGTAATTTCCGGACGAAAGGCCTGAAAAAATAGCATTGGTGGAACTCGTGTAAACCCACGTTGAATCGAGCTCATTCAGCCTATACCGATACTGAACTTTGCCCATGTTTTTGAATGAAAAACCAATAAAATCAAAGGTTATATAATTCTGATCATAGTCCAGCAGCAAGGGCAAGCTGTAATTCTTAAGATCCTTTCCATTGACCCTAACATTGGTAATCAAGCAATTGGCCTTTACTGTATTCAGCGCTATTGTCCTTAAGTCGAATACGGCAAGACCCTTAGTTGTAGCCACAAACACCTCATTCCCTCTAACATAAATATTGTTCACATCGTTGGTGGGCAACCCGTGGGAGATGTTGATATTCTGAATCTCCATCTTGGTATCAATGTTTCTAATCCAGCTAAGTCCGTTATTGGTAACTAACCAAATCCCCGATTTTTCAACTACCAACTTTTTGATGTGGTTGCTTGTCAAGCCATCGGCTTGGGTAATCCTTTCCACCTGTTTACCCTTAATCACTATCAATCCCTGTCCGTTGGTTGCCAAAAGTATGGTGCCATTATCCGTAGCCCTGACAGAGTTTATCTGTTTGGAAAAGAGGGGATTCTCTTGACCCAAATAGCTGTAAACATTATTTCGATAGGTCCATAAGCCGTTCATACATCCAATCCAAATACATCCGGAAGAATCCTGGTAAAGGGAATTGGCAATTAGCGAAAATTCGTTCGTAATGTAGGAGTCATAAATAACTGATTTGCCATCAAATACTTTCAATCCTTGTGCGCTGGCTATCCAAAAATTTCCATCGTTCCCCTGAATGACATCGCGCGGGTAAACTCCCCATGATTTGCTATAGGGGACATAATCCACAACCGCATTATCTTTCAGGTTATGCAGGAAAAAACTGGAGCCAATCCACACATCGTTCGATGTGGAATCGATACCTAAATATCGGATATGAATCCTTGACGAACGCTCACCGCCAATGGTGTAATTGGTAATCCTATTTTCGTATATTTTACTCACCATTCCTATTTCATACCCAAGGTAAACCCCACTTTTGTTGGCAAATACAGTGCTGACCCGGTTGTATGGCAAGTTCGATTCCGAATCGAAGTACACAACATTGATGTTGGGACAGTAGAATACCCCATGGGATAGTGTAGAGAACCAGTAGCCATTCTCATGGTCTTGTAAAACCGAAGAGACCTGAACGTTCTTCAGCATGGGGGGAACAAGCTCCCATAGGAATTGGGCTTTGAGAAAGCAGTAAATACCGCCTTCGATGGGCGCAACCCAAAGGTTGTTATCGCTATCAAGAGAAAGCCATATTATTTCTTCTCCAAATTTTCGCTGTTGGACAATTTTTCCCTGTGTAACCCTATACACAGTACCATATACAGCCATGATAAACGATTCATCGCTTTCGGGAATGCAGTAAAACTGGTCAATTGTAATCCTTCTGGGCGAAAGTTCCTTGAAATTGATGGTGTACCTCAATTCTTTGGCCTTATCAAAGTAGATGAAATTGTACGATTTGGGTACAGCAGGATTGGAAACCAAAGCCATACCATCATCGGTTTTTTCTACTACCACCACTCCCTCCTCGTGAATACCTGAGAGTTTTTCGAATTCCCCTTCTGCTCCTATAACAAGCCTGCCATGCTTTTTGAACGTAATATGAACATTGTCGTGCAAATCGACATGGAATGATTTCTTTATTGGCCCTCGGGTGATGGGCAGTTGGTCGGTGATTTTATTGTTAAACGGGTAATGCTTTATCGTATCATTCTCAATGTAAACCAATCTACCGGAACTCGATATAAACCATAACCTCCCTTTGTAATCGTTGTATATCTCGTAGATTGTATTGTCAATCAGCCCATCCTCAATATTGTACGTTTTAAAATCAACTCCGTTGAACCGATTAATGCCATTGGCAGTGGCAATCCACACATAGCCTGTCGAATCCTGGATGACGTGGAAAACTTCATTGGAGAGTAAACCATCGTCAACAGAGAAGTTTTTGAAAACCAGTTTAGGCTTAATAAGTTGTGCATTTAAAGCCGTGGCTATAAAGGTGCACAGCAAAAACGTCAAAAACATTCTCGGCAGATAAACCGTTAACTTCGGACGAACTCCGGACACAACATTATTCTGCAAATGATTCTCCATTACCACCTATCCATTTGATTGAAAACGTGCTCATGCAAGGTACTAACGAAATTACAAATTTCAGTCTGAAAAATAAAAAAGGTGCCAAAGTTGGCACCTTTTTACTGCAAATCTGAATGTTCTATTTAGAAAAATCTATTGCGGCCTTGCGCACATAGGAGTTGTATCTCCAACGAGCATTCTCTTCGGCTGCCTGGAACAGGACTTTTGCCTCCTCGGGGAATGATTTCTGAAGTGAGGTAAAGCGGACCTCACTCTTAAGGAAATCTTGGAATTTGCTCCAATCGGGCTCTTTCGAATCGAGTTGGAATGGGTTCTTACCTTCGCTTTCCAGGCGCGGGTCGTATCTGTACATTTGCCAGTATCCAGCCTCAACAGCCAATTTAATCTGCTGCTGCGATAAGCCCATGCCATTGCGCAACCCGTGGTTAATACAGGGCGAGTATGCTATGATTAAACTCGGACCGGGATACGACTCAGCCTCTTTCAGGGCTTTGAAGTATTGATTTTGGTTTGCACCCATGGCCACCTGAGCTACGTAAACGTAACCGTACGACATGGCCATCATCCCAAGGTCTTTCTTGCGGATACGCTTGCCCGAAGCGGCAAATTTAGCCACCGCTGCTATGGGTGTTGACTTCGAAGCCTGTCCTCCGGTGTTGGAGTACACCTCGGTGTCGAGCACAAGCAGGTTAATATCTTCACCCGAGGCGATAACGTGGTCGAGACCACCGTACCCAATGTCGTATGCCCAACCGTCGCCACCGAATACCCAAATTGATTTCTTCACAAAATACTGTTTCAGTGCCAACAGCTCTTTCGACAGATCATCGTTCTCCTTCTCGAGTGCTTCAACCAATTTGGCCGATGCCTGTACCGAACCCTCGGCATTGTTCATATTTTCGAGCCATAGTTTCATGGCTTCCTTGGTTTCGTTGCCATAGCCATTGCCAAGGCCGGCCTGAATCCTCTCGGCAATCCTATCACGAAGCTTTTTAACAGCGGTTGCCATGCCGAAGCCGTACTCAGCGTTATCCTCGAACAGCGAGTTGGCCCAAGCCACTCCTGTCCCTTTATGGCTTGCACGGTAAGGTGTAGCAGGTGCAGAACCGCCGTAGATTGAAGAACAGCCGGTGGCATTGGCTACCATCATTCTTTCGCCAAACAGCTGGGTGATAGCCTTTAGGTATGGTGTTTCGCCGCATCCTGCACAGGCACCGCTAAACTCAAACAACGGTTGTGCGAATTGGCTGTTTTTCACGTTCTTATCCTTCTCAACCACAGTATCCTTATATCCTACAACACTGTTCATGTACTCGAAACGCTCACTTTCAGCCATCTGCGAATCAAGGGTTCTAAACTCCAGGGCTTTGGTTTTTGCAGGGCATACATCAATACAGTTGCCGCATCCCGTACAATCCAAAACGCTAACCTGTATCCTGTAATTGTAATCCTTCAATGTACCAATACCTTTAACGGTTTCTGTGCCTTTGGGCGCTTTAGCCAACTCCTCGTCGGTAAGAAGGAATGGACGAATGGCAGCATGCGGGCATACATATGAGCACTGGTTACACTGGGTACAGTTGTTGGGAATCCATTTGGGAACGTGTACAGCAATACCCCTCTTCTCGTACTGGGTAGTTCCGGCAGGGAAAGTACCATCTTCACGTCCTATGAATGCGCTCACGGGGAGATCATCGCCCCTCATGGTAATCATGGGTAACATGACTTCATTAATGAAATTAGGGGCTCCCTTTATAGCAGACATCTTCTCTGGCTGTAATTTTGCCCACTCGGCGGGCACTTCCACTTTAACAAAATCGCAACCCCTGTCGATGGCATCCATATTCATCTTAACGATATCTTCACCCTTGCGGCCAAAGGAATGCTCAACGGCATCCTTCATCTCTTTCACGGCTAATTCGTAGGGAATTACACCCGAAATTTTGAAGAATGCGCTCTGCATGATGGTGTTGGTACGTCCGCCAAGCCCAATCTCTTCTGCTATCTGAGTAGCGTTAATCACGTAGAAAGAAATATTGTTCTCGGCCAGATATTTCTTAATGGAATTGGGTAGTTTATCCTTTGTCTCCTCAATACTCCATATGGAGTTAAGCAGGAAGGTACCTCCCTTACGAAGTCCTTTAAGCATATCGTACTTTTCCAGGTATGCAGGCACGTGGCATGCCACAAAATCGGGGGTAATCACAAGGTAGGGCGAACGTATGGGTTTGTCGCCAAAGCGGAGGTGCGAAACGGTAATCCCGCCCGACTTCTTGGAGTCGTATGCAAAGTAGGCCTGACAGTACTTGTCGGTATTGTCGCCAATAATTTTAATGGAGTTCTTATTTGCGCCCACAGTTCCATCGGAGCCAATGCCGTAGAACTTAGCCTGGAATGTTCCCTTGTCGGCCAGATTTACTTCGGGAAGCAGCGGTAACGATTTGAAGGTAACATCGTCAACAATACCCACGGTAAACTGATTCTTTGGCTCCTTCATTTTGAGGTTCTCAAAAACAGCTATCATCTGCGAGGGAGTGGTGTCCTTTGAACTCAGTCCATAACGTCCGCCAACGATAATGGGGGCATTGGCCTTACCAAAGTACAAATCCTTCACATCTAAATACAACGGATCGCCATTGGCCCCGGGTTCCTTGGTACGATCGAGAACGGCAATGCGCTTCACCGTTTGTGGAATGGCTTTAAAGAAATATTTTGCCGAAAATGGCCTATAAAGATGTACGGCCAGAAGGCCTACTTTTTCACCTTTTTCCATCAAATGGTCAACCACTTCACTAAGCGTATCGGTAATTGATCCCATGGCAATAATTATATTCTCTGCCTGAGGATGACCGTAATACCTGAATGGGTGGTACTCACGACCGGTAATTTTGGTTATCTCCTGCATGTAACCCTCTACAATGTCGGGAACGGCATCGTAAAACTTGTTGGCTGCCTCACGCGTTTGGAAATAGATATCGGGATTCTGTGCAGTTCCCCTTGTAACCGGATGCTCGGGGTTCAATGCCCTGTTACGGAATTCTTGAAGGGCCTTCTTGTCCACCAGCGGTGCCAACTGTTCCATTTCCATCAACTCAACCTTTTGGGTTTCGTGTGAAGTCCTGAAACCATCGAAAAAGTGCAGGAATGGGACTCTCGACTTGATGGCAGTCAGGTGTGCCACCCCTGCCAAATCCATCACCTCCTGTACGCTACCGGTGGCCAGTAGGCCAAATCCGCAGGAGCGGGTGCTCATCACGTCGCTGTGATCGCCAAATATTGACAAAGCCTGAGCAGCAACACTTCGGGCTGATACATGGAATACTCCCGGAAGCAACTCACCCGAAATTTTAAACATGTTGGGGATCATCAAAAGCAGACCTTGAGATGCCGTATAGGTTGTGGTTAACGCTCCGGCCTGAAGCGAACCATGGACTGCTCCGGCAGCACCGGCTTCCGATTGCATTTCGGTAACCTTTACGGTTTCACCAAAAATATTTTTTCTCCCAAAAGCAGCCCATTCGTCAATGTACTCGGCCATTGTTGAAGAGGGGGTAATTGGGTAAATGGCAGCAACTTCGCTAAACATGTATGCAATGTGCGAAGCAGCATAGTTCCCATCGCAGGTAATAAAAGTCTTTTTCTTTACCATTTTAAAATTATTTTATTGATAATAAATGACTTGCTATTTTTTCAAACCAATCAAAGGTATGAAAATTTGGTAACAAAAAGAAATGTTGTGAAACATTAAACAATAGCTGAAATTATTCTTTATTGCTTGTTGATGACGGATACAATAGTGATTAAAATGTTGAAACATAAGGCTTATTGCACAATACCAGGGTCAACTTAAAAAGATTTTCATTCGAATATCGACCACTCCAATAAATTGACATTGATATTTATCATTATTTATAGTAACTTTACATAATACTTCATGATTTTGATTCAAAACGACTATTTTCACAGTTTCAATAATTGTTTATGCTATGACAGATAAGTTTAGGATTGGCCTCCTGAGAGAAACAAAGACTCCCACCGATAGACGCGTAGCCCTTTCTCCCGGGCAATGCGTGGAGTTGATGAATCGTTACCCAAACGTTGAGGTAGTTGTACAGCCAAGCGAAATCAGGTGTTTCAAAGATTCGGAATACATTGAAGCCGGCATACCTCTGAAGGAGGATCTTAATGAATGTCACCTGCTTATTGGCATCAAAGAGGTAAAAGCAACTACACTGATTCCTCAAAAGCATTACATGTTTTTTGCCCATGTAGCCAAGAAACAACCCCATAACCTGAAAATGCTGCAGGAGATTGCACGCAAGAGGATAACCCTTGTTGATTTTGAATATATAACCACTCCTGTGGGCGAAAGGCTAATCGCTTTTGGACGATGGGCAGGTATAGTTGGCGCTTACAACGCATTGCGCATCAATGGAATAAAAACAAATACCTATGATTTACGCCCTGCGCATCAATGCCACGATTACGAAGATCTGCTATCCGGACTGAAAAATGTTCATCTTCAACCCGTTAGATTACTCATAACCGGAGGGGGGCGGGTAGCTAACGGTGCACTGGAAGTATTCAGGGCCATGGGTATTAACGAAGTGACACCCGATGAATATCTGTCAACGGAATTCAATGCACCTGTTCTATGTAGGATTGACCCGGTGCATTACGTTAAACGTCTCGATGGCGAATCGTTTAACTGGGAATTCTGGGTAAACTACCCATCGCAACACCAGTCCACGTTTCTTCCCTATGCCAGGGTGACAGATATCCTTGTGGCCTGCCATTACTGGGACTACCGTGCGCCCCATTTCTTCACCAAGGCAGACATGCGCTCCCCCGATTTCAGAATATCTACCATTGCTGATATCAGCTGCGATATTCCGGGTCCGATCCCTTCCACACTACGTACGTCAAGCATAGCTGAGCCTTTTTATGACTATAACCCCGCTCTCGAGCAGGAGGAGGCTGCATTTAGCAGTGAAAAAAACGTTACCGTAATGGCCATCGATAACCTTCCGGGAGAATTGCCCCGTGACGCCAGTCGATTCTTTGGAGAAATTTTGATAGATAAGGTTATTCCAAACTTCTTTACAGGCGATCCAAGGGGAGTGATCATGAGAGGGACCATTACAAGTCAAGGTAAATTAACCATGCTATTCTCTTATCTTTTGGATTATCTTAACAACAGATAGATCAGACGGAAGCATTCAGAACAATAAGTGTTGCTGAAAGCCCCTTTGCGAATGATAAATAATTTTCTGAAAATAGTATTTGGAAAATAATATCATCATTACATTAGGTTGTTAAAATACTGATACACAGACACAACCGCTGTTCTGCTGACTTTACCCAACAAGTATTGCCTGACCTGATCCTGAGGTTCCATTTTTGTGCCGATAAAAAAATAACTATTGTACCTTTGTAAGTATAGAAGTATGTTTCAAAATACTCAAGTGATTCAGTTTGCTATTGTACAACTATCGGAATCATAAGGAATCATTCGAAACACTCATAACCTTCTTATATAACCATAAAACTCAAAACCATGAAAAGACTAATTCCCACACTATTAGCGCTAATCGCATTTATTGCTTGTAAGGAAAAAACACCCTACATTCAACACCATGAGTTGATAGGCATATGGGATTGCATTGGTGATTGTGAGGGCGACTATGAATTCTATGAAGAAGAGGGTAAATACAGTTTTTATTTGTTTTCCGGCCAACGTATGTACGACTCAGGCACTTGGGAATTGCATCGGAATAAGATTACCCTTAACTACAGTATACGGGATACTGCTATATACCCCATTCAATTTAGGGGAGATACCCTTGTTTTCGGTAATAATGAAATGCTATTAGTGTCAGCACACATGTCATCAGATGAAGATGAGGATTGCTCATTGGGCTACTTACCCGACGGTTTTTTGGGAATAGATTTCAGCAATCCCCAATCCGAAGGATTTAGCTGGAACTACCAAACAGAAGATTCCAGCATTGAGGTAGCCCAAATTGAAGGATTTTCCATTGAAACGGTTGTGGAACTGCACGGCGATTATTCACCCCTTTCGGAAGCCATTATCACCATTGCGGATTACCTTAAGACATTGGGATATAAAAGCGATGTGTACAATATTACTGAAATAATCTCCGGATATAGAAAGGGCAATTGTGTGGTTCTCCTTTGGCCTGAACGGAGTGGTTTTGACCCGGAGGATGACGTTGAAACAGAGGATAACGTTGATACAAAGGATGATGTTGATGCAGAGGATGATGTTGATGCAGACACTTCGGGTGAGATGATCCTCAAAGTGTTTTACGGAAAGCTGAATAAATAGGCGACCTCTACTCTTCCATTAGTCTTTCCAGCATCTCAAAGTGCTCTTTGGCATACCGCTCCATTTTTGACTTTTCAGATTCAGAGAGTTTTTCGAACATTTTTTGCATTTTTTTTATATCCGGCGGATGCCTCTTTTGCTCTTTTTTGAACCCACCTGCTCTATCACCATCCTACGGTAATCGGATGTGTTTTTAAAGCAGGTTAGTGTTTTTATATATTCCCTATCCCTGGCGGGGTCTAATTTCATTTTCGGGCTTTAGACTCTTGTATTGGTTAACCTCTATGGCCGTGTTAGCCTCCATGACCACGGGAACCCCCGGGGCTATGCAGGTTAAACAAACCCAACAAGTTCCAAAAAACCTTTCAGGGCTACCCTGCTCACCGGTTGCTACCCAATGAGGCATGGATAGGAAAAAGATGAGGCTGCCCTTTTAGTATCGGCAGCCTCTTAGCCAAGAAGTATCATGTTATACCGGTACTGCCGGCATGGATTCTAGTTCTTCACCATTCTCCGCACAGTGCGGGCGCCATCTTTGGTTACCAGTTCCACCAGGTAAATCCCTTTACGCAGATGCCCGGTGTCAAAGTGGTCGGCACCATTTAGCTGTATATCCATAACCCTTTGGCCGATAAGGTTGGAAATAACAACCCGGTTCACTAACTCATGGTTTTTTAGATAGATTCTCTCACTAAAAGGATTGGGGTAGGCCAACACATTGTCAAGGGTGTTACTCTCTACCCCCGATAAATACTTGAAGTTGGCCACCAGCATGCGATTGTTCATGGCAACGAATGAATAGACCGAATCGGTAGAAATTACAGCACCATCCTCAGTCCATCTATCAAAAGCATAGTGTGCGTTTGGGTTGGCAATGAGGGTTACCGATGTTCCGTGACCGTATTCACCTGCCCCCGTAATGGTACCCGAGTTCTCGGGATTCACGCTGACGCTAATGGTATAAACTATTATGCTGAAGTTGGCCACCAGTGTGCGATTTTCTGTGGCGATGAACGTATATATCGCATCGTTAGATACCTCAACACCCTCCTCAGTCCAGTTTACGAATGTGTAGCCCGGATTTTCATAGGCATAGAGGGTAACCGATGTACCATGGCTGTATTCGCCTGCACCCGAAGCACCGCCCGAGTTTTCAGGGCTAACACTGACACTAATGGTGTAGATGTTTAGGCTGAAGTTGGCCACCAGAAAACGGTTGACGGTGGCGGTGAATGAATAGGAGGCATCAGAGGATACCTCTATACCGCCCTCTGTCCAGTTGATAAAGGTATAGCCCTCATTAGCAATGGCAGTAAGGGTAACCAATGTACCGTGGTCGTACTCGCCAGCACCTGAAATTGTACCCGCACCCTCAGGATTCACGTAGGCACTGATGGTGTAACTATGTACGCTGAAATTGGCCACCAGGGTGCGGTTGTCGGTAGCGATGAATGTATAGGAGGCATTAGTGGACACCTCTGTGTCGCCCTCAGTCCAGTTTATAAAAGTGTGGCCCTCGTTTGCGGTGGCAGTGAGGGTAACCGATGTGCCATGGTCGTATTCGCCAGTACCCGTAATGCTTCCCGAGTTCTCAGGATTTACACTGGCACTTATGGTATAGCTGTTTAGACTGAAGTTGGCCACCAGCGTACGATCTTGTGTAACAGTAAATGTATATGCATCATCAGTGGATACCTCTGTGTCGCCCTCTGTCCAGTTCACAAAGTAGTAGCCCTCGTTTGCGGTGGCAGTGAGGGTAACAGATGTACCATAGTCGAACTCGCCTGTACCCGTAACACTTCCCGAGTTCTCTGGGTTCACATCAGCATTAATGGTGTAGTGGTTAAGACTGAAATTGGCCACCAACGTGCGATTTCCGTTGGCAGTAAACGTATAGGCCGCATCGGTGGACACCTCAACGCCTCCCTCTGTCCAATTCACAAAGGTATAGCCCTCGTTTGCGGTGGCAGTTAGGGTAACCAACGTGCCATGGTCATATTCTCCTGCACCCGTGATACTTCCCGAGTTCTCAGGATTAACACTTGCGCTGATGGTATAGGGAAGGCTAAAGTTGGCTACCAATGTCCGATTGCGGGTGGTGGTGAAGGTATAAACCGCATCTGTTGATACCTCGGCATTGCCCTCGGTCCAGTTCACAAAGGTGTATCCCTCGTTAGCGGTGGCAGTGAGGGTAGCCGATGTGCCATGGTCATATTCTCCTGCACCCGTAATACTTCCCGAATTCTCAGGATTAACACTTGCGCTGATGGTGTAGGGAAGGCTGAAGTTGGCCACCAGCATGCGGGATCTTGTGGCAGGGAACGTATAAAAGGGATTGGTGGATACCTCTATACCCTCCTCGGTCCAGTTCACAAAGGTGTAGCCTTCGTTTGGTGTGGCAAATAGGTCAACAGGCCATCCATGAACGTATTCGCCTGCCCCCGTAACGCTTCCTGAGTTTTCGGGGTTTATTTCAACGCTGATAGTGTAGGGAAGGCTGAAGTTGGCCACCAGCGTGCGGTCGTTAGTGGCGGTGAATGTATATACCGCATTGATAGACACCTCCACACCACCCTCGGTCCAGTTCACAAAGGTGTAATCCTCGCTTGAATTTGGTGTTGCGGTTAGGGTAACGGTAGCATCAAAATCGAACTCCCCATCTCCCTCAACGGTTCCTCCTTCCGCAGGTTGTGCACTAGCGGCAATGGTGTAGTGATCCACCGGGCCACCATCCACAATGGTCCAGCCAAAGTTGTCGATTATACTCTGCCTTGCTGCTGCCGCATCTCCTATCCTATACTTACTATTCCCTGCGTTGAAATTAATATTATTTTGCAGCGTAAGCTGCGACCAACCAATGAGGAGGCTGCTATAGCTACCCGTACCAAGGGTGACCCCCGCAAACATATTTGGCATACTCACTACGTTGCTCACATCCCAACTGCCAATGTCCTGGTTAAAGGAGGTGGCACCCATAAACATACTATTCATATCCGTCACGCTGCTCACATCCCAACCACCAATATCCCGGTTAAATGAAGAGGCACCATAGAACATGTTACGCATACTCGTTACCGCACTCACATCCCAATTGCCGATGGGCTGGTTAAAAGAGGTAGCGCCTTCGAACATACCGTACATACTCGTTACACCACTTACATCCCACTCCCCGATGGGTTGGTTAAATGAAGCAGCACCGCTGAACATACTGCTAATAAACCTTACCCCGCTCACATCCCACCCGCCAATATCCTGGTTGAAGGAGGTGGCACCATGGAACATCGAACTCATATTCGTCACGCTGCTCACATTCCATTCCCCAATGGGCTGGTTAAAGGAGGTGGCTTGGTAAAACATTCTGTACATAGTCGTTACATTGCTCACATTCCATCCCCCGATGGGTCGGTTAAAGGAAGTGGCTTTAAAGAACATATCTGACATAGACGTTACGTTGCTAACATCCCACCCTCCGATATTTTTATTAAAGGAAGTGGCTCCCATGAACATACAACTCATATTCGTTACCCCACTCACATCCCAAACACCAATATCCTGGTTAAAGGATGTAGCATCTTCGAACATATAAACCAATTGTGTTACTGTGGATGGCAACACGGCCGGCACCTCGGTTAGGTTCCTTGCACCGCTGAAAGCAAATGATAAATTCTGTAAACCAAGGTTACCAAAACTGGTTACCTTGATCAGTTTCTCAGCGTATGTACAATGATCTCTCCCAAACCACTGTAGGTTACCGCTTAGGGTTACCATGTAGGTGTCATGAGTGGCGTAGGTGTGCGATAAATCTGTTGCTGTGGTAACAATCTCCACATCGCTGCCATCGCCCCAGTCAACTGTAAGGTCCACATTTCCCCTGAGCGGTAAGGTAATGGTGGTTCCTTCGGAAAGACTGGTATTGTACCAAAGAACCATATCGTCTGTGGCCTCGTAGACCTCGAAGTGGGCTGTCAGAATAGCATCGGCATCGGGCATGATAAACGTCAGCTGTGGGATAGTACTCAGAGTATTACCCTCCTCATCGGTCCAGTGGGTGAAGTAGTGTCCGGGCTTTGGAAATGCCTCAAGGGAAATAATCTCGCCAACGAAACACTCCCTGCCCGTTCCTACCTCTCCCATTTCTCCCATGGAAACTGCCAAATCTCCGGTTCCCTGAGGCATAAACTCAATGGTAAGCGTTCTTAAGGGTTTTTGCTCCAACACAGCGGTAAGGGTAACCGCCGAATCGGGCATTACGTAGGGAAACTGCGGGTTGGTACTTACGATGTCATCGTTTTCATCAACCCAGTATTGAAACTTCCACCCTGCATGAGGAATACATTTTACATTGGCTACATCTCCGGGCAGGTAGTAGCTATGCCCTCTAAAGGTTGCATGGCCTACCGGAGAAGACACAAGCCATAATGGGAATACGGGATCATCGGCTGGACCTCCATCATGAATAGTCCACTCATAGGTATCGATTATACTTTGGCGAGCTGCGGCCACAATACCGGAGGAATACTTACTATATCCTGCATTTAGTTCAACTTTAGGTTTCAAATTAAGAGCCGACCAATTTACCAGCAGGGAGTTGTAATTGTTCAGGCTAAGGGTAACGCCAGCGAACATACCGTACATGCCGTGCTCATGGTATATATTATACCACACGCTGCTCACATCCCACCCACCTATATCCTGGTCGAAGGAACTAGCACCACAAAACATCCAACACATATTCGTAACGCTGCTCACATCCCAATCGCCGATATCCTGATTGAAGGAGGTGGCGTCATTGAACATTGAACCCATATTTGTTACACTGCTCACATCCCATCCTCCGATACCCCGGTTAAAGGAGGTGGCACTATCGAACATACCGAACATATTTGTTACGCTGCTTACATCCCAACCACCGATATCCTGATTGAAAGAGGTGGCAGAATAAAACATACTTCTCATATTCGTAACGCTGTTAACATCCCAAGCGCCGATGTCCTGGTTAAAAGATGAGGCACCACAGAACATGTATGACAAATCCGATGCGGTGACAGGCAATGTTGCCGGCACTTCGGTCAGATTCGTTGCATTATAAAAAGCACCGGATAAGCTCTTCAACCCAAGATTTCCGAAACTGATAACCTTAGTCAACTTATCAATGTTAGGACATGGTTCCCAAGAGTCTGAACCAAACCATGTGAGCGTGCCGCTGACAGTAACCGTGTACTCACCCTCCACACTGTAGGTGTGCTCTAGGTTTCCCTCTGTAGTAACGCTCTCAGGTTCGCTGCCATCGCCCCAGTCAACGGAAATGTCCACATCACCGCGAAGCGGCAGGGTGACGGTGGTGCCATCGGAAAGACCGGTGTTGAACCACAATACCATATCATCGGAAACCTCGTATGCCTCGAAGTTAGCCACCAACGTACGATTCTCGGTAGCGATAAATGTATAAGTCGCATCGGTGGATACCTCACTGTCA
The DNA here is from genome assembly GCA_002071445.1 of Bacteroidetes bacterium ADurb.Bin008. Classification (GTDB taxonomy): domain Bacteria; phylum Bacteroidota; class Bacteroidia; order Bacteroidales; family Tenuifilaceae; genus MWFE01. The sequence goes on along the minus strand of MWFE01000066.1, from coordinate 6,407 downwards.
TCCTCAGTCCAGTTCACAAAATAGAAGCCGGGCTTTGGACTGGCGGTAAGGGTAACCAATGTACCGTGGTCATACTCGCCTGCACCCGTAATGCTACCCCAATTCTCATGATTCATGCTGATGTCAATTGTATACCTATTCAAACTGAAGTTGGCAACAAGCATGCGATGACCTGTGGCGGTGAACGTATAAACGTCATCGGTGGACACTTCCATATCATCCTCAGTCCAGTTTACAAAAGAGTAACCCTCGTTGGGGATAGCGGTTAGAATAACCGTTGCACCGTGGCCGTACTCACCGGCACCCGTAACGTTTCCTGAGTTTTCAGGATTTACAATTGCACCAATGGTGTAGGGAAGGCTGAAATTGGCCACCAGCGTACGGTCGTCGGTGGCAATAAATGTATAGGCTGCATCGGTGGACACTTCCACGTCATTCTCAGTCCAATTCACAAAAGAGTAGTCACCGTTTGCAGTGGCGGTTAGGGTAACCTCTGCATCAAAATCGCAATCTCCATCACCCTCAATGGTTCCTCCATCCATAGGATTTGCGCTGGCAACAATGGTGTAGTGATCTACAGGACCACCATCATCAATAATGTCCCAGTTAAATTCATCGATTAAAAACTGTCTTGCAGCTGCCGCATCGCTATCCCTATATTTACTATTCCCACCGTGGAAAACCACATCCGTTTGTAGCGCAAGCTGCGACCATTCAATGAGAATGCTGCTATAAATGGCTGTGCTAAGGGTTATATCTTTAAACATTTCTACCATCGTCTTAACGTTAACCACTTTCCAACCGCTGATGTCCTGATTAAAGGAGGTGGCTTTATAAAACATATTCGCCATACTATTTGCGCTACTCACATCCCATTCCCCGATGGGCTGATTGAAGGAAGTAGCCTCGCAAAACAAACCGCTCATATTCAATACGTTACTCACATTCCAATTCCCAATGGGTTGGTTAAAGGAAGTGGCTCCACAAAACATATCGCCCATAAACATTGCCCCACTCACATCCCATTTCCAGATGGGCTGATTAAAAGAGATGGCTCCAGTGAACAGACAGTTCATATTGTAAACCCCGCTCACATCCCAATCGCTAATATCATAATTGAAGGAACTGGCACCATGGAATAAAAATGACAAATCTGTTATTCCGGATGGCAGAACATCGGGTGCCTCGATAAGATTCTTAGCCCCCATGAATGCACCCATCAGACTCTCCAGACCAAGGTTGCCAAAACTGGTTACCCTTATCAGCTTTTCAATGTTGGGGTAAGGATCCCACCAGTATACCCCAAACCATGTGAGAGAGCCGCTCAGCGTAACGTTGTACTCTCCCTCTTCATCGTAGGTGTGCTCAAGGAAACACTCTGTGGTAACAATCTCCAGGTCGCTGCCATCGCCCCAGTCAACGGTAAGATCCACATCCCCACGAAGTGGCAAGGTGATGGTAGTACCGTCGGAAAGTTCGGTATTGAAAACCAGCACCATGGGTTCACCCGGAGGGTCCTGTGCCAATAGCGTGGTGGCAGACAGAACTCCAAATATCAAAGAAATTAATAGTGTTTTTTTCATGGTTAAATATTTTAGGATTTGGGTCAATTATTCATAAATTAATTATTTAAACAAACTGTATGCCATAGGTTTACTAATAGACCAATGAAAACAACGACTTCCCCTCCAAGGAGGTCAATCTCAACCTTAGGGATAATATCCTGCACTGAGCAAGAGGTCATCACAAGATTGTGAGGCAATACAGTAGATGGCACAAACCAATGCCATGGCATAAGCCTTAAAATATTGAACCCGCAAGTTAAAACTTTCAGAATTTAAAGTCAAATAGAAACGATTCTAAATTTAGCCAAAAGCCGAAAATCGACCAGTGCAATGGCCGTGATGGCCTCCATAACCACGGGAACCCTGAGGGCTATGCAGGCGTCGTGCCTGCCATTAATCACCAGTTCCTCCACCCTATCCGTCTCTATGCTATGGGTGTTTTGGGGCATGCCTATGCTTGAGGTGGGTTTTACAGCCACCCTGAATACCAGCTCATTGCCATTGGTCAGCCCACCGGTTATGCCTCCGGCATGGTTGGTGGCCGTGCGCCCCGTGGCGTCAAGTATGGGGTCGTTGTGCCGGCTGCCGTTCATGGAGGCGGACGCAAACCCCGAGCCAAACTCAATGCCCTTAATTGCCGGCACGGCATAGGCCAAATGGCTGATAACCGATTCCACGGAGTCGAAAAATGGCTCACCCAGGCCTACTGGTATGCCATTGGCCCTGCATTCAACAATTCCTCCCACAGAATCACCCTGCTCCAAGACCCTGTCAATGGTTTCCTCAATTTCGCAACTACCACCCACCGATATCACTTTAGCCTCAATGTCTATGGGCTCAACCATTTTTTTTGCCACCACACCGGCTGCCACCAGCGCAAGGGTGAGCCTGCCCGAGAAATGGCCTCCACCCCTGATATCGTTGTGCCCCCCAAACTTGACGTGGGCGGCAAAGTCTGCATGACCGGGGCGTGGGGTTTTGGCAATATTGTCATAGTCGCCCGACCGGATATTGCTATTGCGAAACAGGATGGTGAGCGGCGCGCCCGTGGTGTGCCCATTCATCCAACCCGATACAATCTCGGGCATATCCTCCTCCACGCGGGGGGTGGTTCCCTTGGCTCCCGATTGCCTGCGTTTGAGGTCGGGCAGGAAATCGTTCACCGTAAGCGGCATACCTGCAGAAACCCCGTCGATGGTAACCCCAATGGCAGGGCCGTGCGACTCGCCAAAGATGGAAATCCTAAAGATTCGTCCGAATGTGTTCATGGCTTCGTTGTTCGTTTATTGTTGATTTTTGTAATCAATACAAGTTTATCCATCATAAATCACCTGTAATCCTCTGAATATCGGTAAAAAATTCAGGGTAACTCTTCCCCACCGCTTCAGCATGGTCAATCTCCACCTCCCCTTCGCCCGCCAAGGCGGCAACCGCACAGGACATGGCAATGCGATGGTCGTTATGCGATTGAACATGAGCCGATTTGGGCTTGCCTCCCCGGATAATCATTACATCTTCCTGTATGGCTATGCCGACACCCATTTTTGAGTATTCCTCCACAAGCGCTGCGCCTCTATCGCTCTCCTTCACTTTTAATCGGGAAACGCCCAAAATCCTTGATTCTCCCCTACAGTGCGATGCAAGGGCCACCAGAGGAGGGAACAAATCGGGACAATGGGTGGCATCGAAATGAAACCCGTTTAAACCCTCCTGCCTAACCAAAATGCCATTATCACGAATAGAAACGTACGCTCCGCAATATATCAGGGCGTTTACTATTTCCCTATCGGGCTGAAGCGATAGCGGATAGAGGTTTGTTACCTCTACCTCTCCCGCAATGGCACCGGCAACCAGCAAGAATGCAGTTCCACTCCAGTCGCCCTCAACGCTATATTGGCAAGGTATATACTGCCCGGGCGCCTTAACTCTGAATTGGGTATTATCAATATTCTCAACCTCTACACCAAAGCTGCGCATCATGTCAATGGTCAGCTGAACGTATGGTGTACTTTTGAGATTGCTAACCTGTATGGTAACATCGGAGTGAGCCATGGGCGAAGCCATCAGCAAACCCGTGAGGACCTGTGAACTCAAAGAGCCATCGATACTGATTACCCCGCCCTTCATCGGTCCTTTTACCCGAATGGGGAGATACCCATTGGCCGTGGAGCACTCAACCCCAGCCTGTGTCAGCGCATCGGCAATCATCTGCATTGGCCTTTTCTTCAGTGAGCCTTCGCCTGTCAAAACCACCTCGCCGGACAGTGTTGATGCCACGGAAGAGAACATCCTTATGCCCAATCCCGATTCACCACAGTTCAAGGGTTGTTCCGGTAGTTTTAACCCTCCATTAATCACTATGCGGTCATTGTCAATTTCAACGGATGCGCCCAAATCCTTACAAACACGAATTGCAGCAAGGCAATCCTCGCTGGTACCGGCGTTGAAAATCTCCGAGTGCCCCCGAGCCATCGCTGCAAGGGCTATTGCCCTTTGGGCAACGCTTTTGGATGCAGGCGCTTGCACCGTGCCGCTAACCACCGAAGGCTTTACTAACCTCTTCATTCAAAATAGTGTTAAAACTACCCCCCTGCTCCACCGGGAGTGAAATGACAATATCCGCATTGGCCAAATTTATAACCTTAGCATCTATGGTGCATAAGATTGCATTAATGGAGTTTTTCCGGAGATTAATGTCAAAACCTCTCTCCATCAAACTGATATCGGGTTCAAATCCAAAAAATAGTTTGAATGACTCAACTGCCTGGTTGACAAGCCATCGCTGTCCGGTGATTACTTTACATCCGCAAGCCTCAGCATGTGCGCCTACACCCGACTTTCGGTAGTTGGCGTCGAGAATGGTAATTGAGGGTGGCAAATTAACATCACTCAACGGATTGGCATCGGGAAAAAGAGCCGATACAACAACATCAAACCCACCAATTTCATGGTTTATTTTTTCCATATCCAAAGCCTTGCATCCAAACTGTCGGGCAATGAGCTGTGCTCTACCCGGGGTACGATTGGAGATCGTAACCTCTGCCCCACCGGTCATCAACCCATAAACGGCTGCTCTGCCGGCTGGGCCGGCACCAAGTACAAGGCATTTGAGCCCATGTAGGGTAAGGCCCGATTCAGTGAGTGAATTGGTAACTCCATGATGATCAGTATTATATCCCGATAGCTTGCCGTTATTGTTGACAATGGTGTTGACCCCGCCAATGCGCTTTGCCTCTTCAGAGATGGAATCGAGAAAGGGCATAACCTCCTCCTTGAACGGAGTGGTAATGCTCGCTCCCGAAAGATTCAAATTCCTGATCAAGACTATCACATCATGGCCACTCAATGTTCTAATACGGGTGAACACTGCATCAATCCCTTGCCCTTCAAAAACAGAATTGAAAAGTTGAGGGCTCTTGCTATGAAGGATGGGATTACCGAATACGGCATAATACCTCTTGCTTGATTGGAGTTTGTCGGTGGAGGATTTCATGCTACTCATTCTTAAACAATGGATTAACACTCTCCATTCTTCTCAGAATGTCCTCCATCTCACCGTAGCTCATCTGTCCGGGAGCAATCTCCATCCCCTCAATGGATGCATAGGTAAAGGGTGCACCCAGCAATGGAGCGGCCAGGCGGGTAATTCTCCCTATTTCGCCCATGCAGAACGCCACAAGGTTTGAGTACGCATGGTACAGACCAAGGATGGTGGAGCAATCCTGTGGGCTATTGGCCAGGCATGCTATTTTCACCGTATCGGTAACAGAACCACGCATGCTGTCAATCAAATGCATTAAATACTGTCTGTCCGGAGTTTCCTTAAAATTATGGTACGACAAGATTACCTTACACCCTGTGCTGTGGGCTAAATGGGCTATCCTGTTTCGGTAATCCTCGGGAACATTAATATTGATATCAACATAGGTGCAACCCACCCCGATGGCCTGATTATACTTAGCTTCGAGAAGGTCAAAATTTTCATGAGAGCGATAGGTGGCAATGGTGCTTCGCCCCAGACGGAAAAGTGTTAAGAGCTGTTCATCGGGGAGGTTCAGCAAATCCATTCTTATCTCGGCCAATGCCACGTTGCTCAGATGCTTTAGCGCTTCTTCGTAAGTTACATTCCCTATGCTTAAGCAAATTTTTGGGTGCATCTTAACTAAAAGGTAAGTGAACAGCTATTTATAGTTTTGCACTAAAAAATTTTTAATGGTAGTCAGTGTCAGCCTCTCGATTACAACCTCCCCAATCCCCTTCATCAGGATAAAATCGACGGAATCGGCAATTTTCTTTTTATCCCTGGTGAGTGCGTCAAATAGCTGCAAGGGATTCAGGGTCGTAACGGTTGGCAACCGGAGTTCCTGCAGCAGGTTAATCAATCGTTGGTAATCGTGTGCGTCCAACAGGCCTTTTTCTAGTGAGAGCCGTGCAGCGAACTCCAGGCCTATGCTTACGCTTTGCCCATGGGGCAAACCCGACAGCTTTTCAACAGCATGCCCCCAGGTATGACCTAAATTAAGTTTTTTCCGCTCGCCCTTTTCAAACTCATCGGCCTGTACAATTCTTGCCTTCACCCTCACCGAATGCTCCACCAGCTTTTCGATAATCTGTCCATTACGATTTAGCAATCCCTCCACATTCTCCTCAATGAACCCAAACATTTTGGCATCGGCAATGAGGGTATGCTTCACAATCTCGGCAAAGCCGTTGGCCAACTCCTCGTTGGGCAATGTTTTCAGCATCAGCACATCGCAAATGACAAATTCGGGCTGATTAAACGTTCCAATGATATTCTTGTAGCCATTCAAATTCAACCCATTCTTACCGCCCACGCTTGCG
>MWFE01000065.1 GCA_002071445.1 Bacteroidetes bacterium ADurb.Bin008 | reverse complement strand
GATTACGAAAACCCTATATTTGTAATGAATAGATTATTGTTTAACCAAAAGTTGCATTTGTGACTTGAATCCGCCACAAATAAAAGCTTATAAACATAAATAGTTTTGACGAACGTAGGGAAAAAGTTGACGAACGTATTTTTTAATTTTATAAAAAAAGAGGGCCATATTGTTATATGACCCTCTACTCAGGTTTAGGTTGGTTGGGGTTAGTAAGGTATTAAATTGAAAGTATATCCCAGCATATCCGCCATTTCTTCTCCCGATTCCAGTATTTCATCATCTCCATCCTCGTAGTACCAGTTTATCTCCACTTTATTGCCTTTGGAGTGAAATTTCATAAACTCCAACAGAATATCCAACAGGAATTTCGAAGAGGCAGAGTTGAAATAGGTCATTTTAAGATTTATGGTGAGCAAGCTCTTTTCGAAGGTGATATTTTGGCTGAGAACCTTTTCGTTATATTCTTCCAGCCATTTGAGTATCGGCCTGTAAAACCCAATGACATTCTCAGGACGTGAGAATCCGGATATTTCAAAAGTACTGCTTTCCGGATCGAAGTTAATTTTGGGTGTGAATTCTGTCGGTTCTATGTTGAGTGGGCCCATATGTCAATAAAGTTTACAGATTTATTTATGAGAAATCTCAATGTTAATTGTAAAATAGGCATAATCAGTATCAATTGGCTCAAAATTATATCCTATTTTATTCTCAGAAACTTTGGCAATATTAATGATGCCCAATCCGGCTCCTCCTTTGGGAGAAACATTACCGCTAAGTATGGTTTGCTTATATAACTCCTTGAGTCCCTTTAGGTCAAGTTGATTAACCTTATCTAAACGTTCCTTTAGCGATGCTGTCTTGCTGTTCAGCACGGAGTTTGAAACAAACATGGAAAAACACTTGTTGTCCAAATAAAGGGTAAAACGCGGTTGATATTCAGTATCCCCATTGATAATATCCTGATGCTTGTACACATTCTCAAGGCTTTCGACCATGGCAGAATACACCTTTTTTTTGATGGTAATATTCATCCCCTGTCTATCGACATAGGCCGACATACGGTTGAGCAGAAAGCCTATCTCATCATAGCTTAGCGGACCGTAATGACCAAGAATATTCTCGCGATTTGACACCGAAATCTGTTTATTTAAACAGTACCAAAAATAGTTAAAAATTATAAAAGAAACACCAATTGCCCTTTTTTTTCACAAAAAACGCTATTTAGAATTGCTAAGTGGCGTGCCTGTCTAAGGAACACCACTTAACAATCCTAAAGTTTAGTTAGAGAATATCTTAACGGGCTATGGTCATTTCATCGATCAGCCGCTTGGCTCCGGCATACTTGTCGATAATGAATAGTACATAACGGATATCCACACTGATGCAGCGCTGATAATCAGGCTCAAAAATAATGTCGCCGCTCATGGCTTCCCAATTCCCGTCGAATGCACACCCTATCAATTCGCCTTTTGCATTAATCACAGGGCTGCCTGAATTCCCGCCTGTGATGTCGTTGTTCGTAATAAAGTTAACAGGCATTTCCCCATTCTTCATGGCGTATGGGCCAAAATTCTTCGACTCGAAAAGATCTTTTAGCTTGTCGGGTACAACAAATTCCCAGTTGTCAGGGTCTTCCTTCTCCATTACCCCTTTCAGCGTAGTAATGTAATTGTAATGTACGGCATCCTTGGGATAGTAATCCAATACTTTGCCATAGGTCAACCGCATGGAGAAGTTGGCATCGGGATATTTTGGTTTACCCTCATTCTTCTCCATGATTCCGGCAACGTACAGACGATGCCCCTTTTTATAGTTATCGTTAAAAAAGCCAATCTTCTCAGAATAGCTCTCCCTTGTTTTGCCTATTGAAGTGGCGGCGTAAAACGCAGGATCGTTTTTAAGAGACTCGGCCGAGGGGTTTTCGAGGAATGCCCACAGTTTAACCGAATCGGCGAATATGGATTTGTCGTACAGATTGTCAATGTACTCATCGAAATTGCCATTGTAATCTGTTCTGATTATGTTGAACAGCTCTGGCTGCAACTCCTTTGAAACGTTGTCATTAAAGAGTTTAAACATCGCTTTGGCCACCTTCTTGTCGGTTGGGCAGTTGTAGTTTTTGTAAAATGCCTTGGCCGATTCTTTAAACCTGTTAACCCTTTTCGCCATTTCTTTCTCTTTTTCATCATCGCTAATCTTTTCCTGGCCTTCGTTCAAATATTTGTAAAAATCATTTGCCCTTGAGGCCAGGCCTATGATTTCAGTGCCCATGTAAAGGGTCTCGAGCAAATACTGATTAGCGTGAACATAGTCTCTACGTCCCTTTACTGCATCCCTAATGAGAGGAAGAGCCTCTCCATAGGCTTCTTTTCTTTTGCCATTGCCATCAAGCCACTTCAAAAACTCCGCTTCCGATTTCTCCTTGCTGGACTTTACATGAAGACGTTTCAACGCCTGATTTTGTCCAATGGAATGTTTCCAGTAGTTGGAGCTTCCCGAATACTTAGAGGCATACTTAATCCTAACCTCATCGCTGGCCAGCATGTCCTCAAGGATTATATCCTGCTTGATTCCTCTGATATATGCCCTATTACTGTTGGTTATTTTTTCCGATTCCTCTACTTCCCACGATGTCATGTACCTTGTGGTGCTGCCGGGATAGCCTAAAACCATGGCAAAATCACCCTTTTCCAAATCTTTTATGGATATTGGCAGGTGGTGTTTGGGTTTGTAAGGAACGTTGTCTGGCGAATATTTGGCAGGTTTATTATCCTTATCTGCATAAATTCTGAAAAGCGAGAAATCGCCGGTATGCCTGGGCCATATCCAGTTGTCTGTGTCGGCGCCAAATTTCCCGATGGATGAAGGAGGTGCCCCTACCATGCGTACATCGTTGAAAGTTTCGTAAACCAATAGGTAGAATGCATTTCCGCCGTAAAAACTTTGTACCAATGCGTAGTAGTGAGTATCCTTGGTGGCTTCGGCTGAAAGGCTGTCCCCTACCGCCTCAATGATCTTTGCTCGCTCACTTTCTGTAATTCTGCCTTGCAGCATGTTGTTCATTACATCAGTAACGTCTTCAATACGAACGAGAAAAGTAACCGATAATCCGGGAGTTGGTATTTCTTCTTCCATGCTCATGGCCCAAAACCCATCCTTCAGGTAGTCGTGCTCCACGCTGCTGTGGCTTTGAATGGCTCCGTAGCCACAATGGTGATTGGTGAGCACAAGACCCTGGCTTGATATGACCTCACCGGTACAACCGCGCCCGAACATTACAATGGCATCCTTAATACTGGAGTGATTTACGCTGTAAATGTCTTCAGCAGAAAGTTTTAGCCCCATGGATTGCATGGTGGCAATGTTATACTTTTGTAGCAAGGGGAGAAGCCACATCCCCTCATCAGCCCTTGATAAGGGTGCGAGCAGCAGTACTGCACCTAAGAATAGTAAGCTAAATCGTTTCATTGTTTATTATTTTAATTAAGGTATAAAAATTTATCTCTTTAGATATCATTTCAACTTGTTGGTTTATCAATTGAAAATTTGTTTAACTCTTGACTATGCAATGATAGCGAATTGTTTACTTAAGTCAAATTTTTTTTAATATTAACCAAAATGAAGATTCATCTGCGTTTCGGTTAGCTTGAACGACCTCCTGTGGTAAGGCGTTAAACCATACTGTTTTATGGCATTCCTATGTTGTTCAGTGGGGTATCCTTTGTTCTTATCCCATCCATATTTTGAAAAGCGGGTTGATAGTGAAGTCATTACTTCATCCCTGTACGTTTTTGCTAGGATTGACGCGGCTGCAATGGCCATAAACTGTGCATCTCCCTTCACAATGCATTTGTGAGAAATATGCGGAAAGGGTTTAAAACGGTTGCCATCGATAAGTAAAAATTCCGGGGTAACAGACAGCCCCTCGATGGCCCTATGCATTGCCAGAATTGAAGCATTAAGAATATTCATCCTGTCAATCTCCTCGTTCGTGGCAACACCAATGGCAAAAGCGATGGCATTTTTTTCTATTTCATGCCTTAACTGTTGCCTTTGTTTAGCTGAAAGCTGTTTGGAGTCGTTTAGATCGGGGTTTAGGTAGTTGTGAGGGAGAATAACAGCAGCGGCACACACCGGGCCGGCAAGGCATCCCCTGCCTGCCTCATCGCAACCTGTCTCTACTCTTCCTTTCAGTAACCAGGGTTTAAGCATTTTCCGTTGTCTCTTTAAGTACGCGCTCAATGGTATTGAACAGTTTCCCTGCAGTTAAATCCCACGAGAACAGTTGACGGCGTTTTTGCGCTGCCGCTACCAATGCATCGCGAAGTTTATGGTCGGTTGCCACCAACTTCATGGCATGAGCAATTGATTCCACTGAGAATGGGTCAATGTAGTATGCAGCGTCACCGGCAATTTCGGGCATTGAAGTTCTGTCGGAGGCAATCAGGGGAACGTCGCAGTACATGGCTTCAAGCATGGGTATCCCAAATCCTTCGAAGTATGGAACAAAAGTCATGGCCGTTGCGGCGCCAACTACCTTGCAAAGTTCCTCAACCTCAAGTCTTCCGGTAAAGATTACATCATCCTTAAAAACCATGGAGTTGTAAGCTACAGTTATATCATGGGTTAAAAACATCTTTTCGCCCACAATGACCAGCGAATAATCCAGCCCGCTCTCCTTCTTGAACAGGTCAAATGCCCTTAGCAATCTGCCAACATTCTTGCGGGGATTGAGTGCTCCCACAAATACGAAATACTGTTTCCCGTGCGAATAAGTGTCTCTGACCCTTGTTTTTGCATCTTCTGCAAGGGGTTTGAACTTGGTGTTTGCACCATTGTACACCACGTCAACTTTCTTTGCCGGCACGTTGAAATTATTTACAATATCGTTTTTTGAGTACTCGCTGACCGTTACGAGCCGGGTAGCCTTTTGAGCGAATTTAGGGAAGAAATGGTTAAAGTACCTTCGCGTTATGAGGGGAAGGCCTTCGGCATGATGAAAAAAATTTATGTCGTGTATTACGGCAATTGACGGTATTGACGAACGCAACGGCAGATACCCGTCGGGCGAAATAAAAAGATCGGGCTTGTGCTTTTTTAAAAAACGGCAAACCGACCATTCAAACCAGATGTACCAAAGAAAAGGATGCCTTGCGGGGGGAAACAGTATCACGGGCTTTACGTTGGATGCAAAAATGAACTCCACATCGGGCTTCCTGTCGAAGAGGAAAAGGAATTGATGCTCGGGATGCGCTCTGGCGATTCTGTAAAAAGTTTCGTAGGTGAACCATCCAATGCCCTCCAATTTATTCTTGATCAGGAAACGAGCGTTTACTGCTATGGTCATTGTCCTAAATTTTGGCATCGCAAATTACCACAATTTTTATTATCAATGATTTATTTGAATTGAAATCATTTAAAATCCTTTTAATTTTGGCTGTTTTATTACATTTGACGGATATTTTGAGCCAGTGAAAAGAAAGTTTATTACCAGCCTGATTCTTCTGCTGTCGCTTAACCTAATAGTTAAGCCGTTTTGGATCTTTGGGATAGATCGTACTGTCCAGAATGTGGTTGGTGCATCGGAGTACGGCTTGTTTTTTGCCCTTTTCAATCTGTCCATTCTTCTCAATATCGTTCTTGATTTCGGGCTGACCAATTTTAATAACCGTGAGATTAGCCGCCATTCGCAGCTTTTGCCTCGATACTTCTCCAGTATGTTTGTAATTAAGCTGATGATGGCAGTGGTTTACTTTGTTGTCAGCTTTACATTGGCCATCTTCGTTGGATATGGCGGACGTCAGCTTTGGGTTTTAGGGTTTTTAGCATTCAACCAGTTTCTATCCAGCTTTATCCTGTACTTAAGGAGTAATATCAGCGGGTTGCAGCTGTTTAAAACCGATAGCGTTGTTTCGGTTGCCGATAGAGTGTTCATGATCATCCTATGCGGATTTTTACTATGGGGGCCTTACAGGCATCAGTTTAAAATTGAGTGGTTTGTGTATGCCCAGACTTTGGCCTACATTATAACGGCGCTATTATCGTTTGCAATTGTATGGACCAAATCCGCATTTTTCAAACCCAAATTCGACAGAATCTTTTTCATGGCCATTTTTAAGCAAAGCTACCCGTACGCCATTTTGGTGCTACTCATGTCGATATACTATAGGGTTGACGGTGTTATGCTCGAAAGACTTCTACCCGAAGGCAGCCTTCATTCAGGAGTTTACGCACAGGCTTTCAGGCTGTTAGATGCGGCTAATATGATTCCATTCCTGTTTGCCAGCCTGTTGTTGCCCATTTTCTCACGTATGATTAAAATTGACGAATCCATTGCACCCTTGCTGAGGTTTGCCTTCAACATGCTGATGGCATTATCTATTCCTCTTGCATTGGCGTGTGTTCTATTCCGCAAGCCCATAATGGATACTCTTTACGTTCATCATGCTGCCGAATCGTCGGTCGTACTGGCCATTTTAATGGTTTCGTTTATTTTTATTTCGCTTTCCTATATTTTTGGTACCCTGCTAACCGCCAATGGCAGCCTGAAACAGCTGAATATAATTTCTTTTATTGGGGTCGTTTTGAATTTAACTTTAAACCTTTTTTTAATTCCTTCGTTCAAAGTAGTTGGCGCTGCCATGGCAAGTTTAGCCACGCAGGCTTTTATGGCCATAATGCAGACGGTGGTGTCGGTTAAAACCTTTAAGATAAAACTACGTTTATCTAACGGTTTGCCGATGGTTCTTTTTTTGGTTGGAAGTTTTGCCATTTCATGTATATGCTGGCGATATTTCGACAAGTGGTTTACTGGGCTCGTCACTTCTTTAGGCATTAGTGTAATTTTAGCTTTTGCTGTGGGACTTATAAAACCTAAAGAGGTATTAGCCCTGATATTGGAAAAGTCGGAGGAATGAAATTTTGCGATCTTTGTAAAGATGTTATAGCTTTGGGAATTTGCCTTCCATGAACGAATTATGTGAGTGGAATTTTTATGTTATCATTGAAGGCAGCTAAAGGGAATCCCAAATATATTTTTCAAAGGTTTGTTAAATTTGCTAAATTACAAGTTTAAATATTTTAACTTTATACCCTGATTTTACTTTTTACGGTTTCAAAATGGGAATTTTAATTGATAAAACAAGCGACTGCCCATATGTAAACTTCAATGAGGACGGCCTTCTTGAGGTTGAGGGAAGGTCCATATCCGAAGATGTTTTTTCATTTTGGCAGCCCCTTATCGATTGGGTTAAGAATTATGTGAGGAAGCCCGCTGAGGTAACTCGCGCCATTTTTTTTCTGGAGTACTCCAACAGCAGCACCAATAAGTACCTAAGTGAAATGATGAAACTCCTCGACAAATGTGCAGACGATGGGAACAAAGTGGAGATAACCTGGAAGTACGAAGAAGATGATGAATCTATACTGGTACTGGGACAAGACCTTGAGTCGTTGATTAAACTTCCCTTGGATTATCAGCCGGTGGAAATGGAGAAGCAAAAAACGCGTAAGTTGAAAATTAAGAGTAAAAAATCGGGGGGTGAAGCCGTTATCACTTTCAGATACTGGGAAGCCATTGTAAGGAATGGCCATGGCGGAGAATATACTATCGTTGAAGAGTACTAACGTATTCATGCAATGATCAATACTTTTATTTCAATAGAAGAATAATGCAAAAATTTGAGTTAAAAGAAACATCTACAACTCCCTACGTATTGCTTGACAACTTAAATGGGATTATTAAACTTGAGGGAAGATCGATACCCGAAAATGTAATCGATTTTTATCAGCCCATCATTCACTGGATTGAAAGCTATATCAAAGAGCCATGCAATACCACTTTGGTTCATTTTAAACTGGAATATTTCAATACCAGCTCATCGAAAAGGATATTTGATATTATGAAAAAAGTTGAAACCATTGCGGCTCAGGAGGGGAAGACGGTGACAATCAATTGGTACTACGAAGAGGACGATGAGGATATCTTTTTCGCAGGGAATGACTACAAAACCCTTGTGCCAAAAGTTGAATTCAACCTTTTGGAACTTTAAAACTACACTTTATATTAAACCAAAAGCCCTGATTCTCAAAAGAAAATCAGGGCTTTTTAGTAGCGGGGGTAGGACTCGAACCTACGACCTTTGGGTTATGAGCCCAACGAGCTACCAACTGCTCCACCCCGCAATATGTCGTTTAGTATGTTAAGAACTATCTTTTTCAAAACAGAGTGCAAATATACAACAACGGGTGGCAATATACAAAGGTTATGGGAAAAAAACCTTGCAATTTTATGAATTTGGCTATGTAGAAATCATGATTATTTATGTTTATTAAGCTGCTTCTCACCGACTTGCAATTTTTTTCTAATTGCTTATAAAAACGTTCTGCGTTCGGAGACTAAACCAAAAAGTGCTATCTTTGCAACAATTCTTTCGGCTATAATGGGGAATAGTAAAGGGAATACGAAATACATTCATAAGCTTAAGAATAAGTACAGGCTGAGCATATACAACGACCAGTCGTTTGAAGAGGTTTGGTTTATGCGACTGTCGCGCCTGAATGTAATCTCAATTGTTGGGGGTACGGCCATCCTCCTAATCGTAATCGTTACCGTTCTGATTGCATTTACCCCAATCCGCGAATTCATTCCCGGATATCCCGATGGAACTACGCGAAGATTTATGGTGCAGAACGCCCTGAAAGTGGATAGCCTTGAACGGGAATTGCAACAGTGGAAAATATACCTTGCCAATCTGCATACCATTCTAAAAGGTGAGAATCCAAACAACCTTGAGAGCGTCCCCGACACATCGGTAAGGTATAAAGAAATCAGCTTTACGCGATCGGTTGAGGACTCAATTCTAAGGTTACAGATCGAGGAGGAGGAACTTTTTAACCTTTCCCTAATGGAGGTGAAATCGGAAAACGAGAAACTTTCCAGTTTACATTTTTTCCCCCCTGTAAAGGGCATGATTACCAATTCATTTAACATACAGCAGAACCATTTTGGTGTCGATATAGCTGCACCGCCCAATGAAGTTGTAGTTGCCATTGCCGACGGAACGGTAATTCTATCGAGTTGGACACTTGAGACAGGATATGTTATTCAGATTCAGCACGATAAAAACCTTCTTTCCGTTTACAAGCACAACAGCAAGCTGCTTAAGTTGGCAGGTACCAAAGTTAGAACCGGTGAGGCCATTGCCATTGTGGGGAATTCGGGCGAACTGACCACAGGCCCCCATTTACACTTCGAACTATGGCACAACGGCACTCCGGTTAACCCCGAACAGTACATTGTTTTTTAGTAACCCATCACACGCGAGCATTGTAATACTTTGAAAAGACGGATTGCCATATTGGGCTCAACAGGTTCTATAGGAACCCAGGCATTGGAGGTAATTCAATGTCATCCCGATCTGTTCGGGGTTGAAATCCTGACGGCCAAATGCAATGCAAACCGATTAATTGAACAGGCTATCCGGTTTCAACCCAATGCAGTGGTCATTGGGAGTAAGGAATTGTACGGAGAGGTAAAAAGTGCTCTTTCCGCTTACGATATTAAGGTGTTTGCCGGCGAGGAGTCCATTGCGCAGGTGGTTGAAAGCGACTCGGTGGATATGGTGTTGACAGCCATGGTTGGATATTCGGGGCTTTTGCCAACCATCAATGCCATTAAGGCAGGGAAAGCCATTGCGCTGGCCAATAAGGAAACATTGGTGGCAGCCGGCGAACTTGTTACCGGGTTGGCAACGGAGAATAACGTGCCCCTTTTGCCAGTGGATTCCGAGCACTCTGCCATTTTTCAATGCCTTGTTGGGGAACAAAACCCCATCGAAAAGATTATCCTCACCGCTTCGGGTGGCCCTTTTAGGGAGTACTCGTTTAAGCAGTTGGCGCACGTTACGGTGGCCGATGCGCTAAGGCATCCCAATTGGAACATGGGAAACAAAATCACCATCGACTCGGCAACCATGATGAACAAGGGGTTTGAAGTGATTGAAGCCAAATGGCTTTTCGGGTTGAAACCCGAGCAAATTGAGGTGATTATCCATCCGCAGTCCATTGTCCATTCCATGGTGCAGTTCGAGGATGGCTCAATCAAAGCCCAGATGGGACTTCCCGACATGAAACTGCCCATTCAGTATGCTTTGTCGTTCCCCAAAAGGATTAAGTCAAATTTCCCACGGTTCTCGTTTGTTGGATATCCCAGCCTTACTTTTGAACCCCCAGACATTCACCGTTTCCCAATGCTGCAGTTTGCATATGAGGCAATGAACAAGGGCGGGAATATCCCCTGCGCCTTGAATGCAGCCAACGAGGTGGCGGTTGATGCATTCCTTAATGGGAAGTTGGGCTTTCTCCAGATAGCCGATGTGGTAGAGGAATCGCTGGGCAGGGCAACTTTTATTGAACACCCGACATACGATGATTATTTGTCAACCGATATCAATACCAGAGAAATAGCTATCAAACAAATAGGATCATAATCGTAAATCATAAATAGTAATAATCTTTAAGTAACTAATATAAATGGAAATACTTATCAAAATCTTACAATTCCTGCTGAGCATTGCCATTCTGGTGCTGCTTCACGAATTTGGGCATTTCACCTTTGCCAAGCTGTTCAAAGTGCGAGTCGAAAAATTCTACCTGTTTTTCAACCCCTGGTTTTCTCTCTTTAAAGTTAAAAAGGGCGAAACGGAGTATGGTATCGGTTGGCTACCCCTGGGTGGGTATGTAAAAATTGCAGGTATGATTGATGAATCGATGGATAAGGAGCAAATGAAACTTCCTCCCAAACCCGACGAGTTCCGTTCGAGGCCACCATGGCAGCGATTTTTCATTATCACCGGTGGAGTTTTGGTCAATTTCATCCTGGCATTGATTATTTACATAATGGTTCTATTCACTTGGGGAAAAGAATATCTGCCAACCAGGAACTTAACCTATGGCGTTGCATGCGAGCCAATTGCCATTGAAATGGGCTTTAAAAACGGGGATAAGATAGTATATGTCGATGGGAAAGAGGTTGAGGATTTTCAGCAGGTAGCTCCGGAGATAGTGCTCGAAAGGGCCAAAACGGTAACCGTTAACCGCGATGGGCAGAATATCGATATCCCCATTGCTGAGGACGTAATCCCTAAACTACTGAAATCGCCACGGCTTTTCTCCATACGTTTCCCGTTGACCATTGGAGTTGTTGCCGATAATTCTCCCGCACAAAGTGCAGGAATTGAGGTGGGTGACAGGTTAATGGCCATAAATCATGCGGAGGCAATCTATTTCGACCAGCTGGTGGATGCCGTTCGGTCCAATAAAAATCAAACGGTGGTCTTCACTTTCGAACGGGAAGGGAATCCCGTTGATATTGAGGTGTTTGTTCCAGAGGAAGGGCTGATTGGCGTTGGCCCGGCTGACCTTAGCGAGATTTTCGAGGTAAAAAAGGTAAACTACACATTTCTCCAATCCATTCCCGCCGGAATTAAACTTGGAGTCAGTACACTGTCGGGATACCTAAAACAGCTGAGGCTCCTGTTTTCGCGTTCAACCAAGGCCTACGAATCGTTGGGAGGATTTATAACCATTGGAAGCATCTTCCCGGGAACATGGGATTGGCAATCGTTCTGGATGCTTACTGCGCTTATTTCCATCATATTAGCCATAATGAATATTTTACCCATCCCTGCACTGGATGGAGGGCACATGGTGTTCATCCTATACGAAATGATTTCGGGAAGGAAACCCGGAGAGAAATTCATGGAGTATGCTCAGGTAGCTGGGATGATATTTATACTGGCATTGCTCATTTTTGCCAATGCCAATGATATTGTTAGACTTTTCAACAGGTAGGTTGTAAAGAAAATTACTACTTTTGGAGAGGTTGTTAAAATTCTGCCTCAGTGGGATTAACGAAAAGGCGATATAGGTTAAAAGTACTGAACCAGAGTAAGGAATAATAATAGTAAAGCCATGAATTGTTTTGTAATTGCCGGTGGTATTGGCGGATGGGAATTGATTGCCATTGTAGCCGTGGCCATTTTGCTTTTTGGAGGGAAGAAGATTCCCGAACTGATGAGAGGCCTGGGTAAAGGGGTAAGCGAGTTTAAAAAAGGGATGAGGGAAGATGATCAGGAGGAGCCGAAAAAGGATAATCACGAGAACAAGGGGAACGAAGAAAACAAGGAGTAAGGGCCAAGGTGAACATGAAGGATATTGTTTTCCGTTTGACAGTTGTTTTCCTGTGCATTTTGGCTATTCCCGTTGAAGGAGGAGCAACGTGTGGGGGAAAGACTTTTGGCAAAACCCATAAAAATTGCAGTGTTATCAGATCATTGGATAGCCTTGCTTCCCTTAACCTTTTCCCCGATTCGTTGAAATCTGACGCCCAAGACAGGGTTAATCCATCTGTAACTTTCCCCGATTTGGTTTACGAGTACAAGCTTGCCGCCATCGACAACCTGTCGCCCATTTCGTTCGACTACAACGGCTATGTCAGACGTTACATTGATATTTATACCATCGAAAGGCGCGAGCAGGTTTCGCAAATGCTGGGCCTGACCGACTTCTTTTTCCCCCTGTTCGACGAGATTTTGGATAGGTACCAGCTGCCTTTGGAGCTAAAATACCTGGCGGTGGTTGAGTCGGCGCTCAACCCACTGGCCGTTTCGCCCAGCGGTGCAGTGGGGCTGTGGCAGTTTTTGATTAACTCTGCGCGTATGTTCGACCTCAATGTGAACAGTTACGTTGACGAGCGGATGGATCCCGTGAAATCAACCGAAGCAGCATGCATGTATCTTCTCTACCTGTATCGTATTTTCAACGACTGGCACTTGGTGATGGCTGCCTACAACGCCGGCCCGGGAGTAGTACGAAATGCCATTGCGCGGTCGGGAGGCGAAACAAATTTCTGGAAACTGTATGACTACCTGCCGGAGGCAGCACAAAATTACGTACCCGCTTTCATCGCTGCAACCTACGTTATGCAGAATGCGGCTGATCACTCCATAAAGCCAGCCCCCTCGGCTATCAGCTATTTACAAACCGATACGGTTCACGTTAAGGATCAGCTCTCGCTGTCGGTACTTTCGGCCGAAATGGGGATATCGTACGATGTGCTTCGATTCCTGAACCCTACCTATCGTCGGGGTGTAGTTCCCAAATCGCCCGATTTTTACGCACTTCGTATTCCCCAGGACAAGATTGAGGAATTTTTGAAATGCGAAAAAACCCTTTACGAAAAATCGGCTGCAAAACCCGATTATCACGATGTGATGGCCAATACAGGCAATACCAATAATCGAATCAAAGTGATTCATACGGTGGAGCAGGGTGACTATCTGCACAAGGTGGCCATTAAATACGGGTGCACGGTGGACGATATTTACGCTTGGAACCCAAACTTAAACGGCGATTTGGACATTGGCAGGAAGCTTACCCTTTGGGTTGATACAAACACGTACAATAAGTTGCAGGAGCAGCAAAGAACCACGCTTCCCTGACTTTCACATTGTTGTATAGAGTGACTTTCACCCTATTAATTGCGGGATATTCTACAATATTTGTACTTTTAAGCAGTTAAAAAGAATAGTCGATAAACTCACTAAGCCATGAAAAAAATCTTATCCATTGCCATTGCAGCATTCATTGCCCTCGTTTTCTATTCGTGTGACAAGGGTTCCAAAGGAAAAAAAACTTTTTTGCCTAACGTGACCGGAGCTGCCGGTGAGGTTGTTGTTGTACTCGATAAGGCGGTTTGGGAAGAATCCATAGGAAAAACGTATAACGATATCTTGCGCGAGGAGTATCCCATGCTTCCGCAATCGGAACCCATTTTCGATGTGGTAATGATTCCCCCAAGTGCATTCACCGACATTTTTAAAAGCCATAGGAATATTGTAATCACAAAAGTGGGGTCGGAATTCGCACAGGCTCAGATAGTGCTCCAACGCGATGTGTGGGCTGCTCCACAAACGGTATTAAACATTGTTGGCCCAACCTATCCGGCCATTGCCAAAATGCTTAACGATGATAAGGATAGATTTGTCCAGCTTCTGGAGCAGGCCGAGCGCGACAGGGTCGTTCAGAATGCCATTCGCTATGAGGAAAAAGGGTTGAGGAAGTTGCTGGAGAAAAAATTCGACATATCCCTTAACTTTCCCAAAGGCTACCAGTTGAGGCTCGATACAACCGATTTTGTGTGGATATCCCACGAAACGCCCGATATAAGTCAGGGTATTTTTATCTATCAGTACCCTTATACAGATGAGAACACTTTTACCTTAAACTACCTGGTGGAAAAGCGGAATAGTTTTGTCAATAAATATGTTCCCGGCCCAACCGAGGGCAGCTACATGATTACTGAAACGCTGATTGCTCCTATCTTCCAGCCGTTAATGTATAAGAATCGTTATTTTGGTCAGCTCAGGGGTTTGTGGGACGTACAAATGCATCCGATGGGAGGGCCGTTTGTTAGCTATACCACCGTTGACGAAGAGAGAAACCGGGTGATTACGGTAGAGGGATATATTTATGCGCCTCGCTTCAATAAGCGAAATTACGTCAGGCAGTTGGAGGCATTGCTGTTAACCTTTTCGCTCGGATCGGAGAACGCTAAGGAGTAAAATAAACTTGAAACCAATTGTAGGTTAATCGTCGTCAGAGTGATTGCTTGCGCTGCGGCGTACAATGCCCCTTTCGGACGATCTGATGAAGTTCAATATCTCGTTGCGCTGTTCGGTTTCGGGCATACTTCTTTCAATTTCCTGTATGGCCTGAGTAACGTTTAACCCTTTGCTGTAAATATACTTGTATATTTCCTGAAGTTCTGCCACTTTCTTGGGATCGAAATTACGCCTGCGCAGTCCGATGCTGTTAAGCCCCATAAATGCTATGGGATCTCTGCCAACCTTTGAGTACGGGGGGATATCTTTATTAACTTTCGAACCGCCCTGAACCATAACATGACCTCCAATTTTCTCGAATTGGTGCACCAGGCATCCACCCGACAGAATGGCAAAATCGTGTATCTCGACCTCTCCGGCCAGCTGAACGGCGTTGCCTAAGATTACGTAATTGCCAATATTGCAATCGTGAGCAATATGTACATAGGCCATGAGCAAACAGTTCGATCCAACTTTGGTTACCCCTTTCGAAGCAGTGCCCCTGTTGACGGTTACACATTCCCTTACTACTGTGTTATCGCCTATTTCGGCAGTGGTTATCTCTCCTTTGAATTTTAAATCCTGTGGGATGGCCGAGATGACTGCTCCGGGGAATATTTTACAGCCGTTGCCGATACGTGCACCATCGAGAATGGTAGCGTTGGGACCAATCCAAGTGTTATTGCCAATAACAACATCCTTCGATATGTACGCAAAAGGCTCTATGGTTACATTGTCGCCAATCTTTGCTTCCGGATGTACGTATGCAAGGGGTTGTTTCATTACGATTTCATTTTGATGATTTGTGCAAGCATCTCTCCTTCCATTACCAGCTGGTCGCCCACAAAAGCCTGGCCAAACATGTTGGCTATACCCCTGCGGATGGGTTCAATCAGTTCGAGCCTGAAGATGATGGTATCACCAGGAACAACTTTCCGCTTGAATTTTACCCTGTCAATTTTTAGAAAGTAGGTAATGTAATTCTCCGGATCGGGAACGGTATTAAGAACAAAAATTCCACCCACCTGCGCCATGGCCTCAATTTGAAGTACACCCGGCATTACCGGCTCCTCGGGGAAATGCCCGACAAAGAATCCTTCGTTCATGGTAACATTTTTCAAACCGGTAATGGTGTTATCGTCCATGTGAAGTATCTTATCAATAAGCAGAAACGGAGGGCGATGTGGTAAGATGTTGCGAATTTGCTGTATGTTGAATAATGGCGGTTGCGTCAGGTCGAATGTGGGCAGATTGGGCTTCATGGCCTCTTTCCTTGCCAGCTGACGGATGGATTTTGCCAATTCGGTATTGGCGTAATGACCGGGGCGTTTTGCTATGATTTTACCCTTTATCCTGCGGCCAACCAGTGCCAAATCGCCTACTATGTCGAGGAGTTTATGCCGTGCGGGTTCGTTCTGAAAATGGAGTTCGAGGTTATTCAGAATGCCTTCGGGTTGGATTTGAACCCTGGGCTTGTTGAACAAATCAGCCACCCTGTCAAGTTCGCTTTGCGGAACTTCATGCTCCATGATTACGATGGCGTTTTGCAGATCGCCACCCTTGATGAGATTATTCTTTAAAAGTACCTCCAGTTCGTGAAAGAATACGAAAGTGCGGCAGGGTGCTATCTCCTTGGCAAAATCGTTCAGATTAATCAGTTGGGCATACTGGTTTCCCAGTATTTTAGAGTTGTAATCGATAAGCACATCGATGCTGAACGATTCGTCCGGGTACGCGGCAATCTCTATGCCGTGCTTAGGATCGGAAAAAACCAGTTTCTCTTTAATCACGTAGTAGCCCCTCTCGGCGTCAAGCGTTTCAATTCCGCATTTGCTGATACCCTCAACAAAAAACTTTGCACTGCCATCCATTATGGGCATTTCGGGACCATTGACCTTAATCAGGGCATTGTCTATACCCATGCCAAACAAGGCGGCCATTACATGCTCAATGGTGCTTACCCGCACCCCGTTCTGTTCAATGGTGGTTCCCCTGGAGGTGTCAACCACGTTGTTGGCAATGGCCTCAATGGTTGGCATCCCCTCAAGGTCGGTTCGTTGAAAGATATACCCGGTATTCTCTTTGGCGGGACACATGGTAAGCTCCACATCTACGCCGGTGTGGAGCCCTTTCCCTTTGAATGATATTTCGTTTTTAAGAGTAGTCTGTTTTAACTGCATAAGGAAAGTGAATCAAAAATTGTGAGTACTGAAAAATTTCAGCAAAATTAATAATATTGTTGAAATTCAAAGATTATTCGTCAAACTTTCGTTTTAAGAAATCAACCAAATCTTTTAAATCGGGCAAATTTTTGAAAATGACAAACGAACGGGCAAACTTTCTGGAATTCATGGCAGGAGTTCCAATCATTATTTCACCGGGCGTTTTGATGCTGTTGGGAACACCCGTTTGAGCCGATAGTTTCACCTCATCGGCAATGGTAAGATGCCCCGAAATGCCCACTTGCCCTCCAAACATGCAGCTGCGCCCCACCTTGGTCGATCCGGCTATGCCGCTCTGGGCGGCAATCACAGTATTCTCACCAATTTCAACGTTATGGGCAATTTGAATCAGATTGTCAAGCTTAACGCCTTTTCTGATTATGGTCGAGCCCATGGTAGCACGGTCAATGGTGGTATTGGCTCCTATCTCCACATTGTCCTCGATGATTACATTACCCATTTGGGGAATCTTCTGGTAAGTGCCATCGGCTTGGGGGGCAAATCCAAAGCCATCGGAACCGATCACTGCGCCGGGTTGGATTATGCATCCTTTCCCGATTACTGAGTCGGACATGATTTTTACGCCATGGTAAATAATGGAGCCATCGCCAATTGTTGTCCCCTTTTCAACCACCACATGCGAGTGAATTTGGACGTTATCTCCAACTGTTACATTCTCGGCGATATGCACGAATGGTCCAATAAAGACATTATTGCCCAATTTTGCTGAAGGATCAATTACGGATTGCTTGTGGATGCCCGCCTTTCCCTGCGCTGAATTGATAAGATTGAGCAGCCTTGCAAACGATTCGTATGCATTGTCAACCAGGATGAGGGTTGCGGAAACCGGCTTGTCCACAACAAAATCTTTATTGATAAGTACAATTGACGACTTGGTGGTGTACAGGTATTTTGAGTATTTAAGGTTGGAAAGAAACGAGAGGGCTCCCGGTTTTCCCTCTTCGATTTTGGCAACTGTATTGACTTTTACATTAGGGTCTCCTTTGATAGTCCCGTTTAAAAAGCCGGCAATCGCTTCAGCGGTAAACTCCATGCGTTTAGTTTTCTTAAATTTCGACAAATCTAACTAAAAAAATCATTTTTCAATTTCTTTGGGATAGCACAAAAAGTACTTCCTGACGTCTTTTGAAAGGATTTTAGTGTTTAGCATATCCGAAGCCTCCGTGATATCAAATAGTATGCCGTTGTTATATAGGATTTTGATCGACTCCTCGGTCGAACGGTAGGCATTATTGCTCACAGAATCAGTTAGTACAAAGTATTTTCCCATTCCCCTGAGGGTGGGATAGAGGCTGTACAGGTCCTGTTTTCGGGTTTCAACTTCTTGCTCAGCAAAAGGCTTATTTTGCAATTTCACCCTAAAGAGCTTGCGCGAAGTAATCATCCTTGCCAGCAAGGAGAGGACGGGATCGGAATGGTTTACCCATAGCTTAGCGGCGGTAATGATATCGTTATCATCGAGGTTGGCAAAGTTGAGTAACGCTTCAGATGGCTTCCCGTCGGAGGATTGTTCAAAATCTTTTTTCACTATGCTTTTCCTGAGGAAAAAGTAAAGCGAAGGCGTAGCCCAAACCTCTTCTCCCTGTTGCGTAAGATCCCTTGCCCTAAGTAGCAGTTGGGTAAGCAGTTTTTCGGCAGCGATCACGGTTTTGTGAAGGTAAACCTGCCAATACATCAATCTTCGGGCAATGATAAATTTTTCGACCGAATAGATACCCTTTGCCTCAACCACCAGATCGCCATTGACCACATTGAGCATTTTGATAATCCTTTCCGATCCGATGGCACCCTCAGTTACTCCCGAAAAAAAGCTGTCGCGCCGTAGGTAATCCATCCTGTCCATATCCAGTTGTCCCGATATGAGCTGATGGAGGAATTTTTTTTCGTAGCTGCCCTCAAATATTGCAATGGCAAGGTTTAACCTATTGCCGAACTGTTTGTTTAGCTCATGCATAAAGCATTTGCTGATTGCCTCATGCCCAACCCGTTGGGCAAGGCTAAACTCCAGCGAGTGGGAGAACGGCCCATGCCCAATGTCATGCAGCAGGATGGCTGCCGAAGCTGCTTCGGCCTCTGCCTCGGTAATCTCATGCCCTTTGGATCGGAGTGTATCAATGGCCAGATTCATTAGGTGCATGGCCCCAAGCGCGTGTTGAAAACGGGTATGGTTGGCCCCGGGATATACCAGATAGGTTAATCCCAACTGCCGGATATGCCGTAATCTCTGAAAATAGGGATGTTCAATGATGTCGAAGGATAAAGGATGCGATATGTTAATGAACCCGTGAACCGGGTCGTTAATTATTTTATTCTTGTTTGTTTGCGCCATTTAGTTCAATCCGTTTAAATTCAAAATACCTTATGTCTAACTGTTGATTAGGCCCTGTATGCCAATGCACACCATAAGGATAAACATGTAGGCATCCCATTTTATGGCAAAGATACCACAAGAGCATTTCACTTTTCTGCAAAGGTATAATTCGCCTTATTAAAAACGTTTTTTAATCATTCTTCTTATAAATCAACGAAATATTTTTGTTACAAAATTTTTTTATACATTTGCACCGTCATACCGCAAACGTAGCAGGGGATTTAATCCCCTGTTTTGTTATAATCAATTTTACAAATGATTGATAAAAAAAGAGTTAGCGATATTGTGGCTGCACAGCTTGACCCTGTCAGGGAGTTTGTTGTCGATTTAACCATTAGCGGTAGCAACAAAATCCTGATTCTCATCGATGGCGATGATGGCATTACCATTGACAGATGTGTAGCGGTGAGCAGAGCGGTACAGAAAGCGTTGGATGATGACGGGGAGGATTTCGAGTTGGAAGTTTCATCGCCCGGATTGACCGAGCCGTTTAAAGTGATCCGGCAGTACTTGAAAAGCATAGGGAGGATTTTGAGGGTTGAACTATTAGCCGGTGAGGCAGTTGAAGGGAAATTGCTTGCAGCCGATGATGAGCGATTTAGCCTTGAGGTGCAGGAGTTGGTGAAGGAGGAGGGTAAAAAGCGCAAGGCGCTTATAACGCGTACAGTTGATCTTTTCTATACCGATGTTAAAACAGCTAAAAAAGTTATATCATTTCGTTAGAGGACATTAAATAATTAAAACGCAGATGGACAACATAAATCTAATTGACACTTTTGCCGAGTTTAAAGAGTTAAAGAACATCGATCGGCCCACAATGATGAGCGTTTTGGAGGATGTTTTTAGGAGCATGCTCATTAAAATGTATGGATCCGACGATAATTACGACATTATTATCAACATAGATAAGGGCGATTTTGAGATATGGAGGAATCGCGAGGTGGTGGAAGATGGCCATGTGGAGGATTCCAACAGGCAGATAGCCCTCTCTGAGGCTCAGAAAATCGATGAAGACTATACGGTTGGGGAAGAGGTTACCGACGAGGTTAAGCTGATTGACTTTGGCAGAAGAGCCATACTTGCCCTTCGCCAAAATCTTACCGCAAGAATATTGGAATTAGAGAAAAACAATCTTTACACCAAGTATAAAGACAGAATAGGTGAAATCATTACCGGAGAGGTGTATCAGATTTGGAAAAAGGAGATCCTTGTGCTCGACGACGAAGGGAATGACCTTATCCTACCCAAAACCGAGCAGATACCTTCTGATTTTTTCCGCAAGGGCGATTCCATTAGGGCAGTGGTGATAAAAGTGGAGATGCGCAACAACGTTCCGCTAATCCTTCTCTCGCGTACCTCGCCTGTATTCCTCGAGCGTTTATTCGAACTGGAAGTTCCTGAAATTTTTGACGGGTTGATAACCATAAAGAAAATTGTTCGCGTACCCGGCGAAAGGGCCAAGGTGGCCGTTGAGTCGTACGACGAAAGGGTTGATCCCGTTGGGGCTTGCGTGGGAATGAAGGGAAGTAGGATCCATGGCATTGTCAGGGAGTTGAGGAATGAAAACATCGATGTTATCAATTATACCAACAATACCCAGCTCTATATTACCCGTTCGCTGAGCCCCGCCAAAATTACCTCCATGAAGATTGACGAAAAGAACAAGAGAGTTGAGGTATTCCTGCAGCCCGAGGAGGTTTCCCTGGCCATTGGAAAGGGAGGGTACAACATCAGGCTGGCAAGCCAGCTGACAGGCTACGAAATAGACGTATTCCGCGAAGCGGGTTCGCAGGACGAGGAGGATGTTAACCTGGATGAATTTATTGACGAAATTGATGGTTGGATTATCGATGTGCTCAAAGGCATTGGTTGCGATACGGCAAAAAGCGTACTCGATATACCATACGAGGAGCTGTTGAAGAGAACCGATTTGGAGGAGGAAACCGTTAAGGACATTCTACGGATATTGGAATCGGAGTTTGAGTAGCATGGACCGATGACAAATTTTTTACACAGTAAGGGTTTATAAATCTGCAAAATAAAAGCATGACTGATTCAGAAAAGGCAATAAGATTAAGTAAGCTGGCAAGGGAGTTTAACGTTGGCATATCTACGCTGGTGGAGTTCCTCGGAAAAAAGGGACATAAGATAGCCAGTGACCCGAATACAAAGGTTGATGCAAGCCTTTATGGGTTGATTGCCAAGGAATTTGGGGATGAGATGCAGCTGAAAAAGGAGTCGCAAAGGGTTAGCCTTATCAACCTGAGCGAAAAGAAAGAATCGATTTCCATTGACGACCTTGGTAAAACCAAGCACACCTCCTCTGACGCGGATGCTCCTGAAATTGGCGAAGAGGTGATTGTCAAAGGGGTAACCGCAGGCTTGGACACTTTTGACGTTGAAAAAACAACGTTGGGGGTTAAGGTAAAAGGGAAAATCGATTTGGATGCCATTTCGAAGAAAAAGGAAGCTAAGTCCGCTGAACAGGAAGCGGATGCAAAGGAGAAAAAGCCTGAAACTAAGGAGGAGCAGGCACCCGCAAAAAAAGGGAAAAAGGCAGAAGCCGACCATATCGAACTGAAAGCAGATAAGTTGGATGCCCCCAAGGTGCTTGGAAAGATTGACTTGGATCGGGATAAAAAAACCACCAAGGAGAAATTGCCTAAGACTGATGATGCACTGCAGCAGCCCGAAGAGGCCATTGGCAGTGATTTGCAAATTGAGCATGAAGATAAGGTTCAGCCCGACAGGCAGGCAACGGCGGCTGATGAGGATATAGTAAAACCTGTTGAAGAAGTTATTTATCGCTCGGATATAGAAAAGCTTTCCGGACCAACCGTAGTCGGGAAAATTGACCTTGCAGAGATTGAGAATAAGAAGAAACCTGTTGCCACTACCGCTGAAAATGGCAGGTTGAAAAAGAAACGTCGTAAAAGAATACGCAAGGATACCCAAAAGGTAGCCATTCAGGGCGATGAGAAAAGGGATATGTCGCAGGCGAAATACGACCAAACCGGTGGCCAGTCCATTAAAAAGCGGAAGAAAAAACAGCTGAAGCAGGAGGTGAACGAGGAGGATGTGCAGAAGCAGATTAAGGAAACGTTGGCCCGCCTGACAACAAAAGTATCTAAGTCCAAGGGCTACAAATACCGCCGCGAGAAAAGGGAGATGATCAGCGCCCGCCAGCAGGAGGAGCTGGAAAGGATTGAACAGGATAAGAAGATACTGAAGGTGACCGAGTTTGTATCGGTTAGCGAGCTGGCCAACATGATGAACGTAATGCCAACCCAGGTAATTGAAGTGTGCATGAACCTTGGGCTCATGGTGTCCATCAACCAGCGTCTCGATGCCGAAACCATGGCATACGTGGCCGACGAATTCGGCTTTAAGGTTGAGTTTGTAAGCGTTGAACTACAGGAATCAATTGGAGTTGAAGAGGATAGGCCTGAAGATTTGAAGCCTCGTTCGCCCATTGTTACCGTTATGGGCCATGTTGATCACGGCAAAACCTCCCTGCTCGACTTTATCAGAAGAGCTAATGTGATTGCCGGCGAAGCCGGAGGAATCACCCAGCATATTGGGGCCTACAGCGTAGTGTTGGATGACGGGAGGCAGATTACCTTCCTCGATACACCCGGCCACGAAGCCTTTACGGCTATGCGTGCCCGTGGTGCAAAGATTACCGACGTGGCAATCATTGTGGTTGCCGCCGATGATAGCGTGATGCCCCAGACCGTTGAGGCCATTAACCATGCCAGTGCTGCAGGCGTGCCCATTGTGTTTGCCATTAATAAAATCGACAAACCCACGGCCAACCCCGAAAAGATAAAGGAAGCTTTAGCCAACATGAACTATCTGGTTGAGGATTGGGGAGGTAAGTACCAAAGTCAGGATATTTCGGCCAAGCAGGGGATCAATGTGGATAAGCTGCTTGAAAAAGTTCTTCTCGAGGCAGAATTATTGGATTTAAAGGCTAACCCCGATAAAAAAGCCGTGGGCACCATTATCGAATCGTCGCTCGATAAGGGTAGAGGCTATACAGCAACAGTTCTTGTGCAGGCAGGAACCTTACATCAGGGCGATATTGCCATTGCCGGCAGCTTTTATGGACACGTGAAGGCCATGTTCAATGAGAGGGGGAAACGCATTACCGAGGCCGGACCGTCAACTCCCGTTCAGGTGGTAGGCCTCAACGGCGCACCCCTGGCCGGCGATTATTTTAACATAATGGAAACCGATCGCGAGGCAAAAGAGATTGCCAATAAGCGTGAGCAGCTGCAGCGTATGCAGGGGCTCAGGGCGCAGAAACATATCACCCTCGAGGAGATTGGACGGCGCATTGCCATTGGTGGATTCCAGGAGTTAAATATTGTACTCAAAGGCGATGTGGATGGCTCCATTGAAGCGCTTGCCGATGCCTTGATAAAACTCTCAACCGATCAGATTCAGGTTAACATTATCCACAAGGCGGTAGGGCAGATCTCCGAGTCGGATATTCTGCTTGCAGCGGCATCAAACGCATTGGTCATCGGATTCCAGGTGCGGCCCTCCATAGGTGCACGCAAGCTGGCCGAGAAGGAGGAGATCGATATCCGCCTCTACTCCATTATTTACGATGCTATCGATGAGCTTAAAGCGGCCATGGAGGGAATGCTCTCGCCAGAGATTAAGGAGGAGATACTTGGTACTGCCGAAGTGCTCAACGTGTTTAAAATTACCAAGGTAGGCTCTGTGGCTGGTTGTATTGTGCGCGAGGGGAAAGTGGTGCGCAATGCTAAGTGTAGGCTGATCCGCGATGGGATTGTGGTCTATACAGGCGAGTTGGGCTCGCTGAAACGCTTTAAGGACGATGCCAAAGAGGTGCTGAATGGCTTTGAATGTGGGCTAAATATCAGCAACTTCAACGACATTAAGGTTGGCGACCTTATCGAGTCGTACCAGGAGGTTGAGGTGAGGAGGAAGCTATAGACCATTTCCACCATGCGGTTGGTTCATGGCCAATGAGCGCTGATAATTAGGATTATGCCAAATCCCAACCATCTTTCCGCATCACATATTTTAAAAAAACAGCAATTGTTATCAACATGAATACCATTCGAAACTTCTGCATTATTGCCCATATCGACCACGGAAAAAGCACGCTGGCCGATAGGCTGCTGGAGTTCACGCAAACACTGACCGATAAGGAAAAGCATGAGCAGGTGCTCGACAGTATGGATTTGGAGCGGGAGAAGGGAATTACCATTAAGAGCCATGCCATTCAGATGGACTACCTGTATAATGGCACTACTTACACCCTTAACCTTATAGATACTCCGGGCCACGTTGACTTTTCGTACGAAGTTTCACGTGCCATTGCATCCTGCGAGGGGGCATTGCTGGTGGTGGATGCCAGTCAGGGTATTCAGGCACAGACCATTTCCAATCTCTATCTGGCCATAGGCCATGATTTGGAAATTATTCCCATTGTGAATAAGATAGATATGGATGCAGCCAAGGTGGAGGATGTGAAGGATCAGATTGTTGACCTGCTGGGATGCCGGCGCGATGACATCATTGCTGCCAGCGCAAAAACCGGGGTGGGGGTAGATGCCATCCTTGAGGCCATTATCAATAGAATTCCACCTCCCGTTGGCGATCCCAACGCCCCATTGCAGGCTCTTATTTTCGACTCGGTTTTCAATTCGTTTAGGGGAATTATTGCCTACTTCAAAGTTTTCAACGGCACGTTGAGAAAAGGCGATATGGTTAAGTTTTTCAATACCAATCGTGAGTACGATGCCGACGAGGTGGGCATTCTTCGTCTTAAGATGGTACCCAAGGATAGTATCAGCGCGGGCGATGTAGGGTACATCATTTCGGGTATTAAGGATTCTTCGGAGGTAAAGGTTGGCGATACCATAACGCATGTCGATCGCCCATGCGATAAGGGCATTGCAGGGTTTGAGGATGTTAAACCCATGGTTTTTGCAGGGCTATACCCCGTTGAGGCCGATGATTATGAAGATCTACGTGCTTCGCTCGAAAAGTTGAAACTCAATGATGCATCCCTAACCTATGAGCCGGAGAGCTCGTTGGCCCTAGGTTTTGGCTTTCGGTGCGGATTCCTGGGATTGCTTCACATGGAGATCGTACAGGAAAGGCTTTATAGGGAGTTCGATATGGATGTTATTACAACTGTTCCCAACGTGTCGTACAGCGTTTATACCACAAAGGGTGAAGTAATTGATATCCATAATCCCAGCGGATTACCTGCCCCTACCCTCATCGATAGGATTGAAGAGCCCACAATAAGGGCGCAGATTATTACCAACAACGAGTCGCTTGGTTCGGTAATTAAGCTTTGCATTGACAAGCGGGGTGTGTTGAAGAACCAGGTTTTTCTAACTACCAACCGCATCGAGTTAACCTTCATAATGCCCCTGAGCGAAATAGTATTCGATTTCTACGATAAGCTAAAGTCCATTTCACGAGGCTACGCCTCGCTGGATTATCACATTGAAGGGCATCAGGTGGCCAACCTGGTGAGGCTCGATATTCTGCTCAATGGCGAAATGGTGGATGCCTTGTCAACGTTAATACACCGCGATTACGCATACAATTTCGGAAGGAGGATGTGCGAGAAGTTGAAGGAGTTAATTCCCCGACAGCAGTTCGATATTGCCATTCAGGCAGCCATTGGAGCTAAAATTATTGCACGCGAAACGGTGAAAGCGCTGCGAAAAGACGTTACTGCGAAGTGTTATGGCGGAGATATTACCCGAAAACGAAAGCTTTTGGAAAAGCAGAAGAAGGGGAAAAAGCGCATGCGCCAGATTGGTAGCGTAGAAGTACCCCAGCAGGCATTCCTTGCCGTTTTGAAAATGGATTAACCAAAGTTTTGAAAATTGTAACCCATAAGAATTTTATTGCCTTGCAAAACTTCAGGGATTGGTGGATGCTCCGTCGTATGAGGTATTTTAGCAACCAGATGGGGATTATCAACCGATATTTAAGGGAGCAGGATCACTGGGTGCCGCATCTCGCCAACACCCGCAGGGTCATACTGGAGGCCATTGACGACAGGCTTCCCAAAACTGTGGCCGTTTTGGGTAGCGGATGGCTTTTGGACATCCCCTTGCAGGAGATGACTCAGCGTGGGATAGAGGTAAAGCTAATCGATGTTGCACACCCACCACGGATTAGGCACAAGTATAAGGATTACCCCGGAGTTCGGCTGATTGATGCCGATATTACAAGTTGTATAAGAGAGGCGTGGCTGTATGGTCGGCAAAGCATTGACGACGGATACCATCATCTGCTCTCAGCCATTGGCCAACCCAACCTGTCGTTCGCCCTGGAGGATGATCTTGTTTTGTCGGTGAACATACTTACGCAGTTGCATGCCCTCATAGTTGAATATTTAGCTAACAGAGGGAGAATAGACAAAGTCCGTCAGGGCGAACTAACAGCCGCCATTCAACAGGCGCATTTAGATGCTTTACCAGCCGGAAGAACCCTGTTGATTGCCGATTTAGAAGAAGAGCATTACAACGATAGCAACGTGTTGTTGGGTGTAAACCCACGGGTTTTAGCCAATTTCGATGGCTGGCTAAGGGGTGAGAGTTGGCAGTGGAAGTTCGATACAAAACGTATGTTTTCGGGCGATCAGCGGGTTATCCTGAATGTGTCCTCGTTTTGGAAGAAATAAAAAACCACCCGAATCGTAACTCGGGTGGCTGCTGTTATGATAATCCTTATTCAGCTGCGATTTCTTTTTCCCTCCAGCATTTTACCCAATCCACCTCCAGCGTAGCAGGAAGTAGGTTATCCTCGGTTTCGGCAATCACCCCTGAGGATATTACCATATACATGGGTTCATTGGGGAGATTCTTGGATTCCTCCTTGTATGGTTTTCCGTTGATCTTCCAAGTCAACTTATGGGGAGTCCAATCGAGGCTTAGTATGAAAAATTCGTTTTGAAAATCGAATCCTCCCACCGAAGTCTTACTGCCTTTGGGTTTGGGAGAAGAACCGTTTTGCCAGAACAGAGAGCCCTGTACCGATGATCCGTTTTTGCCCATCTGTCGGAAGATGTTGATGTGCGGCAACATGGTTTCGCCCACCAGCCAGAAAGCATGGTACACACCGGGAGCAGCAGTAAACTTGATTTTGGCTTCAAAGCGGCCATACTTTTGGCGGAAAGCCTGCCCTGTACTAATTAATCCCGAAGTGAAATCGAACTGCTTGGGTATGAATCCGTATTTTAAATCCCAAGCCATCCCTTCAACCTGCTCCTTTTGGGTGGTGATTTTCAGAACGCTGTTGCTTATCTCAATATTCTTATCCTCGTTGTACCAATGCTTATCTGCAGCAAGCGAGTAGCTCTGGTTGATAAGGGCATCGCCCCAGAAATAACGGGTTATCCAATCCTTGCGGTTTATCTCCTTCTTCGAAAAATCATCGGAAAACACCAACTCCCAGCGCTTAATCTCGTCAAACTTTTTGGTATTCTCCAACGAGTAAAACCAAACAATCTTTTCCGATTTCTTCAGCTCGTTGTATTCCTGCTGCTTCCTGTATTCCTCGGTTTGCTCAAACTTGTTCTTGGAAAGCAGGTAAGCTTTTCTTTCGACAAATTCCGTAGATTCAATGTAATCCTTCAGAGCCAGATAGTTTTCAATGGTTTCCGAGCCATCCAACTGGAAAAAGTCGTTAAGGGCTTTGTGCTTTTTAAGCTTGAAAAACTCTTTCAGCTCGCCATCCTTTTTCAATGCCGAAAATTCAACCTCTTTTTGAAATTCATCTGAATTTTCCTTCTTATGCATACTTCGTTTGGCCACGTAATCAGGCGATTCAACAATACTCTTCAGTTCGTCGTAACGCGTAGGCTTCCCGGTCAGCTCAATGGACCTGTATCGGCTTAAAATATCGGAGTCTTTAATGACGAAGTAGTTCTTAATGGCGCTATTCTTAGAGAGTTTGATATAATCCTGCTCTTTACCGTGCTCTTGCGATCCTTTGTAAAGCAGGCTTTGCAATTCGGTCTTTACCCGTTTGGGTTCTTCCGAAAGCGAAAACTCTTTCAGCTCTATGAAATGCTTCAACTCGTCCGATTGGGCAAAACGGTTGTATTCATCGTATTCCTCGCGGAGTGCCTTGTCGTTGGCTTCAATTACTTCGGCTTTTGGAAACTTTCCGAAAAGTTTTATAGCCGACAGCTTAAGTTTTAATAGTGCCATTTGGTTGCTTTAATTACAGATTATTTGGACTGCTTTATCGGGTACGACTAAAAAATTTAAAGGGAATCTTAATGGTTTCGGAGTAATCTTCACCAGCCTCAATAATATCCTCATCGTCTTCAAAGTAGTGCCAATGAATCTCCACATCAAAGCCTTTCCTGTAGATATCCTTGAATAATTCCAGAATTTTCAGGATCATTTTCGATGAGGAGGTATTGTAGTAATCCATGCTGAATTTCACTACCGTTTTCTCGTTAGGATTACTGCTATACTGATTGAGCCACGTGAGCACGGGGGTGTAGAATTGAACGACGTCTTCCGGTAAAGATGTACCTGAGATTTCAAAAATATTTTTCACCTTATCCAGTTCAATCCTTGGAGTTTCATTAGTAGGTTTAAGAAAAAATCTTTCCATGGCTACTACCGCATCTTTGCTATTTTTGAACCAATAATATTACGATAAAAAAGAAATCCTTGCAAATAAATTCCTTTAAAAATAATCTAAACACAAAGTTAGTTAAAAAGACCTGATATTCCATTGCTGAATGTTCAATTTTATGAATACCGATTACCCATCTTTTCCAAGTTAACCTATAGCCGTAGAATCGGGATAAAAATAATTGTTTAGCCGATGCTGCCCTGCAGTCAAGTTACTCCCGATATAAGGCCAAAACAGCACAATGGTCTTTGCCAGAGCGCTCAAATATAATGCATTGCTTGCAGGTTATGATATCAGCTTAAACCCTTTTCCCCTTACATTGATAATCTCAACTGTAGGATCGGCGCTAAGATATTTCCTTAGCATGGTAATGTAAACATCCATACTCCGGGCGTTATAGTAGCTGTTATCAATCCAGATGGATTTGAGGGCCACATCGCGATCGAGGATGCTGTTCTTGTTAATGCACAGCAATTTAAGTAATTCCGATTCTTTGGTGGTTAGCTTTTTAATGTTCCCCTGGTATTCAAGGGTTTGTTTTACCGAATCGAACTGGAATTGGCCAATCTGAAACAGGAATTGCTCCGAGGAAGTATGTTCTTTCTGAGTTCTTCGCAGAATGGCCTCAATCCTAACCAACAGTTCTTCAATACTGAATGGCTTGGTCATATAATCATCGGCTCCCAGTGAAAAACCCTCGAGTATATCCTCCTTCATGGATTTGGCCGTGAGGAACAGAATGGGCATGTTACTGTTGATCATTCTGATGTCTTTGGCTAAAGTAAATCCATCCTTAACAGGCATCATGATATCGAGGATGCAAATATCGTAGTGGTTGTTCATAAACCCTCTGAAAGCCTTCTCGCCATCTTTGTACAGATCGGCTTCGTAACCTTTTGCCTGTAAATATTCCCTTAGCAGCAATCCAAGGTTTTCGTCATCCTCAGCAAGTAGAACTCTGGTTTTAATCTTTTCCATATTGGTCATTTTATTATTTCCTTTTACTATCGTTTGGGCCGCTGAACGGGAGATACATTCCGAAAGTGCTCCCTTTCCCAATGCTGCTATCAATCCAAACCCTGCCATCATGTTCTTCAGCAATTTTTTTAACGTAGCTCAGCCCCAGCCCAAATCCCTTCACGTTATGCACATTCCCGGTGGGTACGCGGTAGAACTGATCGAAAATGCGTTTTTGATCATCGCGCGAAATGCCCATGCCGTTGTCCTTTACCTCAAGGACTATTCCTTTGGCGGCATTTTTTGTTGTGATATCTATCGTTGGGTTGCCATTCCGGTATTTTAGGGCATTGTCAAGCAGGTTGCTCACCACGTTTGTTATGTGCATTTCATCGGCAATGCACATAGGATTTTGTGCGTTTAGTTGTTTTTCGACCTGCCCGTGGGCATTCTGAAGCTGTATGGCAAATGAATTCACTGCCTTTTCAATAATTTGGTGCAGATCAACCTCCTTTAGTTTAAGCTTCAGGTTTGTTTTTTCGAAGATGGCCATTTGAAGCACCTTTTCCACCTGATGGCCCAGCCGTTTACTCTCTTCGCCGATTACCCCGCCCAAATAGCTTATTCTTTTGCTTTCGTTAGGAATAGATGGATCATTAAGCATTTGCGAGGCAAGCGATATGGTGGATATGGGTGTTTTCAGCTCGTGGGTCATATTGCTCACAAAATCACTTTTAATTTCAGACAATCTTTTCTGCCGGAATATGGTGTATATCGTAAAGCTAAAGCTGAATATTATGATGAGCGTGAGTGCAAACGTGGTGATGGTCATCACGCCGATGGATTTCAAAACGTACGCTTTCTGATTAGGGAAGAAGATGGAGAGGTAGTGCTTGGGCGAAAAGAAATCGTTGGGGAACAGCACTGTCCGCATTGTGGGATGCGTTGATGAACTGTTATACCCACTGCTGATATAAATGGTGCTGTCAAGTTCATTACTTACCCTGTACTCGTACTGTGCTTTGATGCCAAATTTTAAAAACTCCGACTTAATGATCTCTTCCAGGGTTGCCTGTGGAATTCGTTCCCTAATGGGGAGATCGATACGAATGAGTTTATCAACCACATTTTCAACAAATACGGTTCTGTTCGACAGCTTGTCATCGAGAGAAATGTTTAAACTGATCTCAGGGATATTCTTTGTTGACCAGGTTGGCTTGATGTCGAGGAACCTGTTGTCAATGCGTTTGACCCTGAGCGAATCCTTTGAGTTTAGTCTGATAAAAGAGGATAACCGTATGGTATCGAGTTGGCTGATGGTGAATGCCTGCTGCAACTTTTCATGGGTTCTCAGCTCGCCTCGAGTTTGGTTAATTGTGCTGTAACGTGAGGTTAACTTGGGATTGCCGGTTACACCCACCGGTGCAAAAGGACTTACCTCGTCAATTACTTGAACTATTACCTCTTGAAGGCTTACCTCAGTTACAATTTTTTCCAATGCAAGATTGGCAGTTTGGAGAAATTGCTGCTCCTTGGTTTCAACGGAAATTTTTACCCATCGGAATTGAACAAGAACTAACCCAATAGTTACAATGGTAACGATTCCGGCAAGTATCCATATCATGTTCTTGTTCATGTTGACAAAAATAGTTACTTTACTTGCGCCTTTTTTTGGGATTAACAATCTTTAACAGAACTTAAATCCGTTTAGCTTGTTTATATGTTACCTTTGTAGTGTTACATTCTTGTTGTTACCAATTGAGAAGTAAGGTAATGTTTTGCAGAATGTTTTTTCATAGGTTTTAGGTTTTAGGGGCAGAAGCAGGCGAGATTTACCTCGCCTGCTTTTTTTTGTGCACATTCCACCCCATTGCAATTGAACGGGAAGGTAGTACCTGCATTAAATTATCCCAATTAGCTATTTAGAATATGGTTGAGGCTACCAAGTTTTGTTGGATCTACAGGAATGGCCGCCATTACACCCGGGATGGTTTTAAGCCGTTGACAGATGACGTCCGAATCAAATCCCTTATGAAATTCCTTGATAATGAAGAGATAATCGATGTTGTGCAATTCCTTGAGGAGCGATTGCCTGTCGATCCTATTCTTAACGACTAGGAATGTAATTTCGGGATTACTCACTTCGTCCCTGAATAACGGGAATTCGATTAATCCATCAACCTCCTTAAGCCCAACGTCTACCGAAGGCATTTTCAGTGCATCCGATTCGCTCAGCTGAAGATTAAGGTGGCTGTTCGCAAGCCATACAAATTTATGCAACGTTTCGAAGCACGAAATGGCAATAAGGGTGAATTGGGGAGGGGGAACAACCAGTTTTATTTTTTTTGCACTCATGAGCAAAGAGCTAACTGTGGGGGCAGAGAATGAAAGTTAAAAGTAAGCCTTTTTTTAGTTTTCCCAACCCATGGCCTCCGAATTTATCTTTTGCCCCGGTAGTGTAATTAAGTCTATTTTGTTGAGGGCAACCACGGCGGCATTCTGTTCGGCCTCCTTTTTACAATTTCCTATGCCATATCCTACAACCTTTTGATTGATGTGTAGTTTCGATTCGAAAAGCGGATTTTCCTTTTTTCCTGTTTCCACTTCCTGGTTTTCAAAGAATATGGGGAGTTTGTTCTTTTGCGCCCACTCAATTACCCGACTCTTGTAATCGGTTTCAATCTGCTGTAGATAATCGAGATTAACGTGGTTGTGCAGTATGTGTTGAACAACCCACTTGCGGGTAGTTTTAAAGCCTTTGTCTAAATAAATTGCTCCAATTAGTGCCTCCAGCGCATCGCCAAAGATATGCCTGTGGGCAAGTATATTGTTGGTTTGCGAAACCACAAGTTTATCGAGGCCAATGGTTATGGCCAAGCTGTTGAGCATGCTGCGGCTCACAATGCGCGAGCGCATTTTTGTTAAGAAACCCTCATTCCGATTGGGGAAATGAGTAAACAGGTATTCCGTCACTATGGCATCCAGAATTGCATCGCCCAGGTATTCCAAGCGCTCATTGTTGATACTTTTATTCTCGGCAGTTACAATGGACGCCGATTTGTGAACCAGCGCAATTCTGAAAAGGTCGAAATTAGTCGGTTTTAGGTTAAATTCTTTCCTTAGCCGATGGAGCAAAAGTTTTTCATCAGCACTCAACCTGGAATTTTGGGTAGTTCTGGAAAAAATTTTGAACACTACAGACTATTCGGTATATTTTCTAAAGATAACGGATGAATTATGTCCTCCAAAGCCGAACGTATTGCTCAATGCAACGTTAACGTTGCGTTTTTGTGCTTTGTTAAAAGTGAGATTAACCTTGGGGTCAATCTCCGGGTCGGGCGTTGAGAAGTTAATGGTTGGGGGGATAATCCCTTTGTTTATGGCAAAGATGGATGCAATGGCTTCCACCGCTCCGGCAGCACCCAGCAGATGGCCGGTCATAGATTTGGTAGCGCTCGCGTTAAGTTTATATGCGTGTTCGCCAAAAACGGAGACAATGGCTTTAATCTCCGAAATATCGCCAAGGGGTGTTGCTGTACCGTGAACGTTGATGTAATCAACATCCTCGGGCTTAAGGTTTGCATCTTTCAAAGCATTCCTCATAACGTTAAGTGCCCCTAATCCAT
Source organism: Bacteroidetes bacterium ADurb.Bin008 (assembly GCA_002071445.1). Taxonomy (GTDB): domain Bacteria; phylum Bacteroidota; class Bacteroidia; order Bacteroidales; family Tenuifilaceae; genus MWFE01. The sequence continues at coordinate 129,124 of MWFE01000065.1, read as the reverse complement.
CGGGATGGGGAGCAGTAAAGTGGTAAGCATCAGCGCTCATGCCGCCGCCCACAACCTCTGCATATATTTTGGCACCCCTTGCTTTGGCATGCTCCAACTCTTCGAGGATGAACGCCCCGGCTCCTTCGCCCATGACAAATCCGTCGCGGGTGGCATCCATGGGTCTTGAGGCGGTTTTGTAGTTTTCGTTGTTGGTGGACATGGCCTGCATGGCGTTGAAACCGCCCACTCCCGGCTCATTGACCGACGCCTCAGAGCCTCCCGTAATCATAATCTTGGCCTTATCCATCCGTATAAGGTAAAATGAGTCGATAAGAGCATGGGTTGATGATGCGCAGGCAGAAACGGTAGAATAGTTGGGACCTCTGAACCCGTAACGAATGCTAATGTGCCCAGAGGCGATATCGGCAATCATGCGGGGAATAAAGAAAGGGCTAAATCGCGGGGTCCCATCTCCCGCGAAAAAGCCCTTCAATTCTTCTAAAAACGATTGAATACCCCCAATGCCCGATGCCCAAATTACACCCGCTGAATCGTGGTCAATCTTCTCAAGGTCCAGACCCGAGTCAAGCATTGCCTCGTGTGCCGAAACCAGAGCATACTGGCAGTACGGATCGAATTTCCGCAATTCCTTGCGGTCGAAATGCTGTAGGGGATCAAAGTTTTTAACCTGGCAGGCAAACTTTGTTTTGAACTTGGAAACGTCGAAACTGGTGATCATTTCGCTTCCGCTGACACCCTGCTCTAAGTTGTTCCAATACTCTTGAATATTATTTCCAATGGGGTTTAGTGTTCCCAAACCGGTAACAACAACACGTTTTAACTCCATAGTCCAATTTTTTATTTCAAATAACCTGCCTTTGAATGATTAAGCCAAAAACTTACTTAGAATTGTTCTCGATGTATTTAATTGCGTCATTAACCGTGCTGATTTTTTCAGCTTCTTCGTCAGGAATTGAAAGGTTGAATTCTTTTTCAAACTCCATGATTAATTCTACGGTGTCAAGCGAGTCAGCACCTAAATCGTTAGTAAAACTGGCTTCCGGAGTTACCTCATTCTCGTCAACTCCCAATTTGTCCACGATAATGGCTTTTACTCTTGTTGCAATGTCAGACATAGCGCTTAATTTTAATTAATAATTAGGATTAGTTGTATTATCAAAAAAACATTTGATCAATATAAAATCTTTTAACGGGGCAAAAGTATAGCTTTTGTTTCTAATTTTGAAGTTTAGGCACATAAATTTTCCTGCTTTTAGGAAAACGATCTCGTAAGTTAAACATAATGAATAATATAGCAATTTTTGCATCGGGGTCAGGCACCAATGCCGAGAATATGGTTCGCTATTTTAACCAATCGGATACCATTAGAATTAAAGTGGTATTGAGCAATAATCCCAACGCATTTGTACTGGAAAGGATGGGGAAGTTAAACATTCCTGCAGTTGTTTTTAACGCTGACCAGTTGAACGGGGGCAAGGTGCTGGAGTGGCTTAACAGCTACGGGATAGATTATATCGTTTTGGCAGGTTTTTTAAAGTTGATCCCTTTAAATATTATCCGGACGTTCCCCAATCGTATTGTAAACATACACCCCGCTTTGTTGCCTAAACATGGCGGAAAGGGCATGTACGGAATGCGGGTTCATGAGGCTGTGATTGCTGAAGGCGATACCGAGAGCGGGATCACCGTACATCTGGTTAATGAGCGTTACGATGAGGGTAGTATCATCTTCCAAACCCAATGCCCCGTTTTGCCCAGCGATACGCCCCAAACTTTGGCCGATAGAATACATCAACTTGAGTATCAACACTACCCAAGGGTTGTGCAACGATTTATTGAGGGAAGACAGCCGGACTTTTAATGTGCAGCAAAGTTCTAATACTTACGACCAATATTGTATTGAAGACCTATGCCCACGTTAAAAGGCATATAGTCCCAAGTGACATTTTCAAGATTGTTCAAATGGGTCGATATGCCCATGTTACCCATGACACGAAAATTCTTGTAACCCAGCTTAGCTACAATACCCGGCTCGAAGAAATACAACATTTGATTGTTCATGGTAATAGCCGAGAATCTGGAAACGCCGCTAACATCGATAAATTTACTACGAAATCCGATGGCAGGTTGTATGAACAATTTGGACATGGGGGCAGTTTGCGTTCCATCGTAAGTGTAATTCATATTTCTAAAATCAGCGGGCACCCTCCCTGTTCCTCCGCCAGCATATATTTCAAAAGTGAAAACGTCTAATACTTTTGTAAAGTAGCCTGCCCCGGCTTCAAAATTCAACCACAGTTCGTTAATCTTTTTCGTGCTATCCGATCCCAAATCCATCTCTTTGTTTGAACTCAAAAAGAACCCATTGAGCATAAGTCCAACATGATCGGTAACAGCGTAAGCGGATTGTAAATTTACCCCGGTACCAACAAGGGCTGAAACCTGAAATTCATTCTTGTTACTCAGCATTGGCGAATTGTGAGTGGTGGGGATGTAGAGTATTTTGCAGGATGTAAGCAGTAATACAATGATGACGGGTAGTGTAATAAGATTCCGGAAATAGAGGTAATTGTTTCTTCTTTTCATGGTTATAATTTTTTGTAAAACAATTGGGTAATATCTACAAAGATAAAACAATTGTTTTAAAAAATGGTTCCCAAAAAATTTTCGTACGAAACAATGGGTCGGAGAGAAATGCTGTCTAACTTAACTCGGTATTCTGCCACCAGCTTGAGAAAGGCTTCCCTGTTTTCCTGTTTTATGGGTTCTACCGAGGGTGCTTCAATTTTAAGGGGATCGACAGGCTTGCCACTTTTCCAAAATCTGAGGTCGAGGTGGGGGCCGGTGGCGTAGCCGGTTTTTCCCACGTAGCCAATCACCTGCCCTTGGGTCACCCTTACCCCCTTGGCAATGCCCTTGCCAAATCGCGAGAAGTGGTTGTAACCCGTGGTATAAATGCTGTTGTGTCGAATCTTTACGTAGTTTCCCGCAGAGTTATTGTAGCCCTTTTCAATAACCACTCCATCCCCAAGGGCTACCACGGGAGTACCTTCGGGGGCGGCGTAGTCAACCCCGGTATGGGGGCGGTAAATTTTGAGCACGGGATGCTTCCGATTGTACGAGAATCGCGAGCTGATGCGCGAAAAGCGCAAGGGGGCTTTGAGGAATGCCTTGCGCAGACTGTTGCCCTCCTCGTCCCAGTAGCTTGATACTGAATCCTGCATAAAGCGGAAAGCATAGTACTTTTGCCCACGGTGCTCGAACCAGGCGGCATGAATGGTGCCAATCCCCACCGATTTGTCGTCAACGTATAGCTCGTCGTACAGGGCCTTGAAACCATCGCCTTGGTATAGCCCGAAGAAATCAACAGCCCAGGCAAACGCGTCGGAAAGGTCGAGGGCAAGCATGGGGTTCAGGTTGTAATCGTACATGGCCTCCCACAGCGACGACGATATCTCCGCCTCGCTGAGGCGGGTAACGGCACGAATATCCTTTTGTACGGCACGTACCGTAAGCGAATCGGAGAAATGAAACATTACATATTCCGTAGATGTATGCTCATATACGAGGTATTCAATGGTAGCCGCAGTATCGCGTTTGGTAAATACCTTGTAGGTATTCCCTGCTTTTATGGTTCGTATGTCAAAAATGTTATCTGCGGACCTGGGTAATTGTTTGAGGTACTCCTCGTTAATGCCTAATGACAGGAAGATGTTGCCAATGGTTTGGTTACGCTTTATGGTGTGGGTAGAGATGTGGAATGAATCGACGGGTATGCCGTATTCAAGGACAGGTTGATAGGTTTCGATATCCTGTAATTTGTCAGTTCCCTCGATTTCACTATGACTCTCGCATGACCGGAAAAACAGGTACACCGCCACCACAGAAACAATACTGATGAAAAACGATAGTAAAACTCTTTTCATTGGCAACGGTAATTTGGCCGCAAATTAAAGAAATATGCGGTAAAACTCCTATCCAATCGGCGATTATTTTCTTTGGGGATGAATTCGTTCCGGGTGTGAAACCTCTTACAATTTTATTTTTTCAAACCCCCGCCCATATACCCCCATAACGTTGGCAACGGATATAAATGCTTCAGGATCTATCTCTTTGATGATTTTATAGATGTCACTCGACTCATGTTTTCGTACCAGCGTTATGGCCACTTTCAGATTCTCCTTGGTGTACCAGCCCTGCCCATCGATAACGGTTACCCCTCGGCCTATTTGTTTAGTGATGCGATCCGATATTTCATCGTACTTCTTGGAGAAGATGAACATCTGCACCGACTGGCGATTACCCGAGAGAACAGCATCGATGACGTAGGCGGTGATGGCCATGGTAACGTAACCATAAACTATGGTTTCGATACGCTTTACAGGAACCAGTTCGGTGAGCACCAGGAATGATGAGCCAATGATAAAAACATCGCACATGAGTATCACTCGACCCGGACTAACGTTTCGATACTTGTTGATAATCATGGCGATAATATCTGTCCCCCCGGTGCTACCTCCCTGAGTAAAGATGATACCCAGCCCGACACCGGCCAGAATACCTCCGATAATGGCCGACAGCAATTTGTCTTCAATGATGGGTATGGTGATAACCTTTTGGAGTACGGATAGCAGAATAGATCCGGCTATAACCCCGAAAATGGTTTTAACGCCAAAGTTAGCCCCCAGCATTTTAATGGCCACAAGTATAAGAACAACGTTTATTATGAAGTAAGTGTAACCCAAAGGGAATCCGGTGGCATAGTAAATCAAAGCGCCAATACCCGAAACTCCTCCGCCGGTAATCCGGTGCGGAATTAAAAACGCTGTCCACGAGAGAGCGTAAAGGGCAAGCCCGAAAATGATGAGCGAGTAAACTCGAATATTCTTTAAAATGGGTTTCAGTACCATAGATAAAGGTGTATTTAAAATGGGTGGCAAAGATACTACAAAAGGTATGTTGAAAATTCGCTTTGAAGCTGAAAAATTGAGCGGCAATAAAATACTACAGGAAACCCAGCTCAAGCATGGCCTCTTCGCTCATCATGCCCTTATCCCATGGAGGATCGAATGTAAGTTTAATTTGTGCCTTCGAAACACCTTCCACTGCTCCAACCTTTTCCTCCACCTCGCTGAGAAGCTGGTCGGCCATGGGGCAGTTGGGTGCGGTTAGGGTCATGGTTACAGTGGCTACGCCATTGTCGCTCACATCCACCTCGTAGATAAGCCCCAAATCGTAAATGTTCACTGGGATTTCAGGATCGTAAATATCCTTCAGGGTTTTCACAATGCTTGCCTCCACGGCAAGGATATCAATTGGGCTGCTCATAGTCTGCTTTTTTACTGAATATATAACAAGTGCTGTTGTGAAAGGTTTACATCTATCCCTCCAACTTGGACTGGAATGCCAGGGCGTAGAGCTTCATCTGTTTGATCATGGCCAGAAGGCCGTTGGAGCGGGTGGGAGAGAGGTTCTCCTTAAGCCCTATGCGATCGATGAAGTAGAGGTCGGCATCCAGTATGGCCTTGGGCGATTGACCGCTCAGCACGCGGATGAGCAGGGCAATAATGCCCTTGGTGATGATGGCATCGCTGTCGGCAGCGAAAATAATCTTACCGTCAACCAGTTCGGCTTCAACCCAAACCTTACTTTGGCACCCGTTGATGAGGTGCTGCGGGGTTTTCTTTTTTGGATCGAGGGGCTTCAAGTCATTGCCAATGTCGATAAGCTGCTGGTAGCGATCCATCCAGTCGTCGAACATGCTGAACTCGTCAACTATCTGATCCTGTGTCTGATTTATAGTCATATTGGCACAAACATCTATCCGGCTGCAAATATAATGTAAAGTATTCTGGCAGATAAATTTTATTTAATAAATAATCGTCCAAAGCGCAGTTCTATTTGCAATGGAATAATGGGCAGAGGAGGAAAGGGCTATTCCGCAAAACCGGAATGAATTGATTCGTTTCTTATGATTTTATGCAATTATTGTCAATCCCAATAGCTACTTTTGATACCGAATTTTAAATGGAATGAGATGCGTTTAAATCTTCTGTTGGTTTTACTGCTTTTAAACTACACCTTATCATACTCCCAATCAATCGTAATCGATAGTTTAAAGCATGAACTTAAAAAAGCTGAAAAGGCAAAGAAAATCCCTTTGCTGAACCAATTGGCCAGGCTTTCCCTATCAACCAGCCTCGATGAGGCTGAAGATTACGCAAGGCAAGCCCTCAGTCTTTCTGATTCGGAGAATAAGGATAAAGCATTGGCCTACCACAATTTGGGTTTGGTTTACTATTTCAGGGGGATTCCCGATAGCGCCATTAAATTTTATAACCTGTCAGTAATCATCAATCAGAGGTTAGAAAACCACTCACAGCTATCAAAAACATTCAATAATCTGGGGGCAATATACAATGAAACAGGTTTAAACGATAGTTCCATTGTGTATTTCGATCGTTCATTGAAGCATTCAAGGCTGGCAGCCGATTCGGCATCGGTTGCCATGGCCATGGGAAATTTGTCCAACGTTTATCAAACCAAGGGTGAATTTGCCAAATCGTTAGCCTTAAATGAATCGGCGTTAAGAATTTACCAAACGATTGGCGATAGTGCTCGCTTTGCGCAAATTTACGTGAATATTGGATTGATCTTTAAAAATTTGGGAGATTATCCCAATGCCCTAAAAATGTACCTGGCCGCACTGAAAATCCATGAATTGGAAGGCAATAGAAGGGAAATTGGGGCTGTCTATTATAGCATCGGGAATATTTATTACGACTGGAATCAGTTTGAACAGGCAAAGCAATATTATATACAATCGCTTAATCTATTTCAGGAGACAAACCATTTGTTAGGCATGGGCTATGCACATAACCAACTGGGGAACATTCTAATAGAAGGTGATTCTGATGAAACTCTAAGACACTTTCAATCAGCACTGAAAATCTTTGAAGATATCTCCGATCCTAACGGTGTTGCCAATGTATATTCCGATATGGCCATTTTTTGATGGAAGAAGAAACATACGGCCGAAAGTATGAAATTTATTAACCAAGCCATTAAAACATACAATGAAATTGGCAGCAGACAAGGAGTTGCAAAATCGTTAATAATCAGGGCGAGGATTAGATTGATGTTGAGCGATAGGGATGGAGCCAAGGACGATTTAAAGAGATCTTTTGAATACGCCTTACTAATGGACTCCAAAAAATTAAAGTTAGAAAACCTCATGCTTCAATCGTCAATATATAAGGAAGAGAATGATTATAGGGAGGCATACGATCTTTATGAAATGGCGAATGCTGTGAAAGATAGTATTTTTAATGAGGAAAGAAGTAGGCAAATCGATGAGTATAGCATTTTATACGAAACCCAAAAGAAAGAGAAGGAAATAGTTCTGCAGAAAGCTGATATTGAAAGGAAGAATGCCGATTTAAGGCAACAGAAGATACTATCACAGGCATTAACGGGAGGGATTGTTGTGCTGGCCATCTTTGCCGGGCTAATTGTTTTTGCCTATATCCAAAAACGTAAAATAAACCTGAAGATTCTTCAGCAGAAGCAAGAGATTGAGGGGAAGAACAGGCAACTCGATTTGCGTAACGAGGAGATTGAAACCCAGCGCGATCTTTTGTTTAAACAGAATCAGGAAATTACTGAGAACATAGAATATGCCAAGCGGATTCAGACAGCTTTGCTGCCTTCGAATGAAATTCTTGACAAGCACCTTAAAGAGCATTTCGTTCTTTACCTACCCAAGAATATAGTGAGTGGCGATTTTTACTGGGTGAAAACTGTTGAGCAATACACGTTGGTGGTAGTGGCAGATTGCACAGGTCATGCCGTTTCGGGAGCTTTTATGAGTATCCTTGGGATATCGCTTCTCAACGAGGTGGTGAAGGAGGGTGTTATCGATCCGGCAATGCTGCTCAAACGGCTTAGGACAAGTATAAAAACAACCCTTAGGCAGACCAATAATCCTTATGATACGCGCGATGGGATGGATATGGCGCTTTGCATAATCGATCGGAATAAGAAAAAACTTTACTATTCGGGTGCATTTATTCCGCTAATTGTCATCAAGGGGAATGAGATATTTGAATATTCACCCGACAAAATGCCAATCGGCATTTTCCCTGTGGAGAAGGAGGCTTTCACTAATCATACCATCGATTTAGATGGTACTGAGTGTATTTACATGTTCTCTGATGGCTTTTACGACCAGTTTGGCGGAGCCAATTTTAAGAAATTCAAGCGGGAAAATTTACAACTGGCACTGCTCGAAAATCATAAATTGCCTATGGATGAGCAGCGTGAAATCCTTACCCAAAGATTCGAAGATTGGAAGGGCGAGATTCATCAGTTCGATGATGTATTGGTGATGGGATTCCGGGTTGCGGGGTTGATTTAGCCAAACATCAATTTTACCCTTTCTACTCCTTCAATCAGCCTGTCAACCTCCTCCCTTGTGTTGTAAAAGGCCAGTGATGCCCTAACCGTTCCATCTATCCCGTAGTGTGTCATCACCGGCTCGGTGCAATGGGCGCCGGTACGAACGGCAATGCCCAACTTGTCGAGGATCATTCCGGTATCGTAGGGGTGAATATTGCCCACCAGGAATGATAGTATAGCTGCCTTGTGCAGTGCAGTACCGATAATGCGTATGTCATCCAAAGAGGTTAGCCGCTGTGTGGCGTATTGGAGCAACTCCTCCTCGTATCGGGTGGCTGCTTCGATGCCAACGGATTGGTAGTATTGGAGTGCGGTGGCCAAACCGGCTGCGCCGATAAAATTGGCTGTTCCAGCCTCAAACTTAAAAGGTAGGTCGTTGTAGGTAGTCGTGTCGAACGAAACCCTGGAAATCATGTCGCCTCCGCCTTGCCAGGGAGGAAGTACCTCGAGCAGCTTCTCCTTGCCGTAGAGCACGCCAATGCCTGTTGGCCCGTATATCTTGTGCCCAGAGAAAACGTAAAAATCGGCATCCATATCCTGCACATCGGCATCGTGCTTTACGCCCTGAGCACCATCCACCAACACCTTCACATTGTGCGAGTGTGCCAGTGCAATTATCTCTTTGACTGGAGTTATCGTACCTAGTGAGTTTGACAGCTGGGTTACGGCCAAAATTTTTGTTTTCGGGCCAATGAGCTCATCCAGTTTTTCGACCATCAACTCCCCATTGTCGTTCATGGGTAGCACTGTGAGAGTGGCTTTTTTCCTCTCGCACAGCATTTGCCACGGCACGATGTTGGAGTGGTGCTCCATCTCCGAAACGATTACCTCATCGCCCTCGCGAACAAACGCCTCACCAAATGAAAATGCCACCAGGTTGATGCTGGCAGTTGCTCCCGAGGTGAAGACTATTTCGCGGGTGTTTTTGGCGTTGATAAAAGCCCTCACGGTTTCGCGCGCATCCTCGTATGCCTGTGTCGATTCGTCGCTCAGCTTGTGTACACCCCTGTGAATATTTGCGTTTATCTGATTATGGAAGTGACGTATGGTCTCGAGAACGCATAGGGGTTTTTGGGTGGTGGCAGCATTATCAAAGTAAACCAATGGCTTGCCATGAACCTGTCGGTTGAGGATTGGAAATTCGGATCGTATTTTGTTGATATCGAACGACATCGAATTTTAGTTTTTTTCGAATTAATAGCAATGCATTGGGCAATTGTGGCATCGCGAGAGTTCGCCCCTCAACCGCTTGTTTACCAATTCGTCAATCCTGTCGCGCAGGGCTTCAATTTTAATATGCCCCACCACATCGTGGGCAAAGCCAAACATGAGAAGCAGCTTGGCCTCCCTTTCGCTAATCCCTCGGGATTGCATGTAAAACTTGGCTTCCAAATCCAGTTGACCCACCGTGGCGCCATGGCTGCACTTCACATCATCGGCATAAATTTCCAGCTGTGGTTTGGTGAACATACGGGCATCGGCGGTGAGCAGCAGGTTGTTGTTGCTTTGGAATGCCTGAGTCTTTTGAGCATCCTTTCTAACCAAAATTCTTCCATTGAATGCCCCCGTGGCTTGATCATCGAGGATGGCCTTGTACTGCTCAAAGCTGGTGCAGTTGGGCTTGGCATGTTCAATAAAGGAGTACATGTCAACATGCTGTGTCCGGTCAACCAATGAAAGCCCGTAGGTGTGACTCTCACTTCCCTCACCATTCAGCAGAATGTTGATATTGTTACGAATAGTTCCACCATGAAGTGAAATGGTGTTGGTTACAAGCTTCGAGTCTTTCTCCTGCTGACCAAAGATGTGAGTAAACTGGGCGGTATCGTTATGCTGATTCTGCATGCACACAAGGTCAATACTGGCATTGCCGTTGGTGAAAATCTCCGTGACAACGTTGGAGAGGAACTTTTCGGGGGACAGGGTATGGTCGCAGATGGCAATTTCGACCTGCGAACCCTCCTCGGCAATAATCAGGTTGCGGTACTGAACCAGCTGCTGCTCATCGCTCATCAGCAGGTTAATGATTTGAACAGGTTTGTCAACCCTTACCCCTTTGGGGATATAGATAAATACACCATCCTGCGCAAAGGCCGTATTGAGCGCCACCAATCCGTCGTCAGCATCGTTTCCCGAAAGCGAGTTGTAGTACTTACCCACCACGTTGGGATACTTTTTGGCCGCTTCGGCCAGGCTGCCCACGATGACCCCGTTCTCAAACTCCGAAATGGGGTGCGGATTGCTGAGGTAGAATCCGTTGAGGGTAAGGGCCAAATGGGTATCCAACGAGGGTATGTCGCAACGGAAAATATCGTCCACATTGAACGTGATTCGCTTGGGGGTGAAGTACTTCTCATAATCGCCCGTAAAAAAAGCCTCCACCTTCATATACTTGTACTTCTCATTTTTCAAACCGGGAAATCCCAGAAGTTTAAAATTTTCTAGTGCCGACTGGCGGACTGCATTCAGCACGCCGGACGAGTTCTCGGTAATCAGATCAAGGTTATCCAAGTAAAGGTTGATGAAATCCTCTTTGGGCGATATGTTTACTGTTGGTTTCATAATGCATCTTTAGAAATCCAATGGCAATTATCGGAATGTACTATTTGGTTGCAGATTAGAGGTTTGATTCTGATTCTTCGGTATTTTTTATCCAGTCGTACCCCTTTTCCTCCAGTTCGAGTGCCAGTTCCTTCCCGCCAGTTTTCACAATCCTGCCGTTATAGAGGATATGCACAAAGTCGGGGATGATGTAGTCGAGTAACCTTTGGTAGTGTGTGATGACGATGGTTGCATTGTCGGGGCGTTTGAGTTTATTTACCCCGTTGGCAACAATGCGCAGGGCGTCGATATCAAGTCCTGAGTCGGTTTCATCGAGGATGGATAGTTTTGGCTCCAGCATGGCCATCTGAAAAATCTCGTTTCTCTTCTTTTCACCACCGCTAAATCCCTCATTAACAGCGCGATTGGTAAGGGCTGCATCAATTTCAACCAGTTCCTTTCGGTCGCGCATCAGCTTAAGGAAATCGGAAGCCGACAGGGGCTCCAGACCCTTATACTTGCGATGCTCGTTGATGGCTGTCTTCATAAAGTTGACCATGCTCACGCCGGGAATTTCCACCGGGTATTGGAAGCTGAGGAACAGCCCCTCTCTCGACCGTTGTTCGGGCGACATGTCGAAAATATTTTTCCCGTTGAAAGTGATTTCGCCCTGAGTCACCTCAAAGATATCGCGCCCGGCCAATACTGCGCTCAGGGTGCTTTTGCCGGAGCCGTTGGGCCCCATTATGGCATGAGTTTCGCCGGCCTTAACCTCCAGGTTTATTCCGTTCAAAATTTTATTCCCGTTGATACCGGCATGTAAATTTTTTATCGATAGCATATTCACTGTAGTGTATTTTAAATTATTCTTATCCAACGCTTCCCTCTAGGCTTATCTGAAGTAGTTTCTGTGCCTCCACGGCAAACTCCATGGGGAGCTTATTGAGCACTTCCTTGGCGTACCCATTGATGATGAGCGCCACCGCATCCTCGGTGGATATACCCCGCTGGTTGCAGTAGAAGAGTTGGTCTTCCCCGATTTTCGAGGTTGTGGCCTCGTGCTCCACAACGGCCGTGGGGTTGTCCACCTCTATGTAGGGGAATGTGTGGGCCCCACACTTGTCGCCAAGCAGCAGAGAATCGCACTGTGAGAAGTTGCGTGAATTTTCTGCACCCTTAAGCACCTTAACCAGACCGCGGTAACTGTTGTTGCTCACACCTGCCGAAATGCCCTTGGAAACGATGCGGCTGCGGGTACTCTTCCCCACGTGTATCATCTTGGTACCCGTGTCGGCCTGCTGGTGGTTGTTGGTGACGGCCACGGAGTAAAACTCTCCGTACGAGTTGTCGCCCTTCAGGATGCAGCTGGGGTACTTCCATGTGATGGCCGATCCCGTTTCCACCTGCGTCCACGAGATCTTACTGTTGTTCCCCCTGCAAATTCCGCGCTTGGTGACAAAGTTGTATATTCCGCCATTGCCCTGCTTATCGCCCGGATACCAGTTTTGTACCGTGGAGTACTTCACCTCTGCATTTTCCATTACCACTATTTCCACCACGGCGGCATGCAGCTGATTCTCGTCGCGCTGGGGAGCAGTGCAGCCCTCGAGATACGATACGTAGCTGTCATCGTCGGCCACAATGAGCGTACGCTCAAACTGTCCCGTGTTGGCCGCATTTATGCGGAAGTAAGTGCTCAACTCCATGGGGCATCTCACCCCCTTGGGGATGTAGCAGAAGCTGCCATCGCTGAAAACGGCCGAGTTCAAAGCGGCAAAAAAGTTGTCGGTGACAGGCACCACCGAGGCCAGGTACTTTTTCACCAGATCGGGGTGGTCTTTAATGGCCTCGCTCATGGAGCAAAAAATAATGCCATGCTCGGCAAGGGTCTCGCGGAATGTGGTTTTAACCGATACGCTGTCCATGACAGCATCAACGGCTACCCCCGAGAGAATTTTCTGCTCTTCCAGAGGTATGCCCAAGCGGTTGAACGTATCCAGCAACTCGGGGTCAACCTCATCCAAATCCTTGTATTTTGGTTTCTGCTTGGGTGCAGCGTAGTATATAATATCCTGAAAATCGATCTCGGGAATCTCCAGATGTGCCCATCGGGGCATCTCCATGGTCTCCCAGTGGCGGAAAGCCTTTAATCGAAAATCGAGCATCCATTGGGGCTCACCCTTCTTTTGCGAAATGGTTCGTACTACCTCCTCACTCAACCCTTTGGGTATGGTTTCGGTTTCGATTTCCGTAACGAAGCCGTACTTGTAGTCCTGTCCGGTTACCTCATGGATTATCTTATCCTGTTCGTTGGCCATTTTCTATCTTTTGTTCAATATCTGTCAGGCAAATTTGTAACTTTTGATTCTGTAGCTTACAAACAGCTTAAAAGAATATATGTTTACCATTGTGCAATGCTATTCAACACTACTTTTCGTGCTGCTAAAATGAACCACAAAGTTATTCACTTTCGGCTTACGGAGTGAATTTTATCTCTCTTTTGTTTAAGATTATGGGGATTGCCTTAATAAAATGGTGCGGATTTATATTATATAACCTGCGTTTTGGGCTTCAGATGGCTAATCCTTTCCCTTCTCACATCAATATGAAGTTCGTTTTTTACTGGTTTTCATAATTGTCGGTGGCTGGTGGCAATTCGGAGTTTTCGCCTTCCATGGATATCTGCTCTATCTTCGTTTCAATGGTTTGGAGTGCATCGAAAATGCTTTGCTCAGGAGCAATGATGTTGAAATCGCCCCAGAATTGTTCGTCATATTCGAAACGGGTATCGGCAAAAACACTGGAGGTTTTCATGGTCTCTTTCTTAGCGAAACGCCTGACGTTGTCAGATTCCACGCGGGTAACTACCAATTCAAGAAAAGTATGAAAAGGATTGTATAACAGCGATCTACGCTTGCGATATTTAAAATGAAGATCGCCACGGACGTGGTTGAGATGGTACCCCTCATCGTTTCGTGAGAAGTTAACAGAATAGCTTACGCTCTGTGGTTTGAGTGTGATATTTCGGTTCCGTTTAACCAGAAACATATTGGCTGAAGAGGCAAGGTGTTTGGGATTAACCTCGAAACGGGCTCCCAGTATGGCTAAGTTTTCCATATCGATAATAATCACGCCTTTCAGCAGGGGTTTGGTGATGTGAGGCCGCTGTTCGAACGATATTTCATAAGCGGTTCGTCCACCCACAGTTACAATGTCATTGCGTTTGAAAATATAAGTACCCTGAGTTTCGGCATCCAGGAAATCGGGTAAGGTTTTGGCTATGTCCAGCATGAGCGCACTGTTCACACCCCCTTTCAGCTTAATGCTTAGGGTATCGGTTTGTTCAACATTTGTGAATTTGCGCGATTTAATCAGTTTTACCTGATTGTTGTCAAATGAAGAGGAGTAGGAGGGCTTATAAATTCTGAAGACGGCCTCAGAATAGTTTTGGTACTTTTTGTTCATTACCACGCCTTCCCTGTAAAAGGCAGTGTAATAGGTTGGTTTGGCATTGAAATTATCAGGAATTTTTGCTACTGCTTCTTTTACAATAAGTTCAGGGTCGATATTGCGAATGATCACCTCTTGTATGGATATAAAACTGGGTTCGAGGTATATGTCGATGTTTTTTGGGGAAAGCACATCCGGCAGGATAGCTTTCGATTCGTAGCCCAAATACGAAATGGTGAGCCGGTTATCCTTCAGCCGCGATGGAATTTTTAGGAAGAAAAAGCCATCCTGATTGGTAACTGTTCCTACGCCGTAAAGGGGTAACCCAATGGTAGCGTAGGCCAATGGACGCCTGGTTTGAGCATCAAGGATACGTCCCTTGATGTTAAGAAACTCGGCTGCGCCAGAGGGTTCACTGCTTGTGGTTTCTGCAGGCAGCGGGGTTTTCTTGTAGATAAGGATGTGCCTGTCAATCAACCTGAGGCTGAAAAGCGTATCGCCCAGAATCTGAAAGATGGCATCCCTTAGGGGAAGGTTGATAATATTCGGACGAATGGTTTTATCGCTTTTCACCTCCTGGCTGTTGTAAGCAAAGAGAAATCCGGTACTATCCGATAGCTGATTGAGGGCGTTGAAAACGGTGGTTTTATGCGTGGGGATGGTTACCCTTTGCTGAAAAATCTCATCGGCCTCCTGAGCAGTTAGCCTGTTAGCGCATAGGAGTGCTGCTGCCAACAGCAGAATACCGCCATATCGCCGCAGGTGATTCGGGGATAAGCTGCTACCGGTTGATTTCTCATTGTCCATGGTCGGGAGTGGTCAACAGTATGGTATCGTTTAGATATTTTGGCTCCAAATTAAGGGTAGCACTGATTATGGTAACCATGGAGTTGATATTGCTGTTGTCAAAGGTAACTGTAATCCGCTTATCGCCTATGGTTGGCGATTCCACGATGATGTTGGCACCGTAACATTTGTTGATAACCCGGATGATATGAAAAACTGTTTCATCCTTGAACTGCAGTCGCTTGTTGTACCACCTCTGGGAGGGGTCGGCGGCATACATCGTTCTTCGAAAGTTGTTATCCACCAGTTTTACCATGTCGCCTGCTTTGGCAATAAGGAGTTCCGCCTTTTTATCCTTGTCAATAACGCTCACGGTTCCCGATTCCACAGCCAGCTCAAAGTCGTTACGATGATGAGATTTCAGAGAAAATGATGTGCCCAGCACCCGGATGATGGCATTGCCGGTTTCAACGGTAAACGGCTTTTGAGGATTGGGCATCACATCAAAAAAGGCTTCGCCTTGAAGTGAAACGTGACGAACCCTCTTCCCAAATTTTTTCGACAGGGTTAGGGTAGTGCCATTGGAAAGGTACACAACGCTGCCATCGCTCAAGGGGTAAACCAAAGTGGTGGGATCGCCGGCGCTGTGGGCAACCACAATACTCTTTGTAAATAACACATCGGTAAAAGCAATGGCACCGCCCAGAGCGATTAGCAGAGCCACTACTGCTGCACGGGCATACCATTTGATTGCCGGCAGTCGCAAGGTACGACTTTCGGCTACGTGTGCTTCTTCCTGTATCCTTGCATGCAGGTTGCTCCATGCCTTTTCAGTATTAAATTCTGTGTGACTATCCGTGTATTCCATTCTTCCCCAGTAATTTGTTATCTCGTTTAGTAACAGCCCATTGTCAGAGGGCCCTGCAACCTTTTTTTCAAAAATTGCCCTTTCGCCTGCAGACATTTCGCCGGCAAGGAATTTGGCCATTATGCGGTTGTTTCTGGAGCTGTTTTTCAGAAAATTCATAAAAAATTTAGTTTTAGCGGGTTAACTGGTAGTAAAGATTTAGCCTGTCCCTAAATATTTTTAACGATTTCCCCATATTGGCCTCCACTGTTTTGATTGATATGGACAGTTTGGTGGCAATCTCCCGGTACTTTAGCCCCTCGAAACGGTTGAGAATGAATATTTCTCTGCACCGTTCGGGTAGTTGCCTCAGGGTTTCGTCAATGATATGGTTGAGTTCGGCTGTTTCCATTTCGGTGTGATCCCCCGATTCTATGATCCGATTTTGCAATTCCATTTCTTTGGTGTACCTGTTTTGAACCTTGATATGCTCAATCCATTTCAGGCATCTGTTTCTCACAGCTTGGTATAGGTATGCCTCAATGGAGCCGGTTATATCAATCTTCTCTTTCTTCTTCCAGTAGTTGTAAAACATATCCTGAACGATTTCTTCTGCCGTATCCCTATCCCTGGTGAAATGAAATGCAAGGCGGCACAGGGATGAGTAAAATTTTCGGAAAACTTTTTCAAATTCCTTGATATCGCCTTGCTGAATCTTTCTATGCGAATGAGAAGATAGGATTCTCATAAAGATAGCTTTTACAAACAAAGGTACTCATTAAGGTCAATGTAGGATGCCTAACAGCCTGTTGTATTATCTGCCTTGTCTTTTTAACCGTTTCCCGTATTTTATAATGGCCTCTTGTATCGATTCTTCCGGCTTAATGTAGTTGTGCTCTCCCCAGAAATCCTCATCGTTGAATGCCTCTACCGATTCGTTGAGTATATCCGTTTGCTTAAACGATTCCTTGTAGGGGAAGCGCGATATATTGTCCAACGACCTGTCGGTTATGGCAAGCTCGGAATTGATGGTATAGGTTGTGTTGAAAAGCCTTTTCCGCCAGTTTGCCTTAAAAGTAAGCTCATTGCGTGCGTAGTTAAGGTAGTAAACACCATCCTGCACGTTGTAATTAACGAGGTAGGAGGTTGAAATCGGAACAAATTTAACGCCTGCCGGTTTGCGCTTAATGAAAAGTTTGGCGGCTTCCTCCTTATTGTCGAGATTTAGGCTGAACTGGGCGTGAGTAATGGCCAGATTGCGTGTGTCGATGTAAAGGCGGCCGTAGTACAGGGGCGTGGTGATGTATTTGTGCTGGGCAAATCCAATGACATAGTTGATTCGGTTGTCAATGGTTACCATGTCTTCCAGAGTAAAATCGTAATTTTTGATATCTTCCTCCATAAAGAGGTAATCGTGGTGCTTGGCGATATCCAGAAGTAGCGAAACGCTGGGTCCGCCTTGCAGCTTAACAGTGAGCGTATCGGCCTTTTTAACATTGGCACTCTTTCTCCCCTTGTATATTTTTACCCTGTCGTTTCCGCCCGATGGCCTGTAGGATGATTTGTAAATATCCACAACCGCCTCGGAAATGGAAATGTACTCGCGCCTTTGCTTAATGGTTTCGCGGTAAAATCCGGTGAGCATATTGGGCGACTCGCTGTAATTGTAGGGAATTTTCTGGAGGGCATCAATTACAATTTGCCTGGGGTCAATCGGTCTCACGGTAACCTCTTCCAACTCAATCGAAGAGGGATCGAGGAAGATGATGTTCCCGTTGGCCTTTAGGCTCGAGAGAGCAACGATTTTTTTCTTGTAGCCAATATGTGAAATTTCAATTTCATCGGCTTTCACATCATTGCCAATCTTAAGGGTAAACTCACCCTCGCTGTTTGATACTGTACCGATGTGAGAGTTTGGCACTGTGATATAAGCAAACACTATATCCTGCCTGGTTTTGGCATCTTTCAACGAACCCGAATAGGAAGAGTAGGAGCCGTTGCCATTTTGTGCATGTGACGATCCTGCCAGAAATATGGCCAGGGCAATGGGGATAATGTTTAAATAGTATTTTACTAATGTTTTCATGGCAATTGCGTTTTTGTGGTTGAACATAGAGTGATTTTTGTTTTCACTAATAAGACCTTTTACCGATCTCTTACCCTATGCTATTTTATTTATTTTTTTATAAAAACAGACAGAATAGGTAAAAAGTTGTTCAGCCGGGTTCCTGCATTAGCCTCAAAGTTTGACATAAAGCCAAGCCTTAAAGGTGTGTAATTGGGCTAAAAGAAGGCTTTCAGCAACCCATGGACCGAGGCAAGGGGTAGAATGAAAACACCCCCTACAAGCATTGACAGCTCAAAAAACAGCGAGCTGTTTCTGTATGGCTTTCCTTTTCGGCGCGATTGTAAGGCGCTGAATGGCAATCCATAAATATTACCGGCTATCATAACCCTACATGCGGCAAGAACAATTTTAGCCTTTTCCTTCCCATAGGCATCCTCAATGGATATGTATGCTTCCTTCCGGGGCTTACCCCTGCTTTCGGCGAAGTGCTGGGCAAAGAGTATGGCTTTGGCCTCGTAGGGGTCAACCATGCTATCGTTACCGCTCAGCAGGCTGCTGATCTCTTCTGAACTCATCCCCATTTTCAAAGCCATGGCAGTATGGGCGTATGAGCATGCGGCACAGCCGTTCACTTCGGTTACCGCCAATTGTATTCGTTCGACGAAATGGCCGGAAAGTAGCTGTTTGCGTTTGTTTTTAGCCAGTTTCATGGCTGCTCCGGGAATTCGGGAGAATGCCATATACATCTCCCAAAAATTATATTTGCGTTTGTAATTCTCCTGCAGGCCTATGGAATCGGGTATGGTGATGCCTTTGAACATGTGGAAACGGTTATTTGTAAAAAGGTAAATATGCAAATAAAACCGGGATTGAGCAATACCACACTGGAACGAATTCTACACCGCCATCATTTTGTCGGTGCAACTAATCAGGACGTAGCAAACACAAGATACTCCGAAGATGGGACTGTTATGGTATTTCGCAAATTCGCAAATTCGTAAATTCGCTGACTAGCAAATAACCCCAAATCACAAACCTCGAACCCCGAACTTCGAAACTCGTTTCACGATTCACGATTCACGACTCACGACTCACGCTTCACGCTTCACGCTTCACGCCTCATCCCATCATTTCAACCGCTCCAGTATATAATCCACCTCAATATTTATTATTGAAAAACCAAACCATTTCTTCCCCAAATCTTTTAGCGATGCGCCTATGTGGTAAATGTTATTTTTGTCAATAATTAGAAAACGATCGTGCGATTTTGTAAATGTTTTTATTTCAATATCAGGGTATTGCGATTTATACTTTGTAATATCGAGTTGTGTTACCTTTGATGGCGCAGAAGTGTAAACGGTTGCCTTAACCCCCTTTTCACGTTTCGACAACATGAGCAGCACGTTCTCGTCAATGTAATTGTCGATAAGTATAATTGAGTCTTTGGCATTTCTTATTATCTCTGTGACAAAAACATACGCGTCAAATGTTTCGCCATCGAAATATATGCCCTCCTTTTTGGGCAAGCTGGTTTTTATCTGCAAGTCAATCTCTCCTAGTTTATGCTTAACGGCGTGGATATCACTTTCCAACTTTTCAATTCTGTGATTAATCACATGACCTTTAAGCAAATATTCCTTTAGTATTTTGTTAGCCCAAATTCTGAATTGTGTTCCACGTATTGACTTTACTCGATAACCAACAGAAATAATGATATCTAAATTATATAGTTTTAATTTCCTTTTGACACTTCTGTCTCCTTCAGTTTGAACTTGTAAATATTCCTTACAAGTTCCTTTTTCCGAAAGCTCACCCTCTTTAAAAATATTTCTGATATGTATGGTAATATTTTGCGAAGAAGTCTGAAAAAGTTCAGCCATTTGTGCTTGCGTTAGCCAAACGGTTTCCTCTTCAAGCCTAACTTCTAATCTTATTGATTCTTCTTCGGCTTGGTAAATAATTATTTCGTCTTTCATTGGTCTGATATCAAATTCGCGTTATAGGCAAAATTAAGAAATTTTAGATTTTTTTCGCGCGTTTCCATATCCTGCGGACGATGGAAAGTGCTTTCCCCTCGCAGCCCGTTTCACGTTTCACGAATTCTACCGCAATCCCGATGTTTCGGGACGCCAATCAGACGCAGAGGACACAAAGAAACTAAGAACCAAGAACGTTGAACGCCAAACGCCAAACCTCATAACTTTCTCCCCCTTTGGGGGCCGGGGGGTCAAACACCTCGTTTCACGCCTCACGATTAACGTTTCACGAATTATCACTTCAACTAATCAACTAATTGGAGCGTTAGCCCCGCAATCTTTGTATGAGTATTATCTATTGACCTTTAGCGTAAGAATCCTGATAAAGAAAGCCAAAGCAACACCGGGGTTCTACTCGTCAAGGTAGGATGGCAATGAGTTCACCCCTTCTTTGCGTTTAATCTCAGTCCATACCCTTTTTTCAATTTGCTGCTTAAGCTCCTCGGCACGTTTAACGCTTGCATTTTTGTACAATCGGCAGTAAACCTCGCGAATGATATCGAGAATATGCCTATATAGTTTTAGCCATTTAAAGAAAAGATAAACACCCAGAGGAAGGCTAACGGTATATGCCAGGGTGAGATATGTGTGTTTAACAATAAGGGCAAAAGTAACAATTTGAATTACATGGAAAATGGGAAATAGTACAAGCCCCGCTGCAAGTTTAACGCTGCTGACAAATTGGGGGTCTTTAATGGTTTTACCGATAAGGCGGATAAATGATAGTGGGAAGATGTTGTTAATCAACGAGTAGATAAAAATAGGGAAAGAAGCCGTGAGCAGAATGATGCGGGAGATTAACCCCATCCGTTTGTTGAAGGGGATGGGGAATATAACGTGATTCAACCGCATTTCGGTAATCAGCCTTCTGAATTCCAGGGTACAGGCCATTAAAACCAGAAAATCATCGGATCTTTTTTTCTTCTGGTGATCAATTATGTCAACAATCATCCTTTGAGCCTCAACCCTGTTGGGTTGATTGTTTGTTACCCCCTTTTTGTCCAAGAAGATGGGAGCGAATAGGTCAAGGATTATCGTGTAGTTATCGTAAAACTGCTCATCCTCGATGTTGATAATTTCATTTTTAATTCCCTGAGCCACCAGGTCGAGCAGCTCTTTGTATGCCTTGGCAGGATTTTTCTTATACGTGGACAGCATGGGCTTAACCCGTATGGGCGGGCCAAAACGGATATGCAGTGGACTGCCCACCCTGGAGTAGTGGGTATAATCGAGCCCCACGGGTACAACGTGGATATCAAGAGTGCCTTTGCAGGCTTCTTCGGCCTGAAAAGCGATGCGTGCAAGCCCTTTTTTTAGGGGCAACCTAAGCCGTTTCTTATCGCCGTGATTGCCCTCGGGCATTAGGCAAAGCCCGTTTTGGTTTTTGAGTACGTCCACCGTTTTGTTGAAAACCTCATCATTCTTATGAAGGCTGCCATACCCGTCGCGGATACGGTAAACGGGCATGATCTTAAGGAATGTAAGTATTTTGCTTATCAGTGGTTTTTGAAAGATGTCGGCACGGGCCAGAAAGACGGGCTGCCATGTTTTGACGCTGAGAATAGCCAGGGCATCAATCAGAGCATTTTGATGATTAGGAGCAAAAATCACCGTTTTCCCTTTGGGAATGTTTTCCAAACCCGATATGGTTGTGGGGAAATAGAATCTGAAACAAAAATCAACGTAATACTTGAGAATCTGGTAAGTATTCGACCATTTCTCTATGTTCTCCCTCTTGGTTGGCATATTCTATTATTAAGGCTTATAAATAAATGAATCCGCTATTTACGACAAGGGTTTCTTCGACCAAATGCTCGAAATTATTAAACCGGAGATAATATGCCAAATGCCCCACCATGCAGCGATAAACGCCATGCCTCCAAGCCCGTTGAAAAGGTTCGGGTTGAAAATCAGCACAAGTCCCAACCCTGAGTTCTGTATTCCAGTTTCGATGGTTATAGTCCTTCTGTCGGGTCGTGGAAGGCCGAAAAGGGTACCTATGCTGAATCCCGTGAGAAGAGCAAGCAGATTGTGGGCCAATACTATAAGAAAGATAATGTGAATGTATTCGAGGAAAAAATTCACATTTGAAGCGAAAGCGGCAACCACAAACCCTATGAAGGCCAGGAATGAGAAAATGCGGAAGGGTTTGGTTATTTTAGCAGTGGTTTTGGGAAATTTATAGGCAAACAGTAAGCCAAGGATAACGGGTATTCCTAAAAGAATAAACACGGTTTTCATCATTTCCCAAGCATCGATGGATATGGGGATGACCATATTCGATGTCCCGGAATACAATTTGCCCCACAGGGCAAAATTGAGGGGCGTCATAAAAATGGCTACCATGGTTGCAATGGCTGTGAGAGAGACCGATAGCTCAACGTTGGCCTTGGCTATGGACGACATAAAGTTGGAAATATTGCCCCCGGGACATGCTGCCACTAAAATCATTCCCAATGCTACGCTGGGTGTTGGCTGGATGATTAGAACCAAAACAAAGGTCAGAGCGGGCAAAGCTACAAATTGTGAAATGAAACCAAGGATGGCCGATTTGGGTTTTACGAAAACTGCCTTGAACTCTTTCACCTTCATATTCAGCGCAACTCCAAACATGATGAACGCCAATGTAATGTTCATAAAAAGCAATCCCCCCGAAGTGAAGTTTAGCCGTATCCAGTCCAAAATCTCCATATCCTTTTTAACATGGGCTTCAACCTGGGTTACCTTGCCTTCGGATAGTTCTACTCTATGCCTGTTGGTAAAATAGAGGTCGGTGCCACCCTGTTCAAGAGTGGGAGATCCGGCCAGTGTCAAAACCTCATCGCGTGACATTCCAATTCTCAACTCAGCAATTGGCTTGTAATCCTTGGATTTTCTCTGTTCTGCCTTTTCCCTTTTCAGGGTAATCTTACCGGCATGCTCGGTGCGGATATCAATGACCTTGTTATTGGCAATTACGGCTTGATCGGTACCGTAGAAAAGTCGGTCAACTGACACCGAGCGGGTTGGAGCACCAACCAACACAACAACCTGTGTCGAGTCCATGCCCTTTTCAACTTTTTCCAGCAGTTTAGGATAATGCTGTGCATTCAAAGCCATGGGGCAAATGCCAAGAATAAATCCGGCCACGGCAGCTTGTATCCCAAAATTTCTGATTTTACGCTTTCCCATATTCATAAGGCTATTATTAGTTGGCTTAAATCGTTATTTTAAAAAAATTGTGCAATCAAAAATAATAATATTGACCAATCATTAGTCCTCTTCTATTATCTCCCTCAGGAGTTTTCCCTGCTCCTCATACCCCTTTTTGCCAAGCAGGGCAAACATATTCTTCTTATACGCTTCCACACCCGGCTGGTCGAAAGGATTTACATTAAGCAGGTAACCGCTGAGGGCACAAGCCTTTTCGAAGAAATACATAAGGTATCCAATCCAAAACTCGTTAAGGCGGGGGATTTCTATCAGAATATTGGGTACCCTTCCGTCCAGATGGGCGAGAGTGGTCCCCAGCTGTGCCATCCTGTTCACCACAGAAAGCCGTTTTCCGGCAATGTAGTTCAACTCATCCAGATTGTCCTTGGTCTTGGGTATCACAAGTCGTCGTCTGGGTTCGGCAACGGCAATCACCGTTTCGAATAGTATGCGTTCTCCATCCTGTATATATTGGCCCAGCGAGTGTAGATCGGTTGTAAAATCCACCCCTGACGGGAAAATCCCCTTGTTTTCCTTCCCTTCGCTTTCACCGTAGAGCTGCTTCCACCATTCCGAGAGAAAATGTAGCTTGGGTGTATAGTTAACCATAATCTCAACCAGTCGCCCCTTTTTGTACAATGCGTTGCGAGCAGCAGCGTAAAGGCATGCCGGATTTTTTTCAAAGGGAATATCTATCCCCGTATCCTTTTCGGCAGCCAAGGCCCCTTTTACCAACTGCCCGATGTTGAATCCGGCAAAAGCAATGGGCACCAACCCAACCGGAGTGAGCACCGAATACCGCCCTCCAACATCATCTGGGATGATAAAGGTTTTGTACCCCTCCTGTGTGGCAAGTTTCTTTAAAGCACCTTTGCTTTTATCGGTGATGGCAATTATTCGCCTGCTCGCCTTCTCTTTGCCAATTTTTTTCTCCAAATGCTGTTTCAATAGTCTGAAGGCTATGGCCGGCTCGGTGGTGGTCCCTGACTTGGAAATCACCACAATGGAATAGGATTTCTTGTCCAACAGGTCAAAAAGTTCACGATGGTATTCCTCGCAAATATTATGACCTGCAAATACTATCATAGGCGCTTTTCCGCTGACCAGACCGTAGAACGAATGGCCAAGTGCCTCAATCACAGCCTTTGCACCGAGGTAGGAACCGCCTATACCAACCACTACCACTATATCGCTTTCTTTCCCGATATCCTGGGCCAATTTCTTGATCTTGGCAAGTTCGCCACTTTTAATCGTAGAGGGAAGGGTTAACCATCCTAAAAAGTCGTTGCCTTTTCCGGTCTTCTGATGCAGGGTTTCCAAATTTCGCATCATCTCGTTTTTATAACCAAAAACCTGATCCTTGGTTGCAAACTGGTAAACGTGTTCCAGATTTAGCTTCATTCCTTCCATGGTTTCGTTGTTTACGGGTTATTGGAGTCTTTCGCTTAGTAGTTTCATTTCAATGGCTGGTGCAATTTTTTCATACAGTATGTTGTAAACGGCATCGGTTATGGGCATGTCAATCCCATGATTCTGATTGATCTCATGAATGCAGAGGGTGGCGTAGTAACCCTCGGCCACCATATTCATCTCCATGATGGCACCATTCACGGAGTACCCTTTGCCAATCATAGTTCCCAGAGTACGATTGCGGCTAAATTGCGAATAGCAGGTTACAAGCAGATCGCCCAGGTATGCCGATGAGTCAATCTCCCTGTCGCTGGGGTATGTTTTGGTTAGAAATCGTTTTATCTCCCTTTGGGCATTGCTAACCAATACGGCTAAGAAATTGTCGCCATAGCCCAGTCCGTGCGCTATTCCGGCGGCAATGGCAAAAATATTTTTGAGCACTGTACTGTATTCGGTTCCATAAATATCAGTTCCTGCAATGGTTTTGATATAGTGCGATTCCAGGAAAGATCCGATCAGCTTGGCGCGTTCAACGTTCTTACACGAAATGGTTAAATAGGATAACCTCCCCAGAGCAACCTCTTCAGCGTGGCATGGCCCGCTGATAACGCCAATGCTGTCGAAAGGGACGTTGTAATGCTGGTTGAAATATTCGGCAACTGTAATGTTATCTTGTGGAATAATGCCCTTGATGGCAGTAACAATGAATTTGCCCTTGAGATTTTCGGTTAGTGGCTCCAGCCATACTTTTAAAAATGCCGAAGGCACTACAAAAATAATAATATCCGAATTGCGGATAACTTTGTTGATATCGCAGGAAAGATTGATTTTGCTTAGGTCAAAATATACCGAACTTAGGTATAACGGATTATTCCTGTGGCGCTGAATGTTTTCAATAATCTCGGGTTCCCTCAAATACCAGTTTATGCCGTCCCTATTCTCGTGCAATATTTTAACGATAGCAGTAGCCCAACTACCGCTGCCAACAACTCCAATCCTGTAAGAATTACCCATTATTCTCAGCCAAGAGGGATAAATAAAGAACCAAATCTACACTTTTAAGATCAATTGTTAAAGAAAAAGCAATTTTTTTTATGAACGCAGTAATGCTACGTTTTTGTTAAGAAGGGAGATAGCATAAAAAAAGAGGGTGCCTTATTTGGTTGAGACACCCTCGAACTATCCGAACCCTTTGGAATGTACTATGAGAAAACTATGAGAAAAACGTGGTCCGGTGGTCTGTCCACAAAGGTATAAATAAAGTGTAAAAAATCATAATGTTTTAAAATATTTTGCATTTTATTTTATGCTGACTACAGACACTACTATTTCCCTGCGTTCTCTTGGACCGTCGAATTCGCAGAAAAAAATATTCTGCCAAGTGGAGAGTCCCATT
The DNA here is from genome assembly GCA_002071445.1 of Bacteroidetes bacterium ADurb.Bin008. Lineage (GTDB taxonomy): Bacteria > Bacteroidota > Bacteroidia > Bacteroidales > Tenuifilaceae > MWFE01. The sequence goes on along the minus strand of MWFE01000065.1, from coordinate 102,938 downwards.
TTGCCGTCAATAATGGGGATGGTTTCCTGAGGGCCTACTATACCTGCCTTCAAATGGGCATCGCCGTTGCCATCCTGTGCATCGTGCATCCAGACGCCTTGAGGGATAAGTTTGCGCAAGAGGTTGACCACGTCGGTTTGCACCGATTGATCCCAGTTCTCCTGAATCATTATGGCAGCCGTGGCTCCTCTGGCATACACATTAACAATCCCCGACCGAACGCCCGAGGATACAACAATGCTCTCCACCTCGCGGGTGATGTCGTAAAGCCCTTCGCGTGCACGGGTTGCTATGACAATTGTTTTTTGCATAGTTTTTTATTGCAAAGGTATTCATGTGAGGCTACGATTCATAATTATCCATAATTTTACGGCATGAGCAAGGAGTCAATAGTAGGACTTACTCCCGACGAGATAAGGATAGCCATTGAATCGCACGGTTTTAAGGGCGAATTGGCCAAGGAGATTTGCATTTGGATTTATCGCCGTGCGGCAAAATCATTCCTTCAAATGGACAATATCCCGATGGGTTTAAGGGAGTTTCTGCAAATGAACTTTTCGCTGCAATGGCCACAGTACCGTTCATTCCAAACCTCGGACGATGGCTCGAAAAAGTATCTTTTCGAAACATCCGACGGCAACCCCTACGAGGCTGTTTTTATGCCCGGCCCCAAGCGGAATGCCCTTTGCATCTCAACCCAATCGGGGTGCAGGATGGGGTGTGTGTTTTGCCACACGGGAGCCATGGGCTTTCGCGAGAACCTTAGTGTTTTACACATCGTGGGGCAACTTCTCTCTATCCCCGAGAGTAGGAGCATTAACCGCCTTGTGGTGATGGGAATGGGCGAGCCCATGGATAATCCCGAGCCGGTTTTCAGGGCGTTGGAGATTTTCAGAGCACCCTGGGGGATGGCATTTGGCGCTACCAACATTACCCTTTCCACCATCGGCATTTTGCAGGGGTTGGAAAGATTAATCCATGCGCGTTGCTGCAACATTGCCATCAGCCTGCACAGCCCATTTCACCACCAGCGAAGCCGGCTGATACCTGCCGGTGGATTGCACAGCCCTGATGATATTGTCAGTTTCTTCATGGTCAACCCCGTGAGAAAGCCACTGCGCTTGTCCTTCGAGTACGTGGTAATACCTAACGTGAATGATTCAGACGAGCATGCTGTCCAAACCGCTAAGCTGATAAAATCCCTGAATTGCCATGTTAATGTCATCCCCCTGAATACTCCCAAAGGGAGCGAAAACTACCGGCAATGCGCAAAGTTGTTTCGCGATAAGCTGGATGCACATGGACAACCCGCTACACTAAGGGCATCGCGTGGAGTGGATATTGATGCTGCATGTGGAATGATGGCGGGAAAGGGACAATAGATTTTCTGACTTCGATTTCCAATTTCTTACTCTTTATGGAACTAGCACCGTACTTATGTGCAGGCTATTTGCGCACGTAGTGCGGGATTTCAGTAGGTAGAACGATAGAAAATTCCACCATGCCGGCCACTTTGCCGTCTTCAAACCAGGGGGTTTGGTAGATCAGTTTTTTCACTCCGTTCTTCTCCACGGTGTAGGTGTTCGATTCGCCCGTTTGCATCAGCCTGTGAATAATTTCGGTAGAACGTTGGCCATGGCAGCCAAAAAGGCTTTTGCCGATTAAGCTTTCGCCCCCCTGTTTCGCCCACGTATTGGCCGATTTGTCGTTCATATAGATAATAATGCCATCCCTGTTGCACACGGTTATTGCGCAATTGAGGCTTTGTGTCCAATTAATCATGGTGTTAAATAGTTACTTTCCGTAATGAGCGTGTTAAATTTTTCCTTCCAATCGACCAATTGTTGCTTTTTTATCCTTCAACCCATTTTGCCACCTCCTCCATGGTGGGGTTGGGCAGTCCCAGCTTGTTCTTCTTGTTATAGCCGCACAAGTCGTTGAATAGCTTGCCCGCTTTCAGGTTTTTAAGCGATTCCACGGTGGTATGCCCCATCTTTTCCAGTACGGGAACCCATTGGGCGGGGATGCCAGCCCGAACAAACACCTCAACCGAATCCTTGCGGGTTTTGGGTTCGGGTTTCATCTGGGGGAACAGAAGCACATCCTGAATGGATGGCTGGTTGGTCATGAACATGGTCAGGCGGTCGATGCCAACGCCCAGTCCCGAACAGGTGGGCATGCCATACTCCATGGCCCGCACGTAATCGTGATCGATGATCATGGCCTCGTCATCGCCCTTTTCGCCCAGTTTCATCTGATCTCTGAATCGTTCCAGCTGGTCAATGGGATCGTTGAGCTCGCTGAAGGCATTGCATAGCTCCTTGCCATTCACCATCAGCTCAAAACGTTCGGTAAGTTCGGGGTTAGTCCGGTGACGCTTGGATAGCGGCGACATCTCTATGGGATAGTCGGTGATAAAGGTAGGTTGAACAAAATGTGGCTCACACTTCTCACCAAAAATGGCATCGATGAGTTTCCCTTTGCCCATGGTGGCGTCGGTTTCTATACCCAGTTTGGTGCAGATAGTGCGAAGCTCCTCCTCGCTTTTCCCGCTGATATCCACCCCTGCATATTCCCGAATGGCATCGGTCATGGTAATCCTTCGGTAGGGTCGCTTGAAGTCAATCTCTTTATCGCCAAGGGCGACTTTTGTGGTGCCGTGCAAGGCCAGTGCAACCCGCTCAATCATCTCCTCGGTGAACTCCATCATCCAGAAGTAGTCCTTGTATGCCACGTATATTTCCATCACCGTAAACTCGGGGTTGTGGGTGCGGTCCATGCCCTCGTTACGGAAATCCCTGGAGAACTCGTAAACCCCATCAAAGCCGGCAACGATAAGCCTTTTCAGGTACAATTCGTTGGCAATCCGAAGGTAGAGGGGCATGTCGAGAGCATTGTGATGGGTAACGAACGGCCGTGCGGCTGCTCCTCCCGGAATGGGCTGAAGTATTGGCGTTTCGACTTCGAGGTATCCCTTGGAGTTGAAAAAATCGCGCAGAGTATTGATTATCTTGGTGCGTTTGATGAAGACATCGCGAACGTGGGGGTTGACAACCAAATCGACGTAGCGTTGGCGGTACCTCTGCTCGGGATCGGAAAAGGCATCGAAAACCTGCCCGTCCTTCTCCTTCACAATGGGCAGGGGGCGCAGCGATTTTGCCAGCAGTGTTAATTCCTGTGCGAATACCGACTCTTCGCCCATCTGGGTTTTAAAGAGATAGCCTTTAATGCCAACGATATCGCCAATGTCCAGTAACTTTTTAAACACTGTGTTGTACAGGGTTTTGTCATCCCCGGGGCATAGGTCATCGCGACGGACGTACACCTGCATCCTCCCCTTTTCGTCCTGAATTTCGAAAAACGAGGCATTACCCATGATTCTTCGAGTCATAATTCTGCCGGCAATGCAAACATCAGACTTCTTATTCTGAAGGTTGTCAAAATCGTTATGTAGATCGGCAGTGGAGTGGGTTACCGGATATTTGGCCGCAGGATAGGGGTTTATTCCCAACCGGCGCAGCTCGGCCAACGATTCGCGTCGTAGCTGTTCCTGTTCGCTTAAATCAAACATCATAGACAATTTTTTAAACGCTGCAAATATACTTAAAAAAGCGAGAGCGTTTGCCAATGGGGATTACCAATTAAATAATTGTATAAACTGGGTCATCCCCATCATTTTTTTTAAATTTGTGGCCAAGAAATTTGCACTTTGAAGGAAAAGACGAACATCACAAGAAAGCCATCGTGGCTTAAAATAAAACTCCCTACGGGAGAGGGCTATACCCGCGTGAACAGGATTGTCAAACAGCATGGGCTGCACACCATTTGTTCCAGCGGTATGTGTCCCAATATTGGCGAGTGCTGGGGCAATGGAACGGCAACGTTTATGATTTTAGGCGATGTGTGCACACGGTCGTGCCGATTCTGCGCAACCACTACCGGTAAGCCTTTACCTCCCGATCCTGAGGAGCCGCAGCACTTGGCAATGTCGGTGAAACTGATGGGGCTAAAACATTGTGTGGTAACCTCGGTAACCCGCGACGACTTACCCGACGGCGGGGCTAAGCATTGGCACGATACCATTATCGAAATTCGCAGGCAGAATCCCGACACCAAGATCGAGGTGCTGATTCCCGATTTCAATGGCAATACCGATTTGCTGGATATAGTTTTGATGGCCAATCCCGATATTGTGGCACACAATCTCGAAACAGTACGTAGGCTCACGCCTACAGTGCGTTCCAGAGCCAGCTACGAAAAAAGTCTGAAAATAATTGCACATATTGCGAAAAAGGGCTACCTTTCCAAATCGGGAATAATGCTTGGGCTTGGCGAGAAAGAATCTGAGGTTGAACAGCTAATGGATGATTTAATAGCCATCGGCTGCAAGTCGATTACCATTGGACAGTATTTGCAACCCAGAACGGAAAATTTGGCCGTTGCGGAGTATGTTGATCCCGTGCAGTTTGAGCATTACAGGAAAATGGCTGTAGCCAAAGGTTTTGCTTTTGTTGAGAGCGGCCCGCTGGTAAGGTCGTCGTACCATGCCGAGGAGGTTGCAAAAAGGGCAGGTAACACCATGCAGTAATACCCAAAAGATGAAAAAACAATATCAAAATATAAATGCAAACAGTAAAATTCCAAGACCTTGGCTTAATTGACTATAAACAGGGATGGGATTATCAGGAGGAGCTTTTTGCAAAGGTACAGGCCGCAAGGAATGGTTCACCCGCAAGGCAAGATGCGGGCTACCTGTTGTTTTGCGAGCACCCTCATGTATATACCCTTGGAAAAAGCGGCAAGAATAACAACCTGCTCATAAGCGATCAAATGCTTAAGCAGATTGATGCCACTTACTACCATATCAATCGCGGAGGAGATATAACCTATCATGGGCCGGGCCAATTGGTGGTTTACCCCATCTTTGACCTTGAGATGCTGGGAATTACCTTGAAAGAATACATTCACAGGCTGGAAGAAGTGATTATCAACACGCTGGATGCATTTAAGCTGAAAGGAGAAAGGTTGAATAGCGCAACGGGCGTGTGGTTGGACGTGGGGCAGACAGGGAAAGAGCGAAAGATATGCGCCATTGGTGTACGCGCCAGCCGATTTGTTACCATGCATGGATTGGCATTCAATGTCAACACAAATCTCGATTATTTCAGCTATATCAATCCCTGCGGATTTGTGGATAAAGGGGTTACATCCATGCAGAAAGAGTTGGGAAGCAGGGTTGATTTCAACCTCCTGGCCCAAAGGGTAAAGGAGGAATTTGCAGCAGTCTTCGGGATAACCCTGAATTAGTGGGCTTTGGCCCCTGTTGGCATATGCTGCAATTCGGTTTTGATGAAAAAGAGATGGATATATAAAGAGACCGGTAACCCCGGTACAATTGAAGGGTTGATGAATGTTCTGGTAATTGATAGGGTATTGGCTACCCTGTTGGTTCAACGCGGCATTGAAACCTTTGAACAGGCCGAAAGATTTTTCAGGCCTAAGTTGGAGCACCTGCACGATCCTTTCCTGATGAAGGATATGCATGCTGCTATAGACCGAATAGGGCAGGCCATGACCAATGGCGAGCGAATACTGGTCTATGGCGATTACGATGTTGACGGGACCACGGCTGTGGCCTTGGTGTATTCGTTTTTCCGAAAAATATACCCCTACATGGGCAACTACATCCCCGACCGGTATTCGGAAGGGTATGGTATTTCCATAAAGGGTATCGATTTTGCCTATGAGAATGGCTACACCCTGATTATCGCTCTCGACTGCGGCATAAAGGCGGTGGAGAAGGTACGCTATGCCAAGGAGAAGGGAATCGATTTTATTATCTGCGACCACCATTTGCCCGGAGACACGATACCCGAGGCGGTGGCAGTGCTCGATCCTAAGCGCAGCGATTGCCAGTACCCATTCAAGGAACTCTCGGGATGTGGGGTAGGATTCAAGATGATTCAGGCATATTGCAAAAGCAACGATATGCCCCTCAGAGATCTGTATGTTTATCTGGATTTGGTTGCAGTAAGCATTGCCTCGGATATCGTTCCGCTGGTTGACGAAAACAGGGTTCTGGCCTGTTTTGGGCTCGAAAAATTGAACAATACCCCGGGGATAGGGCTGAAAACCATCATTAAGTTATCGGGTATAGAGCACCAGAATATTACCATTGATGACATAGTGTTCCGCATTGGCCCTCGCATTAACGCTGCCGGGAGAATGGAGTCGGGTAAATCAGCCGTTGATTTACTGTGTGCACAGGATGAAGGGTTTGCCTATGAGATGGGGTCGCTTATCAACTCATGTAACAACGATAGGCGGAGCGTGGATCGCAATATAACCAATGAGGCGCTCCAACTGGTGGCATCCGATCCGGAGTTGCTCAAGCAGAAGGCTACCGTTCTTTTCAATCCTGCATGGCACAAAGGAGTTGTGGGGATAGTGGCTTCGAGGCTTATTGAAACATACTACCGCCCCACGGTAATCCTTACCGAATCCAATGGGCTGGCAACCGGCTCTGCACGATCGGTACCCGGGTTCGACCTTTACCAGGCCGTTGAGTCTTGCTCCGATCTGTTGGAAAATTTTGGCGGACATATGTATGCAGCAGGGCTATCCATGAAAGTGGAGAATGTCCCGATATTTAAGAAACGTTTTGAGGAGATAGTGAGCAAAACCATTGATCCACTGATGCTCGTCCCTCAAATCGATATCGATGCCAAGATTAACTTTTCGGATATTACCGATAAGTTTGTGCGGGTAATCAAGCAGTTCCAGCCATTTGGCCCGGGCAACATGTCTCCTGTATTTGTTTCGGAGAATGTTTTCGATACCGGTGAAGGAAGGCTTGTGGGTAGCGATAGGGAGCACATTAAACTATCGCTGATACAGGAATCCAGCCCTAAGGTCTTTCAGGCCATAGCTTTCCAAATGGGAGAGCATTTTGAGAATATCAGCAAAGGCATTCCCTTTAACATTTCATATAGCGTAAATGAAAACGTTTACAGGGGCAATACCTACCTTCAGTTAAGGGTTAAGGATATCCAATACCCAAACGATTCGTATGACGAAATTGACCTGAAAGGTGAAAATCCGAAGGCCAACTCGGCAGGTTGAGCCGTGTTTAACATGCGCTTTCGGTATTGCTACCTGCTGTCGAGGCCTAACCCTGCGATTTTTTAAGAACCTGATCAATCATTCCGTACGACATGGCCTCTTCGGCTGTCATCCAGTAATCGCGATCGGAGTCCTTTTCAATCTTCTCAAAGGGATTGCCCGAATGGAGGGCAATAATCTCATAGAGTTCCTTGCGAAGCCCAAGGATTTGCCTTGTGGTTATCTCAATGTCTGAAGCCTGTCCTTCGGCTCCACCCATGGGCTGGTGAATCATCACCCTGGAATGTGGGAGCGCCGAGCGCTTCCCTTTCTCTCCGGCGCAAAGAAGAACAGCACCCATGGAAGCCGCCATTCCTGTGCAAATTGTAGCCACGTCGGAGCTGATGTACTGCATGGTATCGTAAATACCCAGGCCGGCATAAACCGATCCTCCCGGGCTGTTAAGGTAAATCTGAATATCCTTGGCGGGATCGCTCGACTCCAGGAATAGCAGCTGGGCCTGAATGATATTGGCCACGTCATCGTTGATGGGTACGCCTAAGAAAATAATCCTGTCCATCATTAAGCGGGAGAAAACGTCCATGGTTGCCACGTTAAGCTGGCGCTCTTCGATGATTGTTGGGGAGATGAATCCGTTAAATAACGACTGGTACCTGTGCATGGTAAGGCTGCTGATGCCTTTATGCTTGGTTGCGTATTTTATAAATTCGTTGGTTCTGTTAGCCATATCGGTAGGTTTTTGAATTTTTGACCTCATTTGAAAGGTTAAATATATCAATTCTTTTTCGATGGTTGCACCAACCATAAACAAAAAGCGGAGGAAAAAGTTCCTCCGCGCGTTATGCGTTCATCATGCTGTTGAATTTCTCGAAATCAACTTCTTTTTCATCGAGTTTAATAGTCTCTTTTATCCAGGCCATCACCTTGTTCTCAAGCACCCGCTCTGACATCCTTTTCTTCTCCTCCTTTTTTGTCAGCAAATCGTTGGCATACTTCTCGATGAATTCATCGGGTAGTTGACCCATACCATACTGAAGCATTTGGCTTATAATGTATCCTTTGGCCATGTTGGTAAGCTCATCCTCCTGAACTTTATACTCCTGATCCAAAATGATCTTATCGCGTATGAGCTGCCACATGAGATCTTTTTCAAAGCCCGGGTAGTCCTTTTCAACCTGCTCCCTTGTGAATTTACCCTCGTTAATGGCTACAAGCCATCGGATTAAGAATTCCTTGGGAAGATTTATCTTAAACTTATCGATAAGTTTGTCGCGCACATCCATGAAAAACTTTCTCTCGCTATCGCCTCTCAGGTTCGACTTAATGTTTTCGTCAACCTTTTGAATAAACTCCTCCTCAGAGTTTACAGCTCCCTCGCCGAAGAGTTTATCAAAAAGCTCCTGATTTACCTCGGCCTTAACGTATTGTTTTACTTCCGTTACGGTTGCCTGAAAAAGCGGGAGAATACCCGACAGTTTATCCTTTGATGTTTTCAGCAGTGCTGCCCTGTCAACCTCGTTGGGAAATGCTTTGGGGGTGTCAATCACAAACACATCGCCCGGGATGGCACCAATCATTTTGGCTTTCTCGCCTTCATCGGCAACCAGCATGATTGAGATTGAGGCACCCTCAACGGATATTCCGTTTTCTCTGGGCGATTCGTCGGGGTTAAGCTCGGTGAGGGTTGCTTTCAGCAAGCTGTTGTCATCGGCCTTTTCGGTATCCTGATAGCTGCCATAGCGGTTACAGATGTTCTCAATATAGGGCTCGCGCATCTTTTTATCCACCTTGACGGTGTAGTAGGGAACCTTGTCGCGTTTCGAGAGTTCTATTTCAAAAGTGGGGGCCAATCCCATGTCGAACCGGAACTCGAAATCAACCTGAGTGTCCCAATCGATAGTATCCTGCGATTCCGAAGGCAAAGGCTCTCCAAGAATATTGAGTTTGTTATCGTATATGTAGTGCGAAATGCTTTCAGAAACCAGCTTGTTTACCTCTTCAATGATGGTTGGCACACGGTATTTTTTGTAGATAAGCGAAACGGGTGCTTTGCCGGGGCGAAATCCCTTAACCACAGCTTTTCTGTGTATATCCTTCAGACTTTGATCCACCTTCTGTTTGTAATCGTCCTGTGCTACTTTTACTGTCAGCACGGCATTAAGATCGTCGATATTCTGATGCGTTACATTCATGTTAAGTCCCTCGATGTGTTATGTTAAATATTTGATAATCAAATATAATTGATGTTGATATTTTTCTTTTGAGCGCACAAAGGTATGCAAAACGGAATAGATTTGCAAAGGGTATAAAAAGTCTTGTAAATATGGCCATTGTTTGCAGCACCCGTGAGAAGGTATGCGATTATCCCTTATATTTGAAAAATTATTGAAACGGGATTGATGAAAAAGAAACCAAAACGCACGGAGCTGAGTGAATTGGGCGAGTTTAAGCTGATCGATGTCTTAACCGAAAGCATTGAGCATTGCAATGGCAGTACCATTGTCGGTGTAGGCGACGATGCAGCTGTAATTGATGCCGGGGACAAAAGGGTAGTGGTTTCTACCGACCTTCTGCTGGAGGGCATCCATTTCGATTTAACCTACTTCCCTTTGAAACATCTTGGGTATAAAGCTATTGTTGTCAACCTTAGCGATATATACGCCATGAATGCCGTCCCGCAACAGGTTACCGTGTCACTTGGATTGTCGAAACGCTTCTGCTTAGAGGATGTAGAGGAATTATATAAGGGTATATACCTTGCCTGCCAACGGTACGGTGTTGACGTGGTGGGTGGCGATACTTCGACATCTGTTACGGGGATGACCATCAGCATTACCGCCATTGGATTGGCACACAAGGACGAGTTGTGCTACCGGAGCGGAGCAAAAGAGAACGATTTGATTTGCGTTACGGGCAACCTTGGTGCTGCATATATGGGCCTTCAGCTGCTCGAACGGGAGAAAAAGGTATTCTTGGACAACCCTGACATGAAGCCCAAATTTAAGGATAATGCCTACCTTCTAGAGCGGTTTCTGAAGCCCGAAATCCCATTGGCCGAGTTGAAGCGAATGGTAGCGTTGGGGATTAAGCCCAATGCCATGATTGATATTTCCGATGGTCTTTCCAGCGAAATGCTGCATATTTGCAAGCATTCCAATTTGGGATGCCGTCTATACCTTGACAAAATCCCCATTGATGATGAAACATTACAAATGGGAGAGGAGATGAATATTGACCCGTATGTTGCAGCCCTGAATGGGGGAGAGGACTACGAATTGCTATTCACTGTGCCCCTCGGCATACACGAGCAGGTATCGGCCATTGAGGGCATTAGTGTGATTGGCCATATGTCGAAAGACAGCGCGGGAGCGATGCTAATCACCCCCGAGGGGAGTGAAATTGCCCTCACGGCTCAGGGCTGGAATGCGTACAGGAAAGAGTAAAATTGAAATAACAACGCTTTGGGACATATAAAAGAACAAACCATTAAAGGTTCCATTTACTCCTACATTGGTGTAGGGCTGGGTTTTCTCATCTCGGGATTGTTCCTTCCGCGATTGCTCACCACCGGGGAGAATGGACTTTTGAAACTGCTCATTTCATACTCTGCCCTTTTTGCCCAATTTGGAACGCTGGGTTTTACCAATGCAACAGGACGTTTGTTTGCGTTCTTTCGCGATAAGTCAAAGAATCACAATGGTTTTCTGCTGCTCACCGTTTTGGTGGTTTTGGTAGGCTTTGCCCTCACCATGACGATTTACTACCTTTTAAAGGATAGAATCATTGAGAGGAATTTGGAGAATGCCGAGCTCTTTACCACCTACATCGATTTTCTGATACCCCTTATTTTCTTCACCATTCTGTTCCTGATATTCGACACCTATCTGGTGATGCTTTTCCAATCGGTTATCGGAACTTTTTACAAGGAGTTTATCCAGCGAATCCTCATCCTGGGCTCCATAGCAGCTTTCTATTTCGGATATTTAACCTTTAGCGGCTTTGTGGCCGCCTATGTCATTTCCAACTGCCTTCCCGGCCTGATACTCGTACTGGCACTCATTGCAAGGGGGGAATTCAACCCTAAACCCGACTGGAGTCTGATGGACAAACCCATGATTAGGGCGTTGGCAAGCATGAGTTTTTTCGGTATCATCGTGGGTTTCTCAAATATCATGGTGCTGAATGTTGACAGCATCATTGTCAGCAGAATGCTGGGTATCGAGGCTACGGGCATCTATGCCATAACCTTCTTTTTCAGCACGCTGATAATTATCCCATCGCGTTCGCTGAAGAAAATATCGGGCACCATAATGGCCGATGCATGGAAAAATGGTGACATGAAGACCATACGTGATGTTTACCGAAAAAGCAGCATCAACCAGCTGATTTTTGGAACGCTCATTTTTATTGGCCTTTGGGGTAATATCCATAACGTGTTCAAGATCCTTCCACAGGAGTATGAGGCGGGAAAATACGTCATCTTCTTTCTGGGCATCACCAACCTGATTGAAATGACGTCGGGAGCTGGAAACTCCCTTTTGGCCACATCGAAATACTACAGAACCACAGCCTTTCTCAACCTTCTGCTTGTGGTAATGGTCATAGGGTTCAACATTGTTTTCATTAAGCTGTTCGGGTTGACAGGTGCTGCCATAGCATCCACCTCGTCATACCTGATTTACAACGCCATTCGGTATATCATCATTTACAGGCTTTTTAAAATGAGCCCCTTTGCCCTTCAGCATATTTACACATTGTTACTTGCACTGGCTGTTTACTTGCTCTCGGTACTCATTCCCGTATTGCATAATTTTGTGCTGGATATCGCTGTACGCAGCTCCGTCATGGCGCTGGCATTCGGACTGGGGGTTTACTTTTTGAATCTTTCAAAGGATATCAACGATACCGTTGATGGAGTGTTAAAAAAATGGCTTCGATAGCATGAGAAGAAAAAGAGCATTACTTGTCTATACCGCATACTCTACCTTTGTGAGGGAGGATTACGACATTCTCTCAGCGGAATACAGCGTGTTTAAATACCACTTTATGGCATCGAAAGCGTTCATGCCCTTCCTTTACTCCATAATAAAACAGCTGCTCTTTTGCATTTTCATGCTCTGGCGCTTTAGCGTTATCTATATATGGTTTGCCGATTACCACGCCATACTCCCTGTATTTTTCGGAAAGTTGTTCCGTAAGCGAACCGTTATAGTTGTTGGAGGATACGATGCCATGTATATCCCCGTGATCGATTACGGGGTATTTAAGCGGGAGAATTCCATTCGTGCCCGAAGTGTTAGGTATGCATTCCGCAATGTGGGTTTGATAATCCCTGTGGATGAAAGCTTGGTTCATAGCGTGAATTACTATTCCGACCCCAACGAGGAGGGGTTTATTGTGGGGGTAACACACTTTGTCAGAGGTATTGATGAAAAAATTGAAGTTGTTCCCACGGGCTACCACCCCGATTTTTGGAAGTATGACAAAAGCAAGGTTAAGCAGCAATCGGTGATTACCATTGCCGGGGCAAACGATGAGGTTACCTTCCGTAGGAAGGGGCTGGATTTTCTCATGGAGATAGCAAAACGAATGCCCGATATACCTTTTTATATAGCTGGTTTACACGGCGTAATGGAAGAAAAGGCAAAACGGGAAGCCTCTAAAAATGTGCATTTTTTGGGATATATTGATTACGGCAAACTGCCTGCTCTGGTGGGAGAACACAAGGTTTTTGCCCAATTCTCGCTTTGCGAGGGGCTACCCAACTCGCTTTGCGAGGCTATGCTCTGCGGCTGCATTCCCGTTGGTTCGGCGGTAAACGGTATTCCGAAAGGCATTGGCAGTGCGGGCTTTGTATTGCAAAAGAAGGATGTAAACGAAGCCGTAAACTTGATACGTTTGGCCCTCCAACAGGACGAAAAGTTGGGAGAGAGGGGGAGGCAGCACATCATCGAGAATTTTCATTACGATTTGAGAAGGGAAAAGATACTTGAGTTAATTAACAGTAGTAGCCATGCAAAGAGTATTTAAGTATCGGATATTCAACAGGGTTGTACGCATTACCCTTTCGGCTGCACTAACAAAAAAGCAGGTTGAAGAGCTTTTGGGCCCGCTAACCCTGTATCCTGAAGCGGCTAATCCTGAGGAGGCCGATTTGGAGGTGGAATTTGCCCATACAACGGGTAGTCATGAAGTACTCGCAACTAATCCTTCGAACCATTCGGAGATGGCCCATGGCTTTACCTTACGCTATCCTAAATACGAAATAGCCGTTAAGAGAATCGGTGACAAGTTGAGTTTTACCGTTTTACTATCGAGAAGGAAGCGCAATCCCTTAATTGAGTATCTAAGCCGGCTTTACAGCATGGACTACGCCACCATCACGCAAAGGCTATCGCAGCTCCTCTTCGAGCAGGTACTGATACCGTCGGAGTTTTTTGATCCCAACCGGATCCCGGTTCACTCCTCCTCTATGGTTGCCCCCGATGGCAGGGCAATCCTGATTGGTGGAACCGGTGGAGTGGGGAAAACCTCGCTGGAATTAGAACTTTGCATGAATAGGGGCTATGCCTTTATGGCTGACGACATTTCGGTTGTTGACACTGATGGTTTTGTACATCCCAACCTGGCTTTCCCAAAAATATATTCGTACAACGTTAAGGGCAATCCCGTTTTAAAGAAAAAAGTATTGAGCAAATGTTCGGTTGACGATAGGCTGGCCTGGTATTTTAAGTATTTTTTCTTTGGGGCCAACTCGGTGCGACGAAAGGTATCACCCCGGGAACTGTTTGGTGGTTACGCCAACGAAAAGAAAAAGATCTCGAAATATTACATCCTTATAAAGGAAAAGCGTGAGGATATCATGATTTCGAAAATAGATGCCTCAACGGCAGCCCGAATGACCATTGCCATTGTTAAGACCGAGTATTCCGAATTTTTCAGTCATGTCCTATGGCACGAGTTTTACTGCTATGCCAAAGGGGATAATCCGATCATAAGCATGAATGAGATCCGGGAAAGGTGGAATCGGCTGTTGGTAAAGGTTTTTGAACAGTTTGAAACATCGGTGGTTTTTATCCCCATGGGGCTTGAGCATCGCAAGTTTATACAAAGCGTATCGGATATCATTGCTCTTCCTTAGATAGTATTACGCTTATTGCAATATAAATGGGGCTGATTCCGACGGATTCAGCCCCATTTACATATTATGGCAGTTGTTTTTACTCGTTGATAATTCCCTTGTACTGATCGGCTGTGAGTAGGTCGTTCAGCTGTGCAGGGTCGCTCAGTTTAATTTTAATCATCCAACCCTCGCCGTAGGGATCTTTGTTAACCACTTCGGGAGTATCGGCAAGTTTTTCGTTAACGGCAGTGATCTCTCCCGACACGGGCATAAAGAGGTCGGAAACCGTTTTAACTGCTTCAACGGTGCCAAAAACTTCTTCTTTGTCAAGGTTTTCGCCCAGGGTTTCAATTTCAACAAATACAACATCGCCCAGCTGGCTTTGAGCAAAATCGGTAATGCCAATAACGGCCTCGCTGCCGTTTACACGAATCCACTCGTGGTCTTTCGAGTACTTAAGATCTGATGGAATGTTCATGGTATCTTTTCAACTTTTGAGGGTTAGACTAAATGGTAATTAACTTTCCAAAAGTACACTTATTTTTACTTATTGCCAAGCAATAGACAGAGGAAAAAGTTTGTGCAGCAAAACTGCTATTGAGCCAGTGTAAACCTAACGCTGAAGCCAAAGCTGGTATTGGCAGTGGCAAAAGTGCCAACCAGCGGCGTGTTCACTACCCTGTCGAAGAATACCCTAATGGTTACCTGTTCGCTTACCACATATTCTCCGGCAGTTTTTATGGTCAAAGCCCTTTGCCCCACCGACGCCTCGTTGGTCTCCTCCACCAGCCTTCTCAGTATGGTCAGGTTATTCCTAAGGCTAACATCGAGGTTGACTCTCAGGTCGCTCTTCAGGGTTTTCTGGTCTCCACCTGCCGATCTGAATTTAAGCGGCAGGTTTTCGAAACGGTAACCCAAGCCGACAATGTATTCCCATGCCGTTACTTCGCTAAGCTGGTTGTTGGAAAAGCTCATGGCCAACGATCTTGTATTTTTTACTTCAACCCTGTTGGTCAGGCTGTTGTTCCACGTTGCATCTAGGCCAATGAGCGGGTTAAACTGCTCGCTTATGGCAACGTTGGTAATATCGTATTCGGGGATAAAGTTCCCCTGCTGATCCCTTACGTAGCTGAAACCGTCATCCTCCAGTTGGTAGTTCAAATTGGTTGCATACGAACCTATGGTGTACGTTGATCTGTATCCGTGACGCAGGGTGAAAGTGCGAAGATATTTTTGGAAAGGTTTCAGCTTTGCCAGCCCATCGTAGGTGAATTGCCAGTTGGGCATGGGGATAAGCGGGAAGGTGGTTAATCCGATTACATCGGGCGAAGTGCCTGTATATGCTGCTAAGAATGAGTATATCAGCACTTCCTGATTGAGTTTGCCATAGCCGGATGGGAAATCATTATCC
The DNA here is from genome assembly GCA_002071445.1 of Bacteroidetes bacterium ADurb.Bin008. GTDB lineage: Bacteria > Bacteroidota > Bacteroidia > Bacteroidales > Tenuifilaceae > MWFE01. The sequence continues at coordinate 87,282 of MWFE01000065.1, read as the reverse complement.
TGTTCCCCGGGGGTTCCGGGGTGGGGGATATAGTTACCCGATTCGGCCCTAACATCGGCCAATCTTTCCGCTAACCTTTTGCGGTATTCGCTGAAAAGGGTGAAACTTTTGCTCATGTAGTTGTTTTTCGAGTTGGATTGCTCGAAGGCCGACCCAAGGGTGATCAGGCTGATGCTGAAATTCCCTGTAGTCATGGGGTTGTATGCATTAAACCTGCCAAACTCATCTGGAATGTAGTACTCATTTCTGTTTTTAGACATGCTACGGATTCCACTCACTTCAATTCGCATTCCGGGTATCGGTTCAACAGAACTCCTAATGTTCAGGTTTTCGTTGTTGGTTAGCACAAACGGGGCGTTGAGCGTACTGTCGGTACTCAACCATTGGTTGCGGACGGCATTCCAGGCAAAGTCAGGATCTTGCCATCCGGCAACGAATGGCATCCCCGGAGCATATACATCGTTGTATTTCTCCATTCCCATGTATAGGGTGTTAGGCTTATAGCCGGGAAGCAGCGTTCCATTGGTTTGCGAATAGGTTATGGCTAGATTTTTCACCCCCATAAGTACGCGTATTGATCCCTGGAACAGCAACAGGGCAATGTTCTCACGCTCGGGGACTTTCCCCTCAAGGGTTACCTTACCTTTGCTTATGTCCTTATCCACTTTGATACGAATCCTTGATTCGGATCGGACATCCACTTCGGCTGTCACCTCGTTGCCTTCTTCGTCGAAAACCTTGGCCATTATGCTCTCGGTTTTCAGCCTGTGGTCTATGGTTCGGAATCGGTCTTTACGAAACCTAATGTTTTCCTGCGTTTCGGTAACCGTTTTCATGTTTTGCTTCTTCTGCTGCGTACCGCCACGGGCCAACTGGTCAAATTTTTGGTTTATGTCCTTCAGGTATTTTACCTTGCCGTATAGCGATGTGAAGTTGAGCTGCCCTGTTAGCTGAACGGTATTCGAGTTCTGTATTGTATTGCCCGGATCGAAGCGGCTGGTGTCGGGGAGGATGGGACCGGCTGTCCAGCTGTAGTTGCCTGTGTACCTTGCCGATGCTGTAACCCAATTGAAAAGTGGGATTTTGTTGATCGGAACATTATAGGTTAGGTTAAACTGGTGGTTATAGTTGGTGTTCCTTCCAAAATTCTTAAGGTTTGTCCATACCGAATCTTTCCATTGTTCGTAGCCATCGGGGTCTTTCAACCGATTCACCATACCCATGGGTTCGTCAATCCGTGCCTGGTTGGTGGCATTGAAATCGAAGCGCAGCGCTTGAGTGATGTCCCAATTCAGCGTGTAAAGCCTGTTCCATGTGAAATCCTTGGAATAGGTTGGCATCAACCGTATGTTGGGATTATTGATGTTGCGCAGCTGCTGTTCGAAATAGGTGCGGTTGAGTTCCGTTCGGAACGAAAGTTGGGAGGGAATATAGGTGAAGTTGAAATCCTTAATGATTCGGAGATATGGGTGCGACAGCCACTTGGCATTCTTAAACGGAGTAACGCTTTTAGCCTTGGTGTTGTAACTGTACGTCAAGCCTCCCCGTGTATTCTGCTGCAAACGCTCTTCGGTGTTGATGTTCCTCGAGAGCTGTTCGGAGAATGAATAGCTTACCGCGAAGTTTGCAATATCGTAGATTCTTGGATTCTTCCCCGTTTTGTTAATCCTGACATTGGTAAGGGTAATGCTTTTCCTCCGGTTGTAATCCTGTGATATTTTTTTGATAGAATCGCGTTCGGCCCTGTTGGCGGCATTATTCAATGCCTTTTTCAGTGGCACGTCCTGATCGATAGGGTTGAATTCAGGATTGGCAAACGATTCGGTGAACCCTACGTAAAGCGGAATGCTGACGCCCGATTCCTTGGGGAAGAACCGCCCCAGCTGAACGGTGCTGTTCAGGTCGTACTGGTAGAAATCATCGAGGCTGCGCTCGTTAACCTTCTTCTCAATGGATCCAAACCCGGGCTTTATGGTTGATCCCGAAACGTTAACCTGTGCCAAATCGGCAAGTTTTGCCGACAGCCTTGTGTTGGCAGCCCAACCACCCTTGTCGTTAAACTGGGTAAGCCTCAACTCGTTTATCCACACAATGCCCGATTTGGGCATTCCATCATCATCGGGATTATCGGAGCGGCTCGGATTGCGAATCCCGACCATGAGCACCCTGACGTTACTCAGGCTCGGATTACCCACAACCTTAATCTTGCTATCGCCCTCTGTTACGGTGTAAATGGTTGTGTAGTTTATCAGCGATCCGGGTGCTTGCATCTGCTCATTCCTTTGCATTTTCACATCGGTAAGCCTCTCAAGTACAATGTCCACCAGATTCTCCCTGGGCCATACCCTCTCCCTGTCGCGGTCGGAATTGTTGTTGTATCTTCCGGGGGGTGTTAACACGAGCGGTAGCTCGTATTCGTAGTAGTTGTTGGAATAATCTGTACCAAGCCTTACGAAAAGGTTTAAATCGTTATCTGCAAGCGACATTCCGGGTATTTCCTCGGCGTGTACGTCCAGCATAAGCTTTTTGTACTGCCTGATATCCAGCCTGAGGTTCCGGTAGGTTGCCCTGGCATCACCATCTCCCAAATCGAGCACTTTAAGCTCCATGGCCTGCTCGTTGAGTTCCCTGATTTGGGGTTGTGCAACATCCTGAACCCTTGTTACTCCCGGAGGGAGTACGTAGTTCACCGGTGTACGCGTATTGTTCTCTTCAATGTTTACCGTCGAAATATCCAGCGTACCCCTTGGAAGGTCGTTGATGGGAACATTCTCCTGCCCTTCAATCAGCGCACGGTTATACTTTCGCCATTCGCCCCTCACCAATTCCAGCGTTGCAAATCGCAGAATGACCTCTTTCTCAAATCCCCGCATGAATAGCCTTATGAAACGGATGGATTTGAAGTCCTGCATCCCGTTCACTGATTTTTCAAACTCTTCAACGGGTATCTTAAATTGGTACCAGTTTACCGTCGATCGTTCGCCATTGTCAAACTTGGCATTGTACGACACTTTGTCGGTGATATAGTTATATCCAACTTCCATGTCCTGTGGGCGAAGCGATATTCTGTACTGGTAGTAGCTCTCATTTTTGTTCAGGTTGTTATCGCGGTCAATGTCCTCGGAATTGGGCAGGATTGACGCAGAAGTTGGGTATGGCTCAACAATCCCGTCGGGATTGGGTTGGTTGGTGGCCGGCGAGTTTCCCTCGGGGTTGTTAAACTTCTTGTACCGATCGAGAATGCCCGTCTCCTGTGCATCATAAATGCTGGAACGGAAATATCGGTAGTTATCGTTCGACGGGTCTCGCCATGCATCCTGATAGGCCTGTGAACCTTCACCAAATCGGGATCTTATCGCATTAAGATAATCGCTAAAGAACGAGCGTTCATCCTCGGAGTTCAACCCATCAAGGCCGACATCCTGATACATTCGGGTTTCAGGGTTGTTGTCAAAAGCGTTGACCAGCGACTGAACGGTGGGCACCCTTCCCCAAGCGGTGGTATCAACATTGGTTACCTCACTGGTTTTGGGCAGGCCATTCTCAAACGATTTCTTCCCATCCTTCAGCACATCCTCAGAAATTTCACCCAGATTAAAATATAAATCGCCACCGGTATGCAACGAGTCTTCAACGAAAGGGTCCATTAACCAAAATTCGATGTACTCTATGTTGGCCATTTCGAAATCGGAGATAGCCGAGGGTACCTCCCTCGTGATTCCGCCCCAGGAGTTGGAAGGGTTAGTGAGCTTGCCATCCTCGTCAATCCCGTCGGTATTGAAATTGTAAGGCCCTTTCTCCGATGGGTAAAAGGCAATGTTTAGCACAGGGATATTGGTTGGTAAGCCCTGAGGTGTATTCCTGTTGGGGAATATTTCGCGCTCAAAAATTTCGCGCACGAAGTGGCTACTGCGGGTATCGGGATTATTCCTTATGTGCCCGGGGGTAAGCGATGTCCCTCGCAGGAACAACGGGTCGATGCTATACCAGGCCAGCTTGGCGCGGTTATAGCCATAGCGCAGATCGTTCAGCAATTCCGCCTCGGGGAAGAGGTCGGGCTGGTGCTCGGGGGCACCGGACAAGTTCCACGACGACCACTGGCGCATATCGATTGAGATTTTTGCCCCCTCAAAATCATCAATATACACCGTGCCCGCTTTACCAATGGCTCGCGAATGACCGGGCAGAAACTGGGCAAATTCCGCATCGATATTTATGGTTGACTTTTCCTTTGTTTCGATGAATGGCAGCAGGTCAACCAGCTTGGTCAGGAATGGCGATTCGGTGCGGTATGATGTGTTAAGCCCCCAGATGGTATTACTGATGGCCTCATTCCCAAATGTTACCTTGTGGGTGAAGGGGCGCTCGGTGAGGTTTAGTACCGTAGCCCCAATGTTGAAATTGTCGGAAATTTTGTAGTCGAAATGGGAGCCGATAAGCGTTTTCACCTGAAAATCGAAGAGTGCCTGATTCTCCAGCGATATTTTAATGGGTGTCCCCGATTCCAGAAGGGCGGGGTTGATAATTTTTACCGATCCCATTACATAGTCCACCGTGTAATCTAACCCCTCGGTTAGCTTTGCGCCTCCGGCGGTTACCACCACCGACCCGCGCGGTATGTTGGCTGCATTGAGAGCGATTTCCGAACCCGATGAGGACTTGTATGTGCCGGCCAGCTGGAACTTATTTTTCTCGGCCATCTGCCGTGCCCGCGTGAGTGTAGAGTCGTATAGCTCCTGGTAAACATACTTTTTGGCTATGTCGGGATCCCCAATCTTCCGGGCCAAATCCTTCCCGAATGGCTCCACAACAGGAAAGATAATACGCCCTGTGGCTGCCCTCACGGTTATCCCCTCGATGAAATCGAACACCCCATCGGCTCCGGGATCGTTGTTGCTGTTGAGATTGTCGAGGTTGAGCACAGACAGCAACGGCTCGTTGGCTATATTCCCTTCGGGAAGGTAATTCACGGTGGTTCCGGTCAGGTCGTTTTGGTACAGTATGTTCAAATAGAACTCCTTTCGATCGATTTGCCAGGCATCAATGGAGTAGATGTTCTTCATCATCTGGTTCCAGGTGGGTTGCTGTGGCGAAAGATTGGTCCCCTTTATAAGTTTGGCAATCAGTGCATCAGGAGCAGTAATGCCATCGGTGGAGAACTCGCCCACCTGGTATATTTGGCCACCCATGGTGTACTCGTAGGCTACGGCAAGCACTTCATCGGCATTGAGCGAAAAGTTGAGCGAGATGTAGCCCAGCTGTGGGTTGAGCGTGTATTCCGATTGAGATAGCTTTCGGGCATTTTCCAGCGTTTCGTAATCCCTCCCACCGATAAATCCCTGCGAGGTCAGGGGCGAAAGTACGTTGCCAATATTGGATACATCCCTCACCCCCTGGTATGTTGTGGTCATCCACTCGTACAGGTTGTTCCTGTTGTTGGTGGGATTGTCACCCCCTGTTGTTTGGGAGAAGATTTGGTTGGCAAAAATGTTATGTTGGTTCTCACCAATATCGTGAAAAGCAACGATATCCCTGGAGTTTTCGAAATTGCTCTGCTTGTTGGTAATCCATACCTCAATACGGGTGATGTTGATTCCGCTATTGACGATGGGCAAATTCTGAAGCGATTGGTTGTAGGTATCGCGGAAGTAGTGCGACAGAAAGAAGTGCTTATTTGCCTCGTACTCATCGGCCTGAATCTCGAAATCCTTGATTTGAGCACCGCCACGTACTTCCATAACCTGTGTTTGCCCATCCTGTTTCGAGAAGATGCTGGTTACGGTCAGCTTGCCAAATTTGAGCTGGGTTTTTAAACCAAACAGGCTGTGGCTTCCCGTTATAAGCGATCCGGGAAGAGGGAGCGATACGTTTCCTGCCTCAATCTTCTGTATTATCTCATCCTCAAAACCCGTGTATTCAACCTTCACATTTTGTTCGAAGTCGAAAGTGGCTTCGGTATTGTAGTTAACGCTCATTTTCAGCTTTTCGCCCACGGTTCCGTCCACATTCATCTGTATCTTCGATTTGAAATCGAAGGTTACGTTACTTCTTAAATCTTCGGCTATGTTGGGATTGTCTGTTTTCGTATGGGTTACACCGAAAATCAACTCTGCAGTTCCCTGTGGGATGATTTCTATGACGTTGCTGCCGAATACCCTATCGAACGTTTCGCCGCCCACCTGTAGCCTTGGCAGGATGCCCGAACCACGGGCACTGGTTTCGCCTTTCTGCCGCTGTTGCCAATACTCGCGCATGGATTGTTCGAACTGAAACCTGCGGTACTCATCCTCGCTCATCGCCTGTGGTGGCCTGATGTTGATATCGCCCACCTTGTAGTAAACGGTGTATATCTTTGCAACCGGATCGTAAACCACGGTGGTGGTGATGTTTTGGGGCGGCTGTAAGAAAAGGGGCGATGAGGGTGCTTCTCCATCACCCTGCCCGTCACCCGAGGGGATAGGGAAGGGGAGAACTACACTATCGGGTGTTTGGAATAGGAGCGAGGGCTCAGTGAGGTGGCTGTAACTGTAAGAGTAGTCTGGGTAAACCGATGCAAAAAGCATGGGTTGTTCCGAAACAGTTTTCAGGGCAAAAATGGCAATCCCTAAAAAAATATGCTTACAGAAATCCTTCAAATCTTGCCGAAAGTTATTGTTTTACAGTCCCTTTAAAGCCTCTTTAATGAGATTTTCCACCGTTTGATTGGGGTTTTGCTTCAGGATATGAGCTATTGTTTTTTCAGCAGTACCCTTTGCAAAGCCAAGCATAACTAATGCTGATAACGCTTCTTGCCTTATGCTATTGTCCATGGATACAAAAATTTCTTGGTCTGCTTTAGCTTTACCCAGCTTGTCTTTTAGGTCAATGATGATCCGTTGTGCAGTTTTTAGCCCGATACCCTTTACCTGTTTAAGCGTATTCACATCGCTTTGCAGAATGGCTTCCATCACTTCGGCAGGCGATAGCGATGAAAGGATTACCCTACCGGTATTGGGGCCAATGCCCGATACGCTGATGAGGTGGCGGAACAATTCGCGCTCCTCTGCCTGGGCAAAGCCGTAAAGCAGAATGGCATCCTCGCGAACCACCTGATGGAGAAACAGGGTTACGTCCTTTTTTCCCTCTAACAATGCGTAGGATTGTAACGAGATATTGATGAAATAGCCTATCCCGTTGTTTTCAACTACGGCAAAGGTTGGATTGAGCTCCACAAGCTCTCCTCTGATGTATTCGTACATGGCTGCTGAATGATATGTGAGTATGGGTTTATTCTTGCGTTTCCTGATGCGATATTCGTAAAGGATTTTTATTGATTTCACTGTACATCTGGCGCTTTTTGAAAATATCCAGAGCAAGGTAAAGCGCCTCCCTGAACGAGTTTTCCGAAGCCACACCCTGCCCGGCTATGGCGTAGGCCGTTCCGTGGGCAGGCGAAGTACGTATTACGGGCAATCCGGCAGTATAGTTAACTCCGGTATCAAACGCCAGTGCCTTAAAGGGCGTTAAGCCCTGGTCGTGGTACATGGCCAATATCCCATCGAATTTTGAGAATCCCTCCGATCCAAAAAGCCCGTCGGTTGAGTATGGGCCCATGGCATGGATATTTTCCGCATTGGCTTTTTCAATGGCCGGAATAATAACGGTTTGCTCCTCATTGCCCAAAACTCCTCCGTCACCCGAATGGGGGTTTAGCCCCAGCACGGCTATACGGGGTTTGCGGATATCGAAATCGGTAATCAGCGTATTGTTAAGTATGCGCAGCTTGGTAAGAATGGCGTCAACGGTTATCAGCCCGGGAACTTCGGACAGAGCCACGTGCCCGGTTACAACCCCAACCCGCATGGTGTTGCTGACCATCAGCATGAGAACCTCGTCAACGCCGAAACTTTTGGCCAAAAATTCGGTGTGCCCGGGGAAGTTAAAGTTCTTTCCCTGAACGTTAAGCTTATTGATTGGAGCAGTGAGCAGTACGTCGATTTTCCCTTTTTTAAGGTCGTTTACGGCACACTCCAGTGCTTTTACAGAACCCTCGCCGCAGTATTCGTTCGATTTGCCCAGTTCCACCCTCACATTCTCGTTCATGCAGTTGATAATATTCGAACGCTTGGGATTAATGTCATCAATATCCTTCGCCTGATTGAAGCTGAAATTCTCCACGTTCAGTGCCTTCCTGTGGTATGCGGCAACCTTGGGTGAGCCATATAAAACCGGAACGCAAAGCTCGTTAATGCGGCTATCGGACAGAGTTTTGATTATCACCTCGTAGCCTATGCCGTTGATGTCGCCCTGGGTTATGCCTACTACTATCTTGTCGTTAATCATTGCAATTGAAGTATTAAAATTGAAAGCCTTGCCCTTGTAAAAAAGGGGTAAGACGAATTTAAAAAACAGACAAAGATAGTAAAACGGGTAAAACTTAAATATAGTTGTTTAGAGAAAAATTATACAAAATATTAAAAAACAAATAGTTGCTTTTTCTATGCTTTGGCATTTATCAATGCACGCTGAATTATGGCTGTGAAAAAACTAATTGCTATCTTTATCGTTGCTTATGAAGGTTACCCACGCACAGAGAATGAGCATCAACGATTTATTTACCAAGGCTCTTAGGCACGAGTTCCTAACCCTCGACGAGGGTTTATTCCTTTTCAACAATGCCTCCCTGACGGAGTTGATGTTCATTGCCCATCAGATGCGGCAAGCCATCGTCCCCGGGAACAGGGTAACCTGGCAAATCGACAGGAATATCAATATTACCAACGTTTGCATTTCGGGGTGCAAGTTTTGTAATTTCCACTGCAAACCCGGCGATGGTAGTGCCTTTATTACTTCCACCTACGAATATGTAGTCAAAATCAAAGAAATGCTCCGCTATGGTGGCGACCAAATCCTTTTACAGGGGGGATTGCATCCCAAGCTGTGCCTTGCTTTTTACATCGATCTTTTTCAGCAGCTTAAGGAGAGGTTCCCGCAGCTGAAGCTGCATGCGTTGAGTCCACCCGAAATAGCCCACATAGCACGGCTTGAGAAAACGACCTATCGCGAAGTGTTGGAACAGCTGGTGGAAGCCGGCTTAAACAGCCTACCCGGTGGCGGGGCCGAAATACTGGTGGATAGGGTTAGGAAGCTGATATCGCCCGGTAAGCCCAACTCGCAGGCATGGTTGGACGTAATGGCCGAGGCTCACAATATGGGGCTGCTTACCACTGCCACCATGATGTTTGGACATGTGGAAACCCTCGCGGAGCGAATGGAGCATCTTGTTAAAATACGCGACCTGCAGGAGAGGAAACCTAAAGCAGCGGTTGGATTCTCGGCCTTTATCTGCTGGCCTTTTCAGGACAAGGATACGGAGATGAGCAGAATGGGTGTGAAAAGTACGGTTACTCCAGATGAGTACGTACGCATGGTGGCCCTAAGCAGGATTATGCTTCCCAATATCAGACATATACAGGCTTCGTGGCTAACGGTGGGGATGGATATCGCACAGATCTGCCTCCATGCCGGTGCCGACGATTTGGGGTCGATTATGATCGAAGAAAACGTTGTGTCTTCGGCAGGGGCAAAGCATAAGGTTAGTGCATACGACATGCAGAGGGCAATAGCCGATGCCGGCTTCGAAGCACAGCTTCGTAATCAGGCATACCAACACATAGAGCAGGACCTGAACGACTTTTTCCATTATTAAGATGATAAAGCCGTGAAGGAAATACCCTCGTCACATACCGAAAGCCCGTGGTTTAAAGATACCTTTGAGCAATACTACCACAGCATCAGGAATTACTGCTACTTTGCAACCGGCGATGCCGATATGGCCGACGCCTTCACTCAGGATGTCTTTATCAAGCTATGGGTGCTGCGGCGAAAAGTCCGACAGCATGCCATAAAAACCATACTCTATGCCATTGCCAACCGTATTGTGAGAAAGGGATTTGTTGACCTTAAGCCCGAATTCCATTTTGTGAGAGAATTTGTTTGGGACGAAAAGCTTGGCAGGGTCGACTCCCCATTCATCGACGACGAGGATTACAAACTGTTGCAGGATAATCTGGCAGAAATACCACGCCTGCGGAGGACGGCATTCCTCATGAACCAAATAGAGGGGATGTCACCCGTGGAAATATCCAACAGGCTTAACCTGAGGATTACGGCGGTAGAAAATTTTATTAAAGAAATAGGTGAAAGTCTTTGTAAACAGCTGTATGCAAAGGTGTCAACGACCAAAACCGGCTATCAGATAGAGAAGTTGGAGGATTGCCCCTCCCGCCTTCACGCGATTATGCAACGCCTTAGGGTTCCTTTTTCCCTTCCCGAAGCCAAGGCTTGGGAAATGCTTTCGCAAGGTATTGCCGATATGAACAGAAACCATAGGTTGAGGCATCGGTTGATGAATCTGGGGGCTGTTCTTCTGCTACTGATTGCCGTAGTTTCGGTGATATACGATTGGCAGTTTGCCTTTGCAACCATTGAGGCTCCCTGCGGAAAGAATGCCTACGGACGGCTACCCGATTCAACGGTGGTTGTGCTGAATGCCGGAACGTCAATCAGCCATCGCAAGTTTGGCTTTGCCACAAGGAGGCTGGTAGCGTTGAATGGCGAAGCCTTTTTTGATGTGAAAAAGGGCGAACTCCCCTTTCGTCTGGTTGTCGGGATGGATACCCTCTGCGTAAAGGAAGCGCGTTTCAACGTTTACAGCCGTTCGGAAATGTTTATGGTGGAATGCCTTACGGGCGAGGTACTGGTTTCAACCCAAAGGTTTCCCGAAGGCAAAGTTAAGTCCGGCTACGGATTTGCCATTCACCAGTCGGCAGGCAATATACAGCTTTTTGGCATCAATACCATGGAAGCCGTATCGTGGATAAGGGGTAGTTATTACTATGTAGAGGCTCCCCTGAGGATGGTTCTGGACGAGTTGGAAAGACAGTTCTGCATCGAAATCCAAACCGAGGGCGTAAACATTGATCAGTGTTTATTCTCGGGGCATTTCGCTAAAACCGATTTAAAACAAGCTCTGAATTGCGTTTGCAATCCTCTGGGACTAAAGTTTATAATCGACCAAAAGGGGAGTACCATAACCATTACTTCCAATGATTAGATACCGCTCCTCAGATCTATTCCATTGATTGTTAATTTTTAACAAACTTTGAAGTCCATACTCCGCGTGTGGTTTTAACAACCACTACGTAGATACCTTGCGTAAGCGCCGATATATCAATTTTGTATTGGCTCACGCCGTTGGCATTCTGCAAAACCAGGGCGGTATTTCCGGCAATATCCATTATGGCTATTTCTGCCTTTTCGATTTGCTCAGAAAATGAAACGGTTATGGTATGGCCGGCGGGATTGGGCGAAATCAGCAGCTTGCCTGCGGCAATGCTGCCCACCCCGGAACCTTCATCAGTAAAGTAGGCCTTGGCTTGAATATCCTCAACCATCTCAAGCTGCACTTCAGGCTCGTTGTACTCTTGGGAATTGACTACCCAACGGGTGAATGACCATCCCTCATCCGGTATGGCGGTGAGTGTTACCGAAAAGCCTTCTTCATATTGATGAGTGCCAATCTCGGGTGAAGTGGTACCATTCCCTTCTATCTCAATGGTTAGGTTAAAGTAGGTGGGTTCAGTGTAAGTGACATTGATGTAGCCGCTCTTGGTTAGCACTAAATCTCCATTAATGGTCAAAGAAATATCCTTCAGCCCCTCCGAATCGTAAGTAACTGTGTGCGGACCTTCGGTATCGGCAGTGGAGGGATTGGCCCCTTCGCCAAAGTTCCACAGGAATGAGTTGGCCGTAACGCCCTGATTGATATAGGTAAACACAACCTCATCGCCTATTTCAAACTCGGTTTGGTTGGCCGAAAAATCGAATCCGAGGTCTTGTTCGCCCACTTCAAAGGTATATGTACCCTGAGGCGCAACCAGGGGTTTGGTTATGGTTTTCTCGTTGTTGTTGGTGGCACTTATGTAGTAATGCACCTTCGAGTTAGGTGGCAGGTACGAAATAGTGGCAGTGTATTCTTCTCCGTCGGCAGTCATTGACACTTGATTGAACCCTTCTGATGGGTCCAGGCTCCAGTATAGCGATGCCTCCTGAATACCCGACGCCGATGAGATATTGGCAGTAAATGTGTAACCCGTGTACGAGTATTCCACCTCATCGCGGATGGGAGCATGGCTGATAAATATGGGGTCATTGGCGGCAATCTCCTTGGTAATACAGTGGATAGCTCCACTGGCAGGTATCACGTTGCGCATGTTGATTCCCACAATGTTGTACCCGGGCATGGCCTCCTGATAAATGCTGAGAGCCTCGCTATCCTGAGCCAATCCGTAAATGGGAACAAGAACCAGGTTGTTTAGTATTAGCGAGTTGGTGTAGGTGAGGTAATCCGACCACTGATTGGGATACTGTCCATACTCGTCGGGTGGCATGGGTATGCGAACCACGCGGTAAGGGCGACCGTATGGGGTTTGAAAATTGTTTAGAATGTAGTTGAGGTTGGCCTCAATCTGTGGCCCATCGGCCACTCCGGTTGGATATTGACCCACAAGCAGGGTCTCCTCATCCAGTAGCTTAATGTGCATATCTATGTGGTGGATACCATCGAATGGCAGCGTTTCCATTTTCACGTATGGCTGAATGCCCATATACTTCTTTTGTAAAGTATCGATTTGACTCTCCGACAGGGAGCTGTTCTCCTGCAGTATCAGCTTCGACGAGAAACCCTTGCCATCGCCGTCGGCCATGAAATTGCCACCGGTGGCCACAAGGCGGTTTGGCGATTGGGTCATTTGGTATATGGGTACTGATAGGTAGTTGGCCACTGCCGTGGGCACCTGGTCGTCGGAAGGGCGGGGCCTGTTGTAAACCCAATCGACAAAGGCCAGCTCATTGGTCCCCTTCAGGTAAATGCTCTGAGGGCCATAGTCGCGCACCCAAACCGAATTGTAATCAGCTACTATAAATTCGATGTTCTCAGAGTTCACGCCGCCCTGCGATAGGTAGTTCTGAACTGAGGTAGGATAGCTGCAAACAATGTAAACTTTGGCAACATTCTTGGCGTGCCGTACAATTTCGCGTAGGTTATTCTCATATGAAGCCCACGTAATGATTACACCTTGTGCTTCGTCCCATTCGGAGGGAGTGCGGGGTATTTCGCTTGGCGGAGCAGTTCCCCTGTCGGCGGGGTAATTCTTCAGGTAATCGTCCCAGATCATCCTTTCGGCCTCGGTCATGCCTCTGGGAAGTGGTTCTTGTCCTGAAACAAAAAGTATATTGAAGATCAGAATAGTAAGAAGAAATAAACGATTCATTGCCTAATGTTTTGATGTATCAAAGGAAACCGCAAAGGTAAAAACCTCACATGTAAAATGCGAATAGTTTTTTTATTTTTTAAAAAGACAGATTAATGGAAGTCAATATCAATTTGAGGCCTTAATTCTATATGTGCCCTCAACAATGCAGCGATTCTGATACTTGGTTACAAACTCTGCCCGGATTAGTACAGTGTTGTCAATGGAACTTCCCTTGGGAAGTTTTACAACAAGTTTCCCCACCCCATCCTCGGTTTGAAGAGGGATGTAGTCCATTCGATCTTCGTGAAGTTGTACCGCTTGCGAAAATTTCACATTTTTTTGTTCTGTCGACACCCTTGCTTCCAGAGTAACGGAAAGGTCGTTCGAAATTTTTGCCTTTTTCAACGAAAACTCTATGTGAGGCGAATCCAAAAGTACCCCTTTCGGGTTATACTCCTTGAGTCCGGGCTGGAGTTTATTGTTTAGGTATGGTGTGATACTCTGAACATTACCGTTCTTGTGGTATTTAACCACATCGCCCTCAATCTTCCCTTTCACCCTTGGGGTAATCGAGTATAGTTTCCCGTCAGGGTAGTAAACCTTCACGTTGCCATGAACATATCCGCTATCGTATGGAGTCTCTTTGCGTAGAGTGCCGCTCTCGTAGTACTCCAGTTTAGTGCCATGAACTTTGCCGTCAATGTATGGGATAACCTCAAATACTTTCCCGTTCCTATGGTAAGTCTTTTTGTACTCCACCTTTTTCTCCCCTGTGCCACAGGCAAACAGCAATATACCCACTACCAGCACTATTGCTGTCATGAATCTTGAGTTCATTTTTTCAGAGTATTAGTTATAAACCGAATAACCATTTAACGGCTCCGGGAAATTCCCTTGCCCAAAACCATTCGCTATGATGCCCGTCGGGTGCAATTTTAACCACAAGTTCACTCTCATCAAATCCCACTTCTCTTAGTATCTTTTCGGCACGTTCAATGTTGGGAACAAGGGTCTCGTCCTCCTGCTCGCCTCCCAGGATAAATATCTTTTGGGTGCGTTTCTTCTTGAATTTAGCCATCTGCTCAAAAGCCTTTTCGCTCCACCAGAGCGAGGGAGAAAACACGCCTGCTTTCCCGAATACCTCCGGATACTGCAATGCCATGTAGAGGGCCATTAACCCCCCCAGCGAACTGCCCATGATGATGGTATTATCCCTGTCGGGATAGGTTCTGTAATGCTTGTCGATGTATGGCTTCAGGTCTTTAACAAAGAACTGGGCAAATTTTGCCCCATCGCCACCCTGCTTCTCGTTATTGGGCCAGGGGGTTTGTTCATTTATTCGCTCATTCTCGCCATGGTAAACCGCTACCACGATACAGGCGAAATGTCGCGACTGGTAAAGGCTGTCCAGCGTCTCGTCAACTTTCCATTCTCCCGCAAACGAGGTGGACGCATCGAACACGTTTTGCCCGTCGAACATGTAAATAACAGGGTAGGCCTGACGGGAGGAGTAGTTGGGAGGAAAGTAAACCCTTACCGTGCGCCGACGCTTGAATTGAGGTATCTCAATGCTGGTAGGGGTGAAGAAAACGTTTGGCGAGGCGGTTGAAGCAATTTTTTGTTGCGGGAAAAGGTCTCTCCACCCGTGTACACTGATCATTATCCGTTCCCCAAGGGTATCGGCATAGAGCCTGTTGGGCACATCTCTGCCCAGCGAGTCAACCTCAACAGTGCCCCAGTTCCCTCTGCAAATTTTATACTTAAACGATTTTGGAACCGAATCGAGGGTGAGCGAAAATTCACCACGGGCATTTATGGCAAATCGGAAAAGGCTATCGCCGGGATTCCAACGGTTTAAACTGCCGGCCAGGAAGAAATACGAATCTTCCGGGGTATTGGCCGGAATATCCTGAAGGATAAAAGTTACCTGAGCCGAGGTAAAATGCAACGATGCCATTAGCAGCAATAGGGTTGTGAACGCTATCCTCTTCATGCCTTTGATTTTGTGGTAAAGTTAATAACTTTCCGTGTGCTTAATCCCTTTTTTTCCAGAATTGATTTAAGGGTTTGATGTATTTATATTTATGGATAATAACCCCTGAATTTTGACAAGGCAACCTTGATGCATCGGGACTGGGAATCGGAATAGAGAAATTATTTTTGATTATTTTAATTTAATCACAAACTTTCCAGTGTCCTGTTTTGTCACTTCCCACACGCACAATACGGCCTTTCTCTTTAAGCGCTTTAATTCTTCTTTTTGCTGTGCTTAAACTTATATTCAAACGCTTGCTAATCTCTGCTGCTGTGATTTTGCTGTTTTGTTTTATCAAATTTAATACAGTGTCATTTACAGTGTCAATTTTTGTTTTTACAGTGTCATAAAAAAAGAAGTATTAACCTAAAAACCAAGAGGCGTAGCCCTGATATCTCAGGTACTGGCAATCGGCCCAACCATTTACCGAAAAAGGTTGTATATTAGTAGTCATAAACCATTTGGGGCGTTAGCTCCAAAATCTTAGTAGAAAGTAGTATTAACCTTAAAATAATCTTCTCTCTGCGACCCCGACAGGATTAGCTCGCTGCCCGAAGGCAGGCACACAGGCCGCTCGTGATCCTGTCTTTCGATTTTGTGGAGGGTAAAGCATTCTATAAAATAAAAGACCAGCGTATGTGGCTGGTCCTCGTTGCGACCCCGACAGGATTAGCTCGCTGCCCACAGGCGGTCGCACAGGCCGCTCGTGATCCTGTCTTTCAGTATCGAATGGGGTTGCCTTCCAATAAATCGAAAGACCAGCGCAAATGGCTGGTCTTTAGTGCGACCCCGACAGGATTAGCTCGCTGCCCACAGGCGGTCGCACAGGCCGCTCGTGATCCTGTCTTTCGGTATCGTGTGGGATTGCCTTCCAATAAAAGGAAAGACCAGCGTAAGTGGCTGGTCCTCGTTGTGACTCCGACAGGATTAGCTCGCTTCCCGCAGGCAGGCGCACAAGCCGCTCGTGATCCTGTCTTTCGGTATCGTGTGGGATTGCCTTCCAATAAAAGGAAAGACCAGCGTAAGTGGCTGGTCCTCGTTGTGACCCCGACAGGATTAGCTCGCTTCCCGCAGGCAGGCGCACAAGCCGCTCGTGATCCTGTCTTTCGGTATTGTGTGGGTTTGCCTTCCAACAAAACAGAAGACCAGCGTAAATGGCTGGCCTTTCTTGTGACCCCGACAGGATTCAAACCTGTGACTTTCAGAACCGGAATCTGACGTTCTATTCAGCTGAACTACGGGGCCAATTAATGGGGCAAAAGTATTGAAAAATTGGCAAGTTGCAAAAAGTGATCAACAAATCATCCCGTTCGGAATATGGCATGCACAACCACTATTTTGCCATGGCCAGGGCCTTTAACTCCTTGGGCATCTTTTCAATGGCATACCTCAGTGCTGTGCGGGGCATAACCGTTTTTTTGCTCATTATGTAGTCGAAAATGGCCTGCCGGTTGGCCTCCGAGGCTGCTTTCAGCATCCAGCCGTAGCCCTTTTGTACCAAATCATCGCCATCCTCTAACAGGATATCCGCAATGGCCAATATATCGTCCAAAAACATGCCCTTTCGGGCAGGGATAATCAGCGTTACAGCCGAAGCCCTGCGTACCCATCTGTTATCCGATGTGGCAAACTCCTTCAGCCTTGCAATATGTTCGGGATACATTTCCACAAATTCGCCTACGGTATGATTGCACAACGTATCGCATGTGGCCCAGTTGCTTATGTAATTGCGTATCCACCGCTCGAAGATTGGGAAATCGCTCGGCTCGTATTCGTTTCGCAGGCTGTACGACCAGTTGCACGCAATAAACGCCTCCTCAATGTAGCCCGACTGCCACAGCAGTTCGCATAAATCAAATATTTCAGCCTTTCCCTTTTGGGCAATCTCCTTGAAAAATGCCTTGCCAATCTTGTTGACCGTGGGGATTTTTACCCCATACAGTTTGATGCTCTCCTTAAAAAAATTCCGGCTGGTTTGACGGGTTTTCTCGTCAACGCTGTTTTTGAGTTCAACCCGGATTGCTTGAATTATGTCGTTCATATTAAATGGAATATGGTTGCCAATTGATACCCTTTAATCAGCGACCGGCGCAAACGCCAATTATTTTAACAGCTCATTGATGAGGTTGACCATTTTCATAAACTCGGCTTCATAGTACCCGGTGACATGGTATAGTACATTACCCTCCTTGTCGATAACAAAGTTCTGAGGCACTCCTCTCTGGGCATACTTCTCATAAATTGCTCTTTTGGTATCGGGGTAAATGGGAAACTTTATTGCGGTGTTCGACGACAGATACCTTGCGATATCTTCCCATGAGTTGTCCCGTGCAATGACCAGCAGTTCAAAATGTTCATTCTTTCTATGTTTTTTCCAAATATGCTTCTGGATCATAGGTAGTTCCACCCTGCACGGGGAGCAAGATGTGGAAAAGAAGTTTATCAAAACAATTTTGCCCTTTAGATCAGATAGCCTGATATTCTTCCCATCATTAAGCTGAATTTCAAAATCGGGAGCTTTGTATTTATTCGTTAGCAGGCCTTTGTCCTGTGCATACGAATTGCCGGCAAAAAAGGCTATTATCAGTAAGGTGATGAATGGCAGGAGTTTTTTCATTTTTTGAGGTTGATCATTTACGTTCCGCGGCTTGGCTCCCGACATTTTATTGTCGGGGCAATCCTGTTCCGACGGGGAGGGCCCAAGCCTCTGTTGGTGGCTGTGCTAATTATAGACTATCCCAAAAATCTGGACTTTGTTCATCCATATCTAAATTGTCATCATAATATGGGTTATCAGATAGCCTGAAATAATCATCTTGATCAGATGTATAATCTTCATTATCTGAAAAAAAATCTTCATTATCAAAGTCAAAATCACTTGGGATAAAAAGATTCTCATCAGACTCTAAACTTTCGAGAAAGTTTGTCACAGCAGTTGAAACAGGTAAAATTGTACAATCAGACAATTCAATATTTCCTTCTAATAAAAGATGGTCTACTATTTCAATGAACTCATCCGTTTCTTTATTATTGAAAGAATTGACCAAAAGTTTATTTGTATTAGTTTCAAATTTAATAAGACGATTATCACAACAATTTTTAAACCACCTTAATGAGCATAAACTAGTAGGATTCATTAAAACAGATTTATAGAGATGGTCAACACCATACATGTTTAATTTTTGTTCTTTTATTCTTCCAAGGCGATAGTGAGTTCTCGCTGTTTCCTTTAAGGATAACGCTAACTCTAATTCTTCGAACACAGTTTCATAGTTTTCGAAGCCTACCAAGACCCTACCTTTCAAATAATGAGCAATGTCCGATTCTGGGAAAATTTCTAAATAAGAGTCTATAAAGGACAGGGCTTTTTGGTATGTCCCATTTTGAGCCACCCCATAATTACCTGAATCAATAAAAAAGTAGATAACAGCCCTAATAAAATCAAGTTCAAACAAAGTACAAGATATTGGATTGTTATTTAATGAATAAACTATTTCATCATATTTGTTCTTTATTAATTGTGAAAGGTAACAATCACAAGAAACTGTTTCAAATCCAACTAATAGTTCATTATATGCTGCATGAAAATCACCACAAACAATACTTTCAATAGCGTTTTTAAAATAGAGGTCCCCTATCCGTTCATTGTTATTATTAGTTTGATATCTAAAAATTTCTTTCCCTAAGATTAGTTTTTTATTAATTGTTTTAGGGTCGTTAAACGTCTTTGCAAATTCTTTAATACTTTCGTCAATATATATATCTGTTGAATATAATTTTTGTTTAAGAAATAAACCCTTAAAACTTGTTGCTCTGCTTAAGGCTACATATGCTTGACCACTTGCGAAAGTGCCACTACCAAAATCTATAACGACTCTATCAAAAGTTAAACCTTGACTCTTATGGATTGTAATAGCCCATGCTAATTTCAAAGGGTATTGTTCGAAAGTTCCAATAATTTCTTGCTCAATTTTCTTTTTCTCTTTGTTGTACTGATATTTAAGATTCTCCCAAACCCTTTTCTCAACAAAATGTGACGTACCATCCTTAAGCCTAACTTTGATATCGTTTTCTGTTAACTCACAAACTTGACCAATTGTTCCATTTACCCATCTTCTCGCTGTATCGTTTTTAATAAATATTACTTGAGCTCCCACTTTCAATACTAACTCTGGATCAGTTGGATATTTGCTTTCTTCAAATTCACCAGAAACATCTGCAACGTATAAAAAAGAATCTGCATCTAATTCGTCAAGTTTTTGATAATTAACATTATTAGATATTTCATTGGTGGTCGTTAAAGTAATAGCAAAATCATTTTCGTTCAATTGAGATTGTGAGAAAACTCTAGTATTAATATAATCTAAATCCGCTTGAGATATGTCCTTGATTCGAACCTTATCCAGTAAAGAAACAAATTCAGAATCTGTTTGTCTATAAACCTTTTGTAATTCAATTGTCACTAATTCTATACTTTCAAAAACTTTTGCATTATAAAAATAAGGATTACCATAAATTTCATTAATAATTGTTTGTTCACCAGAACCTTTTATCGTAACTGGCTCAAGTTGAAATATATCTCCCACAAAAATCACTTGTTTTCCCCCAAATGGCATATTTGGGTTACCACCATTTTTTCTTAATGAAAAGTCAATTCCATCTATCAAGTCAGCTCGAACCATTGAAATCTCATCAATGATTAATGTGTCCATTGCTGAAATAATTTTTCTTTTCTCTGAATTTTTCCAAAAAATTTTAATCCCTTCATCATTGGGAAGTAGCGGTCTTAAAGGGAATTGAAAAAATGAATGTATTGTTACGCCCCCAACGTTTACAGCGGCAATACCAGTCGGTGCGACAACAAGAAAGTTTTTCTCAACAGTCTCAACGATATGTTTCATAAAAGTTGATTTTCCTGTTCCTGCTCTCCCAGTCAAAAAAAAAGTTTGATTGGTCTCTTGAACTAGATCTAATGCTGTTTGAAATACAGGGTTGTTGACGTCAAGATTCATTATTAATAACTTATAACATTCTTATACATTGCTACACAACTGCTTAATAAAATTCTTTATCTCAACAAAAAGCTTGTCTAAAAATAAAGCTGTTTAACCATTTTTCCAAACGACAGGAACTTTTTATACACAAAACAACGGCAATATAAGGAGAAAATAATACCGGATGACACGGTATTAATACCATTGGCAATACAGCAAGAAAAGTGGCTTAACCACTCTTTTTACAGTTCAAACCTGTGGAGTTCGGCGAAAAGCTTGGCGTATTCCAGCTCCAGCTCCAATACCCTGTCGGTGATGCTATACAGAAATGTCACCTCGTTGAAAAAGTCGATAACCGATACCTGCCCTGCTTCCAGCGCTTTTCGCAGCAGCGACAGGTTGTTGTATGTAGAAAGGGCATTTTTCAGCTCATCGTGCAGCTCCTTGGTGGTTTGCGCTTTTAGGTACAGCTCCTCATATTCGCTTTCCATCAGGTTGGCTTGACCGGCCTGTTGATACCTGGCTTCGGCCAGTCGGGCATTGGCCACCCTGCGGTTGCCCATATTCCCCCAAAGGGGAATGCTAAGCCCAGCCTTAACGCCTGCAAAGTGTTCGGCATCGGTCTTTTCCGACTGGTAGCCAATGTTCAGTTCAGGTAGCCCCCGATGCACGGCAAGCGACTTTTGCCCCTGTGCCACTTCCACCATGCTGTTGAGGGTGACAAACCTCGGGTCGGTTTGTTTGGCCAGCGACACGAACTCATCCCACGGTGGCAACTGATTGCAAAGCAGGATGGTGTCGTTTAGCTCCAGCGGTATATTGCCATTGAGGGTGGAAACCCTGCGACTGATAACGGTTACCTGAGCATTGCTTTCCCTCACGTTTTGCGCCAGCTCAATCACCCTAAGCCGGGCGTTGTTGAGGTCCATAACGCTGGATTGCCCCGCATCAACCTTTTTTTGTATGATGGCCACCATGGCACGGGCAAACGCTTCGCGTCGCTGGTACTCGGCGGTCATCCTCCGGGCATGAATCAACTCCTGAAGGGTATTCTTGGCCTCTAAGAGCAGCGACTGACGGGCCACGTTGTAGTTTTGGTCGGCATACCTGTCGGTGGTGTGTGCCAGCTGCATGCGCTTGGCATACACGGTGGGGAATTCGAAGCTCTGACTAACGCCCCAGGCGTACTTGTTGCCGGGGTTACCCACGGCTGGAAAGATACCGCCCTCCACTTCGGGGTTGGGCGGGGTAAACTCGCTGCGGGCTTCGGTTTTAATGCTCTCGGCCTCGGCTCTCAACGCCTTGAGCAACGGGTTGTTTTCCTCTATGGACCTGAGAGCCTGATCAATTCCTGCCTGAGCAAAGGATGAGAATGCGAGTGCAAGCAGGAAAAGTGTTGTTGCAAAATATTTCATTCCGAATTTCATGGTGCTTCAATTTTTTTAATTGGAAAGTTCAGCCTTACTATCCTTTGAGCCACGCCATTGCTCATAAACCATGTACACCGATGGCACTACCATTAGGTTGAGCACAATGGAGCTCAGCAATCCCCCAAGGATAACGACAGCCATGGGGCTTTGAATCTCGTTGCCGGGCTTATCGCCCTGAATTACAAGGGGGAGAAGAGCCAGAGCGGTGGTAAGCGCCGTCATCAATATGGGTAGTATTCTGTCGCGCGACCCTTCCACAATGCGTTGGCCAAGCGAAAGCCCGCTATCCCGCAGCGCTTCGTATCGCGATATGAGGAGGAGGCCGTTTCGTGTGGCTATGCCAAACAGGGTGATAAACCCGATGATGGCAGGAATGCTCAGGGTTCCGGAATTAATCCAAATGGCCGCTACGCCTCCAATCAGCGCCAGGGGCAGGTTGAGCATCACTATGGCAGCCAGCATGGGGCGTTTCAGGTCGTGGTAGAGGAGCATAAAGATAAGAGCAAACGATAGGATTGACGCAAGTAGCAGCCGTTTCGAGGCCTCGGCCTCGCTCTCAAATTGCCCTCCGTACTCAATGCGGTAGCCATCGGGGAGGGTAATGCGCTGTTCGATTCGGTTGCGAATGTCGTTCACCACGCTCAGCTGGTCGCGGTTGGCCACGTTGATTTGCACGGCAATCTTGCGCTGCACGTTCTCCCGTCCGATGGTGTTGGGCCCCGAGGTGCTCACAACATCGGCCACGTAGCCCAGCGGAACCTTTTTCCCATCCTCGGTATCCATGGGCGCTTGGGCTATGGCTTCGAAAGAGTTACGAAAACCTTCCCCGAATCGGAGTACCAGCGGAAAGTTCCTGTCGCCCTCAAACACGTCCGACACCTTTTCGCCACCCAACGCGGTGCTCACAAAGTGATTGAAATGGGTGATGGGAATGCCGTAACGCGCCAGTAGGGCGCGGCGTGGTTGCAGCCGTATTTGGGGTATCTCAATCTGCTGCTCAACGGAAAGGTCGCCTATCCCTTCCACATCCTCTATGGCACTGCTTATCTCGTTGCCAATGGCAAACATCCTGTTGAGGTCGTACCCGAAAACTTTGATTACAATATTGGCCATGTGCCCCGAGAGCATGGCATCGATACGATGGCTGATGGGCTGACCCACCTCCACCACCACACCCTCCAGGGTGTTGAGCTTTGAACGTACCTCACTGAGGAATTCCCAACGACTTCTGCCCTGCAGTTCGTAGGGTGCGTCAATCTCAGATTGGTTAACATCGAAAGTGTGTTCCGAGAGCTCAGCCCGCCCTGTGCGACGTGCCACCGATTTGATTTCGGGAATGGAGAGCAGCAGTTCCTCGGCACGTTGGCCTATGTCGTTGGATGTTTCCAACGAAACCCCCGGCAGCGTGGCTATGTTGATGGTGAGCGAACCCTCGTTGAACGGTGGCAGAAAGCTTCGCCCCTGCATGAGAAGCACCACAACAGCACCTGCAAAAAGTGCAATCACGCTTACGATAATCGTTTTGCGGTAATTGAGAAGTTTCTGCAATATATGACCGTATCCGGCGGTAAGCTTCCTTTCCATCAGGCTTCCCTTACTGTGGCGTTCCAACTGTGCATCACCCGAAAGCATGTAACTGCTCATGACGGGTGTAAGGCTTAGGGCCACAAGGGTGGATGCGAACAGCGCGATGATGAACGAAATGCCCAGGGGCTTCAGCATCAGACCCTCCATGCCGCTTAGGAAGAAGAGGGGTATAAAGGCCACCACGATGATTAGGGTTGAGTTGAATATGGACGACCTGATTTCCACCGAGGCATCATAAACCACCTGCAGGGTGGATTTGCGCTCCTCTTTAGGTAGTAGATGATTTTGCCTCAGTCGTTTATACACATTCTCCACATCGATGATGGCATCGTCAACCAGCGAGCCAATGGCTATGGCCATCCCTCCCAGGCTCATGGTGTTTATGGTTAGCCCCAGCCAACGCAGCGTAATCAGCGTTATCAGTATGGATACCGGAATGGCGGTAACCGAGATGATGGTGGTGCGGTAGTTCATCAGGAAGATGATTAGGATGATAATCACCAGGACAGACCCTTCCACCAGCGCTTTCTGCACGTTCCCAATAGAAGTTTTAATGAACGAAGCCTGCTCAAAAATATCGGTGTGGATGGATACATCGGGTGGGAGCGTGGGCTTCACCTCGGTGAGGGCTTGTTTTATCCTGCCGGTGAGTTCCAGGGTATTCACGTTGGGCTGCTTGGTGATGGTTACTATCACCGCCTTTTGACCACGGTATGAACCGTCGCCCTCCTTTGGCGAAGCACCAACGGTAACCGTTGCCACGTCGGCAATGGTGATGGGGTAGCCATTGGCCATTTTCACCACGGTGCTACCTATGGAGGTGGTGTCGCTGGTACGCGAACGCCCCACCACGGGGTACTTCACCCCGTACTGCTCAACGAAACCACCCGAAACATTGGTGTTCAACTGATTGCATGTGGCCTCCAGCTCATCCAGTGAAACGTTGTAGTAGTTCATCTTGAGAGGGTTGCCCAGAATCTGGTACTCCTTCTCCTCGCCGCCAATGTACGACACCTCGGCCACGCCACCAATGGAGAGCAGCAGGGGGCGCAGGGTCCACGAGGCAATGGTGTGTAGGTCGCGGGGTGGGGTAGAGTCGGCTGTGAGGGCAAAAATCATTATTTCGCCCATTATGCTCGATTGGGGCATAATCATGGGGCGGTCAACCCCTCTGGGCAGCTCATCGGCCACAAACATAAGGCGTTCGCTTACTATTTGGCGCGCTTTGTAGATATCCATGCCCCAGTCGAACTCAACCCAAACGGTTGACAGGCCCATGGATGATGTGGAGCGTACGCGGCGTATGCCCGTTGCCCCATTCACCGATGTTTCGATGGGGAACGATACCATCTTTTCCACCTCTTCGGGGGCCATGCCCTTGGCGGTGGTCATCACCACTACGGTGGGTGCATTCAAATCGGGGAAAACATCCACCTCGGTGGAGGTGGTAATCCATGCACCGCCAACCACCAAAATCAACCCCACAAGCATTACCAGCAGGCGGCTTTGTAGCGAGTATGATATTATCCTGTTTAGCATCTTTTGGAATTATAATCTATTCATTATCAATATAAATATTAAAATGATGAGGTTTTTCTGCCCGTTGTACGGCAGTTGCCAATCCACATCAGCATCAGTGAACATGGGCATGCTCTGGGAGTTGCCCCGACATCTGCGAGAGCCTTATACGCGATACGTTACGGGTGGCCACATGCTCGCCCACGTTGAGCCCGTGGGCAATGCGCACCAGTTTACCATCGGTGCCATCGGGTGTAACATAGCGTTTCTCCCACCCTTCGTGGTTGTCGATGAAAACGTAGAAACTCCCGAACTCCTCCAGAAGAGCAGTTTTGGGAATGGCTATGGATTGGGCTACGGCCGCCGTTTGCAGGTAAACCTCGACGAAAGTGCCGGGAATAAGGTCGCCCTTGTTATCCACCTCAAAGAAAACGGGAATGTAGAAGCTGTTGTCGGCGGTAGTCCTTCCCCACGACACCAACCTGCCGTTGAGTTCGGTGGTTGAATGGATTTTTCCGTCGTAGGGCGTGATGAAGTTGGCCCAACGGATATTCTGCAGCTTGGGAATGGCGTTCTGCGGAACATCAACCTTGATAACCAGCCTTTTATTCTGCGAAATGGTTACCAGCGGCTGCCCCATCTGCACGAACTCGCCCTCCACCACGTGTATCCTCTTGATATATCCGTTGGTGGTGGCAAGCACCTTTTGGCCTCCCGCCTCGTAGTTGCGTTTGATGGCGTTGAAAGCTGCCTGGCTTACCTCGAAAGCAAGCTTGGCATCCAGGTATTCCCTTTCGGGAATAATGGTATCGGCCATGAGCCTTGAGGCCCGCTGGAAGTCAATTTTGGCCTTCTCGAACTGTGCTTTGGCTTCCAGGTATCCTGCCTCCAGATTGTCGTGAACCAGGTTACCCGACGAAATGGTTATTAGCTGCTGGTTGCTTTTCACCTCAATCCCCTCCTGTATGCCCGCAAGGGCAAACAGCACCAGTCCGTCGTGATTGGCAATAACCACCTGCTCGTCGCCGCGGGCGGGCATGATTTCGCCTCCTGCCCTGATTACCTCGCCGAAAGGCGTAAACGCCACGTCAATCACCCCATACAGCTGATGGTCCTGGTGATTCGAGTGACTATGTTTTGGCTCATGGTCATGGTTATGGTCATGATCGTGGTCATGGTCATGATCGTGGTCGTGGTTCCCTTCACTGTGTGAATGGCCGTGGTGATGCCCCAGCAGCTCATGGCTACGGTCGCTGTGGCACGACGATGTCAGTGCAATGGCCAACACCGTTAGGATTACAATGGGTAATTTCATGGTATGCAAATAGATGGTGAAACGTAAATTTTTTTTTACAAGTTTTAATACAGTGCTTTCATGGCACCAATGCGTTATAGAATTAAACTGCCGGGCAATGCTTTTGCCGACACAGTAAAGTCATTGGTACTCAAAGGCTATGCCTGTGGTGGTCCCCTGTGAGAGAACGGGGTTTGATGGTGGGAAGAGGATAATAATGCAAGGAAAGGAAATACCCGCTCGTCAGTATTCTTTTGAAAAACGGGCAGATCAAAACAATCGGCGCACGCTGCGACGGCAAAATGGGCTACCACATTCCCATGCTCCAAGGCAAATACTTGAATTTGCGGTTTGGAATTCTCGAAATAGATATGCTTAAGTAGCGTGCAGGGCTTCTCGGAGTGGTGGTTCGAGCTGTCGTGGTGGTGCGACTGACAACAGGCATACTCGCCGCCGGTAAATGCATGGTGATGATGAGGAACAACCTCATGGAGCACCAATCCGCTCACAATGAGCAGGGCCATAAGATGGAGTATGGTATTCCTCAACCGATGCATTGTGCGAAAGTATGAATTTTTCCTTTAGATATTCAAAAATTCATTTCGTTTAATTGGCATATCCCGTTGTTGGTCACCTCTTATGGTTAATCCTCCAGGTACCCGAATTTCCCCGAGTGGAAATCTTCATAGGCTTCCATAAGTTCGGCTCTTGTGTTCATCACAAACGGACCTTGGGCTGCAATGGGCTCATTCAGGGGCTCTCCGCTAAGTATCAACACCACAGCATCGTCCGTGGCCTCTACGGTAAACTGTTCGCCGTCGTTGGCCATCAGCACAAAATTGTCGGTGGGGGCCTCTTCGGTGCCGTTTACCACCACACTACCCTCAATAATTAGCAGGGCGGTATTGTAGTTTTCGGGGAAACTGAAATTGGCCTCTGCCCCCTTCTTGAGCTTGGCATTGAACAGGTGCATGGGCGAAAAGGTTTGGGCGCTTCCCTTCATCCCCATGTACTCACCCGCAATAACCTCAATCTCACCCTGATTATTGCCAAGCAGGTAGCGTCCCATTTTTGCATTCTCAATGGGTTGATATCTGGGGTTGCTCATTTTGTGCTTGGCGGGCAGGTTTACCCACAGCTGCACCATTTGGAGCTCGCCACCCTTTTTGCTCCACTCCCTTTCGTGGAACTCCTTGTGGAGTATGCCGCTTGCAGCGGTCATCCATTGCACATCGCCCTCGCCGATGATTCCCCCGCCGCCGCTGCTGTCGTGGTGTTCAATCCTGCCCTTGTAGGCAATGGTTACGGTTTCAAATCCGCGGTGCGGATGAACGCCCACGCCCTTGGGTTTTTCGCTTGGGCCAAAGGTATATTTCGAGTTGTAGTCCATCAGCACAAAGGGGCTCATTCTTTCCATGTCCAATCCGTAGGTGCTTGGAATATAGTTATTTACCCTAAATCCATCGCCCACCCAATGGTATCGCTGGGGGGCTATTACCATTTCCACTGTTTTTGTTTTCATAGCTGTAATTTTAACATCTATAACAAACTATGCCATCGAAAGTTTTGGGAAACTGTTTTTGGCGGGTGGTGGGAGTAGGAATGGTAGGTGGTGTTATATCAATAGGGCTAAAGGCCTGGCATAAGTTAATACAGCCCGGATTCATCGGAAATATAATATTCTACACAGTGTTACACTGTGCCCCTTTAGTACTTTCAATAACTTCTATCGAATTCTTCTTCATCACCTCGATGAAGATTTTGTAGTAATGGTTTTTTAGGGTTGATATCCCGTCTTTTGTCCCATCTTTGAACTCAATGGTAATTCGCACTTTAGCCCCTTGGACAACAACTTGTACGGTTTTTATCTCCTATAGAGGATGAACCATGATTTCAATGTGGGTCGGTTTCCCCCAACGAAAAAAGGCTGCCCTATGCAGACAGCCTTTTTCTTAATTATGCGGTTGTTTTTTACATCATTCCGCCCATTCCGCCCATTCCGGGATTGCCCATGGGGGCAGGGTTCTCCTCCTTCTCGTCCACCATCACACACTCGGTGGTGAGCAGCATACCGGCAATGGATGCGGCGTTCTCAAGGGCCACGCGGGCTACTTTGGTGGGATCAATAACCCCACTCTTAAGCAGGTTCTCGTACTTGTCGGTGTAGGCGTTGTAGCCAAAGTCGTCCTTACCTTCTTTTACCTTTTGGGTAACCACCGATCCTTCTTGTCCGGCGTTGATGGCTATCTGGCGCAGAGGCTCCTCAATGGCACGCTTCACAATCTGAATGCCCGTAACCTCATCCTGATTGGCTCCTTTAATGCTGTCCAAAGCATCGATGGAGCGGATATAGGCAACGCCACCGCCCGGGATAATACCCTCTTCAACGGCTGCGCGGGTTGCGCTCAGCGCATCGTCAACGCGATCCTTCTTTTCCTTCATCTCGGTTTCTGTGGCTGCGCCAACGTACAGAACTGCCACTCCACCGGCCAGTTTGGCCAAACGCTCCTGCAGCTTCTCGCGGTCGTAGTCCGAAGTGGTATTCTCAATCTGCAGCTTAATCTGCGATACGCGCTTTTGGATGGCCTCCTTATTGCCGGCACCGTTTACTATGGTGGTGTTATCCTTGTCCAGCGAAATTTTCTCGGCCGATCCCAGCATATCCAGTTTGGCAGCATCCAGACGCAGACCTTTCTCTTCCGAGATCACCACGCCTCCACTAAGGATGGCTATATCCTCAAGCATCTCCTTGCGGCGATCGCCAAATCCGGGGGCCTTAACGGCTGCAATCTTCAGCGAACCGCGCAGTTTGTTCACCACCAGCGTAGCAAGGGCTTCGCCCTCAACGTCCTCGGCAATGATAAGCAGCGAGCGCCCATTTTGAGCCACGGGCTCAAGCACCGGAAGCAAATCCTTCATGGTGGACACTTTCTTGTCGGTTATCAGTATGAATGGATTCTCCAAAACTGCCTCCATTTTATCGGGGTTGGTAATGAAGTATGGCGATATGTAGCCACGGTCGAACTGCATACCTTCCACCACCTCAACGGTGGTTTCAATGCCCTTGGCTTCCTCAACGGTGATAACACCCTCTTTCTTCACCTTTTTCATGGCCTCGGCAATGAGTTTGCCAATCTCAAAATCGTTGTTCGACGATACGGTGGCCACCTGCTCAATCTTGGTGTAGTCGTCGCCAATTTCAATGCTCTGTTTTTTGAGCTGTTCCACTACCTTGGCAACAGCCTTGTCGATACCCCTTTTCAGATCCATGGGATTGGCACCGGCGGCAACGTTTTTCAAGCCAACGTTCACAATCGACTGTGCCAGCACGGTGGCGGTGGTGGTGCCGTCGCCGGCATCGTCGCCAGTTTTTGAGGCAACCTCTTTTACCAGCTGTGCGCCCACGTTCTCCATGGCATCGCTGAGCTCAATCTCTTTAGCTACGGTTACCCCATCCTTGGTAATTTGGGGCGATCCGAATTTCTTCTCGATAACCACATTGCGCCCTTTGGGGCCAAGGGTTACCTTTACTGCGTTCGAAAGCTGGTCAACACCCGACTTAAGCATGTTGCGAGCTTCGGTATCGAAATGAATTATTTTACCTGCCATTTGATTTTGATTCTTTTAGGTTAGTATTGAAAACTTGTAAATATTACTGTAAGATTAGACAATGGCCAAAATATCAGCCTGTTTCATCATAAGGTACTCCTTGTCGTCAATGGATATCTCGGTGCCGGCGTACTTACCGTAAAGCACTACATCACCAACTTTTACCTCCATGGTTACATCCTTGGTGCCCGGACCTACTGCTCTGACTGTGCCTTTCTGTGGTTTTTCCTTTGCGGTATCGGGGATAATAATTCCGCTTGCGGTTTTCTCTTCCGCCTCCATGGGCTCTACCAATACCCTGTCGGCCAAAGGTTTAAGTTTAAGATTCGACATATTGCATTTATTTTTTTGGTTAAACAATCATTTTCTGCAGCTTTCTCTTTACGAAAGCTATGCCAAAGGGGAAAACTGCCATTTTTTAAACCCTGATGGCTGACAAAAAGCGCTTCGAAGCAATGAAATGAATAAAAAAGGTGTCAGGATATGACAACCTGACACCTTCAATGGGTTCTCACCGCTATACTGCATTCAGCTATTCCTCGTCGGGCGGGGTAACAGGGAATGAAGGGATAGCCGTTGGATCCTGTGCGCGCTCTACCTGCTCTTCCAAAGCCGAACGCTCTCCTTCAATGCGTTCGCGGGGAATGGTAAGGGTGGCCAATAGGCATAGGGTTAAAAGGCTGATGGCCAATGTCCAGGTGGCCTTTTCAAGAAAGTCAGCAGTTTTTCTGGCTCCCATTACCTGGGTGGACGATGCGAAGTTCGAAGCCAAACCTCCTCCCTTTGAATTTTGCACAAGCACAATAAGGATTAGCAGTATGCAGGCAATAATGATCAATACAGATACTAAAAAGTACATTGCTGGTGATTTTTTGTTTATTTAACTTGTTGATTCTTTAATTTTTCAATTTGAGCCGCAAAGTAAGCTCTTTTTTCCGGATATTTCAAACATAATTTTTCAAAAATTGATATGGCCTTGGCAATTTTTCCCTGAGAGACAAATATTAAGGCCAATGTTTCGCTCACGTTGTCCTCGTGCTCCTTAACCGACTCCAAAGAAATATCTCTCCCTTCTCCGCCTTTCTCGTTGGGAAGATCCTTGGGAACTATCCTGGGGTTGGCCTCAATGAATGCGTCTATCAAAGCACTCTGCTCCGATTTTTCCCGCTGTCGCGGCTGATCCTGCGATTGTCCTTCTCCCTCACTTCCCGAAGATTTGGAGTAAAGCGATTCGATTTCCTTATCATCAATAAATTCGCCTGGTATGTCAAGAGTGTAAAGCGTAGGGTTGAGAAAGGCCTCCTCTTTCATCCGCTTAATTGTTTCCAAATCACCCAATTCCAATAGGTTCCCGTTTCTCTCGTCCACTTCTTCAGAGGCATTGGCAAAAGTAGAAGTGTCGTCGTCGGCTTGCTCCACCGCTTCAACCTCATCCAGAGCAAAAGGCGAATCGCTATCAACAGTGGCTGAATGGGATGTTGGCGATTCAGTTTTTACTACTTCTTCCACCGGATTCAGGTTGAAAAACAGGGTAAGACGGTTGGGCATAAGGGCCGAAACTGTTTTCAACTCGGCACTGTACTGCTGGTGGTTATGCTGTTTTTGTGCCATCAGCCGCAATACTCTGGCCTGAAGGAAGTAAGGATATTGTTCCAGGGTGGCATCCAGCATACCCGGCACCTCCTGGCCAAGGTTATCGCGATTATCGAGGCATTGAAAAAAAAGATTCTTATCCATATTCTACCAGTTTGCCACTGCGTTGTTAAAAATATCTTCCACCAGCTTTGCCACAATGGTTTCCATCAACCCCTGCTCAACCTGGGCAAAATCCTGCCTGCTTTCAAAATCCTGGAATTGGCTGAAAGTCTTGTCGTAATTCTGTGTAGGGTCTTTGGAGTTCTCAAATTTAACCCTTACGGATATGGTAAACCGATTTAATGCAGCCACCTCATCGCTTTGAATGGCAATGGGTTGAACCTGGTAATTCCTTATTTCGCCCGAAAAGGTGAGGTCGCCAAAGCCGGAGACTACGCTCAGGCGGGTTTGTGAAATAAATTTGTTTTTCAACTCTTCGGTCAGGTATGTGCTCAAAGTGGGGTTAACCAATGAAGCCAGATTTTGGAAGAGTTCTACACTTACCGTTTTCACATCGGGCGAAATGGATGCCCCGGTGAATGAGTAGTTTACGCTACACGATGGCACAATGTTGAGCGCAATGGCCAATGCTGCCATGGCGGCTATTTTGCCGGGCTTAATACCCATTCCGGTATAGTCTTTTAGTTTAGCCCAGATCATACTCCTTAATCTTTCTGTAAAGTGTTCGTTCCGAAATGCCCAACTCCTGTGCGGCCTGCTTCCTCTTGCCCTTATGCCTTTCGAGTGCCTTTTTAATCATCTCAACCTCTTTGTCCATCAGCGATAGCGACTCTTCCACAATTTCCTCTGTGTCCTGAATATGGGGATGATCGGGGGTAAAAGTTTTACCCTCGGGGGAAGTCATCACAGGTGATTTAAAATGTTGGTCTCCCTGGCTATACAGATTTTGAATGATGCCGGCTGCCTCGCCATGCAAATCGAAACCTTCGTGCCCGCTGCGCAGCATGTCCAGCACCAGTTTTTTCAGGTCGTTTACATCGTTACGCATGTCGAAAAGGATTTTGTACAGGATTTCCCTTTCGCTGGCAAAGGAGGCATCGCCCTCCCCGTCCTTCTTAATTAACGCCGGCAGTTTGGTAGAGCTGTAGTCGGGCAGATATCTTTGCAATATTTCGGGCGTAATCACGCGCTTCTCCTCGATTACCGAGATTTGTTCGGTGATATTCTTCAGCTGCCTTACGTTCCCCGGCCAATTGTAATTGATCAGCATTGCCTGTGCACTTTCGCTAAGGGTGATGGGTGGCATACGGAATTTTTCGGCAAAATCGGAGGCAAACTTTCTGAACAGCAGTGGGATGTCTTCGGTTCTGTCCCTTAAGGGAGGGATGTGTATGGGAACGGTATTGAGCCTGTAGTAGAGGTCTTCACGAAATCGTCCGTTGTGAAGTGCTTCCAACAGGTTAACGTTGGTTGCGGCTATGACCCGAACGTTGGTTTTCCTAGCCCTCGAAGAGCCGACCCTAAGAAACTCCCCCGACTCCAGCACGCGCAGGAGCCTTACCTGGGTAGCCAGAGGTAGTTCGGCCACCTCGTCGAGGAAAATGGTGCCACCGTTGGCCACCTCAAAGTAACCCTGACGGCTATCCATGGCCCCCGTAAACGATCCCTTTTCGTGTCCGAACAGCTCCGAATCGATGGTCCCTTCGGGAATGGCTCCGCAGTTTACGGCAATGTAAGCCCCATGCTTTCGTGCGCTGTGGAAATGGATAATCTTGGGAAAAACCTCCTTCCCTGTACCGCTCTCCCCGGTGATCAGCACCGAGAGATCGGTTGGAGCAACCTGCAAACCGATATCAATGGCCCTGTTCAGCCCCGGGTAGTTCCCAATGATTTCGAACCGTTGCTTAATGCGTTGAATATCCATATTGAAACCTGTGAAAAGAATACTGACAAAATTACACTTTTTTATCCATTACGGCAAGGGCGAAAAATTTTTTAAGCCACCGAGCCCGCCCTAACAACGATTTGAATACTGACAATATTTCTTTTTTCCCGCAATTGAAATGGTTTTGATAATTTGATAGCTACTTTTGTACTAACCATAACTGTTTTTGCAATGGAAGTATTAGGCATCATACCCTCGCGGTATGCATCAACGCGGTTTCCGGGAAAACCGTTGGCGGAGATTGCAGGTAAACCTATGGTACAATGGGTTTACCAAAAGGCAAAGAGCGTTTACGAATACGTGTTTGTGGCCACCGATGACCATAGGATTGCCGAGGTGGTGAAGAGTTTTGGAGGGCAAGTCCTGATGACCTCAACCCACCATACCAGCGGAACCGATCGCTGTGCCGAAGCCTTACAACTGGCTGAGCGAGAAGTAGGCAAGGCATTCGATGTGGTGGTCAATATTCAGGGCGACGAGCCCTTTATTGACCCCAACCAGCTGACACTGATTCTCAAGCCATTCAGCGATAAGAGTGTTCAGATTGCAACGCTGGTAAAACCCTTTGGCAAGCACGATGATGTGTTCAATCCCAATACCCCTAAGGTGGTTATTGGCAACGGGAAGGAGGCACTCTATTTCAGCCGGTCGGCCATTCCCTTTATCAGGGGAGCGGAAAAGCAGGAGTGGATCAATGCACATCCGTTTTTTAAGCATATCGGGCTATATGCATACCGCAGCGATGCGCTAAGGGCGATAACACAGCTGGAACAGTCGCCGTTGGAGCTGGCCGAATCGCTGGAACAGTTGCGATGGTTGGAGAATGGCTACAGCATCAGGGTGGAGATTACCCACCACGAGGGAATGGCCATTGATACCCCCGAAGATCTTGTTAGGGCCAATGCCATGGCCGCTAAATACCTATAAATAGGATTATTTCAGGATAGGCAAAATATTGCGGTAATGCTACCCTTTTGCCATTTCGGCTATTCCTTTTCCTTTACAAGTAGTATAAGGGTTGGAAAATGGTCGGAATAGCCGCCAAGGTACTGATTACCGGCATGCGTGCGAAACGGATAACCTTTGAATCGACCGGAGGATTGCTGCAGAAACTTCTTGTTGAAAACGTGTGCCTTGTAAAAACGGTATGAAGTGTAGTCTGTTTCCGTAAGGGGTTTGCTAATGAGAATCTGGTCGAAAAGGCTCCATGTGTCGCGCCAGGCAAGAGATCCGTACCCCTTTTGGTAAAAGCTGTAAAAGGGGTTGAACAGTTCATTCTCTGCTGTTTTAGCCACCTCCGGTGACGATTTTAAGTGTCTCACAACGCTGATATCGTCGGGGTTATCGTTGAGGTCGCCCATGAAAATAATTTTTGCTTTGGGATTGGCTTGCTGTAAGGAGTCGATGATGTGCCTGCCAAGGTCGGCAGCAGCAATCCTCAAGGGTCTGCTACGGCTTTCTCCCCCGGACCTCGACGGCCAGTGGGTTACAATTATATGGATGGTATCGCCATCCATTACCCCCGACACCAGGAGCTGATCGCGGGTAAAAAAATCATCCCGCCCTGGGACAATTAACCTGTAGCTTTTGCTATTGGTAACAGTAAAGTATCGTGGTTGGTAAAGCAATGCCACGTCCACGCCACGCTTGTCGGGCCCATCGTAATGGACAATCTCATAATTGCGTGAAGCAATAGGCCCTTGCGCTGCCAGATCCACAAGAACATCCCTGTTCTCAACCTCCGAAACGCCGATGATCACAGCCCCAAGGGGAGTAAACTCGGTGCCAATTTCGGCAATGGCTTTCGACAGATTATCCAATTTTTCCAAATACTTTTTGGTATTCCACTGCTTGGGGCCTGCAGGGGTGTATTCAAAGTCGTTTACGCCGGGAGTATCCAGTGTGTCGAACAGGTTTTCGAGGTTGTAGAATGCTATGCATGCCACTTTGTAATCCTTTTTTTCCTGACTTAAAGCCAAATAGGGTAGCTGCAACAAAAAGGCAATACCAATAATCTTCAGATAGAGAAATTTCATAGTCATATCAGCAGTTTTGCTATTTCCATTAGGCAAAGAGCCTTTGCCTTTGAAAAATGATGCTTGTTGTTAGAAAGATTTAATGTGATAAAGGTAAATATTTTTAGTTTTAGCACCAGCCTTTTGTTAATATTATCTATTTTTGAAAGCACCATCAATAAGGGATTGAGAATAATAAATCATTATTTATTAGCATACTATGGGTTATAAAAAAAAAATTGTCTTGCCAATAATTGCTGTGTTTTTTTCTTCCATTTGCGCTTTTGGGCAGGTAGATACCACGGTAGTTACAGTTGATGAGGATTTTATCCCTGTGATTTCCTTATCGGCATCCGATTTTGAATCGGATGATGAGGCATTCGATATTTCAGGATTACTTCAGGGATCCAATGATGTGTTTACCTCTACCGCAGGTTATACTTTTGGGGCATGCCGCTTCAGGATAAGGGGCTACGATGGGGAAAATACTACGATGATGATAAACGGGACTCCCGTGAACGATCCCGAAACAGGGAAGGTTATTTACTCTACCTGGGGAGGATTGAACGATGCCATGCGTAATACGGTCAATACCATTGGGCTTGCTGCAACCGAAAACACATTTGGAACCTTGGGCGGAACCAGCAGTATTATTACGAGGGCATCACAGTTTAGCCCCGGTACACGCATTACCTACTCTGCTGCCAACCGCAACTATAGGCACAGGGCCATGTTTATCCATTCCACGGGTTTGAAGGATGATGCTTGGGCACTTACCATTTCCGGATCCAGACGATGGGCTCAGGAGGGTTATGTAGAGGGAACTTTTTACGAAGCTTACGCCTACTTCATTTCGTTGGAAAGGAAGTTTAGCGATAATCATAGCTTCGGGTTCACTGTTTTTGGCTCACCCATGCGCAGCGGCCGGTCGGGCATTGCTGTTCAGGAGGCCTATGATTTGACCGGAGATCCATACTATAACCCCAACTGGGGTTACCAGAATGGCAAGATTCGCAATTCAAGGGTTAACAATTACCACAAACCCATGATGCAGCTTAGCCATTACGGAACGTTCGGTAAAACTGATATTACAACATCGGTGGTGTACTCGTTTGGACGTGGCGGTAATACTGCTTTAAACTGGTACGATGCCCCCGACCCTAGACCCGATTACTACCGTTACCTACCCAGTTACTGGGAGAACGATGATGAGTACTGGTATCAATACTACACCGATCAATGGAAAAACAACAAGCAGTTCAGGCAGCTCGATTGGGATCACTTTTATTTTGCCAATACCAAAAATATTTTCTCCCAGCGCGTTGGAGATGAGACAATCACCGGGAATCGTTCGAAGTATATTGTGGAGGAGCGCAGGAATGACCATAACCAGTGGATTTTTAATTCCACCGCACGGCATCGGGTGGATGACAGGATTATGTTAACCGGCGGGGTTAATCTTTCGCATTTTAAAGGGTTCCAGTTTAAGGAGATGGTTGACCTGCTGGGTGGTGACTGGTGGGTGGATGTGGACCAGTTTGCCGAACGCGATTTCAGCGATGAGAACCTGTATCAGAACGATTTGAAAAATCCGAACCGCCTTATCCAGGAGGGCGATAGGTTTGGATACGATTTTACCGCAAACATTAATCATTACGAGGGATTTGCACAATCGGAGTTCTCACTGCAAAAGGTTGATTTTTTCATTGCTGCCAACCTGTCGTACACTTCGTTCTGGCGGACAGGGCATATGCAGAATGGACGATTCCCTAATAATTCATATGGCGATTCGGAGAAGCATAATTTTCTGAACTATGGCATTAAGGGAGGAGCTACCTATAAAATATCGGGTCGTCAGTATATTGATTTGAATGCAGGCTATATCACCCGGGCACCGTATTTCCGCAATGCATACATCTCAGCAAGGGTTAGGGACGATGTTATCAAAGGCCTTTCCAGCGAGAATATTTTTGCAGGAGATGTGAGCTATATAGTGAGGTCACCTAAAGTTAAATCAAGGCTTACCTTTTACTACAGCGAATTTATCAATCAAACATGGAATCGAAGTTTTTACCACGAGAGCTATCGAACCTTCATAAACTACATTATGACCGGGGTTAATACCCGTAACCTAGGAGTTGAGTTTGGTGCCGAGGCTAACATTACCCCCGATTTATCGGTAAATGCCGTTGGGGCCTGGGGGCATTACACCTATAATTCACGTCCAAGTGTAACCTTATCGCGCGACAACAGCGCCGAAATGTTGGCCGAAAACCAAACGGTATATTTTAAGAACTACCTTATCGGTGGATTCCCTCAGGCAGCAGCCTCTATTGGCTTTCGCTACAATGCCCCAAAATACTGGTTTGTGGGAGCAAACGCCAACTACTTCGGAAAGATCAGTATTGACATAAATCCCGACAGGCGCACTGAGACAGCAGTGGGCGGTATGGTTACCACTGATGAACAGCTTCCCCTATTGTTAGGTCAGCAAAAACTTCCCGATGGATACACGGTGGATGTGTTTGGCGGTAAATCGTGGAGAGTTGGCTCTAATCAGTACATCAGGTTAAACCTTAGCATTAGCAACCTGCTGAATAATAAAAATTTGACTGTGATAGCTTTTGAACAGTTGAGGTATCAATCCAACGATATAGACAGATTCCCGCCCAAGTACGCATACATGTACGGGACCAACTTTTTCCTCAACCTCAACTTTAGCTTTTAACCCATTAATGATACTACGTGATGAATAGCGTAAAAAAAATAGCCGGATGGTTCTTACCGTTAGTTCTTTCAGCAACTTTTACAGGTTGCAACGATGAGCTCGATTCGCCTCCTGTACCGGTGCTGGATGAGCAATCCATTGTAACCATTGCCAATCTTCGTGCGCAATTCCCGCCTTCGGTAAGCCACACATTTGTGGGCGACAGCTCATTGTTTGCCGTGGTAACAATGGATGAGAGTACTGGCAATATTTACAAGAACCTGTATGTTCAGGATAATACGGGAGGGGTATTGCTCCGTTTGAAAGCAACCAGCAGGCTGCGCGAGGGCGATTTGTTGCGGATAAGCCTTAAGGGTTCCACTTTGCAGTACTTCGAAAAGCTTCTGCAGATTGACGGGGTTGATGCTGTTACCAGTCTGTTTACCCAGGCTCGGGGCATAAAGATTGACCCGCAGACGGTTACTATACCCGACCTGTATGCTGCCGATTTCCCCACGCGGTTGCAATCGGTTCTGATAAAGTTGGAAAATGTTCAATTCATTGCCACCGACACGGCCAAAACGTATGCAGACCCTGTTAACCAAATATCGGAGAACAGAACTCTGGAAGATGAACATGGTAATACAGTGCTGGTGCGAACCAATGGCTTTGCCAATTTTGCGGGTGAGAAAGTGCCCAACGGCAAGGGTTCAATAATTGCCATTGCAAGTCAGTATGGCAACGATCGCCAGTTGATTATAAGGCATTTATACGAAGTTAAGCTGAATGGTCCCCGGTTTTAACAAAATGATAAAATGATTTAGACATGAAGATAAGAAGATTACAATCGCTATTGTTGGGATTGCCGCTGGCCATTGTTTTAGCCGGTTGCATTGATGATCAGTTTGGTCCACCGTCGCCCAGAGAAATCCCCATAGGAACACCGTTGACCATATTTCAGCTCAGGCAGCTGTGTCCTCCGGGAAATGTACATACCTTCAAAGGCGATACCTCTGTATTTGCGGTGGTTACCATGGACGACAAGTCGGGGAACATATACAAGGAGGCCTACATTGGCGATGCAACGGGAGGTGTTGTGGTTAGGCTTAAATCACCGGGTGGGCTCTATCAGGGCGATTCAATGTATATCAACCTGAATGGAATCAGCATTAAATACTACCGTAAGCTTTTTCAAATCGACTCGGTGGACGTGGATAGGAATATTAAGAAGATTTCTACCCTGAAGCCGACAACTCCTAAGACGGTTACCATACCCGAGCTGAACACTTTTGACTACGAGTCGCAGCTTATCAGGCTGGAAAATGTGCAGTTTGTCAAATCCGATACCTCAAAGACATGGGCCGATGCCGAGCATCAGGAGTATGGCGAACTTACCCTGATGGACAACATGGGGAACGCCGTGATGGTACGTACCAGTGGCTACGCTAAGTTTGCCAGTGAAAAGGTGCCCCGCGGGCAGGGATCGTTAATTGCCATTGCGGGCAGATACGATGATAAGGTGCAGCTGATAATCCGCCGAACCAGCGAGGTGAATTTCGACAATCCCTGGTGGGATCCCTTTGATGGGCTTACCAAGATAACCATTGCGCAGCTTAAGCAGAAATACACGGGCGGCTTTCCTACCATTCACGATCCCAATTACATTGAGGCGGTGGTTGTGGCCGATGACGAATCGGGGAACTACTACAAGAACTTGGTTATACAGGATGAAACTACGGGTATTGATCTGAAAATCGATGCCAAAGACCTTTACAAACAATTCCCTGTTGGAGCCAGGATTAAGGTCAGGGTTAAAGACCTGATACTGGGGGCATACGGTGGATTGGTTCAACTTGGCGGGTCGGTGTACCAAAGCGGTGGTTTCGACAGGCTTGGTGGCATTGAAGAGGGTGCCATCCCTGCTTATATCCAGCTTGTTTCCCTTGGAAATGAAATTGAACCCACTCCCATAGGCCTTGTGGGGATTAACGATCAAAACCTGGGTAAGCTCATTGTGCTTAATGGAGTACAGTTTGATAATTCGGAGTTGGGTAAGCCTTGGGCTGAAAATAGCGCAACCACAAACCGGACATTAACCGATTGCGATGGCCACCAGATTGTGGTTCGTACCAGCAACTTTGCCGATTTCCATGAAGAGTTGCTCCCTGAAGGCAACGGGACTATGATAGCCATTCTTAGTAAGTACCTTACCACATATCAACTCTACGTGCGCAATTTAGATGATGTGGATCTCACCGGCGAGCGGTGTACCCTGGTTGAGCCATTCTTTGTGGAAAATTTCACCTCCAATTTGGGTCAGTTTAAAGAATACAGTATAACAGGTGCCCAAAAATGGCAGTGGCAGTCATACGATTCGGGATGTGCCTACATCAGCGGATTCCAGGGGGGCAACAAGGAGAACGAGGATTGGCTGGTGTCGCCGGCCATAGATCTGGAGGATAAGGTGGATGTTCGTATGAACATCAGGGAAGCCATCAACTTTATTACCAGCTACAGCGATTTGAAGGTAATGGTTTCCAATAATTACGATGGTGTTAGCCAACCCACCGAATCGGGAACCTGGGTGGAGTTGACAGGGTTTAACCGCCCACCCGGCAATGGCTGGACCTTTGTGGATAGCGGTAATATCGACCTGTCGCAGTACGATGGGCAGAATATTTACGTGGCCTTTAAGTACACCAGTTCAACCAGTGGTGCTGCCACATGGGAGGTTGGCAAAGTAGTACTCAGTGGGCTATCGTTGAAATAGCGAGAGAAAGAAAAAGATAAAAGCGGCCTGAATGTATTCCAGGCCGCTTTTTTTTAGGAGTTTCCCGAAAAGCTGAACTTGTTCAACCTACCCCGTTGATCGAAGTAAAAGTTAAACTTCCTGTCTTTGCGCGGGTGGACAATTTCAATGGTATCGCCCTTAGCCAATTCCTGATCGGTGAATGACTCATAAAACTTATCCTTGGTCATCCCCTGGCGGATGCCATTGATCATCTCAATTTCAGGGTTGTAGATTACACCTCCCAGGAGGTACTCTTGGTTAAACTTCGTTTTGTAAATGACAACCTTCGATTTTTTGAACTTGAAATTGTAAATGGTATCGGGACTTTGGTTTCTGCTCACGCTTTGGCGAAGCAACTTCTGAACCTTTGTCCCTTGGGGCAACGATTTTTGAAACGCCTTTATGCTCTCGTCGTGTCCGAATGGGTTATCCAAAAAATCGGCCACGGGCATGGGTTTAAGGTTGACAACTGTGGGCTTTTGCAGTATTGCACAGGAGGTAAAGGCAAGTAGTGCGGCAATTACAACGGTTCTCTTCATAATTTTAACTTATTGGTAGTTGGTCTAAATTTACAAAAAGTATTCCAAGCATAAATTCATAATCATCGGGATAATTTTTTTGAAATCAAAAACATTCTGACTGATATTTGGTGTATAAAAAAATGGTAAAAGGTGATAAATCAGTGACGAACGCTTCTTTTGCGTTGACGAAAATAAGTAAGTTTGCAAAAATTTATATCCGGTGAGCCGTTTTAAACAGTTTATACTACCATTCGTTGCGTTAATTGCCCTAACCATAGGATTTACGGGTTTCTCGCCCAACCTTGGTAAGAGTGATATCAATGAGCCGGTTGGCGTTACCTGGAAGGATATCCTTGTGGACTCGGTGGGAATTCCCGAGCCTGCCATTCGGATGGCATTCACAGGTTATCAGACCATGAGGCAGCAGCAACGCCTGAACAACGATTCGCTCATCGCCATAATCGATTTCAGCAGACCTTCGGTAGAGAAACGCTTCTTTCTAATCGATATCCGCAACCGTAGGGTAGTAAAAAGAACGCTTGTTGCCCACGGTAAGAATTCCGGGCTGCTCAATGCCGAATCATTCTCCAACGCTGTGCATTCCAATCAGAGCAGTTTGGGGCTGTACGTTACGGAGAGCACATACGAAGGGAAGCATGGGTATTCGCTAAGAATACAGGGAATGAGCAAGGGACTGAATGACAATGCGCTGAAGAGGGCTGTGGTTATTCATGGCGCCGACTATGTGAGCGAGAGATTCATTGAGCGAAACGGGCGTTTGGGGCGAAGCTTTGGATGCCCTGCCTTGCCCGTTGACGAGTCACGCGAGGTTATCGATTTGATTAAGAATGGCACATGCCTTTTTATTTACCACTCCTCTCTTCTGTCTAAATCTCCGGCTGATTTGGGAATACTGTAGCCATCTCATCCCTGTCCAGGTTGTAAATATCTTTGTAGAACTCCATCCCGTAACCATCATTACCGGAGCAGGTAATGTACTGTATATGAACCCCAAGTTTTTGCTTCAGATTGATGGTTTTACTCTCCTTGCTTGAGATAAGCTTTTTAATATTCCAACTTTCATCATCAATATACCTGTCGGTAAGGTATTGTGCCAGTTTGTCGGGGTTTTCCAAACGTATACAGCCGTGGGAGTAGGTACGGGTTGTATTTCGGAAAAGCCCTCTCGATGGGGTATCGTGGATGTAAACGTTGTATTCGTTTGGGAAAATGAATTTGACCAACCCCAGCGCATTGCTTGAACTATTCATTTGGCGGAGAAAGTACCTCGTTCCCAGCGGATCGCTCAGGCTCCAGTCGATGCTCGACATATCCACCACCTGCTCTCTGCCATCAATCACCACGTAGCCGTTTTTTTGAAGGTATGCGGAATCCCTGCGGATTTTTGGGAGCATTTCGTTCACTATGCTTTTGGGAACCGTCCAGTGTGGGTTGGTAATTACCGTTTCCAGGTTGCTGGAAAATATGGGCGTTGGAGTTTCGGTTTTGCCAACAATC
Source organism: Bacteroidetes bacterium ADurb.Bin008 (assembly GCA_002071445.1). Taxonomy (GTDB): domain Bacteria; phylum Bacteroidota; class Bacteroidia; order Bacteroidales; family Tenuifilaceae; genus MWFE01. The sequence goes on along the minus strand of MWFE01000065.1, from coordinate 44,427 downwards.
ACATTGAAAACCTCCTTTTCCTGCTTCGACTCAATAACATGCAGCTTATACTCGGGGATATTCACAAACAGAAAGTTCTCGTCGTTATTGTCGAGGTTTCTCAGGCGGTTGAGGTTAAGGCAAGCCTGATAGTAGCGATACTGGAGTAGCGAAACCAGGATGTGATGGGTAGGTTTATTCAATACCGAATCTATGGGCAGATTATACATGCGTTGCAGTTTGGCAATTGCCGGAGCATTGGTTTCGTTGCTGTCAATTTCGGCAGTATTGGTTATCCCTGCGTAGTATAAACCGCGGGCCAGCATGCGGTCGTCAATGAATTTCGGGGTGGTGAACTGAATGGACAAATGGAGGTCGATGAAGTGGGGGAGCGAGTTGACAATGCGGTTGAACTGTACCATGTCGGGTTGAAGCCCCAGCATGGTCCCCCGAATATCATCTTGCGAAATGGCATTATCCAGAAGTGCGGGCAGCGTTGCCATGAAATCGGCCTGCCTGGGTGAGAGAGATACCCCCAAAATTCCCGATTTAAGGAAAGCCATCAGCTTAAAAGCTGAAAAGGTTGCAGCCAGCTCAAGGTTTACTCTGGATTCCAATGATTTGGTTTCTGTGAACGTATTGCAGATACTCTTTATGGATTTAGCATCAAAATAGTCCAGGGGAAATCCCAGGTACTTAGCACTGTCAATTAGGCTCATCAAACCTTTGAACTGCTTATTAGTATCGTAAATGGTGGTCCACACCGGTACGAAATCCCTATGCTCGAAGAATAGTTTCACCAAATTGTTGATAGTGCTTTCAGGGTCGTCGCAAGTGCCCAAATGCTCGTCCCAGGCCATGGAGTATAACCGGCTCTGCAGGTCGCACTGGAAATCGATGGGACTATAGGTTATCTGAAAACTTACGATGTCTTCATCGGGTTGTTGGTAACTCGAGAAGAGGATGATAAACAGCAGGGGGATGATCAGCACGAGTATGGTTGACCAAACCCGCTTTTTGCTTCGCTTCTGCCCGAAGTCAAATTCTAATATGGTGTCGTCGGCAATCATCACTTTTGGGTGTTGGTTTCTTTACTTTCCTTTACGTTATTCCTCAGGAAAAGAAATATTTATTACACGAACGTAGGCCAATACTTGACGAATGGAATAGTATCATCAACCGATGAAGGCGTCGCGTTAATGTGCTCTGTGTCAGTTATTAACAAGTTGATTTAGATCATCTAAATCCATCTTGACAAACCACGCGGGTTAATTGCTGTAGTTGTGTATGTTTGAAGACAATCAGTGGCAGAGATTATTTTGGACATGGCGAAAAGACCTCATCAATCAGGTTAAACTCACAGCAGCCTCTGTTAATTGTAAAAAGCAGATTATTAAGCAATAGTGAAATTAAAATTTTTGCAAAGGGTACATTTATAAGCTGACTTTCATAAAGCCATAGCCAACGTATCAGCCTATTTCTGCTTTTTCAGCACCACGGTATCCTGAAAATCGATACAGCTATTCTTGTCCCTGCCCGGCCAGAAGCCGTAATGTATCCTTTCCACAGCCAGCTGGTTCTTTTCAAACAGCTGCAATAAGTATGGCTCTTTAAAGGCAACGTTTGCCTCCTTTACCCTCGGGTCGAGCAGTAGGTAATGACCACGGTCGTGGTTAAATTGCAAGCCCTTATTGCCGGCCATGAGCCTTTGGCTCTCCTCATTGTGGATAAAAAAGGTAGCCAGGCAGGTGCCACCCTTTTTCAACACCCTCTCAATCTGGTTTAGGTAGTTGTCAACATCTTCGGGAAGCATATGGGTGAAAACAGAGAATAGGAACACCAGGTCAAATTCACCATCACTGTATGGGAATGCGAAATTTCGTGCTTCGGCCGTTGTGCTCAGGTTGTACAGGTCGTTTTTCAGGGCGATATGCCTGAATTGGAAATTGGGATGGAGAGGGGTTATCCTCCTTTGGCACCACTCAACGCCTGCCTTCACAATGTCGAAGCCCTCGTACGAGCCTTTGGCATCTAAATACTTGGTGAGAGGGATGGCCACGCGACCTATGCCGCTCCCTACATCCAACACCCGATGGCTTGGCATAAGGCCTCCATGCTGTGTGAGAATGTCCAAAAGCCTTTCGCCCTGCATCAGAAAATCGCCCGAGCCTATAAAAATCTTCCCCCTGGGCGGTGTTATGGCGTCGCGCTTCCCGGTTACGCTCTCAAAAATATCGATGGGGAGGTAGTAAATCCGTCTTACAACCCGTCGAAGCGACGGGCTAAGCATATAGTACAGTTTCCTTTTATTCATGGTGCCCGTTATCAGTTCACAAATATACCACAATGGATTTTGCTAAAGTCACCTTATCCCAAAAAACCATGCTGCGGCCAATGTACTTCAACCATTGGCATCTCCAAATATGCTTCGTAATGGTTTAGGCAGAATATTTTTGGGCATTATCTTTTGGAGAGATCATTGCGATTTATATACTTTTACCAAAAAAAACCATGAGGTATCTGGTCAGGCACTTCCCCTTTATCCTTTTTCTCATTGTCACCACGCTGGTGTTTTCCATCATAATCCTGGTGCCCAACTATAAGCATTACCCCTTTGAGGGGATCAGCGATTTGGTGCTTGTCATCGGGCATTGGAGTATTGCAGCCATGGGCATGCTGTGCCTGGTGCTTCTGCTCAGCCTGAACAGGTACGTATTTATGGTGGCTTTCCCACTGTTCGTGGCGGTTGCATCGGCAACGGCACTTTTCACATGGCAGTTCGATGTGAGCATTAACTCGGCGCTCATTGAGTCCATTTTCTTTACCAATGCTCAGGAGGCATCGGGCTTTTTCACCTTCCCCCTGCTGATAACATTGCTTGTTACCCTTGGTCTCAGTGCCGTTGCAATAATCTTCCGGTTTAGGTTTAGGTGGACGCGGAGGCAGGCATACGTGGCCATACTGCTTTTTGTCGCTTGCTACTCTGCATTTTGGTATGTGAATAGGAAGAGGTATAACACTATGCTCCAGCGCAATCCCTTTTCGTACTATTTGGCCACAAAGGAGTACCTGAAAGAGCGGCGGGAGCTGTCGAAAGACAGGCTGATGGTGGGCAAGGGTGCATACACCGACGAGGATTCCCTGCTGGTGGTCTTTGTCATTGGCGAGGCATTGCGTGCCGACCATGTGCAGATGAACGGCTATCACAGGGTCACCATGCCCAACATGGAGAGGAGGGGAGTAGTGTCGCTGCCGCATCTGTTTACGCCCTACACCCATACGGCTCAGAGCCTGCCCTACATCCTAACAAGGGCCGGGGCCGATTCCATCGACCCGGTGGCCACCGAGAGCTCATTCATAGATGCCTTTAAAGAAAGCACCTTTTACACAGCCTGGCTGGGTAACCAGAATCCCACCAAAACCTATAGGTTTTTTGTTGGCGAGTGCGATACGGTGTTTGTGAACAAGCCGCAGCTGTCGGATTACAGCGTGTTGAAAAAGATGGACTCCGACCTGCTGGAGCCATTCTTCGGGCTGATGGAGCAAAAAAGGCCCAGGATGTTGGTTAATCTGCACTTCATCGGCAATCACTGGTGGTACAACAGCAACTATCCCGATACTTTTGCCATTTTCAAACCCATAATGCACTCCAAGGTTATTTCGGAAGAAAACCGCGAGATGATGATAAACTCCTATGACAATGCCACGCTTTTCTCCGATTACCTGCTCGATATAATCATTGGAAAGATAGAGCAGGAGAATTCCCTGCTCATCTTCCTTGCCGATCACGGACAATCGTTTGGCGAGCAGGGCAAATGGCTTCACACCAACAACACCCCCACCGAGCAAAACCCTGCGGGTTTTATCTGGCTATCGCAATCGTTCAGGGAAAAGTACCCCGAAAAGGTGGAGAGCCTGATGTCCAACCGAAGCAAGACCATCAACACCTCTTTTCTTTTTCATACCATCCTCCACGGAGCAGCCATTCATTCGCCTTACTTAGATGTCAGGCAGAGCCTCTTTTCACCCGATTACCAACCATAAACGGCAGGTAACGGTTGAGGAACAGGATAACGGGTATTACCAGCAAAATCTGAACTAAGGCCAAGAGGAGGGATATCCATACGTTGAACTCAATTTCGATACCCAGCACAAAAAGGGCAAAACCCTTAATAAAGGTCATGGCAAGGAGATGAAACCCCAGCAGGGGCAGCGTGTTGCGACCAACCCAGGCCATGGGTTTAATTAGCGGTATCAGCTTGAATAGGCAGAAAGTCCAGATAAAACCTGCCAAACCGTTCAGGTACATCAGATAGAACTGGTTGCCATAGTCGCTGTAGTAGTAAAGCACCCTACCGTTGTACCCTGCCATGGATACATGGACAATAAAAAACAGCAGGGATATTGCCATTAGCAAAATGGCATTATTCATCTTTTCGGTTAGGTTAAACCTGCGAATGAGGGTGCCAACAAAGTAAAAGCCGTAAACCGCCATGGCCACATCAAGGCTCCAGGGCAGGTGGGTTGATGTAGTTTTGAACAGCGCATAGCCCGCTATGGGTACCACAATGGCCGGTATGAACCGGAAGCGGAACGGAATTTTCGATACCAAAAAATCGATGAGCCCAACCATGAAAAGTGCCGGGAGGAACCACATGGGAATACCCCAGTTCATGTAGTCGGGGCCGCCTTGGGCATAGAGAATGCCCACAAGATTTTTTATGGGATGGTACGCCTTGTCGGCGCTTTCGCCGTAATGCCTTCCCACAAAAAACCAGAAAATGTAGAGCACTATGGCAATGGATAGGTAGGGCACAATCAACCGGTTGAACTGCTTTTTTAAATATTGGCCAATGGCAATATCCGACTTGTCTCCACTTACAAATCCCGAAATGACAAAGAAAAGTGGAACGCTGAAAGAGGTTGAGAAAGCGCTTAGCCACGATGAATGGTCGTTGTGCTCGAAGATAATAAGGAATATGGCCAGGGCCCGAAGTTGATCGATGTAGTGAAGTCTTTTCATGCTGTGATTCACTTTTTTACCGAAACAGTCGGTATCGGCCATATGCCTGATACCGACTGTTTGTGGGTTTGCCTATGTATGGCAAAGTGCTATGCAATTTACTTAATCTCCACCTCAATCCAGCCACTGCGGTCGGGATCGGCGGGGACAGGCCATTTTTTGGGAGGATTCTCCTCCAGTTGCTTCATCAGCACCTCCACCGCTTTCTCCAGCGACGGGTCGTGCCCTTGGTATAGCAAGTGCGGGGCATCAATCACCTCTATGTCGGGGTAAACGCCAACGCCCTCAACTACCCATTGACCCTCGCTATTGTAAATACCGAAGCGGGGAACGGAGATATAGCCGCCATCCACCAGTCCGGCGTTACCGCTTATCCCCACCAATCCGCCCCAGGTGCGGGTACCGATGATGGTGCCAAGTTTCTTCTGGCGGAAGAAGTAGGGGAACGCATCGCCACCCGACGATGAGTACTGGTTGATGAGCATGGCCTTGGGCCCATCGTGGGCTATGCCGGGAGTACGCATGGGCTCCAGTCCTGCCCTGTGCCACAGGGCATGGGTTTCGCGTGTGAGCATTTCAATCATCCTGTCGGGGATAAATCCACCGCCGTTAAAGCGCTCGTCGATTATCAGCGCATCCTTGTGGTGGTAGGCATACATCCCGCGATGCAGCTCGCGATTGCCCTCCACCGCCGTGTTGGGGACGTAGATATACCCGATTCGGCCTCCCGAGAGTTTATCCACCATGGCACGACGGGTATTCACCCAGTCGAGATGCATCAGCTCCAGCTCGCTGGCAATGGGGCGGATGGTATAGGTGCGTGCGCCGACAGCCGTAGGCTTACTGTTCACCGTGATACGGGTGGCAACGTTAACCCTGTTCTCGAGAAATCTGTACGGGTTGTCGTCGGTGGTAATATCAGTGCCCTCAATGGCAATCAGATACTCGCCTTCGGCAATATCAATGCCTTGCTCCGTGAGTGGCGAACGGCGTTCGGGATTCCAGTTTTCTCCCGGAAATATTTTCGAGATAATGTAGCGTTTGTTGGCAGGATCGCCTTTAAGTTTGGCTCCCAGCAAGCCCGTTTCCAGGCGCTGCACACGCTCAAAGTCGCCCCAGTCGGCATAGGAGTGTCCTGTATTGGTTTCGGCAATGATTTCGCCAAAGATGTAATCCAAATCGAAACGGTGGTTGAGGTATGGCAGCAGTTCCGAATACTTCTGACGGAAGCCGTTCCAGTCCACGTTATGCAGGTTATCAACGTAGAAGAAGTCGCGGAAGATGCGCCACCCATCCACAAAGATTTGATTCCACTCCTTCCTTGGCTCAATGCGCATGGTCAGGTTGTCGAGGTTGAGTTTGCCATCGCCCGCTTTCTGGTTGGGAGCAAGGGAGGTAACTCCGTAATCGCCCCTGCTGCGGTAGATGAATTTTTTGCCATCGGCCGAGACTATACCCGTCTCAATATCCGCCATGATGAGCTCGTTCTTCTGCTCCTTAACGTTGTAGCGTTGCATCCCTCCTTCGTCGAAGTAAACAGCGCCATCTTCAACTGCCTGCAAACCCCAGTAATCCTGCGATGGCAACGGGAACGCAACGATGCGTTGGTTGGCCCCTTCAAAATCGATGGATACCATAACATCCTTCTTGGGCTCCTCCTTCTTATCGGCTTTTCCAGCCGATTCGGTGGTCTCTTTGGGTTCGAAAAGTTTTGGGCTGTCCTTTCTCAGCGCAAGGGCGTAAATCCGCGAGGCTTTATTGTAAAGATAGGTAAACTCGAAACTGGAAAAGTCGAGGTTAAAATCACGATTGGAGATGAAGAAGATGTAATTGCCACACTTTGAGAAGACCGGCCCTCTGTCGGAGAAAGTGCCATCGGTTAGCTGCCGTGCTTTGCCGGTTTCAATGTTGAAAACCCAGATGGTTCCCTGGTCGTTGGGCCCGTTCTTGGTATATACAATCCAACGCGAGTCGGGCGAGAATTCGTAGCTGCGAATCTCGTCGGAGGTGGGTGTATCCACAACGGTTATGCGACCCGATTCTACGTCTAGCAGCTGCAGCTTCATGGAGCGGTCGAAGAACACCAGCATCTTGCTGTTGGGCGACCAAGTGGCGGGGTACTTCCAACCTTTCGAATTTTTGGTAATCTGCTTGGGCTTGGCATACTCCTTATTCTCCAGCAGGTAAACCTCATACTCCCCCGTGTCGTCGGAGTAGTACGTAATCCATCGCCCATCGGGCGACCACTGCGGGAACACCGAGCGTACCCCCTGCATATTGGTGAGGTTGTGGGTAGTTCCTTCGCCTGCGGGTACCGAAAAGATATCGCCACGGGCATCGAAAAGCACCCTGTTGCCACCGGGTGAGATGGCAAAGCTGTTGATGTTACCCTTCACGTTTTTGTGGTAGGGCATGGTGTTAGCAAAGTCGTAGTTGATGTTCACAGTAACGCGTTGGGTTTGCTCCGTTTCGAGGTTCAGCTTGTATAGCTGTCCGCCCACCTCGTACACAATCTGCCCGTTTCGTCCGCTGGGCCACATCACGTCAAATTTATTGTGCTTGGTAATCTGCTTCACCTCACGGGTTTTGACATCGTAGCTGTAGATATTGAGCCACAGGTCGCGGTCGGAGGCAAAGTAGATTTTATCGCGATACCAGGTGGGTATATGGTCGGTGCCCTTGAAATCGGTGATTTCCTCGGAGGTGTTCTTCTCCAAATCGTAAATCCAGAGATTGGATGCGCGGCCACCTTTGTAACGCTTCCATGTGCGAAATTCCCTATCTACGTATGTAAACACGATTTTTTTCCCATCGGGCGAAAGGTCGGCAAAACCTCCGTGGGGAATGGGAAGCTCCTCTTCGAGGCCTCCGTCAATGCTCACAAGGTAGTAGTTGCCCATCCTGTCGCCATAGGGTGTGCGGTTGCTGCGGAAAAGTACCCTTTTGCTGTCGGGAGTCCATCCCAGCACCACGTTGTCGAACCCTCCACGCGGGGGCATCACCCCAACGTCGTTGTAATAGGTTAATTGCTTGGGAGTTCCGCCTTGCGATGGCATGATGTAAACCTGGCGCGAACCGCTATACTCGGCCGAGAAAGCTATCCACTTCCCATCGGGCGATATTTTGGGAAACAGTTCCAACCCCTTGTGCGAGGTGAGCTGCCGCGCCTCGCCGCCATTGGCATCCACCGTCCAAAGGTCGCCGGCGTAAACAAATACAATTTGATTGCCATTGATGTCGGGATACCGCATCAGCCGGGCATCATCGTATGCCGAAAGCAAGAATGAGAATGCCCCGAAAAGTAGGGTTAATCCCATGTGTTTGATAAATGTTCTCATGGTTAATTTTTTAGAGTTTATTCTGGGTATAGGGTTTCATCTTATAAAAAATCAAAGGCTAATACTGGCATTTCGTTGCAATGCTGACTATTGCTCGTTCAGGGGCTACTTCCACTTAAAGGTATTCCCTTTTTATCCGTGGGGTTTTGTGAACGATAAGCAATACACCACATCAAAATTAAGCATATGGTTTTTAATGAACAACTTTTAACTGGCCGATTGTTCGTTTAAAATGGAAAAAATGGAGAAAAAAGGTTAAAGGAAAAAGACCACAACCCCCGTAATGGCTATTACGGCACCCACCAAATCCCTGGGTTTGAACTTCTCGTGCATAAAGAGAATCGAGAAGGGAATTATCAGCACAGGGACGATGGAAATTATTGCTGAGGCCACGCCGGTGGTGGTAAATCGCACTGCCCAAAGTGAGGCTGAAACCCCCATGAACGGCCCAAAAAAAGCACCGATGGCCAGACGACCCATGGCTTTTGAATTCTGCAGGGCTTTGCGTAGATTGCCCCACCTGTTGAACATGGTAAAAATAAGCGAAAAGCCCACAAGCCCTGCCACTGCCCTTATTTGAACTGAGGAGAAAACGTCGTAGTCGGCCATGCCGTACTTGCTGAGCACAAGCCCTCCGCCTTGTCCTACGGCACCGCCAAGAGCCAGCAGTATGCCCCAAGCAGGGTATGAGAATTTCACCTTTCGCCTTCCGTTGCCGTTGACATCATTGGGGTTGACATCTTCTCTTCGGAGTATCACCACGGCGATGCCAAGGAATGTAATCACCATGGCCATGGCCTGTTTTGGCGTGACCACTTCGCCCAGCCATGCCCAACCAAAAATCGCTGCGATGAGCGGAGCCAATGCCATGATTAGCATGGAAATGCGTGCACCAACTACCACGTAAGCCTGAAACAAACACAAATCGCCCAAAACGAATCCTACCAATCCTGAAAGCGAGAGCCAAATCCAGTTGTGAACGCTGGCATCGGTGGGGAAGATGACGCCACGTACAATCCATGAGTAGAGGGAGAGGAGAATGAAAGCAACCATTAACCTGAAGATGTTCACCGAGAGCGAACCAATCTTTTTACCCGCAAACTCGAAGGCTATTGCGCTGAATGTCCAAAAGAATGCCGTTAGCAAGGCAGAAAACTCTCCTTTGTGAGAGGCAATAAAATCACTGATCATAGGAAAAGCATCAAAAAGCATGAGTTTTGCTTTTGATGTCGACTCCCTTGAATGGTTTAGCTGTTAACCAACTTCCACAATGCGCCCTCTTTCAGCGAGTACGATGATTGCATCATACTTTTTATCCCAAAATTTTTTATAAGAAAATGGGTGAAAATTGACGCCGATACAATGAACTCAACCCTAACGGGTTCCATGCCCGGAATGGCATAGCGTTGCTTTGCCGTAGTGGTCAACAGGTAGTTGTGCAACTTAATATATTCATCAATGGGAATGTTTGCACTGAGTGCAGAGCTGTCTTCCATGGCCCTGCTTAGGGTGAGAACGCTCCGATAGGTGTCGAACGACCCCGAACTACCTATGATTGCTGTTGGTTTGTATTTGGCCACGGGGTCAATCAAATCCGAAAGTTCGTTCTCGATGTAGCGTTCAATCTGGGCAATTTCAAAGGGTTCGATGGGGTCGGAGGGATTGAACATATGCACTAGGCGTGCAACGCCAAGGTTGTAGCTGCGTTTCCACAGCAGCTGTTGGCTGTTGCCAATGATAATCTCGTTGCTGCCACCGCCAATATCGACCATCAGAACGTTCTGCTCGTTAAGAGGTGCTGCCAGTCGAATGCCAAAGTAAATTAGCTCTGCCTCTTCATCACCCGTGATAATCTTTGCGTCAATGCCGAAAAGATTTTTAACCTCGCTCACAAACGCATCCCCGTTGGAGGCGTTGCGAATGGCCGATGTGGCAAAGGCAAAAAGCTCATGGCTTCCGTGCAGCAGTGCGGTTCGCATGAGTTCGCCAATGGCACCCATACCACGATCAATCGCCTCAGGTGTAATAACACCCTGGGTAATTCCTCCCTCGCCCAGCTTAACCGGGAGTTTTTCACTATGGGTTATTTGAAAAGTTCCGTCGTCGTTAACGGCGGCAACCACAAGGTGGAAAATATTTGTTCCCAAGTCGATAACTGCTACCTTTCGCATTTTACAATATCATTTTTTCCCACGGACGGGGTTATCAATATCCTTCAATTCCCACTCCTCCAAAAACCGATTCAGGAACTCCAGCAGGAACTCGTGACGGCCTGTAGCCAGCGCTTTTGCGGTATTGGTATTAAGGCGGTCTTTCAGCAAAATCAATTTTTCGTAGAAATGGTTAATGGTGCTGCCTGTGGCACTTTTATACTCATCGAATGATTTATGCAGTTGGGGCTTCTCCTGAGGTATATGCATTTCCCTGCTGTTGGCACCGCCGTAGGCGAATGCTCTTGCAATGCCAATAGCCCCAATGGCATCGAGCCTGTCGGCATCCTGCACCACGCATGCTTCCGGCGACGACGGTGTTGTATCCACTCCCGCACCCCTGAACGAAACCTCCTCAATTACACGGATTACCCTTTGGGCGGTTAGGTTGTCAACATGCAGTTCTTTGAGGGCTTCACGAGCATTGGCAAGGCTATTATTGTGCACACCGGTAATCTTGTAGTCGTCCATGTCGTGAAACAGCGCTGCCAGTTCTACGGTTGGCATATCTGCACCCTCGTGCAGGGCTATGTATTTAGCCAGTCTCCAAACACGGTACACATGCCACCAGTCGTGTCCGGTGGTGTCTGATGAGTGGTACGCTTTTGCCAGATTGACAGCCTTCTCAACGATGGGATTGATGTTCACGATGCTACTCTTCTTTAAAAATCAGACCCACAATGGAAATCAGGATATACAGCAGTATTATCGGGGTCAGCGAAGCCCTGCCAAGGATAAAAATGGAGAGCAGGGATAGCGCTATGAGCAGGTGTTGTCGCCACATCTGCTTAATGTTGAGCGATTTAACCTTGAGGGAGAACATGGGAATGGGCGCAACCAACAGTGCCGATAGCACCAACGACAACGCAATGATGGCCGTGGGCGAAGAGGTAACAATTTGGAACCACTTTGCGAAGGGGCTGTCCAAACCAAGGATTAGCCCGACGATGAACATGGCATTGGCCGGGGTGGGAAGCCCGATGAACGACACGGTTTGCCGTGTATCGATATTGAATTTTGCCAATCGGAGAGCCGAAAAAATGGCCACGGTAAAGGGAATGACCAGCAGGGTGTGCCCGGCGGTTAACCCTTCGGTAGCGGGAATATTGAGTGAATCCCTAAGCAAGTGAAACAGCAGCACTGATGGGGCTACCCCAAAACTCACCAAATCTGCAAGCGAGTCCAACTCCTTGCCCAGGGGCGAGTATGCCTTGAGCAGACGTGCCGTAAACCCGTCGAAGTAGTCGAAGATGGCCGCCAGCAGTATGAGGTACCCGGCCAGAAGCAGGTTGCCCTCAAAAGCCGATACTATTGATAAGCAGCCGGCCAGCAGGTTGGCCAGGGTGATAATGTTGGGGGTGTGCTTAATGGGATTGGGAGTGGTCATATTTTTTGGCTTGGTGCAATATTTTTGACAAAAGTAAGTTATTTGAGCGTAAAACCCTGTGGAAAGTAAAGCTAAATTGATTTACGTATGTTTCTAAAGCAATAGTGGGTTTTCGCCTTTGAATAATCAGAAGCCATGAGGAAAGTTGCCCTGTTTTTCTGTTTTTCTCTCCTTCAACTCTTTGCCTATGCACAAACGGCAAAGTATAGCAACGATTTTTTGAATATCGGTGTAGGTGCCCGTTGGCTTGCCATGGGCAATACCGGGGTAGCCGCATGCTCAGGGCTTGAGGCAGCATACTGGAACCCTGCAGGGCTAACAGGGATGTCCAAGAGGTATGAAGTAGGGGGGATGCATGCCAACTACTTTGCCGGAATGGCAGGTTACAACCATCTGGGCTTCGCCCATCGCCCCGACACCCTGTCGGCTTTGGCTATCAATATCATACGCTTCGGCGTTGATGACATTCCTAATACCATCGACCTGATGGATGCCGATGGCAATTTCAACTACGACAGGCTGAAGTTGTTCTCCGTGGCCGATTACGCATTCCTGCTGTCCTATGCTCGCAGGTTGCCCGTTGAAGGGCTCTCTGTTGGCGGTAACGCCAAGATTATCTACCGCAACGTGGGCAAATTTGCCAATGCCTGGGGGTTTGGAATTGATGCTGCAGCCACCTACAGGCTGAACGACTGGTTGTTCGGCGCTAATATACGCGATATCACCACTACTCTTAACATTTGGAGTTTCAACAACGATGAGCTGGAGATAACCGTAGGCGACAGCACGTTCAACAGGGCTCCCGACAATAGCCTTGAGATAACCCTCCCGCAGATGTCGGCCGGGGTAGCACGAACATTCAGCCTTTCCGATGAGGTAACGCTGCTGGCCGAATTCAACGGAGTTTTCTACTTTGATGGTAAGCGCAACACCCCCATTGCATCCAGATTGGCCAGTATTGAACCCCGATTGGGTATCGAATTGGGTTACAAAAACCTATTATTTGTCAGGGGAGGTGTTAATAACCTCCAGAAAATTAAGGAGTTCGATGATAAAACTGCTTTGGTCATTCAGCCCAATATCGGCCTTGGCATCAAATTTAAAGGTATTGCGGTTGATTACGCTTTGACCAATGTGGGAAGCGTAGGCTTATCGCGATATTCCAATTTCTTCAGCTTCAGATGGTCATTTAGCGGCATCCGCAAAGGGTAATGCTAATCCTTGCGAATTGACATAATCATTTTAGCTTCCGATAAAATAATCTTCCGTGTGTTTGTTTTGTTTGGGGGATTGGAACTTCAAATTAGCTGACCTGATATAAAATTAGCAAAAAGTAGCCAACTTTTTAAACCTATCTCTGTCATAAAAAGGATAATCCCGCTGTAAGCCATTGTGCCTTTATTTCATATCGACGTTCACCCGAAGATGTCCGCCAAGTCCTTCGCTTATAATTCTCATTAGCGTGGAAAGCCTAATGTCAGATGCGTTATTCTCAATTCTAGAGATATACGTTTTTGTGGTTCCACATTTTTTTGCGAGCTGCTCTTGGGTCAATCCTTTTTCTTTGCGCAATTCTTGAAGCATTACGCCAAGCCTGAAAGCCTCAAATCCTTCCTCAAACCTTTCACGCTCCTCTGTTCCTCTCTTTCCGTATTGCTCGTCTAAGTGATCTGCAAACGAAGTAAGATTATTGCTTGCTTTCTTTTTCATCGAAGTATTGTTTTTTCAGTATCTCTGCTAATTCAATCTCTTTTCTAGGAGTTTTCTGCGTTTTCTTCTGAAATCCATTTACAAGTATCACCAATTGTCCTTTATCAAAGAAACTGAAAACCCTGTAAATATCACTTCCGACTTCAACGCGAACCTCATAAATTTCTGTGGTTCCTTCAATATGTCTGAAAAACTTAGTGGGAACTCTTTTCTGAGTTGCTATCAACTTCAATGTCCAGTTGAACTTCTTCCTGACTTCTGGTTTAAGTTTATTAAAGAAAACCAAGTAGTAATTCTTGTAGTAGAAAATGTTCCTAATAAATTTTTCTTCAATGCTGCAAAGTTATCTAATTAGGTAACATTTTCCAAATATTTTATCACAATTTTTTGACGTTGGTTCGAATATGGAATAAATGCTAACTGATAAATAGTGTGTTGGCCTCTCTAAACCTATTGGTTATATCCGTTTATTGTCTATTTTCGCATCGGCAAAAAAGTATTAAATCTACATAATTGCATACGATGACAAAAGCAACGATAGACCTGAAAAAGGAGCACAGCGCAACATTGGCAACTCCCCGATATAAGTATAGCGCAATGGCCAAGCTTTTCTTCTTTGGGATGGATTTAGTGGCAGGGAAGAAGGATGATCTTTCCAAGGCTAAACTGCTGGAAATCCTTGCCAGCATACCATACAGGGTATGGGAGATTCGCCATTACCTGAAATTAACCCGAAGATTCAGGAATTTGGAGAGGGTTCGGGGGTATCAGCGGGTAATCGACTGGGGGCGCGAGGCTCAGGACAATGAGTATATGCACCTTTTGGTCATTCACGAGAAGATGAAGGAGGATGGCATCAGGGATAGGTGGTACCTGAATCCGGTGGTTGTCTTTTTCGTTGTATTTACATACATCGTCATATCAAGGCTTATGGCTTGTATAAGCCAAAAGAGGGCTTTCCTCTTCAATGCGGAGTTCGAAAACCATGCTGAGCTGGTGTATGCCAAGCTGGTGAACGATAATCCTCAGTGGGAGGAGCAGAAAGTGACCAACCCACTGGTAAAACAGTATGCCGACGTGGATAGCTGGGCCGATGTATTCAGGCGGATAAGCCTGGACGAAAGGGACCATATGAACCACAGCTTTGTGTTCTGCGGTAAGCCTGAGCTGGTGATGAAATACCAGGGAATGCCCGAAAGTTACCATTAACGCTTTCCGGCGAAAGGAGCAAAAAAGTGAGAAGGATAGTTATGGGAAAAATCCTTTACCGATAGATGTAAAAGAAACCCTTGGCAGAGTTATACTTTCCGTCTAAGTCATCGAGGATGAAATAGTAAATGCCCTCGGGTAAATCCTTTCCGTAGTAATTTTTTCCATCCCATTTCACCACGTTGGCCTCGTGCTGGTAAACCAGCTGTCCCGAACGGGTGAAGACCTTAAACGAAAGGCGGCTTGTACCGCTGGTTACAACCTCGAAATAGTCGTTTATGCTATCGCCATTGGGCGTGATGACATTGGGAATGTTTTCGAAATTGAGCTTATCGGCTCCGAAAGTAGGCTCAACGGTAATGGTATCGGAGTACTCGGCCGTATTGGCCACATTGCTAATGTGGTGCACCTTAAGGGAAACCAGATACTTGCCGCCATCGCTAAAGGTATGGTAAACGTTGGGGTAATCGAAATAGGAAGCATTCTGAAAAGAGTAATTGCTGGGGGTAAAACCGTTGAATGTCCACTCGAATCGCATGTTCCCCAACAGTGAAGTGTCGTTCTTTTCAATCATAAACGCACTGCGAATAATCCTTTTTAGCGATGCCAGATTTCCCAATACATTTTCGGGGAAAACCATGAAATATGCCGGATTGACCTGAATCTCGACCTCCTGCGAGACCGTTTCGCCGTTGAGTGTGTAGCTGTGGGTGACAGTGAAAAGCGAAGTAAGGGATATGTCGTATTCAAAGGTGGGATTTTCAGAGGATGAAGTGGCACCACCCTGACCGAAATTCCACGAGTGCCCTGTGGCTGCTGCCGGGGCAAGTGATGTGAATGCCACCACCGACTTGCCTTGCGGGTTGTCGGTTTCCAAAAACCTGTACGAAAAAATTTGTTCATCCTGACCCGTAGCAAGTTCGCTAATCAACGTCAGGCAAAGAATAAGGGGAGCAAAATATTTGAACATGGTAATATTCTTTCGGTGTGTAAATATAGTAATTGCATAGTAAACTCAGCTATATTTTCTGGGTTAATTTCTGCACCACCCTGAAATTATTCAAAAACTCCTTGGCAAATACCCTGATGATTGTGTAGCCCGGAATGGCCAAAAGCATGCCCAATACTCCTCCAAGGCTGCCCGCTATAAGCAGCACAATGAATATTTCCAATGGGTGTGCATACACGCTGTTGGAAAAAATGAAGGGTTGGAAAAAGAAGTCATCAATGAGCTTAACAATGATAAATACGATGCCCATGTATATCATAAGCGGGATTATTCCTGTGGAAAAATCAAGATTCAGGTTGGTAGCAACGCCTATGACAATGCCCAGCAGGGCACCAATAATTGGCCCAACGTAGGGAATTACGTTGAGTATGCCGCAGAACAGCCCTATGACCAGAGCCGTTTGGAATGATATCCCCACAATCATAAACCCAATTGTATCTAAAATCATTATGGCTGTGCTCTGAAAAACTATTCCTATAAAGTACCTGCGAAGGAGTTTGTTGATGCTGGTCAGAGCCCGCTTAATGTTCTGCTCATACTTCTCGGGAAAAAGCATGGTTACACCCTCAAAAAACAGCCCCTCATCCTTCATGAAAAAGAAGGTGATGAAAGAGATGGAAAATGTTGCAATCACCACATTTCCAATGAGATTAGCGGTGGAGCTGAAGATGCGGGTAACAATTTCAACGTTAATCACCGTGGAGATTCGTTCAACAAAAAAATCGTGAAAGGAAAAATCCTGAACCGAGGCGGGGAGATAGTTCTGGATAAACCTGTCAATTTTGTCAATGGGATCTTTAAAGTTCTCAATCAAATTCGGAACGTTCACGGTATTCAACTCGTTGATTTGGCTGATAACCAATGGTATCATTACCCTGAAAAAGAGAAGGAATAGCGCCCAAAGAACGATAAGTGCGGCTGCAGCAGCCAACGACCTTGGCAAATGCCATTGCCTTATTCTTATGCGGATTAACAGGTCAACAATGGGCTTCCCGATAAGCGACAGAACGGCCGATACCAGGATGAACGCCACAATATTGATGAAATACCACAGGAGGAAGACCACAATGGCCAATCCTGTTGCTATGATGATATATCGGGCAAGTTTATTCACGGTGCTCTAATAGTTTTGAAAAAATGGTAAACCTCACAGCCATTGCCATTTGGCGAAAAGAAAACCGCATTATTCTCATCAAACCTACATCAATAATACGAAATATCAAAATGATGTTTTCGCTAAACGAACATCTGCATGTAAAATTAGGCAAAAGTAATTATTGATAATCCATTTTTAAACTTATTTATTGGTCTGAATGATAAAATGCCACCGGTTTGTGCATTTGTTTTTTTTCTCTTAATAGATTAGCTTTGCGGAGTGAAATCGGAGTTCCTTTTTCTGTTTAACAAGAGAAAGCCCATTACACAAGTACGATTATTGTTCACGGATAGGCCATTGAGGATAAAGGTTGGAGTTAGCGGCATAAAAAACATAATCCTGACATACTTCCCTTGTTGGAGCCATTTTTTCTTGTCCGATAAGCAGGTTGCAATGGCATAATCGTTTGTTCGTATTTATTTTTTAACTACTTTTCACAAGCAAAACCACACATCAAATTATGGATTACAATACCCAGCGTAAGCAACTTAAACTTCCCGAATACGGAAGGAACATTCAGCAAATGGTCAACCAGCTGCGGAGCGTGGAGGATCGTGAAGAACGGAATAAAATGGCCAAGGCCATTATTTTCGTCATGGGAAATATGAACCCTCACCTGCGCGATATCAACGATTTTAAGCATAAACTCTGGGATCACCTGCATATCATGTCCGATTTTGAATTGGATATCGATTCGCCTTACCCAAAACCCGATATCAACACCATCTACGAAAAGCCCAAAATCGTGCCGTATCCCACCAATCCCATTAGGTTCAAGCACTATGGCCGATCCATTGAAATGATGATTGCCAAAGCTATCGAGATGGAGGAGGGCGATCAAAAGAATGCGCTTACTGAGCTTATTGCCAACCACATGAAAAAATCGTTCTTAATATGGAACAAGGATTCCGTATCCGATGAGGACATTATCCGTGATATGACAGAGTTGAGTAACGGCAAGCTGACCCTTGCTCCCGACTTTAAACTTAACGAGATCAGGGAGATGACTCCTCACAAGAGCAAGAAGAAATTTTCGCAAAGGAAAAATAAATAAAATCCCCCTACCATGGCAATTTTCGAAATTACGGGAGGAAAGCGTTTACATGGCGAAATCACTCCCCAGGGCGCAAAGAACGAAGCGCTGCAGATTATCTGTGCTGTGCTCCTCACCGCCGATGAGGTTACCATTCGCAATATCCCAGATATTCGCGATGTAAACAAACTTATCGAACTGCTGCAATGCATGGGGGTTGAGGTAACCCGCCATTCGCCCTCGGTATGCACGTTCAGGGCAAGCAATGTTGATATTAAATACCTTACAACCAGTGATTTTAAAGCCAAGGCTGCAGCGCTCAGGGGATCCATCATGATTGTGGGACCGCTGCTGGCCAGATACGGTGTAAGCTATATCCCCCGCCCGGGTGGCGATAAGATAGGTAGGCGCAGGCTCGATACCCATTTCGTTGGTTTCCAAAATCTGGGCGCCACTTTCCATTACGATCCCAAGGAGAACTTTTTTGAGGTAAAGGGAAAGAATATGAAGGGGGCATACATGCTGTTAGACGAGGCTTCGGTAACGGGTACAGCCAATATTATCATGGCGGCAGTGCTAACTCCCGGAAAAACAACCATCTTCAACGCTGCCTGCGAACCATACCTGCAGCAGCTCTGTAAAATGTTAACCTCAATGGGGGCAAAGATCTCGGGTATTGGCTCCAACCTGGTTACCATCGAAGGGGTGGAATCGCTCACGGGTTGCGAGCACACCATACTCCCTGATATGATAGAGGTCGGCTCCTTCATTGGCATGGCTGCCATGACACAGAGCGATGTTACCATCAAAAACGTATCGTACGATGATTTGGGAATCATCCCCGCTTCATTCAGAAGGCTTGGTATTCAGTTCAACAGGGTAAACGATGACATTCATGTTCCGGCTCAGGACGGCTACGAGATAGAAACATTTATAGATGGCTCCATTATGACCATTGCCGATGCTCCCTGGCCGGGGCTAACCCCCGACCTGCTCAGCGTTTTCCTGGTGGTAGCCACCCAGGCCAAGGGTGCAGTATTAATCCACCAGAAGATGTTCGAGAGCCGCCTGTTCTTTGTGGATAAACTCATCGACATGGGCGCTCAGATTATCCTCTGCGATCCGCATCGGGCTACGGTAATAGGGCATAATCACCAAATGAGATTGAGGGCAACCTCCATGGTTTCACCCGATATCAGGGCTGGCGTTGCACTGCTCATCGCTGCACTTTCGGCCGAAGGTACCAGCGTGATACACAATATTGAGCAGATTGATCGTGGGTATCAGGATATTGATAAACGCCTTAATGCTCTGGGTGCGCAAATAGTCCGTAAACCGTAAAGTCATCTTTGCCAAAAAAACAGCATGAGGCAAATTTGTGTGCCAATTTGACCGAAAGTAGATATTGGCAGGAGTTTTGATTTGCTCAAGCTGCAAGTGAAATAATTGAAGTCGATATATGAGTAAAAAGGTTAAGAAAACTGCCGACAGCAAGGAGAAAAAGGCATCATACGTTGATGAGGATCAGAAAGATAATCCTAAGGTAGCAGCCGGTGGTGATGTCCGAGCAGATACAAGGGAGGAAGAGTGTGGCGAGGAGCAATCAGCAGATACTGTTGACCCCATGGCAGATCTCCAGAGCCAACTTGATATTGCTAACGATAAATACCTGAGGTTGTCAGCCGAATTTGACAACTACCGCAAGCGTACCCTTAAGGAGAAGATGGATCTGATTAAGAATGCCTCCGAGGAGGTGATGAAATCTGTTCTTCCTCTGGTTGATGATTTTGAAAGGGCGCTCAAGAGTTCTCACCTTTCCACTGACATCGAGGCCATGAAACAGGGCCTGGTGCTTATCTACTCCAAGGTGTTGGACTTTCTGAAGTCCAACGGGGTTAACGAAATTGAGGCGGTGGGTTTGGAGCTGGATACCGACCTGCACGAGGCCGTTTCGAAAATTGCCGTGGACGACAAGAAGCAAAAGGGCAAGATAGTGGACGTGGTGGAGAAAGGGTATAAGTTGAATGACAAGGTTATACGCTTTTCCAAGGTAGTTATTGGGGAGTAACCAATTGTTTAGGAGGATTGAATGGCAAAAAAGGACTACTACGAGGTGCTGGGTGTTGCTAAGAATGCCGGTAAGGACGAGATAAAGAAGGCCTACCGGCAAATGGCCATTAAGTACCACCCCGATAAAAACCCCGGCGATGCCTCGGCGGAAGAAAAGTTCAAGGAGGCTGCCGAGGCATACGAGGTGCTTAGCGACGACAATAAGCGCGCAAGGTATGATCAGTTTGGACACGCTGCATTCAACGGTGGAGCAGGAGGATTCAGGAGCGGTGGTATGTCCATGGAGGATATCTTTGCACAGTTTGGCGATATCTTTGGCGGCCATTTCTCTAGCTTTGGCGGATTTGGCGGATTCGGGGGATTTGGCGGAAGCAGGGGTGGCTCGCGCAGGGTGAACAGGGGAACTGACCTTAGGGTGAAGGTAAAGCTTACCCTTCAGGAGATTGCCAACGGTGTGGAGAAGAAGATCAAGGTAAACAAGTACGTGAGCTGTAAAGCATGTTCGGGAACAGGGGCTGCAAATGGCTCGGCATACTCCACATGCTCAACCTGCAAGGGATCGGGTTACGTTACACGGGTTACCAACACTCTGTTAGGACAGATGCAGTCCACTTCGGCATGCCCAACGTGTCAGGGAGAGGGGAAGATAATCACCGAGCGTTGTACAAGCTGCTCCGGCGAAGGTGTAGTCCGCGACTCGGAGGTAATCTCCATTAAAATACCCGCCGGTGTGGCCGAGGGGATGCAAATGTCGGTATCGGGCAAAGGGAATGCCGCCCGTAGGGGCGGTGTGAATGGCGACCTGCTGGTGCTTATTGAGGAGGAAAAAGATCCTGACCTTATCCGCGATGGAAATGATTTGATTTACAATCTTTACATAAGTTTTACGCAGGCGGCTTTGGGTGCACCCGTAGAAATACCTACTGTTGACGGCAAGGCCAAAATAAAAATTGAACCCGGTACCCAGCCGGGCAAAATTCTAAGGCTCAGAGGTAAAGGCCTTCCCGATGTGAACAGGTACGGAAGGGGCGATTTGCTGGTATCCATCAATGTATGGGTGCCCAAAAATCTGACCAAGGAAGAAAAGGCTACCCTCGAAAAGCTCTCCGGTGCTAAGAATTTCGCACCCAACCCCGATAGCAGTGACCGCAGTTTCTTCGATCGAATGAGGGGGTTATTTGAACAGTAGCAATTTGCATTGGCAGTGTAGTGCGCTTCTCTCCCAAAAAAACGAAGTTTTTTTACTCATTTGAAATTTTAGGATTTGCAACGCTCTTTTGCCCCGATTGTTATTGGCAAATCTGAATCCCACTATGCCATATGGCAATGAATCTTCATAAATATTTCCGGTTTAACGTAAAACTCGGTCGATTAAAATCTGAAGTAGATAAATGGCTGCAGGTCGGCCGATTTGACCTGAAATATAGCTATGGCCACCAAAACAGCAGCCAGAAGTTTAACCACCAGCGGTGTGCTGATGAAAATACCACGGTAATACTCTTTCCACCGCACCGGGAGACAGTGGACAATGAGCGCAAAGGCAATCATGCTGAGCACAACATAGTAGTTCTCCACCACCTCAAAAGTTTGCTGACCGAAACGGGTTGCTATTTGCCGTAGCATACTCCAGGCCTTGGCAAGGCTTTCGGCACGGAAGAATATCCACGACAGACATACCAGATGGAACGTGAAAAGTGAACCCAGCACCCTCTTCCAAACGGGGGTCTGGTACCTCTTAGGCGGGAAGATACTCTCCCACGCCTTATGTACCGCCAGCGAAACTCCGTGTATAGCACCCCAAATCACGAAGCGGATATTGGCACCATGCCACAATCCGCCCAGCAGCATGGTTATCATCAGATTGGCATATGTGCGAACTGTCCCTTTGCGGTTGCCCCCAAGGGGTATGTACAGGTAATCGCGTAGCCATGACGAGAGCGATATGTGCCAACGACGCCAGAAATCGGTGATGTTGAGCGCCTTGTAGGGCGAGTTGAAGTTCAACGGCAGTCGGAACCCCAGCAATAGGGCCAGCCCGATGGCAATATCGGTGTAGCCCGAGAAATCGCAGTAGATTTGTACCGAGTATCCATAGGTGGCCAACAGGTTTTCAAAACCGGAGTAGCTCAGCGGATTTTCAAAAACCCTGTCAACAAAGTTGAGGGATATGTAGTCCGATATGATGATCTTTTTTACCAATCCGTTGATAATGAGAAACAGGGCATGGCCAAATTCCCTCTTAGAGAGGGAGAATTTACGGTAAAGTTGAGGGATAAATTCTGCGGCACGTACGATGGGCCCGGCCACCAGCTGAGGGAAAAAGGATACGTAGAATCCAAAATCGATGATGTTCTTCACCGGAGCCACCTTGCGGCGGTAAACATCAACGGTGTAGCTGATGGTTTGAAAGGTGTAGAACGAAATTCCAACGGGCAGGATTATCTCCGTAACATCGAATCTAGTGCCGGTTACCACATTTGACCAGTGTGCCAAAAAATTGAAAACCTGATAGTTCGTTCCAAATAGTTGGTTGGCACTATCCACAAAGAAATAGCTGTACTTAAAATAGGATAGTACCCCTAGGTTGATGATTACGCTGAGGGCGACGTAAATTTTTCGTTTTAGGCTAATCTCGGTTTTGCTAATGAGCAATCCCAGCACGTAGTCGCAAACGGTTGAGAACACCAGCAGGAAAAAGAAGAAACCGCTGGATTTGTAATAAAAGAAGAAGCTGAATATCAGCAAGTACAAGCTACGCAAATGGCTTGTTTTGTAAACCAGCGAGTAGCCCAGCAGTAGCACCGCAAAGAACAACCAGAATGAGCCCTCGGTAAAAATCAGGGGGCTGCTCTCGTTGTAAATGAGAAACGTTTTGAGGTGATGCAGAAAGCTACTCATAGGCCGGTGATTTCCTTTCATCCAAAGGATGATGCTGTGAAAGTTTTACCAGAGCGCTGTAAAGTAACGCCCCTTGCAGCCTGTACCCCTTGCTGTTGAAGTGCAGCTTGTCGTTGGCACACATGCCCATTTCGGCCCAGGTATTGATACTGCCCGCACCGCCCATTATCCGGTAGAAGTCCCAAACACCGCAATTCATCTCACCTGCAATACGGTAAATCTCGGCACGTACTTGTTCCAGCGCTTCATTGGGTTTCTCGCGATTTATAAGATGGTCGCCGGGGGTGGTGAGGATTACCAATGCGTGGGGCAGAACCTGCTGAATTTTCGAAATCAGCAGCAGTAGATTGGAACCGAAAGCCCGCACGTTGAAGGCATCGGAATAGGCATCGTTGGTGCCAAGCGAGACAATAACCACCTGTGGGTTGAGGTGCGAAAGGCCATGCCCAAAGTTCCTCGACCTGAGGTGCGTGCGCACGTTGGCCCCGTTCAAGCCAACGGCGTGATAAATCAGTTTGGCGCGGGAATTCTGCAAATCGAATCCGAAAATTGAGAGGCGCCCTTTGGGGCTGAATTGACCGGCTAACTCAATGGTTATGGAATCCACAGGTTCATTCAGCCGATACGAAACATGCCCATCGCCCTGCTTTACCATCTGTGAAGGCGTGGTAGGCCGTGGAACAACGTCCATACCGTTGGTGCCGTAGAATATGTTGATAATATCAAAGCGCTGAAAGCGCTGCTCTCCGTGATGCAATCTGATGGAAAGCCTGGCCGATGGGTCGCGTGTAGTGAGTGCTATCCCCGCAATGCCTAGGTATGCCGTTTCGGTGGTGTCGTTAAACTTGTTCACCCTCCACTCTCCCTGTGAGGTTATGCTATAGTCCTCGGGATTGTTCGAACCGGCTACCTGAAACGGAAAAGTAAATCCCCGGCTGGTGTAATCATCATCCAGCCATGATGATAGCAACTGGCGTACTTCGCCCGTGAAGAAATCGGCCTGAATATGCGAATCGCCTATGTGGAGAATCGTAAGGGGTTCATGCCCCCGGTAAGCCCGCTCAACCATACGGTTGAACTGCTCCGACAGGTTAGCAGCGGGCTGATAAACTATGGTATTGTCCTCGTATCCGTATATTTCGGGGGGTAACTCAACAGCTGCCGACGGCGATTTGGTGGTTTTCAACCTTCGGGGTATGGCAAAGAGAATCAGGTAGAGGGCAATGAGCACTATCACCCCAATCCGCATCAGCGCCAAGCCGTATGGGTTTCTCCTCTTCAACATGCAATCAAAAGTAGAAAAAGTTTGGAAAGATACAAGGAGCATCAGGAGGCACTATCGCCTGTAATCCTAAGGGAATAAAACTAATGTATTGGCTCGTCATGGCTTTTCAATGCATGGTTTTCGGCTTTCACATACCTGTCGTACTCATCCATCAGCGAAGCGTATAGCATCTCGGCAACGATGTTGGAGCCGCGCAGCGAGAAGTGCACAAAGTCCTTGGATGCCAAAGGGGGATTGGCATAAACCCAGGTGGGCATGGAGTTCTTCCCGCCCATGGCCTGGTAGCAATCCCAAAAAGCAGCACCTGCCCTCAGGGCAGCACTTCGCTGGGCATCCCTTATCTTCTCAATGTTGGGATACGAAACGAATCGTCCGCCCTCCTTGCGCGACATATCCGATACCCCCACGACCAGCACTGCCAATCCGGGTTTGGCCCTCTTCAGCGCAACAATCTGATTGTACACCTGCCTTTCGTAGTAGTCGTAGTTGGGAACAATGTGAGGAACCAGGTTGACTCCAAAGTGCAGAATGATAAGGCTTGGGCTGACCAGCTGCATGAATCGCTCCAGCGAAGCCCCATCGGCACGGGTAAAATCGGTGCCCGAACTACCCCTTACGGCTATGTTATCCACCACAACCCCGGTGGGCGATTCCAGCGATATGCCGTAAACAAGAGGACTTTCATCGCCCTTAAAATCAATCTGAAAAGTATTCATGGAGAGCGGAACAGGCCATTGAATCTGGCTAATGGCGGCGGCGGGAGCCACCATCTCGGCCTCCACTGTTTGCTGGTTATGCGACAGGGACATGAGGAATGGCTCGGTGGCATACCCGTAGAATACCCGACATGATGTAAAACTGCCTGCAGTTGATTTGCCTGCGCCAATTCGCTGGAAGCGTATCCAGGCCTCGTTGAAACCTCCTTTTGCCAACCGCCTTGAAGTGGTGAATACAGAGTATCCGCCCAGAATGCCAAACCGATGGTCCAAAGCCCCCTTGCCCATATCGGGCAGTAGAATCTTTTGCCAGTTCGACGACACCGACTGCCTTATTGACCCCGGCTGATAGCTGTGGGGCACAGCATGGAGCAAACCCACCCCCCTGCCGCCAAAGCGGTGCTGTAGCCGCGACCGTAAAAATGAGGTTATCCTGTCGCCCTCTATCTGCGAATCGCCGTAGTGCAGTATGCGCACTTGCCTGCGCAAAGGGTTGCCGTGCGAAAGGGCATCGAAAAAAGGTTTCAGCGCCATGCCGTCCGACGATTCGATGGGAACACGACGGCTTTTGAGAACCTCAACGATTAATGAATGGTGCGTTTCATCGGACACAACTTGGAAGGCCGATGAATCGGCCATTTGAGGCGCAATGCTGTCGTGTATTGCAGTGATGGTATCGGTTTGAAAGAGACGAAAAAGACTGTCGAGTATCAAGTCGAGCTGTGCCAGCTCGGTGGCCAACTCACTTCGATGCGATGGAGTGTCCGTTTCGAAATCGAAAAGTTGGGCGAGAGAGGGGTATTTCAGCGTTATCTTTCCCACACGTATTCCCTCGGGAGGGGCAAAAAGCGAAGGCAAAACCAGCAAAACCAGCAACAACAATATGAGCAGGAACAACTTGTATGGCTTAACCATGGGCTTTAAAAAATATGATGTTGCTAAAGTAACCTGTTTTTCAGAAAAAGCAATGGAATGCTATGAAACAAAATATGATTATTGGCTATGTTTGTCATTATTCAAAACCCATATGCCACAGATTGCCAAAGGCGGTAAATTTGTTTTTGGATGGTCGGAAATCAGCCCCGGCCTACAGGTGCGAATCCCCCCGCAAACTTACAGAGAATACAACCTGAAGGGGTTGGACAGGGTAATCATCATATCGGGAAGCAAAACCTCGGGAGGGTTATGCGTAACCACCAAGTCCTTGTTGGAAGGTTCTGTCATGGGACAGCTGTTCTGCGAGCATCCCCAATTGGCCGATTATCAGACAAAAGTTGGAGATCTGTTGAAATATAAGGGTCGCCTCTACGGTTGGGTATCCATGAACGGGGAGGTTGTCCAATTGACAGACAATGTACTAAAGAAGTTGGGACTTAAGATTGGTGACAGGTTGCTTTCCATCAGGGGTAGCAATATTGCCTTTGTGATGGCTGTGAAAGGGCCAAAAATCGAAGCGGCCAACAAAACCGAGCTGCACATTCCGGTTTTCTTTCCCTGATTGTGAATAGTTTTTTTAAATTGGGTCTTAACCTTTTACGTGCTCATCTGTTGTGCATGAAAGAGGTTAACCAGATTTTTCAACATAAAAATTTACTGCCATGAAAGAGCGAATCAACATACATCAGCTGGAGCCCAAGGCATACGAACCGTTGATGGCCATGGAACGGTATCTGGCCACGGCCGACTTAGACCATAAACTTAAAGAGCTTATCAAAATAAGGGCTTCGCAAATCAACAAATGCGCCTACTGCTTGGATATGCACACAAGGGATGCAAGGAAGGCCGGCGAAACGGAGCAGAGGATTTATGCCCTGTCGGCATGGGAAGAGAGCCCCCTGTTCACCGAACAGGAGCGTGCTGCCCTGGCACTCACAGAGGAGGTTACCCTTATTGCGGAGCATGGGGTATGTGAAAAGACTTACCAAAACGTTCGCAAGCATTTCACCGATAATCAGGTTGCCCAGTTGATAATGGTTATCGCACAAATCAACACGTGGAACCGGATGAACGTTTCCACAAAGCAGGTTTATAAATAAAAAAACTGTCGGGTGGAAGGGCCCGACAGTTTAGAAAAATCATAGACAAGAATTCTTACAGCTTCAACTTCTTGGCAATCTCCTTGGGAATGGCATTTTTGTGAACCATTATGGACATGGTTTTGTAAAGTACAAATGCCTCTGAGGCGTAGAAATAGCCGTTGTACTTATCGGATGTTCCCCAGCTGTTCTTAACCTTGTAGTACTTATTCCCCTTTTGGTCTTTGGCAATGCCAACAATCAGCATCCCATGGTCATCGGTGGTTTGGTAGTTGTCAAAAGCTTCCTGGCGCATCTCCTGGGTAATCTTTTTCTCCAAACCCGGCCCGTTGAATTTATATAGCATGGCATCCTTTTCGCGGGGCGAGAGCTCGGTCCATTTCAGCTTTTCCGAGTCGGTCATCTCGGCAAGGTTTACCTCGGGGACAACTGCAACGCCATTCTGGTACGAGAATCCCTTTTCGCTGATATCGCTGGCCCATGCAACGGAATAGCCATTATCGATGGCATAATCGAAAATCTGGGCAAACTCGTCGAGGGGTAGGTTGTAAACGCTGCCCCAGGCCCAGTTGTCGGGTATCTCAATGATAAAATTGCTGTAGAACGGATGATGGGTAAAGGATGTAACGTAAACGTAATCATCGAAGTTTAACCCCAGCGATTGGGCAAAGGATTTTGGAGTGTACTCCTTGCCTTCCCACGTAAATTTCTCGGGGCGCTTGCCCAGGTAGGCATCCAAAACTGCTTCATAGCCAACTTTCCATGCCGCAGATAGCTTGCGATTGGGGTTTTTAACAACAGCTTCAACATACGCCGTAGCAATGGCGTCCAGTTCACTATGGACGTGGATATCCTCTCCGTAGTTTAAACCCGGATAAACCTCCTCGGGAACGATGCCATACTTCTTAATGGTTTCAATAACATCGTAAAAAGCGCCTCCACCGCCGAAATTAATGTTGCCATGCAGGCGAACATACTTCTCGGCTTTCTCGGAGTGGGTATGCCTTACAATGTACATCTCTGACAGGTTAATGGCGGGCTTGCCAATACGAAGAAGTTCCGTTTCAATCATGGCTAAACCGGAGAAACTCCAGCAGGTTGACGAACGGCTCTGATTCCTCACATCGGTGGTTTTCACCTCTTTGACCACGGTGAAATTGTAGCCCTCATTTTGGGGCTCCTCGTCTTGTGCAAAAGCAGTTCCCATGAAAGAAACGGCTATAGCCACAGCTATAAGTTTTAATCTATTCATAATGATTATTTTTTAGGTTGTTAATATAGAGATGGTTGTTAAAGTCATGTGCAGAGCAATAAAACAACGTTGTTCTTTGGACGATGTGTAAAGATATTCTCAAATCTACAATAATCTTTTTTAAAACTACACTATTTTACAATTGACTTGTTAGCAAGAGTATAGTTTAATGCTGATGGCAGACAAAAACGGGGCAAGTGACAAGCCGTTGATTTTCTTTAAGGTGAATTATCTTGAAGGACAAGGTATTTTTTAAAAAATGACTGTCATTTATCGGTCCGCGCGTTTGTGTTGTTTGTGGGTTTGAAACAAATTATTCGTTCATCCGATTTAATGCTACCACAAAGCGGCCAACTACCTAAACACGTCAAAGCACAAATAAAACAAACCAACTGTTAGCACAAGTTATTCTTATTCATATCTATAAACTGCAATTTTAAATTTTTTACCGTTAATTATTTTAAAGTATTTAATAATCCTACCTTGTGAATCAAATGTGTATTCATATGATTCATCATCGCTTCCTGGCCCTCCAACATAAAAGGATTCTTGCACTGGTTTTGGAATTCTCTCAATTAGCCTTCTTTTCAATCTGTCATTCTCGTAATACTCATTTTTTATTATTTCTGTTGAGTTTTGCTCTTTATCAAATATCTCTTTACTAATCAATAGACCATTTTGGTATTTTAAAGTAAATACGGTTTCATAAACATCAGTCTTTTTAGTCTTTGGCCTGTAATAAAAAGCCTGTTCTTGATATATTAAAAGTGTGTCTCCTTGATTTTCGGTTAATTTTATTACAGTCGAATCATTTTCTGAAAGTTTGCGAAACTGATATATTATCCGATTTTTTTCGTATTTGTATTCATATCTGAAAGTGTCCACTCGTTCAGGATTATTATAATCGAAGGTCTGAATGTCATAAATCTTATTATTCTTGGCATCGTAAAGAAATTTTCGTCTTGACATCAACTGCTTTTTATGATAACTCTCTTTGCAAATTATTCTCCCAATCGAATCCACATATTCTATTGACCAATATCCGCCACCTCCTGAACCGTTATAGTATCTCCCTTTTATAAAATTTGTATTTGGATATAATTCATTAGCTTCAAATAATTGAGCTTGAACTGCAATTGGAGTCATTAAAATTGAGAATCCAACTATAACTATATTCGGAATTAGTTTTCTCATTTTATATAAGTTATCCATCTGTTGACTGTGTCTTTTTATAATTTTTGCTAACTTTCATGCCTAATACTCAAAAAGCTGTTTGGCAATATACTTAATCACCTCTACGTTCACCGAATTCCCAAGCTGTTTATACGCCTGTTGATTGTTGGAGTGAATCGTGAAATCATGCGGGAAGCTCTGTAGGTTTGCCGCTTCGCGTGGGGTCAACCGCCTTTTCTCCCATCCGATGATGGGAATATGTACCATGGCCACCAACGCAGGGAACTCGGTGGGGCGCTTAACCCTAATGCCCGAAGGGCGGAATTGTATAATGCCATCCCAAACACTGCCGATGGATGTTCCTGCTTGCCATTCGAACTTGGTGTGGGTTGGTACAAATTTCTTAAGCCCGTCATACCTGTTGAGCCATTGGTCGATATGCCTTCTGTTGGTTTGGTAAAGCCATCGGTTTTTGTTCACAAATACCTGTTTCCATGCAGGAAGTGGCGATACATCATACTCCTTGGTGAACTCTTCAGCCCAAATGGGAAATCCCACAACCCTATGGTTTAGACCTTGTAGAAACTCGTCCCAGGCTTGCAAAACGTACTCCTCGTAAGGCGAAATCAGATACTCCTTGGGAGGTGTGCCATTGAGAATCAGAGCACTTCTGGTAACATTGCGCTTCGATTTGGGCACCTCAATTTCAATGGCTTTACGCTTTGTCTTGCCTTTGGCAACCCCGGGGATGAAAACCCGTTCGCGCAGCTGGGGAATGCCAATCTGGTGGGGGCTGAAAATAATCGGCTTGTCGGGGATTAAATAGCCCAATTGGTTAAGGTTTTCGTGTATTACTCGCCATGTTGCGCCCCCATTGTGCGAGATCAGGTTACGAACGTTCTCCAGCAGGAAGTATTTGGGCTGGTGATGCCTGAGGATTCTCAGTATATCGAAAAAAAGTGTTCCGCGGGTATCCTCAAATCCGTTCTGTTTACCCGCTTTGGAGAAAGCCTGACAGGGGAACCCTGCGCAAAGCACCTCGTGTTTGGGTATTGCTGTTTCGGGAGTTTGTGTGATGTCGTGATTGGCATCCATCCCAAAGTTGGAACGGTAGGTTTCAATGGCATACTCATCAATCTCTGAGGCAAAAACGCACTGCCCGTCCAAATGGCTCATGGCCACGTGGAATCCACCGATTCCGGCAAAAAGGTCGATGAAGCGAAACTTTGATTCAATCACGTGCGAATAAGGTTTGTTTGTAATTGCAGCCTAAAGGCTGAAAAATAAAAACGGCTATAACAGCGGGTATTGTGCAAGGGCTATTGGTTCGTGTTGTTGTTTATCTCGTCTGCCATTCGTTTCAACTCTTCGTAAATGGCTTTCCCCGCAACTTTTACCTCTTCGAGGAATCGTTCCAGATCTTCCTCCAAATGGTTATCAACGTAGTACTGCACTTTGGAGCGTAACTCGTCCATTTCAGTCTTCATATTCTCATCGTAAAAAGTTCCGAGTTCACAGGCAACTCTTAATCCTTGGTATTTAAGTTGATAGCCTGCTATGGTGGCCTTTTCAGTCCACGTTAAGTTGGGCCTGAATTTCAGGTACCACTGGTTGTTAAAGCGGGCAAACTTCTCGTTGGCCATTTCCCACTGTTCGGGCGAGTATGTCTTGTAGTTCTCGGTAACCTCGTCCATAAACTTTTTATATCTTTCCAAATACTCCTCCTTGGATGAAGGTGCGCACGATGTAACCATAAAAAGGGTGATTAATAGGATAAAAAGATTTCGCATGGCTGTTGGTTGAAAAATTCAGAGTGAAAGGTACTACTTTTTGTGCACATGGCTAACGTTGGGCAATGTAATTTCAACATTACGGCCGGAGTTTGACAGTCTCGTAAGGGTTGATAATGAAGAGATATATTAAAATGGCAGTAGCTTTTGAAGTTTATTACTTTTACTGCTCGTGGTGGCATAACTAAAAATTTGTTAATTTCACCTCAAAAATTATTCTGAATATTTACGGATAATCCCGATAATACACCGGTTTGTTATGAAAATCTCAATGTTAAAAAAGATTTTTGCCATCGCTCTGCTGTCAGCCGTTACTACGGCCGTTCTCTTTACCAATGCAGGCTGCAGGGCCAAGAAGGTTCAAAGCAAGGCCTGGCATATACCTGACGATGAGTATGCCTTTTTCGAGTACTATCAGCTGAACGAGGGTAAGGCGATAGAGGGCGAAGCACCTCCTGCCAAGAGGATTGATGGCCCCACCTACTCATTCAGCCCTACCGATGGGGAACTTAACTCGTATCTCGCACCTTCGTTTGGCAAGGATTCGCTAATTGCCGTTTTGGGCAGGGGGCTGGTTTTAAGGGGTACCGAGGGCGGCGGTTTGCATAATCGGTTAATACCCATAAATCAACTGCCATTTACTGAAGAGGCCATTACCATCGAAGGTATCACGGCGGAATCGTTACTATTCGATTTGAAGGGCGAGAAAGTGACCCTCGCCAAGGGTCAGGAGTGGAAGAAAGTGATGCAATCCGTTGATACACTTTCTCTTCCTGATGGGAATGTGGTGATTGAAAAAACAAAAACCCAACGGGTTATATTTCACGGCTTGCTGAAAAAGGATAAGCTGATATTCAGGTAGTATTCAGTTCCTCTGTACAGTGCGTCAAACGCTTAGAGATTTGATTGTACTGGCCAGCCGGTCGATGTTTAAGTGCTCAAACTCAATGGTAATTGTGGCCATTTCGTAGTATTTCTTGCGTTCATCCAGCACTCTGATGATGTAGTTGTTCAGCTCTTCCTTGGTTTTACCCCATAGCAACGGCCTGTCCCTTTTCGATGCAATCAGACGCGAGAGCAGTTCGGCAACATCTACCCTAAGGTAGATTGTTATGCCAACGCTGTTCATAAACTCAACGCTGTTGTAAAAGCACGACGTGCCACCACCGGAGGCAATAACCATATTCCCCTTCATTTCGGTGACCTCGAGAAGGGCATCATTTTCAATTTTCCTGAAATAATCTTCTCCGTGATACTCAAAGAGGGTCTTAATCGTTTGGTTATACTTTTCTTCAATGAATGTGTCGAGGTCGATGAATTGGTAACCGAGGGCCTGAGCCAACTCTTTCCCTGTAGTTGTTTTGCCGCTGCCCATAAAACCAATTAGGAATACTTTCATGATTAACGTTTTGAATGTTTATACCCATCAATATAACCTATGGTTACAGGAATTGATAGGGTATGCCTATTTTACATATCCAATGACATTTGCGAAGCTTTTCCGTAATCGGGAAATTTTTCATCGTTGTCATTTTTTATATCCTGTTGATTACCGATTTCTTCCCGACTAATCTCCTTTTCCAACGGCTCCACAAATTTAATGGTTTTTATTTGATAGTTCGAAATGCGTTTCCCTTTGGCTTTATACCCTTTGACCGCAATGAATTGTTCCACATCAATCGTTTCGGGCTGACGCGCAGCATGTTTCCCACCGAAGGTAACCTGAAGGCAGGGGAAAATATCATCGTTGAGGGCTACCAAGTACGAGTTTCCCCCATTGGAAATGAAACTTTGCGGGCGATCCGACGGGTCGAATTTGAATCGTTTTAAGTAGAAAAATCCCTGTTCGCCATCGTAATATGCAGCGGTGAAAACTTTCGTTTCGTCGAATTTTTGGATTACCAGCACATTATCCCCAAAATGGGTGCTCGGGTCGAAGCCCGAGAGGTAGTACTCCCCGTTTTTATTAACTACTAGCATTTTGTCGGAATGGGTAAATTCGCCAAGATACTCACCGCGACCATCGTGGTTAAGGCGGAAAATATCCCTGTCTAACCACACCTTAATGCCTCCCAGAGTACTGCCAACCTGCTCTTTGATTTGAATTTTGTGAATGGCATACCGGGTGAAAATATTGCCCTGCGATTGACGTCCTTTGATATCGAGTTGGCTGAAATCCAGTTCGATTATCAGGTTGCGCAGTCGCGGACGAGGTTTCAGAAAAACCTTAAGCACTTGGGCCTCACCATTGTTGTTAACGCTCATAAAAAGGATTTGCGAGCCCTCGGTTCCTTTGGTTATGTCGTATTCCCTGTCGCGGGTAATGCCGGTAATGGCACATCGCTTCATCATGATGCTGCCATTCTTGCCGTCGCGGTACACCACGTTGTAAATGGTGCGCGAGTCGTTGCGCTTGAACACGGCAATGTGTTCAATGTTTTTTCCAAAAAACGCCTTGTCCTGTACTTTGGTAATCATGTACTTGCCATTCTTCAGGAAAACGATTACCTCGTCAATGTCGGAGCAGTCGCACACATATTCATCCTTTTTCAGGCCTGTTCCAAAGAAACCCTCCTGTCGGTTGACGTACAGCTTTTCGTTGGCCACAACCACTTTGGCGGCCTCAATGGTGTCGAAATTGCGGATTTCGCTGCGGCGTTCTTTACCCTTTCCATGCTTCTTTTTAATCTGCTGAAAGTAGTTGATAGTGTACGAAACGATATTGGCCAGATGGTTTTTTACCTCTTCCATCTCGTCCTCTATGCTCTTTATCAGCTCGTCCGCCTTGAAACTGTCGTATTTCGATATGCGCTTGATTTTGATTTCGGTCAGCTTGATAATGTCATCGCGGGTAACCTCGCGCCGCAGGAGTTTCTTGAACGGCTCCAGTTCACGGTCAATGGTGTCCAGCACCGATTCCCAGGTCTCGCACTGCTCAATGCTGATGTAGATTCGGTTCTCAATGAATATTTTCTCCAGCGATGAAAGATGCCAGTTCTCTTCCAGTTCGCTCAGGCGTATTTCCAGTTCTCGGGTTAGCAGGTACCTGGTGCGGTCCACCGATGTTCTCAGTATTTCCTTAACCCCCATGAATCGGGGTTTGTTGTCGAAGATTACGCATGAGTTTGGCGACACAGAAACCTCACAGTCGGTAAATGCGTACAGGGCATCGATGGTTTTGTCGGGCGAAACATCAGCCGCTAATTGAATCTGTATTTCAACGCTCTCGGCCGTGTTGTCGTCAATCTTTTTTATCTTAATCTTTCCCTTTTCGTTGGCTTTAACAATGGACTCAATTAGCGATGCCGTGGTCTTCCCAAAGGGAAGTTTGGTAATGACCAGCGTCTTTTTGTCCAGCTTCTCAATTTTTGCTCTAATCTTGATGGTGCCCCCTCGGAGTCCGTCGTTGTAGCGCGAACAGTCAATGTAACCTCCCGTTGGAAAATCGGGGAAGAGTTCAAAATCTTTCCCCTTCAGATAGCAGACGGCGGCATCGATGAGCTCGTTGAAGTTGTGGGGCAATATTTTAGAGGCGAGGCCAACGGCTATCCCTTCAACCCCCTGTGCCAGGAGCAGAGGGAACTTTATGGGGAGTGTTACAGGCTCCTGATTTCGGCCGTCGTAGCTGAGCATCCACTCCGTGGTTTTGGGGTTGAATACCACATCGAGGGCAAATTTCGAAAGCCTTGCCTCAATGTATCGGGGAGCAGCGGCCCCGTCGCCGGTGAGTATATTGCCCCAGTTGCCCTGCGTATCGATAAGCAAATCCTTTTGCCCCAGCTGCACCAATGCATCGCCAATGGAGGCATCGCCATGGGGGTGATACTGCATGGTGTGCCCAATGATGTTGGCCACCTTGTTATAGCGACCGTCGTCAAGGCGTTTCATGGCGTGGAGAATACGCCGCTGCACAGGCTTCAACCCGTCGTCTAAGTGGGGAACGGCGCGCTCTAATATGACGTATGAAGCGTAGTCCAAAAACCAATCCTTGTACATCCCCGCCAAATGGGCACGCGTGATGGTTTCGCCGGTAATTTTTGCAATACGGCTATGCTCCTCAGGCGAACTGCTTTGAGTGTCATTTCCATTCAATAGGGCTTCCGCTTCAAAATCGTCGAACTGCATTATAATAAATGGATAGTTTACAAATAATAGTTTAGAACAATAGCTCTGCCTCAACCTTAACCTCTTCGGGCATCGATTCGTCCAGCTCCAGTATGTCTTCCTCCTCGGTCAAATCGTTTTCAAATCGCAGATTCTCAATGATAAAATCTTGCCGTTCGGGGGTGTTTTTCCCCATGTAAAATGCAAGTAGGTCGTTAATGGCATCGTGCGAAGAAATACGAACCGGATCGATACGCATATTCTCGCCTATGAAGTGCTTAAACTCATCGGGCGATATTTCGCCCAACCCTTTGAAACGGGTTATTTCAGGATTTGGCCCTAACTCCTCAATGGCTT
Source organism: Bacteroidetes bacterium ADurb.Bin008 (assembly GCA_002071445.1). Taxonomy (GTDB): domain Bacteria; phylum Bacteroidota; class Bacteroidia; order Bacteroidales; family Tenuifilaceae; genus MWFE01. Next base: position 8,692 of record MWFE01000065.1, on the reverse strand, counting down.
TCTCCTTCTCGTCAATGCTGTAGCAGTACATTGTTTTCTTCCTGTTGCGTACCCTGAAGAGGGGAGTTTGCAGGATGAAAAGGTGTTTTTGACGAATTAAGTCCGGAAAGAACTGCAGGAAGAATGTGATGAGCAGCAACCTTATGTGCATCCCGTCCACATCGGCATCAGTGGCTATGATTACCTTGTTGTACCTGATATCATCAATATCCTCTTCAATATTCAGAGCTGCCTGTAGCAGGTTAAACTCCTCGTTCTCGTACACCACCTTTTTGGTTAGTCCGTAGCAGTTAAGGGGCTTCCCCTTCAGGGAAAACACTGCCTGAGTGTTGACATCCCTGCTTTTTGTGATGGATCCGCTGGCCGAATCGCCCTCGGTAATGAAAAGGGTTGATTCTACACTTCTCTCATCGTTATCGCCGTAGTGAATCCTGCAATCGCGCAGTTTGCGGTTATGAAGACTAACCTTTTTCGCTCTCTCGCGGGCCAACTTTTTGATGCCTGATATGGCCTTGCGCTCTTTTTCCGATTCTAAAATTTTTGCCAGCAGAGCTTCGGCAGTGCCGGGATTTTTGTGCAGGTAGTTGTCTAAAGCATTTTTCACAAAATCGCCAACAAACTGGCGAATGGAAGGCCCGTTGGGGCCTATGTCTTTGCTTCCAAGTTTGGTTTTGGTTTGGCTCTCGAAAACAGGCTCTTCAACCCTCACGCTAACGGCGGCAATGATGGAAGTACGGATATCGGAGGCATCGAAATCCTTTTTGAAAAATTCGCGGATGGTTTTCACGTATGCCTCGCGGAAAGCAGCTAGGTGTGTACCGCCCTGCGTGGTATGCTGCCCGTTGACGAACGCGTAGTAGTCCTCTCCGTACCCATTACCATGGGTGATGGCCAACTCAATGTCGTCGCCTTTGAGGTGAATGGGGGGGTAAAGTTCCTGCCCCGTGAGCTGCTCGTTGAGCAGGTCTAACAGTCCGTTTTTGGATGTGTAAGGTGTGCCGTTGTACCTGATGGTAAGCCCTGTGTTGAGGTAGGTGTAGTTGCGAACCATGGACTCAACAAACTCCTGCTGAAAATTGAAACGGCCAAATAGCGTGATGTCGGGGACAAACTCAACCTTGGTGCCGTTTTGCTCCGATGTGCTCTCAATATCCGCCTCCGATAGCAGGTTCCCGCACGAAAAATCAACTACCTTGCCCTTACCCTCACGAAAACTCTGAATGGTGAACCGCGATGAAAGCCCGTTTACGGCTTTGATACCCACTCCATTAAGGCCTACCGATTTTTTGAACACTTTGGAATCGTACTTAGCTCCGGTATTCATTTTTGAAGCGGCCTCCCTAAGCTTACCAAGCGGAATGCCCCTGCCATAGTCGCGAACGGTTACCTGATTTTCCGTAATGTTGAGGTCTATGGTTTTTCCATAGCCCATCATGAATTCGTCCACGGAGTTGTCGAATACCTCTTTGAGCAATACGTAAATCCCATCATCGGGCTGCGAGCCATCGCCCAGCTTACCAATGTACATGCCCGGCCTAAGCCTTATATGCTCATTCCACTCAAGGGTTTTAATGCTATCTTCTGCGTATGTGCCGTCCATAACCAACAATTCCTTATCAACCTACAAAAATAGCAATAAAAACAGCCCTCTCGAAAAGAGTTATTAACACGAAATGAACAGGCAGGTGCAGGGTTGCGGCCATTTTGTAACATTTTCTTTCTTTGCGCTGTAACAGCTATTTTGCTATGTCTGGCTCCTTCGGCCTGTTTAACCCTGATAGCTGCAATTCCGATTATGCTGAAAATTAGGTTGTTATTCAACCTACAGGCAACCAAACAGCCATGCTTTACCGTGCCCTGCGATATGGGTTTTTGCCTGCATCCATTCGGGGCAATTTAAACGCTTAATGCTATTGGATAAAATGGTTAGTACATTATACCTTTCGTTTGAAACAAAATAGTTTTAACTTTGCCTTTTGATTATCACAACAAGTTGATGGGAAAGAAGAGAAAAGAAAATCAGGATAAATTAGTAAGCACTATTGTTGAAGCTATAGCCGAAAAAAAAGGGGAGGCCATAGTTAGCCTCGAAATGAGCAAGTTACCAAACCACATATGCAAGTATTTTATTATTTGCCATGCCGATTCCACTACACAAGTATCGGCCATTGCCGATAATGTTGAGGATAAGGTAATTGAACACTGTAAGGAAAAGGTTTGGCAAAAGGCGGGATACGAAAATAACATTTGGATTATTTTAGACTACGTGGACGTGGTAGTGCATATATTTCAAACCGAGTGGAGATATTTTTATAAGCTCGAAAGCTTGTGGGCTGATGCCAATAGAGTAAATTACGAGGTGAATGAAAAGGGTGAAGTGGTACCCACCCGGGCTTAGGATTGAACTTTAGCATAATCGTTGGTGTTTATCCCGAATGGAAATTTCTTAGTAGCAGAATATGTCGGAGCAAAAGAGGAAAGAGAAAAGCCAGGGCAAAAAGGTCCAGGAAAAAAGCAATGCCCCAAAGGGCATTGGTCAAGGAATTCCCGGGGGTGATAATGCTAAACCGGTTGGCCCCAAATTCAACGTTTACTGGATTTACCTTCTGATAATTGCCACCATTCTGGGGCTTAACTTTTTTTACGGTTCCAAGAAACCGATGGAAACCAATCAACGCGAGGTGATATACCATATGCTCGCCCAGGGGGATGTGGAGAAATTGGTACTGGTTAAGAATCAGGGAAAGGTTGAAGTTTACTTAAAGAGTACAAGCCTTGGAAAGTATTCGGACAAGTTGGGCGAGAACGCCAAGAATGTTCCCCCCAATGGGCCGCACTTTTTCTTCACCTATGGCGATATCTCCACATTCGAGCGCCAGTTGGATGAGGCTCAGGAAGGTGTGTTGCCCACTGAGAAGGTTTTGGTTAGCTACGAGGATAGGCCGAACTACCTGGGCGAAATTTTCACATGGATTTTCCCCATTTTGCTGTTGGTGGGGGTTTGGCTTTTCATCTTCCGTCGTATAAGCCGCGGAGGCGGAATGGGAGGGGGGAATATTTTCAGCGTGGGCAAGTCCAAAGCACAGCTATTCGACAAGGAGGCCACCGTAAAAATTGACTTCAAAGACGTGGCAGGGCTGGAAGAGGCCAAGGTTGAAATAATGGAAATAGTTGATTTTCTGAAAAATCCCAAGAAATACACCGACCTTGGTGGCAAGATTCCCAAGGGAGTGCTGCTGGTGGGTCCTCCCGGAACAGGTAAAACCCTGCTGGCGAAAGCCGTAGCCGGCGAAGCCAATGTTCCCTTTTTCAGCATGTCAGGTTCCGATTTTGTTGAAATGTTTGTCGGCGTTGGGGCATCGCGCGTACGCGATCTTTTCAAGCAGGCCAAAGAGAAAGCTCCCTGCATTGTCTTTATCGACGAGATAGATGCCATTGGCAGGGCAAGGGGAAGAAACGTAAATTTTTCGGCCAACGATGAGCGGGAGAATACCCTTAACCAGCTCCTGACGGAGATGGATGGCTTTGCCTCAAACCAAGGGGTCATAATCCTTGCCGCAACAAACCGCGCCGATATATTGGACAGGGCATTGATGCGTGCAGGGCGATTCGACAGGCAGATACATGTTGAATTGCCCGATTACAAGGAGCGTCTCGAAATTTTCAAAGTGCACCTGAAGCCGATTAAGCTGGAAGAAAATTTCAGCATAGAATTTTTGGCAAAGCAAACGCCCGGATTTTCAGGGGCCGATATTGCCAACGTTTGCAACGAGGCAGCCCTGATTGCTGCCCGCAAAAGCAAGCTGTTTGTCGAGAAGCAGGATTTTCTCGATGCCATCGACAGGATCATCGGGGGATTGGAGAAAAAGAACAAGATAATTTCCATGGAGGAAAAGCGTACCATTGCCTTCCACGAATCGGGGCACGCCACCGTAAGCTGGCTGCTTGAGCATGCAAATCCTCTGCTAAAAGTATCCATAATACCCAGAGGAAGGGCACTTGGGGCTGCCTGGTACCTCCCCGAAGAGCGACAACTCACCACCACCGAGCAACTACTGGACGAGATGAGCTCTGCCCTGGGAGGAAGAGCCGCTGAAGAGCTCATGTTTGGCAAAATCTCCACGGGAGCCCTCAACGATCTGGAAAAGGTAACCAAGCAGGCATACGCCATGGTGGCATACTTTGGCATGAGCAAGGGAATACCCAATATCAGCTTCTACGATTCGTCCGGACAATCGGAGTACTCGTTCTCAAAACCATATAGCGAAAAAACAGCCGAACTTATTGACAAAGAGGTTAAAACCATAGTGAACGAAGCATATAAAAGAGCGAAGGATATTTTAACCAAGAATAAAAAGGGGTTGATTAAACTTGCAGAGCTGCTGCTCGAAAGGGAGGTAATCTTTAGCGAAGATCTGGAGGCCATTTTCGGACCAAGGAAATCGCATACGCGTACGGAGGAACTGGTGAAGAACATGGAGGAGGGCGAGAATAAGACGGAAGATGCCGAAAAGGCAAAAGAGTAGAGGACAAATAACAGAATAAACAGACATTGGTATTGACAGTGGATAATCAACAGTGGAAGTTGGTTTTTACGACAAACATCCCGTATCAGGCCGAGATACTCAAACAAATGCTTGAGTCGAACGGGATTGAATCGGTGGTTGTCAATAAGCAGGATACTTCGTACCCAAGCATTGGAGAGGCAGAGCTATACGTTGTCCCCCACAAAGAACAAATGGCATTGAAACTAATAGAAGGATTTGATCATTGAGTACATTTCTTAAAAGGCTAATTAGCGGATCCGTTTTTGCCGTCGTGATGATCGGATCCATTATTTTAGGGCGAATAAGCTTTTTGCTACTATTCTTGGTACTGACCCTATCAACCCTAATGGAGTTTTACCGATTTGGCTATAAGGCCAGAATACGTCCGCAGTACCTGTATGCGCTTTTTTTAGGAGGGCTCATTTTCATAACCAACTACCTGTTTGCCATTGGACGGCTGGGTCCCTATATTTTCTTAGGATTGATACCGTTGATTAGCAGTGTCTTTATAATTGAGTTGTTTCGAAACCACAACCGCCCCATGCACAACATTGCATTTACCCTGCTGGGGTTGATATACGTGGCTTTCCCTTTTTCGATGCTCAACTACTTTGCCCTCAGCTATTCCGAGTTTCGCATAGGCTATCAAACCCATGTCCTTATCGGATACCTTTTGCTGATGTGGGCCAACGATACCGGGGCGTATGCGGTTGGGATGAGCATTGGCCGGAATAGGCTTTTCCCCAAAATCTCTCCGAAAAAATCGTGGGAGGGGCTTATCGGCGGATTCTTTTTCACGGCTCTTGTTGCCTGGATTATCTCGCTATTCTTTACCAATGTGCCGCTGATTCACTGGATGGCCATAGGCATGATCACTGCGGTGATGAGCGTGCTGGGCGATTTGGTGGAATCCATGTTCAAGCGCAGCATTGAGCTGAAGGATTCGGGTAAGTTCTTGCCCGGACACGGCGGCCTGCTCGACCGTTTCGATGGGCTGTTACTCTCAGCCCCAGTAGTATTTGTTTACCTTGAAATGATGATGTTAATATAAATTTTAACTCAAACCGAATGGCTATTCATAAAGAGGGCACAAGGATTCTCACGGTTATTTTCATCATACTCTCAGCGATCTGTTGTTGTGTTTGGCTTTGTTTTGGCAATATCGCCCTGTACATCATTGCAACATTGGCAATCCTTTTCTTCCTGTTTACCCTCTGCTTTTTTCGAAGCCCTAATCGACCCGTAAAATATAGTAGCGATGCCGTCCTTTCTCCTGCCGATGGAACAGTAGTGGCCATTGAAGAGGTGGATGAGACAGAATATCTCAAAACCCGATGCATACAGATTTCCGTTTTCATGTCCATATGGAATGTCCATATCAACTGGCATCCCGTGAAGGGCAAAGTCTCCTATTTTCATTATCACCCCGGAAAGTATTTGGTGGCATGGCACCCTAAATCTTCATCGCTCAACGAGAGGACGACAATTGCGGTTACCCGCGATGATGGCATAACCATCCTATTCAGGCAAATTGCAGGTTTGGTGGCACGCCGAGTGGTTTGCTACACCGTAGAGGGAGCATCGGTTGAGCAGGGGCAGCAGGTTGGATTTATTAAATTTGGATCACGGGTTGATATTTTTGTTCCCGTTAATTCAGCGGTTAAAGTTAAGCTGAACCAAAAGGTTGTGGGGAATCAAACCGTACTGGCACACCTGCCAAGCGCGGGCTCTTGATTAAAGCAATCTGCTCTTTTTTTTAAATTTTATTACCAATTGAGCATTTTGCTCATTCATAATGCCTTATGTTTATTCATTGCGTTGTTCATAGCTCCTTAACGCCATGAAATTTCCCGTTGCCATCAGCATTCAATTGGTACAGATAAAAGGTTATGGGGAGAGCCACGAAAATAAAATGTCGAAAGGGTTGATATTAATTTTTTTTGTTATATTTGATTTTCATTGAAAGGAATATTATTGTCGTTTCTCTCGAAAAGTTAACACTTTAGCCAAACTCTAATTATTAACTTAAAGCTTTTACAGAATGAAAAAGAAATTGTTTTTAGTGCTTTTTGTGGCCATGTGTGTAGTTACAGCGCAGGCTCAAATTGATTTAAAAAAGGTAGGAGGTCAGATTAAAAAGCAAACTGAGCAGAAGACTCCGGAAAAGAAACCTGCCGAACCGGCAAAGCCCCAAAGTCAGCCTACAGCATCACCAACACCTGCAGCCGATACCAAGCCCGCTGCCATTCCTGAAACGGGTAAAGACGTTTACGTATCGGTGAACACAGGAAGCAATCGCAACGATGGCAGCAAGGAAAAACCCTATAAAGATTTACAGAAAGCTGTTGACGAGTCACCGGAGGGAGCCATTATTCACGTTGCCCAGGGCAACTATCTTGGCAAGCTCGATGCAGGATACATTACCATTAAAAAGTATGTGTCTATAGTGGGCGGTTATACCGACGATTTCTCCCAGCGCGATCCCCTTAAGTACAGGACGACCATTCAGCCGGGTCCTGATGCCGGAGGCACCAATGCCAACTTCGGATTGTTTGCCATTGATGTACATTCAAATATCAATGGCAAGATCCTTATAGATGGTATCATTTTCGACAAGGGATTAATGAACCGTTATGTTGGACTCAATGCCACCGATGATCGCTTTAAAGCTCCTGAAGGTGTTCAGTCGGGGCATCTCAATCCCCCCGGCAAGCAGATTGGCCAACCCTCCATGGGAGGCCCGAGCACTGTTTCGAACCAGCTGCTGCATGGCTACCTCAAAGGGAATTTGATTGTACGCAATTGCGTATTCCTCAACGGAAGTCATTTTGCCATTCAGATTGGGAACGAGGGCGGACACTTCGAGGTATATAACAACGTATTCCTTTCGAACCGTATGGCGGCATGCGAGATCTATGGCAAGACCAACAAACCCGGAGAGGCTACTCTCGATTTCCACCACAATACCGTGCTCTTTACATGGCGTCGCGATTGGGTTCCCGGCGATAAGGATATGGGCTACGGATTCCGCTACATGACTCGAATCGATGCAACTGTTAACAACAATATCATTGGCTGCAGCGATTTCTCGGCCCTCGACCGTACGCGTATCGATTCCGATAAGAATATTGAAGCACAGAGGAAAACTTCAGCCAACAATAACCTGTTCTTTGGCAATATTGAGGCCGACCTTACCTTGCCATCGGGAGGAGGAAAATTCATGAGGATATTTGCCAAGCAGTTTGAGGATGTTGACCAATTGGCGGAAGCCGATGGTAACAGGGAGATGAGCGAAGCCGAAATAAAAACCCTTACCAAAGCCATTGATGCTGCCTACCTAAAGGCATTCCTCAACATTGAGGGCTCCACATCATCGACCTATAACCCCAACTCGTCGGAAAACCTGTTCCGTTCGGCCATGGGGATGAACCAGCGCGGCACCGAAACCAACTACGTATCCATGTACGGCAACCTGTACCCCATGGATAAGGCATTCGACCTGTTTGGCGCTCTCGAAGGTTATGGTGCTCAGAAAATTGCCCAATAGAATTATTAACGCCATTTATCATTACGACGGGCATCCTTAGGGATGCCTGTTTTTTTGTTTTACACCTTGCGTCAAGTGCAATTAGCGATTTGAGGTTTGGACCGAAGAAGTAGTATAGAGACCAAGGCGTTGTTGGCGGTAGTTATTTCCATTTTCCGAAAAATAAGTCGATGTCAAAATATAATTCTTCAATATTATAATCATTTTCAAACAGTTTAATAATATCATAGTTTTTGCCATTGATCCGTGTTAATGATTGCATTTCTGCTTGAAAACCTATTGCATTTATTACTGAATATTCATCAGATGTGTTTAAAACAACCATAGCCGTCTCCGGGCTTAAGCCATCACCGGATGATAGTATTGTTTCAATTAGCATATAGTATTTATTAAAAAAGACTAATGATTTTTCAAGTTCATCCATTTCTTTATAGGCAATCGCTGTAAAAAAGACTTGTTCAATACTGAAAGGATAATCTTCAAGTATAATCAAACAATAATTTAATACTTGATTAAAATCTATTTTAGATTCAACTAATAAATGCAACTTTTTGAGGGCATGAATTAATTTTTTTCAAGCGAAGGGACAAAAATGTCC
>MWFE01000064.1 GCA_002071445.1 Bacteroidetes bacterium ADurb.Bin008 | reverse complement strand
TGAAACGAGAATAACTCACAAAACGAGTTATTTCCCGTTCCAACAAAACATCATTATCATAATGTTAAAAAAAAATCATAGTCTAGAGCCTTGTTAATTCGCAAATTCGCGAATACGCGAATACTCAAATTCACAAATCCCGACAATTATGTCGGGAGCACTTTTAACAGTATATTCAGGGGCGTAGCCCCGAAATCTTCGTAGAATTTCATAGAGGAATAGAGCAAAGAGGGGCGTTAGCCCTGAAATCATTAATTATCTAAACGCTTCCATGTGCCTTTGCCACGATGGAAGGTTTCTTTGGGCGCAAGCACTTTCCATCGTCCGTTAGGAGATGGAAACGTGTGGAAAAACAAGGTACAAGGTAAAAGTTGAAAGTTTTTTCGTTTGACGTTTTTTGTTATTTAAACTTAATATTCCTAAAATTTATAACCCCAAAATCTTTACTATGCGTATTGTGCTCGCCATCATAGATTACCTGCATCGAAACTAAGTCATTACCCAGCAATTCTTTGAGATAAACCAAATGCTTAAAAAAGTCTTTGTGAAAGCTAATTGCCGATTTGATTTCATAAGCATGTAACTCATTTCCAAATTCTTGAACAAGGTCAATTTCACGCTGAGATTTATCACGATAAAAGTACAGGTTAGAAAAATGGCCCCTATTGTAGCGATGTTTCAAAAATTCTAGTACAACCATATTCTCGAATAATGCACCTCTCAGAGGATGGGTTTCCAAATGTTCTTCACTATCAATATTCAACAGAAAGCAAGCTAAACCCGTATCGCTAAAATAAAATTTGGGAGATTTAACCAACCGCTTCCCCAGATTACGAAAAAAAGGAGGTAAGCGAAAGAGAATGTATGATGCTTCTAGTATGCTAAACCATTCGATTATTGTATGTGCCGAAACACCTACCTCATTGGCCAGCGCTGTGGCATTGAACTCCGTGCCAATTCTTCCTGCACATAAACGTATGAAAAGTTGAAATTTCAACAAATCTTTCACTTTCAACAATTGTCTCACATCCCTCTCAATATAGGTGTTGTAATAATTCCTGCTATGGTCTTGGGTAGGAATCCCTTTTGCCCAAATGGCGGGGAAACCGCCATTAAGAATCAGCCTATTGGTGGAAATGCCGGTGGAATTTTCTATTTCGTGAAGTGATAAGGGGAGAAGCGATAGGGTAGCTGAGCGACCGGCAAGCGACTGCGTAACCTGCTCTATCAGCGTGAAGTTGCTGCTCCCGGTTAGCGCAAAATGGGCGTTGGGTATCTCATCAACTATTACTTGTATATAGGAGAAAATTTCGGGTACAAGCTGCGCCTCATCTAATAGAATACCCTGTGTATGCTGTGATAAAAATGCCTTTGGTGACATTAAGATTTGCTCCCTAAGTGCAATATCCTCAAGATTTGCATAGTGATAGTTGCTAAATATTTTCTTGCAAAGGGTTGTTTTTCCCGATTGCCTTGGGCCTGTAACCACCACAACCGGGTAGAGTTTTGCCAGGCGTTCCAACTCCGTTTCTATGCTTCTTTTTAAATAGGATTTACTCATTGTTGGACAATTATGAAGTTGTACTTCATTTTTGCCAAATTTGATAATAATAATTGAACTTTACAAGTTTAGTTATGAAAAATTATACCTAAAAGAAAATAACAATACCTTTCTTACAGGTTCACGGTTCCATAGGTCGACGCATGGATGGAATGTTTCTCGGGGCGGTAGCACTTTTAATAGTCCGAGAAAGAGAAAAAGCGAAAGCGTAAAGCAGTTACCATTGTCCGTTAGGGCATGGAAACGTGTAAATATTCGTTAATTCGTTATCCCGATAATCTTATCGGGACGTTAATTTGTAAATTCGCGAATCCGCGAATCCGCGATATTAAAGTACATCAGGGGCGTTAGCCCCGAAATCTTCTTAGATAAAGAGAGAAAAAGCGGCAATAAAGGGGCGTAGCCCTGAAATCATTTATTTTTTTCTAAACTTTCCATAGTCCGTTAGGAACTGGAAACGTAAATTTTGAAAAATATTGACATTTTAAATGCATTGCCTATTGGTGTGAAGAAAAAAGATTATATTTGCACCGCAAAAAAAGTTGGTGCCATAGCTCAGTAGGTAGAGCAACGGACTGAAAATCCGTGTGTCCCTGGTTCGATTCCCGGTGGCACCACTTGCAAAAGACCCGCTTAGCCTAACGCTAAGTGGGTTTTTTTTCGGTTCTCAACCCGCCGAGCTTTCTAAAAGAAATTAAAAAAAATTCTACCTTTGCACCAGATAAAATTGATGTATGAGCGATAATACGATACTCTCTAAACTTGAAGGGCTTAGACGTAAATTCGAGGAGATAGGACAGCAGATAACCGATCCGCAGGTAATGTCGGACATGAAGAGGTATGTCAGTTTAAACAAGGAATACCGTGATTTGGAGCCCTTGGTAGAGGCATACGATAAGTATAAGAATATCCTTAGCAATATCACTTCGGCCAAAAGCATGCTTACCACCGAAAAGGATGAGGAGATGCGCGAGATGGCCAAAATGGAACTTGAAACCCTTGAAACACAGCAAGAGCAACTGGAAGAGGAGATTAAGCTTATGCTTATTCCGGCCGACCCACAGGATAGAAAGAATGCCGTGGTGGAAATCCGCGCAGGGACCGGCGGCGATGAGGCCAGCATTTTTGCCGGAGACCTGTTCCGCATGTACACCAAGTACATAGAGAACAGGGGCTGGAAGTATGAGGTGAACCACTTCTCCGAGGGAACCGTAGGTGGATACAAGGAGATTGTTATGAACGTCACAGGGAAAGGGGTTTACGGTATTCTGAAATACGAATCGGGAGTGCACCGTGTGCAAAGGGTTCCACAAACCGAAACCCAGGGGCGTGTGCATACATCGGCAGCCACTGTGGCAGTACTGCCCGAGGCCGAAGAGTTCGATATCGACCTGAAAATGGAAGACATACGTAAGGATACCTTCTGCTCCTCAGGCCCCGGAGGGCAAAGCGTAAATACCACTTACTCCGCCATTCGGCTAACTCACATTCCTTCGGGTATCGTAGTACAGTGTCAGGATCAGAAATCGCAGCTGAAAAATTTCGACAATGCACTTGCTGAGCTGAGAACAAGGCTTTACAACCTGGAATATCAAAAGTATTTAGACGACATTTCGTCTAAAAGGAAGACCATGGTCTCCACCGGCGATCGCTCAGCCAAAATCCGCACCTACAACTACCCGCAGGGTAGGGTTACCGACCACAGGATTAACCTCACGCTGTACAACCTGGGGGCAGTGATCGACGGCGATTTGGATGAGCTGATTGAACAGCTGCAGATTGCAGAAAATGCCGAGAGGCTGAAAATGAGCGAAGTGTAAAGATGTAGGCGGCAATAGCAGCCTCATTGGGATTGCGTGTTCATTGTACCAATTTATTTACAATAAAGGATTTACCATGAATGCACAGCAACTTTTCGAACAAATCCGTGCCAAGCGCAGCTTCCTGTGTATAGGTCTCGACAGCGATATTGCCAGGATTCCTGAACTGCTCCTAACAAAGGAAGATCCCGTTTTCGAGTTCAACAAAGCCATTATCGATGCTACAGTCAAATATGTTGTAGCCTATAAGCCCAACCTGGCATTTTACGAGCATCGCGGGGCTGCAGGTTGGAACACCCTCTATAAAACGGTGAGCTATATCAAAAAAATGTACCCCGACATTTTCCTCATTGCCGATGCCAAACGGGGCGATATAGCCAATACCGCCAGAATGTATGCCGATGCATTTTTCAAAACCTTTCCTTTCGATGCTGTAACCCTGTCGCCATACATGGGGCACGATACGGTTGAGCCATTCCTTCGCTACAACGATAAGTGGGCCATACTGCTGGCACTGACGTCCAACGGCAGTTTCGACGATTTTCAAATGATAAAAAACGCCGACACCGGACGATTGCTCTTTGAGGAAGTGATTGCCAAAATGATGAACCTGAGTACAGAAAATAATATGATGTTCGTTGTTGGCGCTACCCGTTGGGAAATGCTGGCTAAGGTGAGAAAACTGGCCCCCGAACATTTCCTCCTTGTACCCGGCGTGGGCGAACAGGGCGGGAGTTTGGCCGAAATGGCTAAACACGGCATGAATAAACGCTGTGGATTGTTAGTTAATTCAGCACGATCAATAATATATGTCGACAGGTCGATGAGGTTTGCCGAAGCAGCCGGAGCGGCTGCCAGAAACCTTCAGCAGGAAATGGAAAGCCTATTGAAAGAAGCCAATCTGGTTGATTAGTATTTGTTGCGTAACTATTTACTACACATTAAACCGGATGTGTAGGATATCTCCATCCTGTACAATATAGTTTTTCCCCTCAACGCTAAGCTTTCCCTTTTCCTTGCAGGCATGTTCTGATCCCAGAGTTACAAAATCATCGTACTTCATCACCTCGGCACGGATAAACCCCCTCTCCAAATCGCTATGGATAACCCCCGCTGCCTTGGATGCGGTTACACCCCTTTTGATGGTCCAAGCCCTTATCTCCTTTGGGCCTACGGTAAAGAAAGTTTCAAGATCGAGCAATGAGTAGGCAGCGCGTATTAGCTTATTCACACCGGGCTCCAACAGGCCAACCTCCTTTAAAAATTCCTTTCTATCCTCCTCTTCATCCAACTCGGCAATATCGGCCTCTATCTTACCGGCAATAATCAATATCTCGGTGGGTTCGTCCTTTAAATATTCCCTTACCTGTTCCACGTATGCATTGCCGTTTAACGCCGATGCTTCATCCACATTGCAAACGTATATAATGGGCTTTGTGGAGATAAGGAAAAGATCGGCAACATACTTCTTATCCTCTTCGGATACCGGTGCCGACGAAGCGTTCTGAAACGATTCAAGATGCTCTTTGTATTTATTCAGTACCTCCAGCCCATGTTTGGCATCCTTGTCGCCCACCTTCACCAGCTTTTCCAACTTGGCAATCTTCTTCTCCACCGATTCTAAATCCTTAATCTGCAGCTCAAGGTTAACCGTTTCGATATCCCTCACGGGATTTACCGAACCGTCAACGTGGGGCAGGTTCGCGTCATCAAAGCATCGCAGCACGTGGATTAAGGCATCGCAGTTGCGAATATCGGCCAAGAATTGGTTTGCCCCCTTATCGGCTCTGCCGGAACTTTTAGTTAAACCTGGGATATCAACAATTTCAACGGTGGCATGCACAATCCGCTCCGTCTCCTGGTATTTGTTCAATTCCTTAAGCCTTTCGTCGGGAACGTTGATTATGCTAAGGTTGGTTTTACTGCCAAACGAAAAACTGCTTGTCTCGGCCTTGGTTTTAGACATGCAGTTGAATATGGTACTCTTTCCGACATTGGTAATACCAATGATTCCACACTGTAAACTCATGTTTTCAATTTAAGACTGCAAATGTACTGAGTAGAAACTAAAAAAGGGCAAGGTTTGATAAAAAAGCCAACGGTTCGGGAGCAAATGCAGATATATGCCGAACCATTTTAACGGTACAAAACGAGGGTGCTTTCCTGAGATTTATATCCCTTCGGGATTAAGCAATTTTGCAATTTTCCCCTTCAGGGCATTGGAATCGTAGGGTTTCGTGATATAGTCAACAGCCCCCAACCCGAGAGCTTTGTTGACATGTTCAAGCTCAGTTAAAGCGGAAATAACTATTACAGGCGTTTTATCCTTACGTTTTTGCATATGGGCTAAAAACTCAAAGCCATCCATTTCGGGCATCATCAAATCCAAAAGAATCAACTCGTATTTCTCCTTTTTCAACTCGTCCAGCGCATCAGCAGCTCTCTGGAAGCCAACAGGCGTGTATCCCCACGCTTTAAGAAACGACTCGGCGATAATCTGATTGAAATCGGAGTCTTCTACAACCATTACTCGTTTCGACGTACTCATACTTTTGTTTTTATGATGTTTCAAATTTATGAATTCTATTTCATATTAAAAATTTTTTTTATCCACGTTTTTACCGGTTTTAAACGGATTCTGGCAACTAAAAATCCCCCTTACAATATCATATCTTATTGATCATCGGGCTGTTTTGCGTTGTTAATAAAAATACTTAACCTTATAGAATAGTATTTCATATTTTTGCAATGAATGAAAAAAACCAATGCATTGAAGTCAGATGTGAATGCGGTTGAAACCCCGCTCATGAAGCAGTACAACGCCGTGAAGCGCAAGCATCCCGATGCCATTCTGCTATTCAGGGTGGGCGATTTTTACGAAACCTTCAGCGAGGATGCCATTAAAACATCTGAGATTCTTGGCATCACCCTTACCCGCAGGGCCAACGGAGCCGCATCGTTTGTCGAATTGGCCGGATTCCCTCACCATGCCCTCGATACATATCTCCCCCGCCTTGTCAGGGCAGGGCAACGGGTGGCCATATGCGAACAACTGGAAGACCCCAAGATGGCAAAAACCATTGTCAAGCGGGGCATTACCGAGCTGGTTACTCCCGGGGTGTCGTTCAACGAGAACGTGCTGGAAAAAAAGGAGAATAACTTCCTTGCCAGCGTTCACATGGAAAAGAAGCAGGCCGGGGTTGCCTTCCTCGATATCTCAACGGGCGAATTTTACGCTGCCGAGGGCACTTACGAATACATCGATAAGCTGTTGACCAATTTTAACCCCAAGGAGGTGCTGGTCGAACGTTCTCTCTACCATGAGTTTACAGAAAATTTTGGCACCCGGTTTTACGTTTACAAATTCGAGGAGTGGGCATACCACGAGGATGGAGCGCGCGAAAAGCTGTTGGCGCATTTCCAGGTTTCGAGCTTGAAAGGGTTTGGAATCGACAGCATAAGGCTTGGTACCATTGCTGCCGGTGCAGCACTATACTACCTCGACCTCACCCAGCACCACAACGTCAGGCATATCACCTCCATCTCGCGCCTTGACGAGGATAAGTACGTTTGGCTTGACAAGTTCACCATACGCAACCTTGAACTTTTCCACACCGTGCACGAGGGCGCAAAAACACTGGTGGATACCATCGACAAAACCCTATCGCCCATGGGCGCAAGGCTGCTAAAAAAGTGGATTGCACTGCCTCTAAAGGATACCAAGCCCATCACCGAAAGGCTGAACGCGGTTGAGTTCCTGATTTCCAATGGCGCATTGATGGAAAGCATGAAAGAGCGAATTAGGGAGATTGGCGATTTGGAGCGGGTAATCTCCAAAGCCGCAGTGGGGCGCATTTCGCCCCGCGAAATGATTAGCCTCAAGAATGCTTTACTGGCCCTCGCTCCCATCAAAGAGACATGCGACAGTTCGGCCGACCCAACCCTCCGGAGAATTGGGGAACAGATAAACCTGTGCACCTTAATCCGCGATCGCATAGCCAAAGAAATTGTCCCCGATCCCCCAGCCCTCCTAAACAAGGGCAATGTAATAGCCAACGGTGTTAACGCCGAGCTGGACGAGCTAAGGGGCATCATGCACTCCGGTAAGGAGTACCTCATCGACCTCCAGCAGCGCGAATCGGATCGAACCGGTATTCCATCGCTCAGGGTTAGCTTCAACAACGTTTTCGGTTACTACATCGAAGTTCGCAACACCCACAAGGATAAGGTTCCGCCCGAGTGGATACGCAAGCAAACCCTGGTGTCGGCCGAGCGCTATATTACAGAGGAACTTAAGGAGTACGAATCGAAAATTTTAGGTGCCGAGGAGAAAGTGTTAGCCATAGAGCAGCAGCTGTTTGAACAGCTGGTTTTCAGCCTTTCAGAATACATTGCTCCCATTCAGCTCAATGCCAATCTGGTGGCCCAGCTCGATTGCCTGCTCTCATTTGCTGCCTGCGCCATTGCCTTCAACTACAATAAGCCCGAGGTGAACGATTCTCTTACCATTGCCATTGAGGAGGGGCGGCATCCGGTCATCGAAAGAATGTTGCCATCAGGAGAGGAATACGTTACCAACGATACCACTCTGGATACGGAGAACCAACAGATAATCATCATTACAGGGCCCAACATGTCGGGTAAATCGGCCCTGCTTAGGCAAACAGCGCTAATCGTTCTGCTGGCGCAGATTGGTTCGTTCGTGCCGGCCAAATCGGCCAAAATCGGAGTGGTTGACAAAATCTTCACTCGGGTTGGCGCTTCCGACAACATCTCGCTGGGCGAATCGACTTTTATGGTGGAGATGCTCGAGGCAGCCAGCATACTGAACAACATCTCGGAGCGCAGCCTAATCCTGCTCGATGAGATTGGGCGGGGTACTTCTACCTACGATGGCATATCCATTGCCTGGGCAATGACCGAGTATATCCACGAACACCCGTTTGGGAAGGCTAAAACTCTGTTTGCCACTCACTACCACGAGCTGAACGAGATGGAGAGCTCCTTTCCCCGCATTAAAAACTACAATGTCTCCATCAAAGAGATGGATAACAAGGTCATATTCCTCAGGAAATTGATTCCCGGCGGCAGTGCCCATAGTTTTGGGATTCACGTTGCCCGCATGGCCGGAATGCCCCCCAGCGTGGTGAAAAGGGCCAACGAGGTGCTTAAGGAGTTGGAACGAAACCCTCAGAATGAAAAATTTACCAAGCCCGGACCCGACCTTGGAAAGCAACGCGAAGGTTATCAACTTAGCTTTTTCCAGCTGGACGACCCCGTTCTAAAACAGATTCGCGATCAACTGGCAATGCTGGACATCAACAACCTTACACCAATTGAAGCTTTGAACAAACTCAACGAAATTAAACGCCTATCGGGATTGTAACCCCTCCGGATACCCTATGATTGCCCTCGATTAACCCTCTTCGCACAAATTACTCACATCAACAAACCGGTTAAATACTGCCCTGCATTGCCACTATTGCTGATTGCAGGGCTATCAGCGTTGCCAAAGTGCTCTCGCTGCTATTTCTTTATGGCATTTCCAAACAAAAAGGCTTAACATTTACTTTTTCAAATATCCATAGAATTATACTATCGTTTAAAAAAATATTAACAACCTAACTGATTATTTCACAAATATATATGTCGCATAACATTGTTTTACAACATAATATTTTAAACAATTATATGTTCTATAACATAATTGCTGCTATATTTGCCCCAGAATTTGGGGACAAAATTACGTACGGTTATGATAAAAAAGGTTCTTATTGCCAATAGGGGCGAGATTGCTGTTCGCATTATCCGTTCGTGCCGCGAGCTGGGGATTCGGACGGTGGCCATATACTCCGATGCCGACAGGGCGTCAATGCATGTTCGCCATGCAACCGAGGCATACCATATAGGCCCTTCGCCATCGCACGAGAGCTACCTAAATGCCGACAAAATCATTGAAATTGCAAAGCTCTCGGGTGCCGATGCTATCCATCCCGGGTACGGTTTTCTTTCCGAAAATGCCAATTTTGCCCGCAAATGCAACGAAGCTGGCATCATCTTCATCGGGCCTTCGGCTGAGGCCATCACCCTTATGGGTGATAAAATAACGGCACGCCAAACCATGATACAAGCAGGTGTGCCAGTGGTTCCCGGATCAGAGCATAGCGTAGCCGGCGAGGAGAATGTCAATGAAATTGTGCAGGCCATTGGTCTTCCTGTAATTATCAAAGCCTCTGCCGGAGGCGGTGGAAAAGGAATGAGGTTGGTACGGGAGGCATCCGAGCTAATCCCTTCGCTTCGTTTGGCCCAATCCGAAGCCCTATCGGCTTTCGGCAATAGCACTGTTTACGTTGAAAAGTACATCGACTCGCCCCACCACATCGAGTTTCAGATTTTGGCCGACAGGTTTGGCAATACGGTGCACCTCTTTGAGCGGGAATGCTCGGTGCAGCGCAGACACCAAAAGGTGGTAGAGGAAACCCCCTCGCCTTTCCTCACTCCCGAACTTCGCCAACGCATGGGCGAGGCAGCGGTAGCGGCCGCAAAAGTAGTTGCCTATGAGGGTGCAGGAACGGTGGAATTTCTGGTTGATGCCAACCATAACTTCTACTTCCTTGAGATGAACACCCGGTTGCAGGTGGAGCATCCCATTACCGAATACACCACAGGCATCGACATTGTGAAAGAGCAAATATCCATCGCTTCGGGAATGCCCTTGTCTTTCGGGCAAAATAATTTAACTCAGTTCGGCCATTCCATAGAGTGCCGCATATCTGCTGAGGATCCTTTCAATAATTTTATGCCAAGCCCCGGAGTGATTCGACACGTAAGTCAGCCCAACGGACTGGGGATCAGGATTGACAGCTATGTTTACGAGGGGTATGAGGTGCCGATGTATTACGATCCTATGATTAGCAAGGTAATTGTATGGGGAAGAACCCGTGATGAGGCCATCGAACGCATGAGACGTGCCCTTTTTGAATACAAAATTGACGGAATAAAAACCTCAACCGCATTCCTGGAGCGGATAATGCGGAATAAAAGTTTTAAAAACGGCATCTACGACACGCACTTTATTGACATGCACGGCGATGAGCTGTTCCAAAGGCATACCGATGAGAGTGCGGTTTGCGCAGATATGGCGATAATTGCTGCATACATGGATTACACCTCAAAAATCGAGAAGATTGCCATGGGCGATTACTCCCTCCAGCGCAATGGCGACAACAGGTGGAAAGAGTATGGTTTGAAGAAAGCAGTTCAACGAATTTAGCACGGAATGGCACTTGAACTTAAAATAGGCGATCGGGAAGCCAGCGTTAAACTGGTGAACAGGGAGGGTACAAAAGCCACAATTGATGTTGACGGCATTGAATATGAAGTCGATATAATTATGGTAGGGGAAGGGATATATTCCATTATTCACCAGGGCAAATCGTATAACGTGGAGCTAATTCCGGGCAATGGCCCAAAGAACTACCATGTGAACACATACCGGTCATCGTACGATGTGTCGATTGTTGATGCACAGGTACGTTACCAGCAAAGCCGCAGTAAGGATAGCCTCGACTCGGGCGATAAGATTATTACCACACCAATGCCGGGAAGGGTTGTACAAATACCCGTTGCCGAAGGCGAGGAAGTTCTTAAGGGAACTACAGTAATTATCATATCGGCAATGAAGATGGAAAGTGAATACCGTGCCCCTGCCGATGGGAAGATTAAAAGAATCTTTGTCAAAGAGGGCGATTCCATCGCAGGCAATCAACCGCTAATTGAGTTTGAATAGGGCTTAATGGTCTGGCCAATAGACAAGTCTGCATGCAAAGCCCTATTGCCCAAAGCGACAAACAACCATAACCAAATTACCTCAACCCATGGACAGTTTGGAAAAGAAGTATGAGTATTTTGAAAGCAGAATAAAACTTGCCGAAGAGGGCTCTGGCCCCAATCGAATTCGAAAGCAGCACGATGCCGGCAAAAAAACGGCGCGCGAACGGGTTGCCGAACTCCTCGATCCGGGTTCGTTTAACGAGTTTGATAAGCTGGTAGTACACCGTTCCACCGAGTTTGGCATGGACAAGCATCATATTCCGGGGGACGGCGTAATCACCGGATACGGGAAAATCGATGGAATTACTGTGTACGTTTACGCTTACGATTTTACCGTATTTGGAGGAACTCTCAGCCGTGCCAATGCAGATAAAATAATTAAACTGCAAAACATGGCCCTGAAAATGGGCGCTCCGATAATTGGCCTCAACGATTCGGGCGGCGCACGAATACAAGAGGGAGTTCAAAGCCTGGCAGGGTATGCCGAAATTTTCTACAACAACGTTCGCAGCTCTGGAGTCATTCCGCAAATCACTTGCATTATGGGCCCCTGCGCCGGAGGCGCAGTATATTCGCCCGCTCTCAACGATTTCATCATCATGGTGAAGGACACCAGCTATATGTTTGTTACCGGCCCCGATGTTGTAAAAGCGGTTACGCACGAGGAAGTCACCAAGGAGCAATTGGGGGGTGCTTCAACCCACAGCTCGAAAAGCGGTGTGGCACATTTTGTGGCCGACAACGATGAGCAGGCACTCATGCTCATCCGTGAGCTGGTTAGCTTTCTACCTTCGAACAACATGGAGCAAATTCCGGTAGTGCCCACTACCGACGACCCCCTTAGGGAGGACGAGGAGTTGCAAACCCTAATTCCGGCCGACCCCAACAAGCCATACGACATCAAGGATTTGATTCATGTTGTGCTCGATGATAGGAACTTCCTCGAGGTTCAACCCCACTTTGCCAAAAACATTGTCGTAGGGTATGGACGATTGGCCGGACAAACCGTTGGCATTGTTGCCAACCAGCCTGCACATCTGGCCGGCGTGCTCGACATCGACTCGTCGGTTAAGGCAGCGCGGTTCATCCGCTTTTGCGATGCATTCAACATCCCGTTGATCACTTTTGTCGATGTGCCCGGCTTTTTACCGGGATTAACGCAGGAAACCAACGGCATTATAAAACATGGGGCAAAGTTGCTCTACGCCTACTCCGAGGCAACAGTACCCAAAATTGCTGTAATAACCAGGAAAGCCTACGGTGGTGCCTACTGTGTGATGTCGAGCAAGCAGGTAGGTGCAGACGTTAACTACGCCTACCCTACTGCGGAAATTGCTGTAATGGGCCCCGAAGGAGCGGTTAATATTATCCATCGGAATAAATTTTCAAACGACAAAGAGCGCCAAAAGCTGATAGACGAATACCGCGAAACTTTAGCCAATCCATATAAAGCAGCAGAACTTGGTTATATCGACGAGATAATCTATCCACGGCAAACCCGCACGAAGCTGATACAGGCACTGGAGTTAACAAGCAATAAAAGCCAGCAGCAACCACCCCGTAAACACGGGAATATTGTATTGTAACAATCTAACATTCAATATAAAAGATGCGAAATTGCCGGAATTTGGCAAAAAAATGCCCATTTGTTTGGGAGATATTCAATATTGATATATTTTTGCAATCTCTATTGAAATGCGGAAATAGCTCAGTTGGTAGAGCACAACCTTGCCAAGGTTGGGGTCGCGAGTTCGAGTCTCGTTTTCCGCTCTGACAAAAAAAGCGGATGGACTCCGCTTTTTTAATATCCGTTCTAAGTTTTGGGGCCCGGGTGGTGGAACTGGTAGACACGCAGGACTTAAAATCCTGTGGCCATTGAGGCTGTGCGGGTTCAAGTCCCGCCCCGGGTACTAAATAATCCTCGCAATGCAGTTGCCTTGCGAGGATTTTTGTTATTGCAGGCCGATGGTCAAAACAATTTCAGCTGGCTTGCATAACCATCCGCATTCTCCAATTCAAGAAGCCGGCTTTTGGCCCTGAGGCCACCTGCATAACCTACCAACTCGCCGTGGCTTCCTACGATCCTGTGGCATGGAATTATTATGGAAATGGCATTGGCACCGTTGGCTGCAGCCACTGCCCTAACGGCGGTTGGGTTTCCCAATTTAACAGCCAGCGACATATAGCTCTCTGTACGCCCATAGGGGATTTTTATCAATTCCTGCCATACCGATTTTTGAAAATCAGTCCCCACCAACAGCAGTGGCACGTCGAAAACCTTCCTTTGGCCTTGGAAATATTCGTTAAGCTGCTCCATGGT
The DNA here is from genome assembly GCA_002071445.1 of Bacteroidetes bacterium ADurb.Bin008. GTDB lineage: Bacteria > Bacteroidota > Bacteroidia > Bacteroidales > Tenuifilaceae > MWFE01. Next base: position 16,727 of record MWFE01000064.1, on the reverse strand, counting down.
CAGGCGCGTGAGATCGGTTTGTCCGATAATATAATCGCATTGCAATCCGGTTCTCAACCGCCTGTCAATGGTCTGCCTCATCTTCCGGTAGCGCCAGTCGCAAAGGCACAACTTCCCCCGATAATCCCCTATAATCAACTCACCGTAAGGCGACTGGAAGTAGTGAACATATATGCCCATAAACCGAAATAAACTTATCAGATTCAGGTTGAAACGTCGGGAAGATACGAATTTTTTAAACGAAAGTATTTGGCAATTTCAATTGGAAATAGAGGTTATTTAGATAAGGAGGTTTCTGCAGCCTTAAATGTAACGATTTGCTAACAAAACGGATAAACGGCACAACTTATACCATAAAATGCTAATTTTGCTGCATGATAAAGCCACGTTTACCTATCCAAACCATTAAATATCAATACGATGTTTGAAAAAATCAAAAATTATTTTTTAAAACTGCTAAATAACCCTTTCATTAAAACCCCATTATTAGCCTTGGCTATTGTAGTAGTTGCCGGAATACTCCTTTTCATATTCCTCTATTTTTTTACCAGGCACGGGCAAGGCTACCCCGTACCCGATTTTACCGGAATGGACAGGCAGCAGTACTTGGCTGTGGCCAAGAAAAATAAAATGCGGATTGAGATTTCCGACTCTGTTTTCATAATGACCCGCAACCCGGGTACGGTTATTTCGCAAACCCCTACACCGGGAGTTAAGGTTAAAGCCAACCGCAGGGTTTTCCTAACGGTCAATGCCACCAATCCTCAGCCCGAGGAAATGCCAAATGTAGTTGGGTTAACACTTCGTCAGGCCAAGTCAACGCTCGAACTGAAAGGGTTCGTTTTGGGAAACCTCTCTTTTAAACCCGATATTGCAATCAACAATGTTCTGGAACAGCAATACATGGGAAGCGCGATATCACCCGGGGAGTTTATTCCCAAAGGGTCAACCATAAATCTTGTTCTTGGGCGGGGCTTAAACAACGAGAAAACCGTTTTACCCTATTTAGTTGGATTAACTTTGGCCGATGCACGCAATCTTTTGCTCGAAGCTTCGTTAAATATGGGTAAAACCCGTTTTGATGAAACCGTGCAAAATTTCGTTGATTCACTCAATGCCCGCGTTTACAGCCAGTATCCGGGTTATATGCCCGAAACTTTCATTGGATTTGGTTCCCGGGTCGATTTATGGCTTACCATCAACGAATCGAGAATACCTCCGCCACCCGAAACCGATGAGGTTAAGAAGGAAGAGGAGCCCGTTCAGTTTGTAGAACCCGAAGAAGATATTTTTGAATGACAAATCGTCCGTTTCTCTTAACGTTTGTTTTCTTAGCTATCGCCTTTGGCTCACTGGCTCAGGGGGGAAAGGAGGTGCTTGTGGAACTGGAAAGCATACCGATGGGAACAGTGCCACCCCTCGCTTCCAAGGACAGGGAAGCCATCGAACTCCCGTTCTTCGACGATTTTTCGTGGGGTAAACCCTACCCTACTCCCACGCTATGGCAGGGAGAAGATGTGCTGGTAAATACGGGCTATGCCATTAATCCCAAAACGGTGGGAGTGGCTACTTTCGATGCCATCGATCGCCATGGCGTCATTCACCACAACGCATCTTCGTTACCTTTTTCGGCCGATACCCTTACATCGCATGCCATAAATCTCAACTTTCCCGGCGATACCACCATTTACCTCAGCTTTTATTACCAACCACAGGGATTGGGCAACGAGCCACAGGAGCAGGACTCGCTGCTCCTCGAGTTTTTCGACCCTGCCAGTGAGGAGTGGGTTGGCGCTTGGTCGGCATCGGCCCAGCTATCGAAAGGGAAAGTTGTTGAAAAATACAAGTTGAACAATACCCTCAAAACCATCGAGTCCGATACGCTGAACAAAAGTTTTATCAGAGTTCATTTTCCGGTAAAAGAGGCACGCTTCCTGAAAAACGGTTTTCGCATACGATTCAGGAACATTGCCTCTCTGGCTCAAAATCAGCAGGTGCCAAGCATTCGCGGCAACTGCGACCATTGGCATTTGGATGTAGTTTACCTCGATATACACAGATCATACAACGACAGTGCGTTGGACGACATTGCCTTTTACAAGCCGTTGGGCACAGTGCTTAAAAACTACGAGAGTATCCCCTGGAAACATTTCACCAATCAGGCTCAAATAGCAGAGTTGCCCAGCCCTTTCGGATTCCCCATTCACTATAGGAACCTTGGGGCAAGCACCCGAAACGTATCCCGATATTTCACTTTTCTCAATCATTCAACCGGTGTGCTAACCAGCTACTTCACCGGCTTTAACAACCTAAGTCCCTTTAAGGATACAACCTATAACCTCAACTATATCTACGATCTCGAATCGGAATGGGCCGATTCGGCGGTTTTCACCTTCAGCAGCTACCTGTTCTACACCGAAGCGCTGAACAAGGAGCACCTTAGATGGAACGATACTGTTCGATACGTTCAGCGTTTCCATAACTACTACGCCCACGACGATGGAACGGCCGAAATGGGCTGGGGGCTATTTGGCGAGGGGACTCAGAATGCAAGGGCAGCCGTGAAGTTCCACACTTACCGTGGCGATTCGCTGGTGGGGGTTTACATCTATTTCAACCGTACCCTCGGCAATGCCAACCAAAAATATTTTAAGCTGGCTGTTTGGAAAGATAATAACGGCATCCCGGGAGAATTGATTTACGAGCAGATAGGAGTTAGACCGCTATTTACCGACAGCCTCAACCGTTTCTCCCTGTATAGAATTGAACAACCTGTTTGGATTGAAGCGGGTACCTTCTACATTGGCTGGATACAAACCACCCCCGATATGCTCAACGTGGGTTTCGACATGAATCGCGTGAGCAACAGCAAGCTGTTTTACAATATAACTGGACAATGGATAAACAGTCAATATGAGGGTAGCCTCATGCTTCGACCTGTATTTGGTGCACTCACCGAGCCTCCCACACACATTCCTGTGATTACCAAAGAGTTTGATTTCAGCATTTACCCAAATCCTGCCCAAACGCAGTTCTCCATAAGCACTGACTTACCTCACGATAATATCAGCATAAGAGTGTTCAATACCATGGGACAGATGGTGCTATCTACCCGCCACACCAATCAGCCGATTTCAGTTGACAACCTGCCCAATGGCATCTACATCGTTCATCTATCCACTCAAAACTCCATGGTGGGAACTCGCAAACTAATTATCTCCCGATGAGAATGGGCGATTTTAACTGTGAGTACGACGACGCGCTCGATTCAGTAGAAGAACAGGAACTGTTTGAGCATTTCCATTTCGATGTGGATAAGGGTCAGGCCATGATTCGTATCGATAAGTTCCTCACAAGCAAAATACAGAATGTCAGCAGGAACCGAATTCAGGCAGCCACCGATGCAGGTAACATACTGGTGAACGGCAAAGCCGTAAAATCTTCGTACAAGGTTAAACCACTGGATAGCATATCCATTGTAATGGCCTACCCGCCACGCGACACCACCATCCTGCCCGAGGATTTGCCCATCAACATTATCTACGAGGATGAACAGCTCATCGTTCTCAACAAGGATGCCGGCATGGTAGTACACCCCGGGCATGGCAACTTTTCGGGAACGCTGGTCAACGCACTGATGTACCACCTAAAGGACGTTCCGCTGTTCAGCAGCGGTGAAGTGCGTCCCGGACTGGTTCATCGCATCGATAGGAATACTTCGGGGATTCTGGTGGTGGCCAAAACCGAACTGGCCATGAACCACCTGGCGCGCCAATTTTTTGAACGAACAACCCAAAGAAAGTACATGGCGCTGGTTTGGGGCGATTTTGATGAAGACGAGGGTACCATCACCGGGAATATCGGTCGTAGCGTGAGGGACAGGAAAAAGATGCAGGTGTTCGCCGACGGCGAACAGGGCAAGCACGCCGTTACCCACTGGAAGGTGGTTGAACGGTTTGGATACGTAACCCTTGTGGAGTGCCAGCTGGAAACGGGACGTACCCATCAGATAAGGGTACATTTCGAATATATTCGTCACCCCCTTTTCAACGACGACCAGTATGGCGGCAATACCATTGTCAAGGGGACAACTTTTTCAAAGTTTAAGCAATTCGTTGATAACTGTTTCAGCATTTGCCCCCGGCATGCGCTCCATGCCCAATCGTTGGGATTTACCCATCCCACTTCGGGGAAAGCCATGTACTTCGAATCACCTATCCCCGAGGATATGCAAATGGTTATCGAAAAGTGGAGGACATACACTTCATCCAAGGTATCGGAAGGCGAATAATGTATTAAATTGCAGAGCAAAATTAATTGGCATTTACCATGGGAAACAAGCTGAACATAGCCATTTTGGGAGGTGGTAACTCCTCAGAAAAAGAGATATCTCTCAAGGGAGTTAAACAAATTGCACAATGGCTAAATAAGGAGAGGTATAACGCTTTTCCCATCATCGTCGAAGGCACACACCTTACCCTTAAACACCCCAACCTGGGAGACATACCGGTATCGTGGGATTCTTTTACCGCTAAGGCGGGTGACGAAACCATAGCTTTTCACTGCGCCATTATCGGCATTCATGGCCGACCCGGCGAAACGGGGCACCTTCAGGGATATTTAGAGATGATGGGTATTCCGTACACTACAGGCGGTGTAATGAGTACAGCCCTCACCTTCGACAAGGAAGCAACCAAGCAGATGATTAGGGATTTAGACATCAATATCTGCAAAATGGTAAGGGTTACCAAAGGGCAGCATGTTGATACACAGGAAGTAGTTAAATATCTGGGATTGCCGGTATTCGTCAAGCCCAACGAGAGCGGCAGCAGCTACGGTATCACCAAGGTAAAACAAATCGATGGTATTTTACCGGCATTGCAATTGGCATACACCGAAAGTTTGGAAGCGCTCATTGAAGAATTCATCCCCGGCCGGGAGCTAACATGCGGGCTGGTAAAAACCAGGGGCAAGAGCATTATCTTTCCTGTTACCGAGGTTATTCCCAAGAATGAGTACTTCGATTACGGTGCTAAATACAAAAACGAGTCGGACGAGGTAACCCCCGCCCACATTAGCGACCGGCTGTCAGACCGCATCCAGAACATATCATCGGAGATATACGACAGGCTCAAGTGTCGGGGCATTGTGCGCATCGACTACATTCTCAACAATGATAAACTTTACTTCCTGGAAGTGAACACCGTCCCCGGAATGAGCGAAGCCAGCATTATCCCGCAGCAGGCAGCAGCTATGGGACTAAATATGACCGATATATTCAGCCTGGTGATTGAAGATGCCATTCAACGGGGCTAACCCGTTTCTCAATTCCTGTCACTAGTAATGCCAGCCCAACAGGTTCCAGAAATAGAGCTGCCACAGGGCAGCAATGTGCACAATGCAAGTGAGAGTATAGAATAGTTTACTCCTTCTCCTGGTTGAAATCAGAGGCCATAGCATGACCATATTGTAAAGATTGACCAGATTCAAGGGGATGAGAAGAATGGGAATTACCAGCAGGTACTTAACGGTTGCAGGGACAGAATAAACCACTGCCTCAGGGCCTCCGGCAAAGCTAAGCGACAAACCAACATAGAAGAACAATAGCAGGAACGATGTAGTCCACATGGATAATTTAACGCCAAACGGCATTGGTTTCGGTGCACTGCCCAGTGCCTGATAGTTAAACCGTACAAAGAAAGTTATGGGCCAGTGGAACAGCACCACCAAGGAGAGGAGGACTACCAAAATTAAAATGGAAAGATGTAACCCCCGGCTCTCCCTAAAGGGAACTTTCTCAAAGGCAAATATGGACATATTGCTCAAAAAGGCGTATTCAACATCATCCTTTTTGTCCACTTGAAAAATCATAGACTCAGAATCAAACTCCTTCCGAAATGACAGGCTATCGGTGGGTACATAGTAGTCAACCTTTGAGTCTGAAGCAATTTGTAACTTACCCTCTTTGGCTTTTACCCTCATGCGACCCATCAACGAGATCAGCTTCAGGTAATCGCTGTGGGGGTACCTGTTCGTTTTATACTCCCCTGCAAACTTCGAAAGATACTCATCGCTCAGCGATATGGATGGCACCAGGGTATCCTGATGATGGAAAAACTTGTTTATAAGCAGGTTTGCAACCTCGCCATAGGCCTCTCCCCCCTTCATGCTGTTGAATGACAAGAATATGCCCATATCCTGTTCGGGAATAACGGCCAGCAAGGTGTGAAACCAAAAAGTGTCGCCTCCGTGTCCGAAAATATGCACACCCTTGTTGCTCATATCCATAAAACCATGCAGGCACGGATTGGTTCCCGGAGCATGCACCAAAACGGGGGTCAACATGCTTTCAAAAGTGGAATCGGAAACGATTTTAGCATCCCCAAGCGACCCCTTATTCAACAGCATCTGCATGAATTTTGCCATATCGGCAGCCGTGGAGCTAACTGCCCCTGCCGGGGCAAGGGGAATATACTCAAACGATTTTTCCGTGATTACCTCGTTTTCATAGGTGTAACCCTTTGACATATTAGCCTTCAGGTAGCCCGGCAAGGGCTGGCGAAATGTGGTGGTGTACATCTTCAATGGATTAAAAATATTCTGCTCCACGTAATCGTTCCACTCCATTCCCGAAACCAACTCCACAATATGAGCCGCAATGGCAACAGCATGATTGGAATAGGAAGCCTGCACTCCGGCAGGTCGCACCCGTTTGGGGATTTGGGTGGGTAAAAGTTTGCTCAACGGAAGTACGGAAAGGGAATCGTCGGAAAAAAGCTTTATTATCTTATCTTCAAATCCAGGAGTGTGACTCATGATATGCCTCATGGTAATGGGACCATCGAATGCCTCGGGAATTTTAAAATCCTTTAAATAGGTATTGACATCGGCATCAAGGTCAATCTTCCCCTGTTCAACCATCTGCATAACAGCAAACCACACGAACAGTTTTGAAACCGAACCGATACGAAACATGGTTTGAGTGGGATCAACGGGAATCCGTTGGTAATAATCGGAGTAGCCATAACCCTTGGTCACAACTATCTCGTCATCCTTTACCAAGGCTAACGCCGCTCCGGCTATATGCTTCTCCAGAAGCTGAGTTTCTAAAACGCCATCAAGAAAGCACTCGATGTGGTCTTCCTTTGATATCTGCGACATGGAAATGTTTGAAAGCAGAAGGAAAACAGGTAATAATCTGATTAACTTCATAATAGTAGGTGGTTTTTGGTGGGTAATGAGATATGGGTAACGCTTCAGACTGCTAATTTTAAAAACTTTTATAAAAAAACAAAACAATATCAACTATTAACAGTAACAGGATGACACGATTATGCCCTTAATTCCGAAACCGAAAGAACGACCTATAGCAATTCTTTCCGCAATACTGCCCCATCCTGAGGCGAAAGGTATCCCAAGGGGATATCGAACACCGTTTTACAACCCCTGTGACCCTCAGCAGCCATTCGGGCCACCGCCCGTGCATATGCCAACAGCACGCCCGACGTAAACTCCGGATTACTTTCCAAAGTGAGAGAACACTCCATCATGTGCCTATTGCCATTGGCACTTTTTCCTGTTGTTACAACCACCCCGCCATGGGGCATTTTACTGTGTTCCTCAAGCAAAGTCTTCTCATCAACAAAATGCACTATTGTTTCGTACCCGTCGAAGTAGTGCGGCATACCCTTAATGGCCTTTTCAATTTCCTGCCTGTCGGCATTCTCTTCGGCCACCACAAAGCAAACCCGTGTATGTTTATCGGTGGCAGCAAACGTGGGTTCCTCGCCATCGCGCACTCTCTGCAATGCATCGTCTTTAGGGATGGTGTACTGTACTCCATTTTTCACTCCGGGTACTCGCCTGATGGCATCGCTATGGCCCTGGCTAACCCCTTTGCCCCAAAATGTGTAGCCTTTGCCCGTGGGCATCAGAGTCAATCCCAACAATCTCAACATGGAAAATAATCCCGGATCCCAGCCAGCCGATATCAGCGATAGCGTACCATGGGCCCGGTTTATAGCATCAACCTTTTCGTAGTATCGGGGGATGGATGCATGGGTGTCAAAGCTGTCCACCGTGTTGAAATAGCAAGCCACCTTTTCAATCTGCTCGGGAAGATCTTGTGCCGAACCGCCACAGAGGATTACCACATCCAAAAGTCCCCTGAACTTGTGTAGTTCGTCTATGGAATAGGCCGGATATTTTGCATTGATACTTTGTGGGTTACGACGGGTGAATATGGCCTTAAGTTCCATATCAGGGTTTTGCTGCACCGCCAATTCCACGCCCCTCCCCAGATTGCCATACCCCACTATTCCGAAACGGTAAGTTTTCATCGTAGTCGTTTATAAATTGGCTATAAAACCCCTAAAGTTCTAAATTTATCGGGATATAACACACATTTCGCCCATTTTTCTGCATTAAAACAAAAGGGATGAGCACAGAAACAGAAAAAGGGATTTAGGAATATGCTTTTTGTCGGTTTCCAAAAATCAGGTCTCGAGGCCAACAAAGCGATAATTCGTCAGTTGCAGCTGTCAACATTTTTTACTTTATGAAACACCCGATTCATATCAATAAAATTGGTTACATTTGTGGTTTAGTTGACATTTGGAATAAGTAATCATATCATCAATATGTCTGATATTAAACAACTTAAAGATATTGCTGCTCAGGTTCGCAGGGATATCGTAAGAATGGTATTTGGTCCCACCAGCGGGCACCCCGGAGGCCCATTGGGATGTGCCGATTTTTTAACTGCACTTTACTTTGATATCCTTCGGATTGACCCCAAAAATTTCTCCATGGAGGGAAAGGGAGAGGATCTTTTCTTCCTTTCCAACGGACACCTGTCGGCAGGGTGGTATAGCATTTTAGCCCGAAGGGGCTATTTCCCCATCAAGGAGCTTGCCACCTTCCGCCTGATCAATTCTAGGCTTCAGGGGCATCCGGCCACCGCCGATAACCTTCCGGGTATCCGCTTCGCCTCCGGATCGTTGGGACAGGGCCTGTCTGTGGCCTGCGGTGCCGCATTAGCCAAGAAGTTACAGGGCGACAATCATCTCATCTATACCCTTCATGGCGATGGCGAGCTACAGGAAGGGCAGATTTGGGAAGCAGCCCTATTTGCGGTTGCCCGCAAACTCGACAACATTATTGCCACGGTGGATTACAACAACGTACAAATCGACGGTACTCTTGATGAAGTGGTAACCCTGGGCGATCTTCATGCTAAGTGGCAAGCCTTCGGGTGGCATGTGATGAAAATGGAGGGCAACGATATGGAAGATGTCCTTAGGGTAATGAAACAGGCTAAACTGGAAACCGGTAAGGGGAAACCCGTGGTTATCCTTATGCATACCGAAATGGGTAAAGGGGTTGACTTTATGATGGGCTCCAGCAGATGGCATGGAAGGGCTCCAAACGCAGAGGAATTTGCACTGGCCATGGCACAACTTCCCGAGACGATTGGCGATTACTAATAAAACCAAAAAATATTTGACATGAAAAACATTGTGGTCATTGCACACGATGCAAAAAAACCGGAACTGGTTCAGTTTTTAAGCGAAAGGCTTGAGTGGTTTAGAGGGGTACACCTGATTGCCACCGGAAGAACCGCAGAATTTTTAGAGGCTCAGGGGATTACCTGTAAACATATGAGCCCGGGGCAGTCGGGTGGATATATCCAGATAACCGAGATGATTAAAAAGGGAGAAGTGGACATCGTCATTTTCCTGCGCGATCACAAGCTGGTGCAGAAGCACCACGAGGATATCCGGTTGCTGCTTGAAGCCTGTAATATACACAACATACCCCTTGGAACAAACTATGCCTCGGCGGAATTGATCATCCTCGGGCTTATTAAAAAGGAAGCCATCGAACGCCAACAGCGGCAGTAATCGAGGCACCCAAACATTTTGCACAATGAAAAAGTACATTAATTCCGGCAACAAGGATACGCGCTCGGGATTTGGCGAAGGGCTTTACGAACTTGGTAAGACAAACCCAAGAGTAGTTGCTCTCTGTGCCGACCTCACTGATTCGCTTAAAATGGGCAAATTCATTCAGGAACACCCCCAAAGGTTTTTCCAAACGGGTATTGCCGAAGCCAACATGATGGGCGTTGCAGCCGGACTTGCCTCCGGTGGGGCCATCCCCTTTGCAGGCACCTTTGCCGTGTTTGCCACCGGTCGTGTTTACGACCAGGTACGCCAAAGCATTGCATACTCAAACAAGAACGTGAAAATTGCCGCATCACATGCCGGGCTTACCCTGGGCGAGGATGGTGCTACACACCAAATGTTAGAAGACATTGGGCTGATGAAAATGCTGCCCAATATGACCGTTGTTGTTCCCTGCGATTTTAACCAAACTAAGGCAGCAACCATTGCGGCTGCACAATGGGAAGGCCCCGTGTACCTGCGATTTGGGCGGCCCAAGGTGCCCAACTTCACTCCCGAAGATCAGGTTTTTGAGATTGGCAAAGCTCAAATCCTAACCGATGGTTCCGACGTAACCATTTTTGCCATCGGTCACCTGGTATGGAAAGCGCTGGAGGCGGCAGAAACCCTTGCACGGGAAGGCATTAGTGCCGAAGTAATCAACCTGCATACCATTAAGCCGCTTGACACGGAGGCCATACTGAAATCGGTTGCCAAAACCCGCGCGGTGGTTACTGCCGAAGAGCACATGATGAATGGTGGAATGGGCGACAGCATTGCTCAGCTGCTCAGCCGCTTTAACCCCACCCCCATGGAGATAATTGCGGTAAACGACACCTTCGGAGAAAGCGGTAAACCCGAGGAGCTGCTGGTGAAGTATGGGTTGGATGCACCACATATCGTTGAATCCGTTAAAAAGGTAATCGCTCGCAAAGCACTGTAATAGCTGTTTTCGATGGGTCATTTGGACGACAAGGAACTGTTGGAGAGGTTTCGAAACCCCGAGACTCGTAGCTATGCATTTAACCTTATCGTTCGCAAATACCAGGAACGGCTATACTGGCACATCCGAAAAATTGTAATCAGCCACGATGATTCCGATGATGTAATTCAAAATACCTTTTTGAAGGTATGGACGGGCCTCGAAAGTTTTCGTGAAGATTCACAGCTGTTTACGTGGCTGTACCGGATTGCCACCAACGAAGCTCTTACATTTCTCAAAAAGAAAAGGCGTAAGTTCGCTCTCCCCTTGGTGGAAGTGGAACAACAACTTGCCAGAACCTTCGAAGCAAGCCCCCATGTTGACGGGGATGAAATTCAGATTAAACTTCAAAAGGCCATTCTAACGCTACCCGAAAAACAAAGGCTGGTTTTCAACATGAAGTATTTTGAAGAACTTAAATACGAAGAGATTTCCGAAATTCTTGGCACGTCTGTTGGTGCATTAAAAGCATCGTTCCACCATGCAGTCAAAAAAATTGAAAAATACATGGACTTAGATTAAACCCTGTATTAAACAAGGCATCAAAAGGTAGAAAGAAAGATTTACCACTAAAAATGAAGGATTTAGAAAATAATAGCGATAAGTTGGAACTCTTGGGGAAGGAATTGCCTTTCAAAGTGCCCGAAGGGTATTTTGATGAGCTTCCCACAAGGATTCAAAATTTGTGCGTGGGGGAAGAGAAGAAAAAAACGCAAGTGTCTCTTTTTCAACTTGTCAAAGCGCAGATGTCGCTGGCAGCAGGATTTATTATCCTTGTTGGCCTTGCACTGGCCGGTTACTATTTCATTAAGCCGCCTGCCGATAAGGTCATGTTAACCAATGACGATTACATTGAAATTGTTGAAAAGCATATCACCGATTTTGACGAAGGCCATCTGCTAAATGCAGTGAAAGACTCAAGGGAAATACATACGCCGAGCAACGATATGACAGAGGAGATGATCCGTTACCTTCTCAAGGACAATGTGGACTACGTTACATTAATGGAAGAATATTAGAAGATGAAGCGGTTGATTTACATAACCATCGCCTGCCTGGGCCTTTTACTCGTTGGGAACTCAGCGCTTTTCGGGCAATCCAAGGATTCCCAAAAGGAGGAAAGAGTGAAGGCACAGAAAATTGCTTTCTTCACTGAAAAGTTGAACCTCACGCCTGAAGAAGCTCAGCAATTCTGGCCTGTTTACAATGAGTACTGGGAGAAAAAGGATAAAATTATCAATGAACGAAGGGAAGCCATGAAGTACTGCTATGAGAACATCGACAACCTTTCGGATAAGGAGATGGAAAAGTACAACGATATGTACATCGATTTCCTGAAGCAGGAATCGGATCTCCTGATTGATTTTAGCAAGAAGTTGAAAAAAGTACTCTCCCCCGAAAAGGTGCTAAGGTTCTACTTTGCCGACTACGAGTTCAAAACCTACCTCCTCCGGCAAATACGCAATGCACCGAAGAAGGAGGAGTAAATATCCAACGTTTCATAATACACAAAGAGGCTGCCTTGCATCAAGACAGCCTCTTGTTATATTTTTCATCCAAATGAATATTGAATATCAATTCTTGCCGGAAAAATCTCCTTCCCGCAGGAATTCCTGATTTGTCCCCTTTCAAATTAGTGAGGTTATAAATGGCTAATAATCAATGCAAGCATTGAAAAAAGGGGGAAATTTACCGCACTAAGACGTTTTTTCAACCAAAGGCAATGAGCAATGAGCAACGATCAACTTCGCATCCCGCAACCTCCAAGTCCTTTAAGCCCAACACTATGTCCTTTCCGTACACGTAAGAGTGCGTGGGCATGGTAAACCGGCGAGCCGGCGGTGGCGTGAATGGCCAAACCCGTAGGATTCTGCCCAAGAGGTTTACCAGCTTGGGCTAGAATCCGAGGGTTTGGACAGGGCGGGGTGAAGCATCGGTTTACCTTGATTTTTTTTGTTTACTTTTTTGTATCAAGACAAAAAAGTGAATGGGGTTTGGGGCAAAGCCCCAATGGAAAATGAGCCACGAAGTTTCGAGAAACATTTAAAGGGGTTAAGATAAGAACCAAAATTCCCTCCGAATACTTGAAAATAATTGAAAAGATATATCTAACGCAACGCACTAAAGGGAACAAGTCAGGAAAAAAGTACTCTCCCCCGAAAAGGTGCTAAGGTTCTACTTTGCCGACTACGAGTTCAAATCCTACCTCCTCCGGCAAATACGAAATGCACCGAAGAAGGAGGAGTAAATATCCAACGATTCATAATACACAAAGAGGCTGCCTTGCATCAAGACAGCCTCTTGTTATTTTTCATCCAAACGAATGGTGAACATCAATTCTTGCCGGAAAAATCTCCTTCCCGCAGGAATTCAAGCGTCTTGTCAATGAGGCTGTACATCACCACGTCTTCCTTGATGAATGGCACCACCCTGCGGTACTGCTCAACGAACTCCTCGAGGTAAGGCGACGACTTGGCAGGGCGGCGGAAATCCAGTGCCTGTGCAGCGTTCATCAGCTCAATGGCCAGAATACGCTCCACGTTGTCAACCACCCTCAGCAGCTTTGTGGCTGCGTTGGCACCCATGCTCACATGATCCTCCTGCCCGTTGGACGAAACAATGCTATCCACCGATGCCGGGGTACAAAGCTGCTTGTTCTGGCTAACCATGGCCGCAGCAGCATACTGTGGTATCATAAAGCCGGAGTTGAGCCCGGGGTTGGCCACCAAAAATTCGGGTAATCCGCGCAGACCCCAGATAAGCTGCGAAACCCTGCGCTCCGAAATATTACCCAGCTCGGCCAGCGCAATGGCCACGAAATCGAAGATAAGCGCAAGGGGCTGCCCGTGGAAGTTGCCGCCCGACAGCACCAGATCCTTATCGGCCCAAACGGTGGGATTGTCGGTTACCGAATTGATCTCCGTCAGCAAGACGTGGGAAGCGTAGTTAATGGCATCCTTGGAAGCCCCATGAACCTGCGGAATGCAACGGAACGAGTAGGGATCCTGTACATGCTTCTTGGGTTGCGAAATCAGCTGGCTTCCCTCAAGTATCTTCCTGAAATTGCGTGCTGTATCAATCTGCCCGGGATGGGGACGCAGGGCGTGCAGCTCCTCGTGGAACGGGTCGATGCGGCCATCGAAAGCTTCCAGCGAAAGGGCTCCGATGATATCAGCCAGCTTCACAATTTTAAACGCCCTGATCATGGCGGTAACGCCATGGGCGCTCATAAACTGGGTGCCATTGAGCAGTGCCAACCCCTCCTTGGATTTTAAGTCTATGGGTTTCCAACCCATGGCTTTCAGCACATCCTTAGCTTGTCGTTTCTCTCCCTTGTGACGCACCTCTCCCAGCCCGATGAGCGGGAGGAATAGGTTGGCCAGGGGTGCCAAATCGCCCGATGCTCCCAACGACCCGCGGTCGTAAACAATGGGCAGGATGTCGTGGTTGTAAAAATCCACAATGCGCTGAACCGTTTCCAGTTGCACCCCCGAATGTCCCAGCGATAGGGCATGGGCCTTAAGTACCAGCATCAGCCTTACTATCTCGGGGATCACCTCGGTGCCGGTGCTGCAGGCATGCGATGTCACCAGATTCTTTTGAAGTTGCGAGAGCTCATCGCGGGAGATGGTCCTGTTGCAAAGCGATCCAAACCCTGTGGTGATGCCATAGATGGGGGCATCGTGGTTCTCCATCTTCCGGTCGAGGTACTGCCGGCAATGGTTTATCAATCCCTGCGACTCATCCGAAATTTCGAGGGTATAGCCGCCCTTAATCAGCTGTTCAAGCAAATCGTAGGTTAACGGCTTGGGCGAAATGGTATGTTTCTTTGCCATAAAAAAGTTGAATGTCGTTTATGTGGAAAGTAGTTTCTGTATGTATTGCTCAATATCGCCAATTTTCACGGGCTCCTGATTTCCGGTGTCCATATTCTTGATTGTCACCTCTCCCCTTTGCATTTCCGACTCGCCCACGATGACCACAAGCTGAATATTCTTCCTGTTGGCATAGTCGAATTGCTTTTTCATCTTTGCTGCATCGGGATAGAGCTCAGTGGATATCCCCATGGCCCTCAACCGCTGAACGATGGGCAGGCAGAACACTGCCTCCACGGGGCCGAAGTTGGCAAACATAACCTGCGATCCGGCCATCAGTCTCTCGGGGAAGAGGTTAAGGTGCTGCATCACATCGAAAATGCGGTCGGCACCAAAGGATACGCCCACCCCCGACACGTTGGGTAGCCCGAAGATACCCGTCAGGTCGTCGTAGCGGCCCCCGCCGCAGATGCTGCCCATCTCCATGTCGTTGGCCTTCACCTCGAATATGGTGCCGGTGTAGTAGTTCAAGCCACGCGCAAGCGAAAGGTCCAGCTCCACAACCGATGAGAGCCCCTGCATGGCATCGATATGTGCAAAAATTGTTCGCATCTCTTCAATGCCCTCCAGGGCAACAGCCGATGAGGCAAGCACCTTGCTGAGTATCCCCAGCTTCTCGCTGTGCGTTCCCTTAAGCCGGATAATGGGCTGCAGCTTATCAATGGCATCCTGCGATACTCCCCTTTGCGACAGCTCCGTGTTCACGGCCTCAATGCCAATCTTATCCATCTTGTCAATGGCCACGGTGATGTCAATGAGCCTCTCGGTTTCGCCAATCACCTCCACCATCCCGCTCAGTATCTTGCGGTTATTGAGCTTAATGGTATTGGCAATGCCCAGCCTTTTAAAGACATCGTCAATGATAATCACCATCTCCACATCGTTGAGAAGTGAGGTGGACCCTATCACATCCACATCGCACTGGTAGAACTCGCGGTAACGCCCTTTCTGCGGCCTGTCAGCGCGCCATACGGGTTGCATCTGGTAGCGCTTGAACGGGAAGTTGATATCGTTCTGATGCTGAACCACGAAGCGGGCAAAGGGAACCGTAAGGTCGTAGCGCAACCCCTTTTCGCAAATGGCCACCGAAAGGGCATTGGCATTCTCCGACGAGATGTGGGATGGCTGTATGCCCCTGGTAAAATCGCCGGAATTCAGGATTTTGAAAAGGAGCTTATCGCCCTCCTCGCCATACTTGCCCATGAGGGTGGATAGATTTTCCATGGCCGGCGTTTCGATGGGCTGATAGCCATACAGCCGAAAGGTGACCTGTATGGTCTCAAAGATATGGTTGCGCTTTGCCATCTCAACCGGCGAAAAATCGCGCGTTCCCTTGGGGATGCTGGGTTTTTGCGATGCCATGACTTGCATTGTTATCAATCAGGTTGCAAAGATAAAAAAAATGGCCGATTGGAGCAGGGTAAGGGGCGTATGAAAATATTGGGAATGGCTAAGTGTCAATCCAAAAATTGTATGCCCATTGGCCAAAATTATAAGTGCATTTTTTGTATATTAGCGGTTGGAAGATGGGGCTGACGTATCTGCTTATTTTAGGGTGTTTGGGGATGAAAAGGGTGGGGCTGTAAACGAGTTAACTGCAACTTTATGAATACAGACTACTACGACATAAATTCTTGGAATAAAAAACCAGATAAATTTTTTGACTTTTATCGAAACAGAGACAAATCAAAATATAAAGTCAAGTATGTAACGCCTTTAACAATTGATACAGTAATATTGTACGCATTGTTAAGGCTAAAAATTGCGGATAAACCAAACGGCATATTTACATTCGTACAACGAGGTCTACCTTTAGATAATATAAGGCTTAAGACTAGGAAAAATTCATATCTTTGTCCTATGAGCCTTGTAAAATATAGTAAACTGAGCGATTACAAGATTAAAAAAGTTCTTCGACATTTTTGC
>MWFE01000063.1 GCA_002071445.1 Bacteroidetes bacterium ADurb.Bin008 | reverse complement strand
GATGAAATTTTAACTCCTTATCTGTTTTTCAATATGCTGATATTGTTTAACTTAATAATTATTTACGGATGAAAAGAATAGCCATACTTTTAAGCCTTGCCGTGTTGTTCGGCTGTAATTCGAACCCAAACAGAGAATTGGGTCGGTATAAAATGGATCAGGAGTATTTGGTGGCTTCAACACTCTGGTACCAATATTCTCCAGAGGCCAAAGCGCTTTATTATCAGGGATTTAATATAGCCAAGGAGAGGGTGCTGGAGTATAACAGGGTGCCCGGAGATAAGCCCAAAGCCGTTGTTGTTGACATTGACGAGACCATGGTTGACAATAGCCTTTACCAGGGACATATGATTGAGACAGGCATTGGGTTTACGCCCGAAACATGGAAAGCATGGACAGATAGTGCCATGGCCAAAGCCCTCCCAGGGGCAGTGGAGTTTACCCATTTTTGCGACTCCCTTGGGGTAGAGGTTTTGTATTTGAGTAACCGCACCGTGCATGAAATGGAAGCGACCATGAAAAACATGCAGGCCCTGGACTTTGCATTTATTAGGCCGCAAAACATGTTTTTTAAGGATTCCATAAGCGGGAAAGAACCACGCAGGAGGATGGTGTCTCAACAATACGAAATTGTTCTCCTGCTTGGAGATAACCTTAGCGATTTTGCCGAGATTTTCGAGAACAGGGGCGACGACTGGGGGGAATCATTGGTTGAACAGCAAAAGGAGAAGTTCGGGAAAAGGTTTATCATTTTCCCCAACCCTATGTACGGCGACTGGGAGAAGAATGTTTACGACAAGCAGAAACAGTTAACAAATCAACAAAAGTTTGAAAAACGCAGGGAAAAAGTGCTGAGTTTTTAGAACCATCACCATGGATTTTAGGTTAACCCACGTCCGTTTGCCAATGGTAATATATATCACTGAAAAAAACGTATCTATTATTGTTGGTTTTACTTTTTAAAGAATATTTTTGTAAAAAACGATTTATCTGATAATTAGATTAACATGGCACAAGTATTCGGCGAAATCATACAGGTTATAGGCCCTGTGGTGGACGTTACATTCTTTGGCTCGGAGGGGAACCTCCCCAACATTCACGATGCTTTAACAATCACCCGCGACGACGGAACAAAGCTTGTTGTTGAATGTCAGCAGCATATCGGCGAAAGCACGGTGAGAGCCATTGCAATGGATTCCACAGACGGACTTCACAGGGGCATGAAAGTTGAATCATCGGGAAAATCCATTACTATGCCCACCGGTAATCAAATTAAAGGACGGCTGATGAATGTGATAGGCGAACCCATTGATGGGCTTTCCGACTTAAGTTCTGAAAATGCCTATCAAATTCACAATAAGCCTCCTCAGTACAAGGAGTTAAGTACCGAAACGGAAGTGCTATTCACCGGGATAAAGGTTATTGACCTGCTGGAACCATACTCCAAGGGAGGAAAAATTGGCCTTTTTGGTGGAGCAGGAGTGGGTAAAACGGTGATTATCATGGAACTTATCAACAATATTGCCAAAAACTACGAGGGGATGTCGGTTTTTGCAGGTGTGGGAGAGCGCACCAGGGAGGGTAACGATTTGCTGCGCGAGATGATAGAATCAGACGTGATTCGCTATGGCAAAAAGTTTAAGGATAGCATGGTTAGGGGAGGATGGGATTTGTCGTTGGTCGATTACGATGAACTCAGCAAATCGCAGGCAACGCTGGTATTTGGGCAAATGAATGAGCCCCCCGGAGCAAGGTCAACGGTAGCTCTTTCGGGGCTAACTGTGGCCGAGTCGTTTCGTGATAGCGGCGAAGAGGGAAAAGGGCGCGATATCCTTTTCTTCATCGACAACATTTTTAGGTACACACAGGCGGGGAGCGAAGTGTCGGCCCTGCTGGGCCGAATGCCATCGGCTGTAGGGTACCAGCCCACATTGGCAACTGAAATGGGGCTGATGCAGGAGCGCATTACCTCCACTCGCCAAGGATCCATTACCTCGGTTCAGGCAGTTTACGTACCGGCCGACGACCTTACCGACCCTGCGCCAGCAACAACATTCTCTCACCTTGATGCCACAACTGTTCTCAGTCGGAAAATCTCTGAGTTGGGCATTTACCCGGCAGTGGACCCCCTCGACTCAACATCGAGGATTTTAGCCCCTGAAATTGTGGGAGAGGAGCATTACAGAACAGCGCAAAGGGTAAAAGAGCTGCTGCAGAGGTATAAAGAATTGCAGGATATAATTGCCATACTCGGCATGGATGAGCTGAGCGAAGAGGATAAGCTGGTGGTGCATCGCGCCCGCAGGGTTCAGCGATTCCTTTCACAACCGTTTCACGTGGCCGAGGCATTCACCGGGTTAAAGGGCGTGTTTGTTGACATTGCCGATACAATCAAAGGTTTCAATATGATTATGGATGGTGCCGTTGATAAATACCCCGAAACAGCTTTTAACCTGGTGGGAACCATTGAACAGGCAATTGAAAAAGGCGAGAAGCTATTGGCCGAATCAAAAGAATAGTATGCTATGCTGCTTGAAATTGTAACGCCGGAAAGGGTGTTTTTTAGAGGAAATGTAGACATGGTTAGAGTTCCCGGAACCATGGGGAGTTTTGCCATGAAGCATAATCACGCTCCCATTATTTCTACCCTTGAACCCGGGTTGATAAAAATAAAGCATGAAATGAACGACCGGTACTTCGAACTGTTAGAGCCGGCGATTGTTGAGCATCATGAGAACAGGGTTATAATTTTAGCTGAAAAGATAAAAGAAACCATACCCTTATTCGTACGTTAACGCGTTTGTCATCAGTTTGGTAGAGAAAAAAACGTTGTTGTACCATATCCGTAGTTAAAGAGATGAATCACAGATTGGCTATTCTTTTTGTAATTTGTTTTGTGTTGTCAGTGAGATTATTTGGACAACAAACTGTAACATTTACTTCATCTGATGGAGTAACGGTTACTGCAGATCATTATGTTGCTTCAACACAAAATCCTTACATCATCCTTTTACATCAGGCGGGCTATAGCCGGGGGGAGTATCGAGAGACAGCACCCAAACTTGTGAATTTAGGGTTCAACTGCCTGGCAGTTGACCTTAGATCGGGGAACGAGGTGAATTACGTAAAAAACGCTACTGCTGCGGATGCTGTAAGTAAAGGAAAATCGATTGATTACATCGATGCACAACCCGATATTGTTGCAGCCATTGATTTTGTATCCCAACGCTCGAAGAAACCAATAACCCTTTTGGGGAGTTCCTATTCGGCATCATTAGCCTTGGTTGAGGCAACCAACAACTTTAAAATAAAGTCGGTGGTGGTATTTTCACCGGGGGAATATTTTGGCAATGAGCTTCAGGTGAAGGAAGCCATTCAAAAAATTTATGTACCCATACTTGCCTTGAGCACCCAAACCGAGTACCCATCGATGTGTATGCTTTTAGACCATGTACCCAATAAGCACTTAACCCTTTTTAAACCCAGGAATGGAGAGGGAAGCCATGGTTCAAAGGCACTTTGGGAGAGTAATCCCAATCACAGGGAGTACTGGATGGCTCTGACGCAGTTCTTCAGCGGTTTAAACCAATAAGAATTTTATTATCTCGTTAATTTTCTGACATATCCAACTATAACCCGGGAAAGCCTGAACAAGGCGCGTACATTGTTGTTAAAAAAACTGAATAACAGCCTTCACATATGGCAATGGACAGAAATAGAGACAAGCGTATTGAGGTGATGTCTCCGGCGGGCAACTTTGAATCTTTAATGGCCGCCATACAGGGAGGAGCCAACTCGGTTTACTTTGGTGTTGGCAAGTTGAACATGCGGGCTAAGTCGTCGGTGAATTTTGGCCTTCAGGATTTAAGCGAAATAGCAGAAATATGCAATAAGCATAACGTTAAGACATACCTTACCGTTAATACGGTACTTTACGATGAGGATATTAAGCTAATGAAGCAAACCATTAGCGAAGCTAAAAATGCTGGAATTTCGGCCATTATTGCCAGCGATCAGGCGGCAATAATGTATGCGCGGGAGCATGATGTTGAAGTACACCTTTCTACCCAACTTAATATAAGCAATACCGAGGCCCTTAAATTTTATTCAAAGTGGGCCGATGTGGTTGTCCTTGCCCGTGAGCTAAACCTTGATCAGGTAAAACAAATAGCCAAAAACATTAGAGACCAGAACGTTGCTGGTCCTTCGGGCAATAGGATTAAGCTGGAAATGTTTGTACACGGCGCACTTTGCATGGCCATTTCGGGGAAATGTTACATGAGTCTACATCAGGCCAACCACTCGGCAAACCGTGGAGAATGTTTGCAAATATGTCGTCGTGCCTATACGGTGACGGATAAAGATACCGGCGATCAGCTGGAAATAGATAATGAGTTTATAATGTCGCCGAAAGACCTTTGTACCATTGGGTTCCTTGACAAGATAATTGATGCAGGGGTTGAGGTGCTTAAAATAGAAGGAAGAGCCCGAAGTCCTGAATATACAAAAACTGTCACCCGTTGCTATCGTCAGGCAGTAGATGCCATATCAGATGGTACCTATGGCCCTGAAAAGATTAATGGTTGGATGGAGCAGTTGAAGACCGTTTTTAACAGGGGTTTTTGGGATGGTTATTACCTTGGGCAAAAAATGGGGGAGTGGAGTAGCCATTACGGAAGTGTGGCCAAGGAGCGAAAAATTTACGTAGGTAAAGTAACCAACTATTTATCGAACTTAGGTGTAATTGAAGTAAAAGTTGAAGCCAGTGATTTTTTTAAGGATGATAAGCTGTTGATTATCGGACCATCAACGGGAGTTGTTGAATTAATAGCTCAAGAAATTAGGGTTGACGATTTGCCGGTGGATGCCTGCCAGAAGGGGGCAATGTGCTCTTTCAAAGTGCCGGAGTTAGTCAGGCGAAACGATAAGTTATATCGTGTTATACCAGTTCATTAGAATCTGATTTTAAGGAAAAGAAGGATAATGGGTAAATCATGTTTTAGTAAGTACTTTTAGTCTTAATCCCGCTTCAGGGATTGTGAAACCGGCATTGCCATCCCTTAATCCTCTCCTTTCATGGCGTAACGTGTGCTATTTTTATCTTCAAAAAACTTTTCCATCTTTGCATTTCACCAAACTCCGTTCGAAATGCTATTCAGTAATCTATGCAACAAAATTTTTTCCGATTGCACAGCATACTACCATACCATGGATAGTGTTGATGCAGTGCCAACCGTCCCCTTTTCCGAAGGAACCATTGAGTTTTCGCTCTTTACCAAGAATTGGATTGATGCTGTTCAGTGGCATCTTGAAGATATAATCCGCGATCCTAACATAAATCCCAATGAAGCATTGGCCTTGAAAAGGAGAATTGACAAGTCCAATCAGGATCGCACCGATTTGGTGGAAATGATTGATGGTTACTTTTTAGAGAAGTTTAAGCATGTGAACCCTCGAGAAAATGCATCAATTAATACCGAAAGCCCTGCCTGGGCAATTGATCGCCTGTCTATTCTCACGTTGAAAATTTACCATATGGAGCAAGAGGTTAATCGAAGGGATGTATCACAGGACCACCACAATCTGTGTAAGACAAAGTTAGAAATACTTCTTGAACAAAAAGTTGACTTAAGCACTGCAATAGATCAATTATTTAGTGATTTAGAACAAGGAAATAAGGTCATGAAGGTTTATAAGCAGATGAAGATGTATAATGATCCATCGCTTAATCCGGTTTTATACAATAAAACGGGAAAATGAGAAACCAGCAAACCCTACGGGTTATTGTTTTTCGGCTAAGTGCCCTTGGGGATATGGCAATGACTATCCCCGTTCTGTGGTCATTGGCACGTCAGTATCCTTCGGTAGAGGTGGTTTTGGTGTCACGAAAATTTGCCATGGGGCTTACCAAATTCCTCCCTTCGGTTCGATTTGTTGAGTTTGACCCAGTGGGAAAGCATAAAGGTTTCTTTGGTTTTTACAAACTCTATAGAGAGTTAAAGAGGATGGGCCCATGGGATGGAGTAGTTGATCTTCATGATGTTATAAGGACAAAGTTGATAAGATTCCTTTTTGGCATAGGAAGGACTAAGGTTTCATACATTGACAAAGGGCGCAGGGATAAAAAGCAGTTGACCCGAAGAACCAACAAAGCCCTAAGACCACTTAAACACACAGTAATTCGTTATGCTGAAACGTTTTACAAATTGGGATGCGGATTGAAAATCGATGTGAATTTTAAAGGGTTATTCAATGGTCCGGTTCCTTTGGATTATGATATATTGAAATTAATACAGAGGCCTCTAAGCGAAAAATGGATAGGGATAGCCCCCTTTGCCAAGCATGTTGGGAAAAGTTACCCTTTTGAAAAGATGCAGGAGGTAATTAGGGAGTTGGCAAAAACTCCATCGGTAACCCTAATTCTTTTCGGAGCAAAAGGTTCAGAGCAGGATGCTCTGAACCGGATAGCCGAACAATACACAAATGTAAAATGTTTGGCCGGACTGCTTTCAATAGATAAGGAATTGGAGGTTATGTCGAATTTACAGCTTATGATTTCCATGGATTCGGCCAACATGCATTTGGCATCGCTTGCCGGAGTGCCTGTGATAAGTATATGGGGAGCAACACATCCTTACGTTGGTTTTTACGGATGGGGCCAACCAGTAGACAACGCAGTTCAAATTGATTTGTACTGCCGCCCCTGCTCAGTGTTTGGTGACAAGCCGTGCTATCGTGGTGATTATGCCTGTTTAAATAGCATTGAACCCCGTCGGGTGGTAAAAGAGGTTGTTAGAATCCTTAATCACAACTAGTTGGGCAAGTAAATTAAATATAATTCGGTATAATTCTATCCCTTTTTTGTAATGTAATCATAATACTCATCGGCATCCCTATTTGCCAATTATTATTTTTTTGTTGCTAGTAAAGAATTTTTTTATATATTTATGGTTTGAAATGTAATTGGTAATCTCGTAATCTGATTGTACTATGGAGAAAAGATTCCAGAAACTGATAGTCCCCTGGGACTTTACACCGGTTTCAGAAAATGCGCTGAAATATGCGTTGAAAATCGGAGCTTTTGCTCAACAGTTTACCATTGATCTTATTCATGTAGTAGAATCTGAAGGAATTTTTTCCAAGGGTAAACTCAATGAAAAAGAGGCAACTGATCAGCTTAAAGCAGATGCTGCCAGAATTAAAGAGACTTATGGCGTTGAGGTAAAACCAGTTATCCAAGAGGGCAGCATTTTCCATGCAATTAGGGGATATGCCTTTGATATAGAAGCAGATCTTGTGGTAATGGGAACGCACGGGATTAAAGGAGTTCAAAAAATAACCGGAAGCAAGGCCCTAAAAGTAATAGCAGGTTCAAATGTCCCCTTTCTGGTAGTCCAGGATGAGCCTAAAAAAGAACAGATATTCAAAAATATCATTCTTCCATTGGATTTCAGGTTGGATGAGAAGGAGAGGTTGCGCTGGGCAATCATTGCCGCCACTGAGTTTGGCTCGTGTATCCACATGATTATTCCCCACGTTAATGATGTGGGCATCAGGAAAAAGATAAACAGCAATCTGGCTTTTGCCCAAAAACATTTTACTACTCACAACATCCGCTATGAGGTTCACAGCGCTGGCAAAGGGAGGAGTTTCTCGGATAGTATTATCAAATTGGCAGTTGATATAGAAGTTGATTTAATACTGATAATGACCACTCCCGACCTTATTTTAACCGACTATATGTTTGGGGCACAGGAACAGTATGTAATTGCCAATAGTGCCAAAATTGCTGTTATGTGTATTAACCCTGCAATGGTATAACAGCCGATACTTATCTATCTATACTTCCCCTCGCTGTTGTTCATAATGCTCAGGTAGTTTATGTAGCGCGAGGGGTTAATTATATTTTTCTCTACCGCATCCTTAACGGCACATCCCGGTTCATCTTGGTGAGTGCAGTTGTGGTAAAGGCAGTTTGCGGAAATTTTAAAAATTTCAGGGAAGAAATGGAATATTTCCCGTTTGTCCATATCTACAAGTCCGAATCCTTTAATTCCTGGTGTATCAATAATAAATCCTCCTTCATTTAACGCAAACATTTCACTAAATGTGGTCGTATGCCTTCCCTTGAGATGGTAGTGTGAGATGTCAGCAGTTTTTAAATTGAGGGTAGGATCAAGACGATTTATCAGAGCACTTTTACCCACCCCTGAGTTTCCTGAAAAAAGTGACACCCTGCCCAGTATTATTTTTCGAACCTCTTCTAACCCCTCTCCCGTTTTGGCAGAGACTCTATGGCAAGGGTAAATGGGTTTATAAATAGATTCGAAATGGTTCAGCTTGGCATCAAATTGCGCATCGGAGCGGAGGTCGATTTTGTTGAATAGTAAGATAGCAGGGATTTGATATGCTTCAGCCGTGGCAAGGTACCTATCGATAAAAACAAGATTGGTTTCCGGAAAGTCAACGGTTACAACCAGCATAGCCTGATCGATATTGGCAGCAATGATGTGCGATTCGCGCGACAGGTTTGAGGATTTGCGAATGATGTAGTTTTTGCGTGGCAAAACATTACGTACATTCCCGGTTTGCCCATCGGACTCAATATCGAACTCAACCTTATCGCCAACGGTAATGGGATTGGTGGTACGCGACGATTTTAGCCTAAGTTTTCCCCTCACCGTGCATTTATAGGTTAGCCCATCGTCTCCCAGAATGGTGTACCAGCTACCGGTCGATTTCAAAACTCTGCCCTGCATTTCGGAAAACTTATAAGGTTAACGATACAACAATTTTTAACAAGCAGAATGCATTTTGTATGTTTACCCTTTACTCCTCACCCAAAGGTTTAAAGCCATGCCCTAAAATTTCATTGGCATCGATAACCGTTATAAATGCATTGGGATCAACCTCTTCAATAAAATCTTTCAATATATGCACTTCTCTTCGGCTTACGTTGGTGAAGATAACCTTCTTTTCGTGCCCTTTGTACATCCCGATTCCGTTGAAAACCGTACCACTACGGTCGATGTCGTTAATCAACTTATCCCTAATTGCATCGTACTGATCGGAGATAATAAAAAGCGTTTTATCGTAGCTTACGCCCTGAATGGTGATGTCAATTACTTTCCCCGATATGTATATTACAATCCACGAGTAAAGGGGTATTTTCCAGTCCTGAAAGGCAGCAAGGGCAATTAAAACGATTGCCGAATCCACATAGATCATTAATTGCCCCAAGGGCAATCGGGTGTACTTGGCTATTATCATGGCGATGATATCGGAGCCACCGCTGGTTGCCTTGGATTTAAAGATCAATCCCAACCCAAATCCGATGAGAACTCCGCCAAAGACTGAAGAGAGCAAAGCATCGTCAACCAGCGGATCGTAACCAAACAGGTAGTGCTGCAAATCGATGAAAACCGATGCCAGAATGAAGCCAATTACCGTTTTAACGCCAAACTTAGGGCCTAAAAGTTTGATACCGATTATGGTTAATGGGATATTTAGGGCCAATCCAACTCCCCCAATGGGCAGTCCTTCTGGGGCCCAGGAAAATAGATTCTTGGTAAGGTAGTGCACAATAATGCCGATACCGTAAACACCACCCGGAGCAATTCGGTGTGGATCAATGAAAAGTACAAAGCCGGATGCCATTATGAAAGCACCGAGAACAATTAAACTCCATGCCTTGAACCATTTCTTTGAAAAAAATTTTTCTTTGGATACGTAGCTCATAACGATAGCGTATTATGTTGTCAGCAACAAATATGGCTACAAAAGTAGCTTAATCTGAAAGAATAATCATCTTTTCGGGAAGAGGCATAAAAACGTTTATAGATGAACATACAGGGCAACAGGCATCCCGTATTAATTTAGCATTAGCTGGTTCTTCCCATAATGGTTTGGGCAATGGAGAGCAATATATCCTTCCTGTCATCCTTAACGTTAATCTTATCAAAAGCCACCAAAGCCCTGTTGTGATATTCAAGTATAATGTTTTCTGTTATCTTATCAATACCCAGCTCATTGTATATATTTTTTACTCCAGCTATTTTTTTTCCTGGCTCGATATCGCGTGCATTGAAGTACCCCCTGAGTAGTTCGAGTGTATGGCCTTTTGCTACCGATAATGCTTTTATGGCTAAAAAGGTTTTTTTATTGGTCACAATATCGTTTCCGATTTGTTTTCCAAAAACATTCAAATCTCCATACGCATCCAGAAGGTCGTCCTGCAGTTGAAAGGCAATACCCAGGTTAAGTCCAAATTCGCCAAGATTGATGATGTCCTGTGCGCTACCTCCGCCAATGGTCCCGCCGATTTGTAACGAACCTTTTAAAAGCGCAGCAGTTTTCAGTTCAATCATCCTCAGGTACTCCTCCTGCGTAACGAAAGGAGCTGTTTCAAAATCCATATCCATTTGCTGACCCTCGCAAATATTGAGGGCAATACCGTTGAAAATAGGGAAAATTTTTCTTAATAAAGCCACATCGGTTTTGGCTAATTGTTGGTATGCCAAAATACATAAAGCATCGCCCGAGAGGATAGCCACATTTTGCCCCCATTGCTTGAATACCGTTGGCCTGTTGCGTCGTAAAGGCGCATTATCCATTATATCATCGTGTATAAGAGTGAAATTATGGAAAAGCTCAACGGCAAGGGCAGAAGGAATAGCATTAACTACAGAATCGGAAAAGAGATTGCATGCAGCGAGCACAAGGGCTGGGCGAATTCTTTTGCCGCCTGAATCCAAAGTATGGGTAATTGGAGTGTAGAGCAGTACAGGGCTTTCAGGTAATTTTAATCCCTTAATCTCGGCATCTATCAGTTCGATAAGTTCTTTTAAGGAGTACATAGTCAGCAGGCATTAATTAAGAACACTCAAAGCAATTCATCCCAATAAAACCGAGGGACAATGAAGTTTGCTAAATCCATTCCGTAATGTAGTCAGAGTTATGGTACAACTTTCACAAAAGTACCAAAATTCAGGACAAATTCTGATGTAAACCTTATTTACCATTTTAGTTTTAGTGATAAGAAGGTTTGAGGAATAATGTTGGTTTAACACATTATCAAACGCAGAGAGTGTATCAGGTATTAGTTCTATGCTGCGTGAGGAGTGGACGAAAAATTAGCTTTAAAATAACATTGAATATGACTTCTGGGAATTGAATTGTACCTAATTTTGAATTCATAAAAAATCAGCTTACTATGCACTATAGTTTTGGTCAGTTTCTCTCTCTCATTGGATCACTGGGTCTCTTCCTGTTCGGGATGAAATTGATGAGCGAGTCGCTGCAAAAGGTGGCAGGAGATAGAATGCGCAACATTCTGGCAGCGATGACTTCAAACCGTTTTAAGAGTATTTTGACGGGCATGCTGATTACCATGGTGATTCAATCCAGTTCGGCCACCACGGTAATGGTAGTGAGCTTCGTAAACGCTGGTCTTATCTCCCTTGTGCAATCCATAGGGGTTATAATGGGAGCCAACATTGGTACCACGGCCACAGCTTGGCTGATTTCGTTATTGGGTTTCAAGTTTTCAATTAGCGTCATTGCTCTTCCATTGGTAGGTGTTGGTTTTCCCTTTATTTTTAGCAAGAATGTCAACAGAAAGTCGTGGGGAGAGCTGATTGTAGGTTTTGCGATTCTATTTTTAGGATTGGATTATCTAAAAGATTCAGTCCCCAATATAAGCGAAAACCCGCAGTTGCTTGAATTTTTTCAAAATTACACAAGTCAGGGTTTCTTTTCTGTTCTGCTATTCATTGGCATAGGGACTATTCTTACTATGATTATTCAGTCATCAAGCGCAACCATGGCGTTAACCCTGGTGATGTGTAACAATGGCTGGATGAGTTATGAACTGGCGGCAGCCATGGTGCTTGGCGAAAATATTGGAACTACAATTACTGCCGTTCTTGCCTCTACTGTAGCCAACGTATATGCCAAAAGAGCAGCGCGTGCACACATGATATTTAATGTGTTCGGCGTTTTGTGGATGCTGTTTGTATTCCCCTACTTTATTCGAGCCATTGGATATTCAATAGTTTATTTCGGTGGCGTTTCGCCATTCGAATCGCCTCAGAGCACACCCGTTGCCCTGTCTCTGTTTCACACATCGTTCAATGTAATGAATGTTTTAGTACAGGTAATGTTTACTCCGGCCATTGTAAAAGTTGTAACGTTTATGGTACCCCATCGCAAAGAGGAGGATGAGGAGTTTAGGTTGCGGCATCTGGAAATCGGGTTGCTTTCAACTGTTGAATTATCATTGCTTCAGGCATACAAAGAGATAAACATCTATGCCACACGCACCTACAGAATGTACGGTTTTTTTAAAGAGCTCTTTACTGAAACCAACGAGAAAAAGTTTAAAGAGCTTTTCGATCGCATCGAAAAGTATGAAGAGATAAGCGATAGGGTTGAGGTTGAAATAGCCACATATTTAACCAAGGTCTCCACAAGCGAATTGAGCGAAGAGAGCTCAAAGCGAATGCAATCCATGCTGAAAATAATCAGCGATATCGAAAGCATGTCCGATAGCAACTATACCCTGGCCAAAACCATCAGGCGTAAACGTAAGGCCAATATATGGTTCAACCAGGAGATTCGCGATAATCTCAACCAAATGTTCAGCCTGGTTGATGATGCTTTTCATGTAATGTTAGGGAATCTTCAGGAGGATTATACCAAAATTAATTTGGGGCCGGCATACGAAGCGGAAGAGAAAATCAATCAGTATAGAAACAAACTCAGGAAACAGCATTTAAAGAATGTTGAGGAGGATAAATATAAGTATCAGGCAGGTGTAATTTACCACGACCTCTTTTCCGAAGCAGAAAAATTGGCCGATTTTATTATCAATATTTCTGAGGATATTGCTGAAATGAGCAAGCCCGTTAAGCAAACGGTTTGATGAAAAGGGAAGTTTAAACCGATTTCCCTTTTAGGGCCTCGGCTCCTGAAACTATTTCCAAAATCTCTTTTGTAATCGAAGCCTGACGGGCTTTATTATACTGGAGTGTCAATTCCTTAATCAGCTCGGTTGCATTATCGGTTGCCTGATGCATGGCCGTCATTCTGGCTCCATGCTCTCCCACTGAATTTTCAAGCATAATCCAATGAAAGTGAACCTTGAGATATTTTGGAATGATTGAATTCAAAATGTAATCCCTATCAGGCTCAAAAACCAGCCTGAAGTTGGCAAAACCGTTGGGTGCTACCTCAGGCACTGTAATTGGTAGATATTGAATGATAGAGGGTACCTGAACTGCAGGATTTTTATACTGGTTATAGGCAATGTAAACCGAATCGTAATGTCCGTTCAGGAATCCGTCCATTAAGCTGTTTGCGAAAGAGGAAGTGCCGCTATATGTTGGATGGTTGACAATATCATTATCAGGAGAAGGAAGAATGCTGTACTTCCTCTTCTGAAAAAAATCAGCTCCTTTTTTCCCTAAGCAGAAAAAAGATAGGTTGGTGGTTTCTGGGTAATTGGGAAAGAGCACAGGAATTTCATCGGTAACCTTTTTTATAAGGTTTTGGTTAAATCCTCCGCACATGCTGGAATTAGAAGTAATGATAACTATTGCAATATTTCTATTTCTTGCAGGAGGAGTAAACCATTTTTCCATACCGGTTTCCGTAGCTATAGATGCAATTTGTGAAAGAATGTCAAATGTTTTTGAGTAGTACGATTCAAACCGATCGATGGATTCCAGTGCCTTATGAAATTTGGCTGCGGAAACCATTTTCATGGCACTGGTAATCTTTCTTGTCGAGGTGACAGAGCTTAGACGAGTTCGTATCTCTTTTAAACCGGACATACTTTAGCCAGTATATTTTGATGATATTTGAGCAGCGGTTTGCGTTAGCACCTCTGCAATCGAATCATTAAAAATACCTTCGGTAATCGATTTAAGGTGATGAGCCTGATTTGTTCGGATTTCATTGAGGAAATCTGCCTCGAATAGTTTAATTTTCTCCACAGGAATATCTTTCAGCAACCCCATTGTCCCGCAGAAAATAATGGCAATTTGTTCGCCTATCGGCATGGGCGAATGTAAACCCTGTTTCAGAATTTCCACATTCTTCTTCCCCTTGTCTAAAACGCTGAGGGTTGAAGCATCCAAATCGGAGCCGAATTTTGCGAACGCCTCAAGCTCTCTGTACTGAGCCTGGTCCAATTTAAGTGTACCGGCCACCTTTTTCATCGAGTTAATTTGAGCTTTACCCCCCACCCTCGATACGGAAATCCCAACGTTAATGGCAGGTCTCACACCGCTATGGAAAAGGTTAGATTCAAGGAAAATTTGCCCGTCGGTAATGGAAATAACATTGGTTGGGATATATGCCGATACGTCACCGGCCTGGGTTTCAATTATGGGCAGAGCAGTTAGCGAACCTTTCCCTTTTACCAAGTGCTTGATTGAATCCGGAAGATCATTCATTTGGCGTGCAATTTCATCGGATTCAATTATTTTAGCTGCCCTTTCGAGCAAGCGGCTGTGCAGATAGAATACATCGCCCGGATATGCTTCCCTTCCCGGAGGTCTCCTGAGGAGCAGAGAAACCTCTCTGTACGAAACGGCTTGTTTCGAAAGATCGTCGTAAATAACCAAAGCATGGCGCCCTGTATCGCGGAAAAATTCCCCAATTGCCGCTCCGGCAAAGGGAGCGTAGAATTGCTGAGCGGCAGGATCTGAAGCGTTGGCAGAGACGATGACAGTATATTCCATGGCACCCTTCTCCTCCAAGGTTTTAGCTATGGAGGCCACAGTTGACCCTTTTTGGCCAATGGCCACATAGATACAGTAAACAGGATCGCCCTTTTCGAAGTTACTACGCTGGTTGATAATGGTGTCAATGGCTATTACTGTTTTTCCTGTTTGCCTGTCGCCAATAATCAGCTCTCTTTGCCCACGCCCTATGGGAATCATAGAGTCAATGGCTTTAATACCCGTTTGCAATGGCTCGCTTACCGGTTGCCTAAAAATTACGCCCGGTGCTTTTCGCTCCAACGGCATTTCATAGGTTTCTCCCGTTATGGAGCCTTTTCCATCAATGGGTTCGCCAAGGGTATTAATAACCCTGCCGAGAAGGGAATTTCCAACCATGATTGAGGCGATCCTGTTGGTTCTTTTAACCTGGTGTCCTTCCTTAACCTGTTCAGAAGAACCAAGAAGAACAACCCCAACATTATCCTCTTCGAGGTTGAGAACAATGCCCTTAATCCCGGATTGGAACTCAACAATCTCATTCGAACGCACATTGGATAAACCAAAAACTCTGGCGATTCCATCACCAACCTGCAAGACGGTTCCGATTTCCTCAAATCCTAAATTTATATCAAGTCCCGCAAGTTCTTTTTTCAGAATTTCAGATACTTCCGACGCTTTAATATCAGCCATGTCTTTGTTGTTCTTTATCAATAATTAGTTAAACTGTTTTCGCAAAAGCTCTAATTCTCCTCTAATGCTTTTATCCATAAGCCGATCATCGATGGTTAGTTTAAATCCACCAATTAAGGAAGGATCAACCATTACATCCAGTTCAATCTCCTTTTTAAGGCTGTTTGCGATGAAATGCTTAATTGAAAGCAGAGTTTCGTTGCTAAGTTCTCGGGCAATTTCAACCTGAGTCCTAACTATACCCAATTTCTTCCTGTGCAACTTTTGGTAGCAATTGAGAATGTGCTTCAAATATTTTTCCCGGCGATTTTTAATGGAAAGAGTTACCAGTGTTATCAGGTGAGGGGCGCAATCAGCCAAAATTTTTGCAGTTGAATTTGTTTTTTTGTTAATGGATAACATTGGGGTGTGTAGCAAATGAGTAAACGAGGGGTTTTCGTCAATTAATCTGACAAGACAAGCCGATTGGGCATAAACCTCATCGGCAATGCCCGATTCGCTAGCCCATTCGAGCAATGCCCGGGCATAACTCATACACACTCTTCCCTGATCCATACTAGTTTTTCGACGATAGTCCTTGGATTACCAGATTAATCTGCTCTTCGTATTTATCCTTGTCTTCGAGTTCTTTGCGCAACATACGTTCGGTTGCTTCAAGAATTATTTTCGAGGCATAGGATTTTATTTCGAGCATTGCTATTTCCTTCTCTCGCTTCACTGTTTCTCGTGCCTGGTCAAGTATCTTCTGTACGTCCTCTTTGGCCTTTGAAGTTGCCTCCTCAATGATTCTGTCTTTGGCACTTTTTGCCTCATCAAGAATGGCCTGTCTGTCCAGTTGGGCTTGTTCAATAATCATGGCACCCTGTTGTTTTATAGAGGATACTTCATTCCTGGCAACTTCAGCATCGTGTAGTGATTTTGAAATTGTATCTTCCCGATTCTTCATTTCATTGAGAATAGGCTTCCACGCAAATTTTTTAAGAATAAGCATTAGGATGCTAAATGATAGCAACATCCAAAAAAGTAAGCCGTAATCGGGAGTGATTAAGCCCATCGTTGTAATCTTTTTAGAGTAGAATAACTAATGTACAGATGATGATGGCGAAAAAAGAAACGCCTTCAATGAGAGCAGCAGCAACAACCATACTGCCTCGGATGTCTCCAGCAGCTTCGGGTTGACGGGCAATAGATTCGAGTGCGGCTGCACCAATCTTAGCAATACCGTAGGATGCAGCCAATACAATAATACCTGCAGCGAATGCAGCTCCGGTTCTGGCAATTGCTACGCCTGTAATTTCTAAAAGAGCAAGAAGTGTTGTCATGTCAAGTGATTATTTTGGTTAGTAATTAGTGATGTTCAGCTGTAGCCATGCCAAGGAATATGGCACTTAGCATGGTAAAAACGAAGGCCTGGATGAAAGCAACTAATATTTCGAGCAAGGACATAAAAACCGTTAGAAGTATTGAAACAACGCTTATTCCATATCCAAAATAGATATTTACCGCTCCAAAAATAAAAATCAAACCGAAAAGGACCATGGCGATGATATGACCAGCTAAAATGTTAGCAAAAAGTCGTATCATTAACACTAACGGTTTAATTATCCAACTGGCCATTTCAACAAACGGCATTATGGGAATAGGCAATTTCAAAAATATCGGGATACCCGGCGGGTTGAATATATCTTTCCAAAAATGCTTGTTCCCGCTGATTAGAATCAATATCAGTGTACATAATGCGAGTGCCATTGTTACGGCAATGTTACCTGTGGTATTGGCTCCTGCAGGGAATATGGGAATTAGCCCTAAGAGATTGTTAATGAGTATAAAAAAGAAAACTGTTAGCAGAAATGGCATAAATCGGTTGTAATGTCTATCGCCAATGGATGGGCGAGCAATGTCATCGCGAACAAACAGAATTACGGTTTCCATTAAACTTTGAAGACCTTTGGGTGCGGTCAGGGGGTAGTTTTCATACCTTTTGGCAACAGGGATAAAAATAAGAAGTAGTAAGGCTATTGAGAACCAAATGCCAACCACATTTTTTGTAATAGAGAAATCCATGGGAAGTTGTGCCCCCTCAATTATTTTCCCGGATTCATCAACTTCAACAATTTTCCCTTTATACTCGCCTTCAATCATTAAGGAAAAACCCTTGTAAGAGGAGTGTCCGTGATGCAGTTTGTTTGAGAAAAAAAAGAAAAGTTTGTTATGGGTACGGCTGTAAAGAATTATGGGAAGAGGGATGGAAATATGGCGATGTCCAATGGTAAATATGTGCCATTCGTGCGAATCGCCAATGTGGTCGAATATAAAATCACCCGGATTAAAATCTTTTTCAGCCTGTTGTGTTTGCTCGTCAACGTTAGAGGCTGGCGATGCTTCAGTACCACGAAAATCATTTTGCCCTCCATGTGCGCATAGGGTTGTAACTAAAATCATTACCCACAAAAGAAGTGTATTTTTCATGGTCGTTTTAAAAACACTAATCCCAAAAATATATACTTTTTTCTGAAAAGGGATACTATTTAGGATTTCTTTGATTTAATACCCTTAGAAAATTACGAACCCCTTGGATTAGAGTTGTAAAATACAGAATGATAAATATCACCAAAAAGGGAATTTGATGGGAAGGGAAAAAGTAAAGAAAGAGAAATGCAATAATTATTGAGCCGAAAAATTTTATATAGCTAAACACCATGAACTTTTTAGTAAACTGCTGAGTGGGAAGATTATGGATTTTTATTAGGAACTTGAAAGTGAAATAGCCCAATAAAAAGAAATAAAAAAAGATAAAAGGAACTGCGTTAAAATAAAATTGTGGGACTATCCAAATAAAAGTTATGGCACAAATAGTCCCAAGAATAAGGAAAATAATGATTGATTGCCTATAGAATCTTTTTAGTAAATTATTGTCAATCATGTTCCATAAGCATTAGACGTCATGGATAGGCCTTAGATCGAATTTTATTTATTTGGCTGTTTGGCTAATTTCAGAGGATGTATCCGAATCTTTTTTACTACCATTGGTCATATCGCAATATCCTGTGAATTGACTGCCCGGCTCAATGGCCAGCCTGCTCGTTGTCATATCACCCACTACCCTGGCTGTAGATTTAAGAGAAAGAAGTTCATTCACAATTATTTTCCCATCGATGAACCCCGATACATCTGCATTTTTTGAGGTAACTTCACCCTTAATCTTACCGGTTTCTCCGATAACAATTTTCCCTTTTGCTGAGATATTGCCAAAAAGTACTCCGTCAATTCTTAGGTCGCCATTACATTTAATGTCTCCATGAATTTCCGTTCCAAATCCTATAAGGTTAATATTGTTAGAATTAGTTTCTGTTTCGTTATTCTTTGCCATGTCTTAAAATTAATTTGAAAGAAAAAATATAACACATCAACTTACAAAGGTAAAAAATGATATTAATA
Source organism: Bacteroidetes bacterium ADurb.Bin008 (assembly GCA_002071445.1). Lineage (GTDB taxonomy): Bacteria > Bacteroidota > Bacteroidia > Bacteroidales > Tenuifilaceae > MWFE01. The sequence goes on along the minus strand of MWFE01000063.1, from coordinate 43,753 downwards.
GAATTGATCTTAATACCACATTTTAAATGTTATTTTAACGTGATAAGCGGATAAATATTTTATTAAGAAATGGTTATATGGTAGTCAGACCTGTTTCCCTCTTCTTCCTTTTCCATTTCTTCTTCCTCTTCAATTTCCCAAGAGTAAACTTTAGGCTGTGGGCCATGTTTCCTGTATGCCAGAGCGCAGGCAAAGCCTGTTAAACCGCCGAAAAGATGCCCTTCCCACGAAATCGTAGGCCAAATGGGGAAGATGCCCCAGATCATACCTCCGTATAGAAAAACAACGACAAGGGAAATGGCTGCCAGTCTTATATCTCGGCGAATGATGCCGCTGAAAAAAAGGAAAGAAGCAAGACCGTAAACAATACCGCTTGCCCCGATATGGTAAAGGGGCCTTCCGCCTATCCAAAGACATATTCCGCTTGCAATCCAAATTATTATGAAAACCTTGTAGCTTAAGGAACGATAGAAGTAAAGAATTCCAGTACCCATAACCAGCAGGGGTACAGAATTAGAGAACAAGTGCTTAAAATCTGCATGGATAAAAGGAGTGAGAAGTATTCCGGGTAGCCCTCTCAGGGTTCTTGGAAGAACGCCCCATTCGTTCAGTTCGATTCCCAAAACTTTTTCGGCAATTGCGATAAGCCAGAGCAGCACTACAAAAATCGACGGAAGGATTAAACTGTAAAAGAATATCTTCCCGTCAGGGGCCGGTTTTTTCAAAACCTCCTGTTCTTCATGAGTTTTGTTTTCAAAACCATCAGCATGGTTTGTTGGCATGGCACTATTTTTTTTCAAAATACGAGTATTCCCGACCCACAATAAATAATCCTTCGAACGAAGATACCCAAAAATTGCCCTTTGAATCGAGGAAAAATGTAATGATACGCTCTGCAGGAAGGATGCTATTACCTCCGGTTACAAGCCACTCTTTACCGTTGTAAACCGAAATGCCCTTCGCCTTTCTATGCGTTAATGATCCTCCCATCCATACATTTCCATTGGCATCTGTTGCAATGGCATCAACGCATGGCTTGGCAAGGTCGTCGGGAGAACTATATCCGATCCACTGTTTCCCATCGAACACGGATACCCCGCCGCGTGAGCGGTTGTAGCAACTCCCAACCCACATATTGCCCGTGAGATCCTGAAAAAATGTGCTTGAAGAGTTGTCAACCAAACCATGACGACCTGAAAATGTATCCCATACCTGGCCATTGTAAACGCTGATTCCTTCGGAGGCATACCTGGCACCACACCATACGTACCCCCGGTTATCGCCAAAAACTGTTGTTATGGCATTAATTATTCTTGAACCTTTTTCGGGGAGATAAAGATTGCCATCCATGAAGTAAGCCATACCGTTCTCAGTTCCAACCCATACAATACCCCTAAAATCTTGAAAAATAGAGGTTACCGAATTATCAGGGAGGCCGTCGTGAGAAGTTATCCAAGTCCAACGACCTTTGTTTGAGATGAGCAACCCGCTGGAAGTGCCAATCCAGATCTCGTTGCGGTTAATCAGTTCAATACAATTAACATGGGGATTGCTAAGTTCGAAGGGAATTTGTATGGTATCGATTCCCATCGAAGAGATCCAAACTAGCAAGGGGCGCCCCGTTTCGTTGATAATATTGCCGCAGAACATCATGCTTCCATCGGGTAGCCTGGTTGAAACGTGATATGATCCGGAAGGGAGCCCTTCTTTATTCGATTCAAGCGAAAAACTGCCGTTTCGATAGACGCCCAGCCCCCCCAGGTTGCTTCCGTCGCTCAGCCCAACCCAGATTTCGCCGTTTTTCGCCTCTTGGAATGTAAATGCAAAAAAACGTTGAGGAAGTTCAACCTGCGATACCTGAGAACTAACACGATAAGCCGAGAAAATAGTAAAAAGGAGAAATGTAAAAATGCATAAGCGCATGGCTTTTAAACCTTTGTTCCTAAAACTATAACATCGTCAATTTGTTCATTGGTACCTTTCCATTGGCTAAAGACATTTGACAATTCGGAAAGTTGGACATTCCCGTCAAATTGGCTTAAGGTGATAAGGGTTTTTTGGAACTGACTTCGCATGTACTTCTTCTTTTTATCCCCGCCAATTTGGTCCATAAAGCCATCGGAATACAAGTAAATCCAATCACCCGCCTCAACTTCGATAACGTGTTGGGTAAACGATTTGACCGAATGTTTTGTTGGCGAGCCTATGGATGAATAGTTGGGCTTGATGTAAACCAGGTTTTGATTACGAACAAGCGAAAAAGGAATAAGAGCGCCGCTATATATAAGTTGGTTTTTCTGTCGATTAATTGAGCAAACAGCAATATCGATGCTATCCTTTAAAACGATCTCATTGCTTTCCTGTTTTAGTTTATTTGGAAGTTCATTGTTAATAAATTCAAGCACTTGAGACGGTTCCTGTATTTGCTTTTGATTGACAGCCTGATTTAGCAGGTCAATGCCAATGATGCTCATAAAGGCCCCGGGCACTCCATGACCGGTACAATCGCCGACGGCAAATATTAAATTGTCGTGTTGGTTAGAAATCCAGAAAAAATCGCCGCTTACAAAATCTTTGGGTTTGTAAAAGCAGAATGCATCAGAAAAGAAGGATCGAAAAATTGAAAGAGATGGCAGTATGGTCTTTTGAATCTGCTCGGCATAGCGTATGCTATCGGTTATTTTTCCCACATATCCTTCAATAACCAAATAGGCATCCTCAAGGTTTCTATTCTTTTGCTCAATGCTTAAGCGCTGGCTATTAATTTCAATATTTTGCTTTTCGAGGAGGATGCTTTTGGTATGCCTGTAATGTAATAGGAACAGAGTAAAAACAAACAGGATGCCAATAAGGGAAATTATAATGGAAAGGGTTATGATAGAGTTTTTGGCACGCGATAATTTCAACTCGTTGATGGTGTTGTCCCTGTTAAGGACTTCAATCCTGCTTTCCTTAATCTCATTTTCCAGTTGATATTCTAAAAAGAATAATTTTTCAGCCAGCTGTTGTCCAAACAGAGTGTCATTGTATTGGATGACCGATTGAAGGTAATTTGAAGCCTTCTTATAGTCCCCTTGTAACATGTATAATTCTGCAAGAATTTCAGAAGCATCCCTGATTATTAATCTGGCCCCAATTTCTTGACCTATGGCTTTCCCTTTGGTGGCATATTTCAACGAGGTATTCAAGTTGTTTTTCTTGAGTTCGATTAGGGACATTTTTAACAGGATGTTGGCATATAGATCAATGTCATTCTCCTTGTTCACTACTTCCAGGGATCTATTGTAATTCTCGGAAGCCAGCCGAAAATTCCCCTTAAGAAAGTAGATGTCTGCCATGTATTTATAGCACACAGCTTGCTGGGGGAGTTGGTTAATCTGTTTTCGAATGTCAAGGGCTTTACCGAAAAACCAAAGTGCGCTGTCGAGCTCGTTATTCAATAGTTTTGCCCTTCCAAAATTGGCAAAGACGTATGCCAGCATCGATTGGTTATTCGTTTCGTTAGCAATTACCAGCGCTTTACTAAGATTTTCATTAGCCTTGGTGTAGTGACCCTGATAAACGTGCAAGTTGGCAAGGTTAATATACGCATACCCCTCTTGTTCTTTTATCCCATGACGGTTTGCAATATCCAGTCCGGTGAAGTAATGATCGATTGCCTCTGAGTAATTCCCCAATATCCTATAGGCTACTCCAACAAAGCTGTGGGCGTTGGCACATCCCTCATAGTCTTTATATTTGTCGGCCAAGTTAATTGCCTCTAATCCATACTGTAATGATAGTTCCGGGTTAAAATTCCGGTACTCCCAGCTAAGTTGCAGCAGTATTTTGATTTTCAATGAATCGTCGCTATGCTCCAGTTGTGTTTTAAGGCTATCAACCAGCTGTTGGTGGTTTGCAACAGCTAAACAGGAAACAGATAACAACGAAAACAGAATCAATATCTTTAGGTTTCGCATGGTATAATAAATAGAACTTAGCCAGAGTTAACTTTATGCAAATTTAATCTTTTTTAAATAACGATTGAAAAGATATTCTTCAAACAAATAATATACGGAGTTAAAATACAATTTTACAAACTTCTTAATGTGCAACTCTTATTTAGGGGGATTTAAAAATGCTTCCTGTTGCAAGAGTAAAACTTTAAGTATATGTAATCGTAGATAAAAATCGCAAATAGAAAACAAGTTAGTTAGCAAAATAGCGTTTTATGGCACACACACGCCCTGATTATTAACAATGATGACTATGATATTGGGTATTGAAGCGTTTTGTGAGTTGAGAGGCTTTTTGAGGCGATCCCTGACTTGTGGCAATGGAGTTTGTAGCATATAAATTATAAATTAATTATTAACAAACAGATATTTAGTGAGTTTCATGCAATAAAAAATTTTTTTATAAACTTTTATGACAGAGGTTTTTATTATAAGTTTGTCGAACTTAAAAGGATTGTAAATCCAAAACATTATAGTACTATTTTTTTACACAACTGTGTTAAGCTGTTGATGAATAAGGCTCTAAAAATATTGCTCTACCTGCTGATTTTCATTTTATTAATCCTGTCGGTTTTGGGTGTGGTGGGGATGCTTTTTGAGGAGAAATTGACCGGAATGGCATTTGAACAGCTTAATAAACGTATAAATGCCAGGGTACAAGTACAGGACGTAAAAGTATCCCTTATCAGAGGTTTTCCCTTTGCAACCATTATCATGAAGGGAGTTGAGATTACCGAGGGGAGTTTGGAAACTCCACAGGAATTCGAATCGGGACTTCTTTCGATGCAGGAGGTAATGCTTAAGATAGGATTGCTGGGATTGATAAAAAATGAGTACGATATAGAAGAGTTAGTATTGCAGAATGGGTGGCTAAACCTCTATTTCGACCAAAAGGGGAATGGAAACTTTGAAATATTCAACGATGCCAATGCTGAAAAAGGAAATTGGTTGCTGAACCTTAGCAAGTTGAGTATTAACAATATTACCTTAAGCTATATTGATCCCAATACCGGATGGTTCTTGAAAGGGTTAGTCGAATATGCCGATTTCAGAGGTCATCTTTCTCCGGGCGGCTTGCTAATGGAAGTTAAATCTAAGTTTAAAGTAGGCACTCTTAGGCAGGGCAATTTTTATTATATGCGGAACAGGGGGGTAAATTTTAAAACGGTGCTACTGGTAACCGATAATTCAATTGATTTCGAAACCGAGCAGGTAAATATTGAAAAGGCTAAAATGGCCGCAAAGGCCAGTTTTGGTAGAGGAATAGGCTCTCCAGTCAGCATGTCTATTAGCAGCAAGAATATGGATATCAATATGTTGGTGTCATTGCTTTCGCAGTATAATATTTCTTTACCTTCGAAAACAGTAACAAGAGGACGAGTTGAATTAGCCATAAACCTTAAGGGATACAACAAGTTAGATGAGCCTTTTGATTTCGAAATGGGCTTCAATTCAGAAAACCTCGAAATTAAATTACCCGATAAACCAACCTTGGTCATTAAGGACGTGTCGGGGGTATTTACAAATGGTGCTCAAAGCAAACCCGAGACATCTGAAATTTATATTTCAAAAATGGTTTTGTCTTCGGGCGAGTCAACGGCAAATGGCTCCTTGAGGATTAAAAATGTTTTGACGCCTTTATACCATTTGAAAATCAACCATGCCATTAATTTAAGCGATTTCAAACAGTGGGGAGTAGATATTGCCCCTATCGGAACAGGACTTTTAACGGGCAATTTTGAAGCACTGGGCACGTTAAAGGGAGTGGAAAACCTTACTATTTCAGATTTTAGCCAATCGAAATTCAACGCCAAAATCGATTTTGAGAATCTTTCAATTGTTGATCCAAGCGTTGGAGTGAAAGCTGAAAACATGGTTGGTGAGTTTGAACTTTTCAACCATGATATCACTAGGGCAAGTGCTAAAGGGCTTTTAAACGATTCCTATTTTGGGGTTGAGTTCAATGTGTCCAATGCAACAGCTTTGCTGTTTGACAAGGGGAAAGTAACGGTGAATGCCAATATTATAATAGATACTTTTGATACGAATAAAATTGTTGCCAAGGAAAGCGAGCAGGAAAACTCCAGCGAAAGAACCTCACCAATGCATCGGATAAACGCCATTAAGGGTAATTTGCTTGTTAATACTTTTACCCATGGGAAGTTTACCTGTAAGCCGCTGAAAACAAATTTTTACCTTTCTCAAAACCAACTATCAACCGAAAGTTTTACCGCCCTCTCGTGCAACGGAACCTTTTCCGGAAATTTTAAATGGACCAATCCCTTCGGCAATGAAGGAACGCTTTCGACAGAGATTAATGTTAAAGGGGCTGATATTGCCGAACTCTTTAATTCGTTCGACAGCTTTGGGCAATCTGTGGTTTTGCCATCTAATATATCGGGGAAACTCGATGGAGTTGCACTTTTCAGCTCCCCAATCGTAGATGCACGGTTGAACAGAAAAAGAATGGCTGCTGAGGGTCACTTTAAAATATTCAACGGACGGCTACAAGGCGTTAAAGAGTTGGAGAGGCTATCCCGTTTCGTGTCGTTGGAAGAGCTTAAGGATATCCATTTTGAAACATTGGAGAACAGTATATCTGTTGAAAACGAAGAGGTGATTATTCCCAGAATGAATATTCAATCCACCGCTTTAAATCTATCTCTATCGGGGAAACACTCATTTTCCGGTTCTTATATTTACCGTACTGAGGTGTTGCTCTCCGATGTTCTTTTTAGTAAAGCCACGCGAAACAAGGCTGAGAACAGCGAATTTGGCGAGGTAGAGGATGATGGCAGCGGCAAGGCCAGGCTGTTTTTAAAGTTGGAAGGCAATGAGAATGACTTTAAAGTATCATATGACGGGGCAAGCGCAATGAATGCTTTTCGTGAAAACTTAAGGAATGAAAGGCAAACGCTGATCAATATTTTTCGCGAAGAATTTGGATTTGCTAAGAAAGGAGGAGATCCTTTAAATCAAACCGATAGCCTGAGTATTAACAACAAAGGAAAAGATTCTCTCATTAATCGGAAAAACAAGCCAAAGAATATAAAAAACAATACGGAGACCACACAGTTTAAAGTGGAATGGGATGATGAGTAGCCTTACGCCACGGTATAATATTTGATAAATTAAAACGTTTTTATTTTCATAACTAACAAAGGAGCGTATTGTGGAAGTTTACCGTGCTAAGCAGCAATGGAAAATTATACTGCTGTTCGTTGCAATCCTGATAGGATTCACATCGCTGTTCATTACCAATAGGTTGGTTAAAGAACTGTCGCAGGAGGAGCGAAAGAAAATACTTTTATGGTCAGAAGCTATTAAAGAGCTTTCGCAGCTCACAAATATTAACGATACCACACAGAATTTTACCATCATATCTGAGGTTCTGGGCAATAATACTACCGTTCCGGTAATTCTTACCGACGAGGAGAATAACATATTGTCCTACAGGAATATTCCCGATAAAAAAATGGATACCAGGGAAGAGGCTGATAGGATGATTCTCTCCATGAAAGCATCAAAAGAGCCCATCGTGGTTACACTGCTTGACGGTAGTAAAAACTATGTGTACTATAATGATAGTACAACCCTTACCAAGCTCATTTACTACCCCTATATACAGCTAATTATCATCGTTTTTTTTCTGTTGGCCTCTTATTATGCTTTCAGCCAGTCGAGGAAATCGGAGCAGAATAAGGTTTGGGTGGGTATGGCCAAAGAAACTGCACATCAACTCGGGACGCCCACATCCTCATTTCTGGCCTGGGTGGAGATACTTAAAGGGACTAACCTGTCGTCGGATCTAATCTCGGAATTTGAAAAGGATGTGGCAAGGCTTGAAAAGGTGGTAGATCGTTTTTCGAAGATTGGCTCTGTTCCTGCCTTGAAACCTACCGATTTGGTTGAACTTATCAATGACACCATAAGTTATTTGAGCAACAGGACTTCCAGTAAGATTTCCTTTGTTAAGAAATATGATGAAAGAGAGCATATTCTGGTTCCGCTTAACGTCACGCTGTTTGAATGGGTTATTGAGAGTATTATAAAAAATGCTGTTGATGCCATCCATATTACTGGTGAAGTGGCTGTTTCCATAACCGACAATACACAAGTGGTTTATATCGATATCTCCGATACCGGAAAGGGTATTCCCCGTTCGCAATACAAAACAATTTTTCAACCTGGATTTACCACAAAAACAAGGGGTTGGGGACTAGGATTAACCCTTTCGAAGCGGATAGTGGAGGAGTACCACGACGGAAAGATATTCGTTAACCATTCGGAAATGGACAAGGGTAGTTCTATCAGAATTGTGGTTAAAAAGACTCCCTAAGACTCATTTGACAGATGGTGTTTTATATCCCGCAGCAATTTACATCTCCGCTCCAACTTTTTCTTCGGTACTACTTGCAGAAAGAATATTGGAATATTGGTTCGGATCGCCTAAAACACCCAACGATATTTGAATAATCTCGTCGTTAACAATTGCGCATTGTACTCTGCCTTTCTGGAAGTAATAACGTCCCACAATTTCTTCCTCCAGCAGTTTTTTTATTTCGGAACGCTTGGCATATATGGCTTTCAAACTGTTGTTGTCGATCACTGTTTGGATGCTATCGGCAAACCTCTGAAAAAGAGGAAGAAGTTCTTCCTGTTGCGATGCCTTTATAAATTCCTTGTATTGGTACTCTGCCTGGCTTTGGTATGAAAAATTGATCTCCTTCAGATATTCGTAAAAATCATCAATTTCTCTATCAGTTAAGCTGAATAAATTGGGCTGTTCGATCTGTTTATGGGCATGATGATACCGAGTGGCATAATCGAACAGGATGTTCCGTCCGTAAAGGATGGATGCAGCATGGCTATACATCGGCTGTTTATATTGAATATCCGGAACTATACCTCCCCCGTCGCGAACCGAACGCCCATTCCTGGTTTTAAATTCCGAGGACAGTGAGTCGGGAATGTTTCCCACATTCCCGTTTTCATCGCGCAGCGTGTAGTCAACAGCCTGAATACATCTGCCGCTTGGGATGTAGTACTTGGCCGTTGTAAGTTTAAGCTGGGTATTATATGGCAGTGATCGTGTGGCCTGCACCAACCCCTTTCCAAATGTTCGTTCACCCACTATTACGGCTCTGTCCAGATCTTGAAATGCTCCGGCAACAATTTCCGAAGCGGAGGCTGAGGCCCTATCCACAAGGACGATAAGCGGCATTTCGGTATCGGCAGGTCGCGATGTGGTTTTGTACTCCTGGTCAAACTCTTTGATTTTCCCCTTGGTATAAACCACAAGCTCATTCTTTTGGACGAATAGGTTAACAATCTTTACTGCTTCTTGGAGCAAGCCTCCTGGATTCCCCCTGAAATCAAGAATTAAACCGGTTATCTTATCTTTTGATTTTAAATTCTTAAATGCGCTTTCCACCTCTTTGCTACAGTCGGCCGTAAAATTGGCAACCCTTATGTAGCCCGTGTTTTTCGAAACCATTCCGAAGTACGGAACGCTCGAAACATGTATCTTTTCGCGTTTAAATGAGTATTGCAGGGAGTCTGAACTGCCGTATCGCTTTACTGTGATTGAAAGGTTGCTTTTGGGAACTCCTTTTAGGAGCCTGCTAACGTGATCAACTGCCAAGCCCTTTACGCTCAGTGTATCAACCCTAAGAATAATATCGCCGGTCATCAATCCGGCTTTATGGGCCGGGCTATTCTCATACACCTCAGCAATCGTGGGGTAGTCTTTGCCCTGTCTGATTATTGCACCCATTCCGCCATACTCTCCTGTAGTTTGGAATTCGAGGGTTTCGATATTCTCTTCGGGAATGAATTCGTTGTAAGGGTCAAGCGATTCGAGCATGGCGTCGATACCCACTTTAACAAGTTGCTCCGAGTCTGTATCGTCAACATAAAAAATGTTTAATTCCCGGAAAAAGGCGAAAAAGATTTCAAGGCTTTTCGACGTTTTAAAATCTACAATTCTAAAAGCGAATAGCGAACAAATCAACAACAGGGCAGGAATGGACAAAAGAAGGAATTTTCTGTTTTTCATCAGTACCAATTTAAAGCATCCGGGTGCAGTTTATATGCCATTATTAGAAGTTAAGCAAAGTAAACAAAAATAAGTTCAAAACGTAGTACCCCTTTCCAATTATTTAAATTGCCATGCGAAACCCATATCCATGAACAGGGTTTAGGGAACCGGATCGTAACCATGTCCTCCCCAGGGATTGCATCGGATAATCCGTTTTACCGATAGCCATAGGCCTTTAAAAGGGCCATGCTTTTTGAATGCTTCTATGCTGTATGCCGAACATGTTGGGGTGTATCTGCATGAAGGGGGAATCAGCGGGCTGATTAAAAGTTGATAAGCCTTAATCGGGATTATAAAAATCAGTGAAAGTACTTTTAGAACTTTTTTCATAATTCAAATGCCCGATGAGGATAGATTTTTGGCAATATCTTTAAGTATTTTAAGCGTAGCTGTGGTAATTGTATCGAATTTTGCCACGTCGGTTGATGCAAAAACAAAGACAACGCTAACTTGTTTACCCCGCATTTTACATCCTTCTATCAGCGAGTGTTTGTTAAGCCGAAAAGCTTCTCTCATCCGCCTGCGCATTAGGTTGCGGGTTACAGCCTTGCGTATTTTCTTTTTGGGTACAACAAACATAGCACTTATGGTCGATTGCCCATCAAGGATTTCATCAACGGTGTAAATGGCTTTTAGCGGAAAAGCAAAGAAATTTTTTCCAGATGAAAAAATGCTCTCAATTTTCTTTTTGCCTTTGAGCCGTTGATTTTTTGGAAAGCTGAACAATGTCATACCATAATAGATGGAAATGAATTCGGAACGGGAAGCACAAAAAACTGTTGAAAAGCGAAATGCGTTGAAATATCGAAATTACTACTTGCTCTCCTTGTTGTTCTTTTTAATAAATTCATTTAGCGCCTGAACCATGCTGGGGCATGAAGGCGTAGGTGCTTCTACATCGAGCCTCAATCCGTGATCCCTTGCCGCTTTGGCTGTAGTAGGACCAAAGGCTCCAATTTTAATGTCACCCTGTTTAAAATCGGGGAAATTGACAAATAGCGATTTTATCCCACTTGGGCTAAAGAAAACCAACATGTCGTAATCCATCCCGTTTAAGTCGGAAAGGTTGCTTGTAACCGTTTTGTATAAAATGGCTTTCGAGTAGTTGATCTTAGCCTTGTCCAATGTCTTGGGAATTTCGGGCTTATGTACATCAGAGAGAGGGACAAGAAATCGTTCAGTTTTGTGCTTGTTGATGATATCCATTAGCTGAGGGAAGGTCCCCTCGCCATAAAAAATTTTCCTTTTTCGGTAAACAATATACTTCTGAAGGTAAAGAGCAATGGATTCGCTGATGCAGAAATATTTCATGGTTTCGGGAACCGTTATTCGCATCTCTTCGCAAATCCGAAAAAAATGATCAACCGCTGTTCGGCTGGTGATAATCAGTGCAGAGTGCTGCAGAATGTCAACTTTTTGCTGACGAAAATCCTTGCATGGAACCCCTTCAACATGAATGAACGGGCGAAAATCAATTTTTAAATTATTCTTTTGAGCAAGTTCAAGGTAAGGGGATTTTTCACTTATGGGCTCAGGCTGCGAAACAATAATCCTTTTGATTTTCAATTTCGTAAAATTTTGTTCAACAACACTTTATACTCCAAGTATCTCCTTAAAAACAATCAGGACAGGAATAATTTCAAGGGCACAAAGGTACAAAATGAAATAGAAAATTGAAAATCCTTTGTTGAGAAATACCTTTAATGAGCGAAAAAACCTTAGAATTAGCATAATGATGAATAACGATGCTAATGCATAAAAACTTATGGATTGCGGAATGCCTTTGCCATAAGCCATGATAAAAACGAAGGGAACCGCAACAACACCAAACACCCGGGTAAATACTAATCGATGAAAAAAAAGTTCGTCAAGATGGGAACTGCTATTGGATAGATAACCAATTATTTTGTTGGCAATTATTTGAAATAAACGGAACGACAGTACTCCTCCAAAAACGATAACCGCCAGAAGCATTGGGGTTAATCCGCCATACGAAAATCCGGGAATGATATTGAAAGCAATGACTACTCCAATGGATATGGCTATAAAATAGGTAAAATCAAGAATGGCAAAAATTCTTCGGGCATTCAAAAAACTTTCCTTGTTCTGTTTGGTGGCAGAGTAATAGAAAGTGAAACTTTTAAAAATATTGTCGAGGTGCTTATTGTAAAAATGCTTTATCAGTACAGAGATTATTAGCAGCAATAGAAGCGGAAACAAAATCCAGTCTAATGGGGCGGTAGTGTTGACCCTTGGTTTTGGTGAAATGTTTTTAACCTCCTTGTGGTTGCTGTTTGGCACTGTTTCTATAAAAACCAGTGTGGGTTTTGCAATTTCCCTTTCGTAAAAAAGTTTATTGTAAAGGAGTGGCTCAAAGAATGCAGTTTCGTTTTCAAGAGATAGCTGTAAAAGGTTGGTGTTTAGGGTCGTACTCTCGGCAATACACCAGTTGCAAGTAGTGTCAACCGTAATTTCGGTTGCTTTTACTGTTTTTCTCTTTGTACTCAGTAAATATTTTTGTTTGTATTCTTCTACTTCTTGAGCCTTGCGTTCAATTTGAAGAAAAATAGGATTTATTCCAAGGGTGTTCACCTGGCTCGTATCCTGTAACGAAACTTGCTGAGTAGTATCCTGCTGGAAAAACAGGGGCATCATATGGTTTGGGCAACCGGTCATCTACTTTCCTTTTCCGGAGTTTGTTTATCCTTTCATGAGCGTGCTTTTGCGTAGCAAATATAGGAATGATTTTGTATTCGATGCCTACACAATATTGTTTGTAAGCAAACTATAGCCCGTTATGTAAACGCTCTTCCAACTTGCAGGATAGCAAGCAATAAGCATTTTTGCAGATGCGAACAGATGGCTACATTAAGGAAAAAATCTATTTCGCAAACATTCATTAAGATTATTGGAGAAATTAGTTACAAAAAGAAAGTTAAGGCTAATTCGTTTTGCTACGACTTTTTCAGAATGCTTCATTGTGATTAATACTTGCTTATCTTTGGAGTATAAAATAGGCTGTATCTATGCGAGTGGTAATTCAAAGGGTAAATCGTGCCGCCGTTCGGGTCAATGGTCAGGAAACAGGCAGTATTGACAAGGGATTGCTGGTATTGGCGGGTTTCGAAGAAGCCGATACGGCTGAAGATGTTGAATGGATGGTGGGAAAAATTGTAAGGCTCCGGATATTCGACGACAGTGAGGGAGTAATGAACCTCTCGGTAACCGATGTGGATGGCCAAATACTGGTGGTGAGCCAGTTTACACTGCATGCCAGAACGAAAAAGGGCAACAGGCCTTCGTACATCATGGCTGCAAAGCCCGACATTGCCATTCCGCTGTATAATCAGTTCATCGTCCGATTGGAAGCAGAAACAAACAAGTCAGTTCCCTCGGGAATATTTGGTGCCATGATGAGGGTCTCCCTTGAGAACGACGGGCCCGTAACCATAATAATCGACACCAAAAACAGGGAATAGTCAGGTGACAGATAAGCAATTAATAAAATTACGGTTAGATCTCAACTAATCCATGTGTTATGACTAAAATAAGGTTGACCAAGGAGTTCAATTTTGAAATGGCTCACGTGCTCGAAGGGTACGACGGACCCTGCCGAAACGTACACGGACATTCGTACCGATTGGGGATTACGGTTATTGGAATACCTATAGACGATATGAACAGCCCCAAATACGGTATGGTCATGGATTTTGGCGAGCTCAAAGCGATAGTAAAAAACAAGGTGATAGACCGATTCGACCACGTATTGTTGGTACGAACCGATAGTCAGCTTGCCGAGGAGAGCAGCAGGCTTTGCCTTGGGAAAATCGAGTTGGTGGATTACCAGCCCACATGCGAGAACATTCTCAATCATATCGTCCATATTATTTCCAAGGAGTTGCCACCAAATGTTAAGTTAATGAGTGTGAGGTTACACGAGACAGCCAGTAGTTACGCTGAGTGGCATAGTGAGGATAATTAAGGCCATTGAGCCATTTTCAAAAAGTCCTGCGTAGATTATACCCCTAAGGTGAAATAGTTTTACCTTTGAAATCAGGTTTTGTTATTTCTAATTCTATAGATTAAGCATTTATACTTCATACTATTATGGCAAAAAAAATACTGGTTCTCGATGCCTACGCGCTAATTTACAGGGCTTATTTCGCCTTTATAAATCGCCCCATAAAAACCAGTAAGGGGCAAAATACTTCGGCCATTTACGGATTTGTAAAATCGCTTCTCGATGCGCTCAAGCGGTTCGAGCCTACCCATATTGCCGTGGCTTTCGATGTTTCAGGAAAAACTTTTCGAACCGAAATTTTTCCTGAGTATAAGGCCAATCGTCAGGAAACACCCGAAGATATTAGGAGTGCCGTTCCCGTTATTAAGGATATTATCCGGGCCATGAATATAACCATCCTCGAAAAGCAGGGTTTCGAGGCCGATGATATAGTTGGCACCTTAGCCAAAAAAGCCGACCCACTGGGGTTTGAGGTGCTGATGATGACTCCTGACAAGGATTACGGACAGCTGCTCACCGACAGGGTTATCATGGTGAAACCATCGCGGAGCGGAGCCGATATGGAAACGGTAACCGCCAAGGACTTTTGTGAGGGATATGGCATCGAAAGGCCTGAGCAATTTAAGGATATTCTTGCCCTGTGGGGCGATTCGTCGGATAATATTCCCGGGGTTCCGGGAATTGGTGAGAAAACAGCTGCTAGGCTGATTGCTCAGTTCGGCACCATTGAAGGGATTTTCGAAAATATTGATAAGCTGTCGGGGGTCCAAAGGGAAAAGTTGATTGAAAACCGAAAGCAGCTGGAGATGGCACGGGTGCTGGTTGAGATTAAGACGGATGTGCCGGTGGAAATAGACTTCGGTGCCCTTGAACGCACACAACCGAATGCCGATGCACTGAAAAAGCTTTTCGATGATTTGGAGTTCAGGTCACTATCCAAAGAGCTGTTTGGCGATACGAAGCAGCAGGAGAAACCAAAGGCCGTACAAACATCATTGTTTGGCGATGAGCAGTTTGCCGGCCCAACTCAAACCCCATTCAAAACCATCAACGATGTTGACCATGAGTATATTCCCATAGGGAGCAACGAGGAGTTAGATATGCTGGTAAAAGCACTGTCCGCAGCATCAGAGTTCTGTTTTGATACCGAAACCACAGGATTAGACTATCATACCTCAAAGCTGGTGGGACTTTCATTTGCTATTGAACCCCACAGGGCATGGTTTGTACCCGTTCCCGATGATGATGAAGAGGCAAGGCGATTGATGGCTAAGTTGAAGCCGGTTTTTGAGAATGACGGCATAGCCAAAGTGGGCCAAAACATTAAGTTTGACCTGTTGATGTTGAAAAGCTATGGAGTAGAACTCAGGGGAAAGTTGAACGACACCATGCTGGGACACTACTTACTGGAGCCCGATATGCGCCATAACCTCAACATACTTTCGGAAAATCTTTTGGGCTACAAGCCCATCGACATTGAGGAGCTGATTGGTAAGAAAGGGCCCGGGCAGCGCAACATGCGCAGTGTGGATTTGCAAAAAGTGGCCGCCTATGCCGGCGAGGATGCCGATATTGCTTTGCAGCTGAAGCATATCCTGTGGGAGCGGTTAAAAAATGAGAGCCTTACGGAGCTATACTACAAGCTTGAAGAACCGCTCATAAAGGTGCTTGGCGAGATGGAGTTCACCGGTGTCCGTTTAAATCCCTCCACGCTGAACGAGTTGGCTGTAGAGTTAAATAGAGAGTTGGCCGAATTAGACGACGAGATAAAGGGGATGGCCGGCATGCCTGACCTCAATATTTCGTCGCCAAAGCAGCTGGGCGAGGTGCTATTTGAAAAGATGAAAATTGCATCGGATGCCAAGCTCACAAAGACAAAACAATACTCCACCAGCGAGGAGGAGCTGATGAAATACCTGGATAAACATCCCATTGTGGCCAAAATCCTCGATTTCCGATCGGTGAAAAAACTTCTTTCCACATACGTTGAGGTATTGCCAACCCTTATCAATGGCAAAACAGGGCGTATCCACACATCGTTCAATCAGGCGGTGGCATCAACGGGGCGATTGAGCTCAAACAATCCCAACCTCCAGAATATCCCCATTCGCGAGGAGAGAGGAAGAGAAATACGCAGGGCCTTTGTACCCACCGGCTATGATTACACTTTGCTCTCGGCCGACTACTCACAAATTGAGCTGCGCCTCATGGCGCACATGAGCAAAGACGCATCGATGCTGGAGGCTTTTCGAAACGATGAGGATATTCATGCGGCCACGGCGTCGAAAATTTTCAAAGTACCCCTTTCACAGGTTAGCCGAGAACAGCGTAGCCGGGCCAAGACGGCCAATTTCGGGATGATTTATGGCATATCCGCCTTTGGGCTTTCGCAGCGTTTGGGCATTAACCGTACCGAGGCAAAGGACCTAATGGATGGATATTTTGACACCTACCGAGGGGTGAAGGCCTATATGGAGAGCTGTGTGGAGCAGGCGCGTAAGAGCGGATTTGTTGAGACAATTTTCGGGCGTAAACGTTACCTCCCCGATATAAACTCAAACAACCAGACCGTGAGGGGTTTGGCCGAGCGCAACGCCATCAATGCGCCCATACAGGGCTCAGCTGCCGATATCATAAAGGTAGCCATGATTTCCATCCACAACAGGATATTGGAGAAAAGGCTTAAGAGCAGGATGATAATTCAGGTACACGACGAGTTGGTATTCGATATTTTCAAGCCCGAGTTGGCCGAAATGAAGGAGTTGATAAAGGACAGTATGGAGAATGCCATTAAACTATTGGTACCCCTTATAGTGGATATGGGTACGGGTGATAATTGGCTGGATGCACACTAAAACCCCATACTCCGCAAGCGTCTATACATGTAGCCAATCCAGAAACAGGTAGATGATGGGCAGGGTAAAAATGCTCAGGATGGTTGATACAAACAGGTTTGAACCGGCCAAGGGGTAGTCGCTGTTGTATCGGTGCGATAACACCACGATAATGGTTTGGCAGGGCATGGCAGCCTGTAAAATCAGCACGTAGAATGCTGTTTTCGATATTTCAATACCCAGCAATTTCAATCCAAAGAAATAAGCCGTGGCAAGGACCACGGGCCCAAGAAGGAGTTTGTTGAAGCTGAGCAGGTAAACTGAGGAATTGGTAATGGCCTTGCGGATATTCAGTCCTGCCAGCATGGCACCGATGTAAACCATGGATAAGGGACCTGTGCATTTTCCCAAACCCTCAAATGCAATCATCATCGGCTGAGGCATTTTTACATTGGTAATCAGTACAATTGTACCAAGTACAAGGGCAATGAAATTTGCGTTGAACAAGCTTCTCCATCCCGATTTTTGGGTGCCGGCACTTAGCTTTATCAGGCCATACGTGAAGGTTACACTGTTGGAGGCCAACTGGTAAATGGCGCCATAAAAAATACCCATTCCTCCCGGGAATAGGGCATCCAGCAACGGGAATGCCAGGAACACTATATTGCCAAACATGGTATGCAGTGTGTGCACTACTTTCTGTGCACCCTTCAGACCGATGATTCGAGAAGACAAACTCCCCAGCAGGTAAAGGAAAAACAGGTTAACATAGGCAAGAACAAAAATCAACAGGCTGTTTCTAAGCAGTTCCCCGCTCATGCTTGTGTTTGCAAATGTGCTGAATATCAAAAAAGGAAGGGTTATGTCAATGACAATACGTGAGAGGTTATCCCTAAGCTCCGGGGTAATAATCTTCCGCCACGATGCCAGCGAACCGATAACAACCAGAATTCCAAAAATTAAAAGCTGGTTTAGAATAATGCTTGTAGCCATGATTTAAGATTCAATTACTATTGACCCGTGGGGATGCGTTTGGTTTAGAGGGATGAGAAAGGATTAGGATAAACGGCTAAGTATCTGGACAAAAACAATGAGAATGACCATGGCAATTGGGTAAACGGCTGCATAAGCCTTTCCCGGGGCATTGCTCCTTGTCAGGGAGTCGCAGGCTGCAAGACCCGGAGTGCTGGTCATCCCGCCTGAGATTGCGCCTAAAAACTCGAATAGGTCTAACTTAAAGAAGAACTTATTGAGCAATGCCGTGATAATCATTGGAATGAGTGTGATGGCTATTCCAATGGTAAAGAGGGTAGCACCTGAATTCGTTAGTGTTTCAACCAGATGAACACCGGCATGGGTACCCACTCCGGCCAGAAAGAAAAGGAGTCCCAGCTGCCTAAGCAGCTGATTGGCTGCTCCACTCATGCTCCACATGATGGGCCCCGTTTTTCCAATGCCGCCCAGCACAATGGCCATAATGAGAATACCTCCGCTGAGCCCAAATCCAAATGTGAAGCTGTTGGCTACAGAAATTTGCAGTTGACCCAGCAGTATGCCCAGCGTAATGCCCAATGCAATGGGGAAAAAATCGGTATCGGAAAGAATCTTATCATTATTGCCCATAAAGGTGCTGAGGGCTTTCAAATCGTTTTTGGGGCAGGCAACGGTAAGCTTATCGCCGAAGAGTATGGGTAGGTCGGGCGAGGGAGAGATATCTATTCCGCTTCGCCTGATACGGGTAATAACAGCATTGTAGTTTTGCAGCAAGGATAATGTGGCCAACTTTTTATTAACCAACTTTTTATTTGTTACGAGGATTTGTTCAACGGTATAATCCTCACCAAACTGTATTTCTGTGTTAACCTCTGCGCCAATTAACACCCTCACTTTTTCCAAAGCCTCGTGGGTGCCCACAGCTTTAATTATATCACCCTCGTGCAGAATGGTATCGGGTGTGGGTATTTTGCATATATCGCCATGCTGGATCCGGGAGATGGTAGCTTCTGTCATCGCCCGAATTTTCAACTCGCTTAGCGATTTTCCGAAAACGGATGCGTTGTCAACCCTGAAATGGGCGTTGCCGATGGTTGCATGGGAGCCCCGCTCCAATTGCTCAACTTTTTCGTTTTCAATCTCCAGGTTAAAACGGCCAATTTTCGGGAATAGCTTCACAAACAGAATCACCCCTATAACTCCAAACGGGTATGCAATGCCGTATCCTATTGAGGCCAGTGGAGAGCTGGTAACATCGATGGCAACGGATAGACCGGGCGTGCTGGTGAGGGCACCGCATAGAAGGCCTATGGCAACGGGTGGTTCTAAGCGAAAAATGAGAAGAGCACCATAGGTTATGATGAAGGCGCTGAGCACAATAACAAGCGCAATTAATGCCAGCATACGCCCGTGGGTGCGAAACGAATCGAGGAAGCCGGGTCCGGCTTGTATCCCAACGGTGAATATGAATAGCACCATGCCCATTCGTTCAATTTCGGGGGGGATGGTTACCCCAAAATGACCAAAAATCAGCGCTACGAAAATCACTGCAGACACATCAAACGAAACACCTTTGATGCGTATGTTGCCCACCATAAAACCTAAGGTAATTATGACGAAAAGGGCAAAAATGGGGTTGGAAATAATATCCATAGGATGAGGGAATGAATTTGAAACAAAAATAGCAAAACAATGGCTTGAAGATTAACAATTATCATTTTTACAAAGCGTTAAAAAATTTCACCCTGAAATACTGTATTTTCAATTGCGTCAATCCTTCATAACTCGTAATTTCTCTCTTTGTCACGTTCAGGGCATAGCATTGTTCATTGACGGAATAAACAAAATATAGCTAAATTGAACAGGTCAAAAAATGATAATTATTTTTTCAAAATCTCTTGACATTTTTTTGTGGATGTGTTATTTTAACAAAGTTTTTGTTTGAAAAAATTGCGAATGCTAAAAATATTACCGGCATCAACAGCACAAATTGAAAAATGTACTATAATTGCACAAAAAACAATTTTATCTAACTTCTATAGGTATTTCTAACATAGGAAATTAACCCTGATTTTTTTTAAGCGTAATAATTAATTGGCTTGTCATGAAATCACGACATGAATTGAAGAAGCATGCAAAGGATAGTTTTGATTCTTCGGATGACATGAAAAAAACGCGCAAGTTAAAGCCCCTAAAGAAAGAAAAGAACATTAAACGCGCATTATTCGACGAGATTGATGAAATGGAAGACATGGAATTGGACTATTCGTTTGACGATGATTCTGATAATTATGACGATAACATCGACGATGAATAGTGAGTAATGCTTCCCATACGAAGGGAAATACAAGCCCGCTTCGTATCATAGCAACGAAAGTTTAAGTTTCCTGTTGACACCCATAAAAAAAATGCATATTTTTATGGCCTAACAGTTTATTATGGCCTCATTGAGATTTCGTTTCATTATCCTATTTGCCATTGGCGTATTTCTCACAATATCACCAATTGCTAAGCCCAATGTCGTGCCTGCCAATTCCAAACCGGATACCATAAAACAGCTGTTGGATGCAAAGGAGGATGAGAAGGCCGTTGAACTTTTACTTCAGAACTCAGAGAGCAATATTCGCATTAACCTTAAGAAAGCAAGTGAGTATGCCCAAAGGGCTGTTGATATTGCATTAAAAAACCGGAACTATGGACAGGTTGCACAAGGGCATCTCCTGCTTGCCAAAGCCCATTCCTTGGCCGGTAATTATAAACTTGCCATTGAGCTGGTCGATTCTACTAACAGGTACTTCAAATCACAACACGATAGCCTTGGCATAGCAAGTGCTTACCACCTATTGGGGCAAATCTATACAAGGGTCGGAGAGTTTAAGAAAGCTATGGATAATGCCCAGGAGGCCATGGTTATATACAATTTGTTGAATAATCAGGAAAAAATCGCCGAAATGTATAAGGAGACAGGTAATATCTACTTTTATTTCGGCGAAAGCGCCATAGCGTTGGAT
Organism: Bacteroidetes bacterium ADurb.Bin008; assembly: GCA_002071445.1. GTDB lineage: Bacteria > Bacteroidota > Bacteroidia > Bacteroidales > Tenuifilaceae > MWFE01. The sequence continues at coordinate 22,799 of MWFE01000063.1, read as the reverse complement.
TTTTACCAAAAAAGTCTTTTGTTATCACAGCAATTAAAAGATAAAGAAGGCATTGCCAAAACCTCGAACAATATGGGGCGCTTGTATTCCGAACTTGGTGATTATAAGTTGGCGCTTGAATACCTTAACAAATCGCTTTCATACAAAGGTAGTGAAGAGGACGAAGTTAGCCATGCCAATACTTTGCTCAACATCGGTACGGTTTACCAAAAAATGGGCGATTTTCAACAATCGCTGAAATATTTTGAGCAGTCAAAGAAACTATACCTATCCGTTGGTTATTCCGAAGGGATTGCCAATGCTCTTTTCAACCTCGGGAAAACTTACTTCCAATTGAAGCGGTTTAATCAAGCTCTTGCAATGTACGAGGAAGCAAGGGCTATTGCCAAAGAAACCGATTCAAACCGGATTCTACTGCTCATAAGCAAAGAAATAGCGGAAACCTTTTCGACCTTAGGAGATTATAGGCGTTCCTACCAATTTTTTAAGGAATATGATGAGCTGCGTGAGATAGTTCATCGGGAGGATAAAGGGAAACTTCTACTGGAGTTGGAAGCGCGTTATCAAATAGATGCGAAGCAAAAGGAGATAGAGTTGCTTTCGAAGGAAAAGGAGTTAAGTGTAAGCGAAAAGAAAAAGGTAAAAATACTTTTTGCATTTGCAGCCATATTGGTTCTTTTTCTCATGAGCCTTATATACTTTGTTTACAGTCGTTTTAGGTTTAAAAGCAAGATCAACCAGGAACTGGTTAAAGAGATAAATCATAGGAAAAAGGTTGAAGCAACGCTGCAGGAGTATCAGGACGATCTTGAGGTACTTGTAGTAGAAAGAACCAGGGAGTTAAATGCGGCTAAAGAAAAAGCAGAGGAATCGGATAAGTTAAAAACGGCTTTTCTTGCCAATATGTCGCATGAAATTAGAACCCCGATGAATGCCATTGTGGGCTTTTCATACCTGTTAACCGATCCCGAACTAACCGATGATTTAAAATTCGAATACATAAAGATAATCAAAAGCAATGGTGAGGTACTCATGAATCTCATTAACGATATTCTTGATATCTCCATGATTGAATCGGGTCAGCTTAAAACTAAGCGAAATCCCTGTGCCGTAACAAACCTGCTGGATGAGTTGAAACCCTTTTACGACAAGGAAAAGGAAAGGTATAAGAAACAGCATTTGGAAATAATTCAGGATTATGAGAAGGGGGTGGAAAACCTGATTATAAATACAGATAAGAGTAGGTTCCGACAGATAATGACGAATCTGTTATCCAATGCCATTAAATTTACGGATAAAGGGTCTATTGCATATGGTTATCGGGTGGCCGATTCGGAAAAAGTGATGTTTTTTGTCAGGGATACAGGCAAAGGTATTCCTACCGATAAACATCACGTAATATTTGATCGCTTTAGTAAATTTGGCGATGTAAACGAAACCAAACTTTACTCTGGAACGGGACTTGGTTTAGCCATTTGCTATGAACTGGTTAACCTGCTGGGTGGGAAAATCTGGCTCGACTCATGCCCTGGCCGAGGATCAACCTTCTATTTTACGTTTCCGTATGATTTATCGAACGACGAATCGTTGTTTTTGAAGCAGAAAGGAATATCGTTTGATATCGATAAGTTTAAAGGGAAAACAATCCTTATAGCAGAGGATGTTCTTAGCAACTACCAACTGCTGTGTGCATTTTTGGATAAATTGGATATTAACATCATATGGGCTCAAAACGGGCTCGAAGCCGTTAACATTTTTAAATCCAACCGTGATATTGACCTAATTCTTATGGATGTACAAATGCCCATGCTGGACGGGATAAAGGCCATGGAAATGATTAGGAAGTTGGATTCTAATGTCCCGATAATAATTATTACCGCATTCTATCTGGCCGACGAGATGGAGAGAAGTTACTCGGCCGGATGCTCCGACTACATTGTGAAACCTATGAGGAAAGAGGACTTGCTGAATAAAATATATCGCTACTTCGATTGAATGGTATTCAGCGGAAGCATTATCCTTTTTGCGGCTTTATCAGCGATTTATCCTTAACGTAAACCTGTCTTTCGAATGCCTGATCGAGCGAAATAAATGTTTCGGTATTTAAAACCCCTGGAATATTCTGGATGGTGTTCACCAATACTTCCATCAGGTGTTCGTTATTTTTACAATAAATTTTTATCAGCAGGGCATAGGCACCCGTTATAAAATGGCATTCCACCACCTCTTGCATATTTTTTAATGCTTCCACAACGCCTTCATACTGATTGGCTGACGAAAATTGCACCCCAACGAATGCACACACATCGTAGCCCAATGCCTTTGGTTTGATGATCATCCCCGATCCTTCGATTATTCCTGCTTCCTCCATCTTTTTAACCCTTTGATGGATGGCAGCACCTGAAATTCCACACTCGCGTGCAATCTCTAGAAAAGGCATTCTGGCGTTCTTAACTAAATACGCCAAAATCTTTTGATCAATAGCATCAACTTGATATTTATCCGCCATATTGTTACAGATTCATGTTTTTGGGACAATAAAAGTAATAAAATGTAATGTAAAACAACCCAATTTTTAAAAAAACATTGTTTTTAATGCGAATAAATGCTTTGCGAAAGGAGTTTCGGAGAATGTTCTATGCGAAAAAGATTTTTAAATAAGTGAAGGGCTGAAAAGACAAGGGGATTTAATCCGAAAATCCCCTTGTCTTTATCTTGCAGTTTAATAATTACCATCGGGATACATTTCCTTCCACCACCCTTCCTCGTCTTTCAAATACTTGGCAAACCATGCCAAAATGGTATTAGTCCATTTAACCCTTTGTCCATACTTAAGAATATGGTGGTCGGCGCCTTCAATCTGAATAAGATCAACGGGTTTTCCCAACAGCTTAAGAGCTGTGTACATTTGGATACTCTCACCCACAGGCACGTTGGTATCATCGGAGCCGTGGAGTAGAAGAAGAGGGGTGGAGATTTTATCGGCACTGAAAAGTGGGCTCTGATTCACGTAGAGATCGCGGTTATTCCATGGGAAACTGTTGGCACTGGCTGCTGCACTGTATGAATATCCCCAGTAGCCCTCGCCCCAGTAGCTGGCAATGGAGCTGATTCCGGCATGCGAAATGGCAGCAGCAAAAATATCGGTTTGGGTTAAAAGGTACATGGTCATAAAACCACCATACGATGCCCCTATACACCCAATCTTACTCTCATTGACAAACGGGTGCTGCGCTACGAATTGTTTGGTTCCCTCAATAATTTCATCAGCGGTAACTTTCCCCCATGCATTGACATGAGCAGCCGAAAAATCCTGACCGAATCCAACAGTTCCGCTGGGCTGCAGAACCAGCACAACAAAGCCATTGGCAGCATAAAGCTGTTTGGGATATCTGCCTCCGAAATCCCGCCCAACGGGCGTGGTTCCACCATAGTAGTAAACAATCATGGGATACTTTTTATCGGCAGAGAAATTGGGAGGTAAATAGTAGCGGGTAAGTACCTTTTGACCCCTGCTTGATGTAAACCACCACTCCTTAACATCGCCAAAAACAACTTGCGAGTAGTTTTTGGTTTCAACATCTTCGATTAGGGTAGATTTTTTGGCTTTAAAATCGTAGCTATAGGCTTTTGGCCATGATTTTACCCCCGATCCATAGTAAACAGCCAATGGCTTACTGCGGGCAAAGTCGATGCCGTTTATCATCTCCTCGTTCAACGCAATGCTTGCGAAGGACTTTTTCTGAGGGTTAAACTCGTAAAGCGTATTCCTGTCCTCATCGGTGGTGGTGAAATATATTCTGTTGGAAATAGGACACCAATACGCCCGATCGATGGATGGATTGAAATCACGAGTAATGGCTTCAACATTGCCTGTGGCAATATCATAAATGTATGCCTGAGTATCGTAAATATTGGGGGTTTTGCCCGGGCTAACGTTAACCCCAAGATCACCAAATGCCAAAGATGACCCTGTGGCTAAGAGTTTCGCCCCATCCGGCGAGAAAGAAACGCTAACGCTAAAGAGCTTGTCTGTCCATAGTGTATCTACTTTCAAGTTGGATAAATCCATGCGATACAGGCTTTGCCTGCTGTATGGGCGCTCCAGATAATCCTCTTGGGAAGTACTGAAAATAATGCTTTTGCCGTCGGGAGAGATGTCCTGAAGATGGGTTGATTTATTCCCCCAGGTAAGGCGCTCATGAATTCCGGTAGCGATGTGGCCAATGTATAGGAAACTACGGCTACGCCAGAAAGGCTGTCGGTCTTCAGGTGATAAAATCCGCCTGAAATCATCTTTCTTCCCCTCATCTTTTTCGAAAACCGAGTAAATTACAAACTCCTCATTGGGGCTCCAGGTATAGCTCGATATCTCGTTGATGCCCTTTAGGAGCTCTGTTTCACTTCCTCTATCCAAATCCAGTACCCAAACATTACCCGACGAAAGGTATGAAAGCTTATTCCCGACGGGCATCCACTTCAGCTGCGATACTCCCGTCTGCCTAAATGATGCCATTAACCTTTTATCGCTGAGGCGGATTACACGACGGAGGTATGAGCTCTTTTCCGTTTTCGGGTCGATTTCGGAGGTTGTTATCAGCACCATGTCGCCTGCTGCCGAAATGCTTATTCCCGATAATTTAGGACCCTCGAGAAGATGGCCTAACGTTTTGGTCTCCCTCGGGTTTAACGATACATAAATCCCTTCGAGAAGGAAATCGCCTGCGGGCTTAAGGTATGCTTTCAATCGTGAGGGGGAGGTGAGCGTATCGGGTAGTAACACTTTTAGTATGAGTTTGTGCTTTCCGGGCATCACTGTAATATCCTTTGAAATAGCCGCTCCGTCAGCACTGGTAGAGTATCTGTCAGCTGTTTTCACTCCATCCCAGTATGCTTCGAACGCCGCGGTGGATTCAATGGCCAATTTTCCTTTCCAAAAACTTTCCGTTGCAATGTATGTGGCCAAAAAACCAATCCGATTGCCACCCTCTTGAAAGGAGTAATAAAGAGAGCTGTCGCTTCCAGCCTTTTGAATAGTCCAAGCCGTTTTGGTATCGAGGAAAGGTGCCCCATCCTTTGGGGTAAGGCTCGTCAGGTCGATAATGGGCATTTTCAGCAGATCCGACGATTTGAATTTGTCGCCCTTGACATTTTCCTTCTGAGCAAAGGCGGGGTTTTCAACCCCAATACTTCCGGCCTTAAGCCATTCATTAATCAATATTTCCTGAGCAACCGCAAAAAGGTGAGACCCAAGAAATACAACAATCAGTACTGTTGTTTTTAAACGATTCATATTTAGCATTTTAGAATGATTTGTTAGAATAATTAAAATTTAATACGTTACCGTTACGGCGTTTCATAATGCACATGGAATATACACCAACCAATTGGACTACGCAGATTGTAAAAAGTCAAAAACCAAGGGCAAGGAAAATAAAATTTGCCGAAAAACCAAAAAAGTGCTACTTTTGCCGACTGAAAAAATGGCCCTATAGTTCAATGGATAGAACGAAGGTTTCCTAAACCTTAAATCCAGGTTCGATTCCTGGTGGGGCTACATGGGGTGATCTGTTCACCCCTTTTTTTATGGTTTGAAATACATCCGAAGAGCACCCGAGCCATCGTGATAGTAGTTTGGCTTATGGCCAAACAGAATAAAGCCGGTTTTATGGTATAGGTTTATGGCAGGTGCATTATTCTCGTTCACCTCCAGCGTTAACTTTCGAAACTTACCCTTGCTGACTAACACTTTAGAAATGTCAATCAACATATTGGCTATCCCCATGCCTCTTGCAGCTGCATCTATGGCTATAGAATAAATCCTAAGGGTTTTGCTCCCTTTCCTTTTTAAAAGGATGATGTATCCAATGGGTTTTTTATTGAGGATGGCTGTGTAAAAAAAAGAGTTGGGGCTTTTTAGAAGATATTTTAATTGGCGCGGCGAAAAGGCATCTTTGCCAAACGAATCGTTTTCAATGGATATGATGTTTGGCAAATCGGACTGTTTAGCCCTGCGTATGGCAACTCCTTTTTTTCCCAAGGATTAATGGTGTTTATTCTCCAATTTTCTAACGAAGTCGTTGATAATCCTGTAGTAAAGTTCATCGCCCAGAATGGCATCTTCCACGCCATAGTCAATGCTGGGATTGTCGTTTATCTCGATAACCACGCCCTTTTCGCCTATCATTTTTAGGTCAACTCCATACAGCCCTTTGCCGATGAGCGATGTGGCCTTAATGGCATTTTTCAGTATGGCCTTGGGTACCTTGTACATGGGGACGGCTTCGGCCATACCGCTACGGCTTTTTCCTGAGTTTTGGTGATAGTAAATCTGCCAGTGCCCCTTGGCCATAAAGTACTTACAGGCATAGAGGGGTTCACCGTTCAGCACGCCTATTCGCCAATCGAAATCAGTTGGCAGATACTCCTGGGCAAGCACAATGGCCGATCGGCCAAAAAAGTCGTTTAAGGTTTGTGAATATTCCGCTTCATTCTCTACCTTTTTCACACCGTTTGAGAACGATCCATCCGGAATTTTGAGAATAAAAGGCGCTCCGAGGCTATCGGCTACTTGAACGAAAGAGTAAGGATTTGACTTAAAAATTAGCCTCGACTTGGGAGCAGGAATACCTTCCCTAACCAGGAGTTCGTTGAGATAAACTTTATTTGTGCACCGGATTATTGAGAGCGGATCGTCGATAACAACCATATCGGCTTGCTTTGCCTTTAGGGCAACCTGATAGGTAATGTGGTTCAGGGCAGTGGTTTGCCTAATGAAGAGCGCATCGAATTCCATCAGTCGAAGCAGATCATCCTCGGTAATCAGCTCGGCGTTGATATTCATCTTTTTGGAAAGGTCCACAAATTTGGCCAAAGCTTTTCGGTTACTGGGCGGAAAGGGTTCATTGGGATTGTGAAAGATGGCCAAATCGTAACGGGGCGTTTTTTTTAGGCGTGGATTGCGCCATACCTTTCGGTTGAACCTGTCCAACGCTTCGGCAAAATGGGTTTGCTGCTCCTCTGTAAGCTCCGAAAATTTTAACGGCTTTATTGATTCAATTTGATTACGCGCCTTGTTGTTGAGGGTAACCCGAAGGATGGGATAAGGGTAGTTGTCGAAAATAAACCTTGCGATACGTTCCAATCCCTGTTCAACGCAGGATCCGAAGAACACGTCGAGATACCACAATTCGCTGGTTATGCTGTTCTTTTCAATCCAGCTATGGCAAATTTTATGAAGGCTGCTATCCATTCGTATCCCTGTGTCGGACTCGAGCTTATTAAGCACTTCGGCATTTGGTATAACCCTATGTCCGCGCGCAGTTGCAAGTAATGAGCAGTAGTACCCTTCGGAATTGTAGGTAATTTCACTGCATAGATTGATGACCAGCTTTGGGTCTTCAAATGACTCCTTGCGGAGGTAGTCAGAAGCGGATATTACACTCTCCGAAGGATAGTAGGGTTTCCACAACGAAATATCATCGAGCAGAATGAGCACTTTTTGCATAATGCCTTAGGGTAAGTTAATTAAGTAATAGATATACAGCAGGTTCTGTTTTGCTTTTTATTGTAACCCTATTTTGCAAAGGTTATCACAAAATCGGTATAAAAATCTTAAAAGGTAAAAAATATTTTTAACCTAATATGGTTGTTAGGTTGTTGAATATCAGTACAATATTTTGTTGTTGAAAAAAATGTTCAAATTAAAAGCCGCTTTTCTCCGTTTGGCGGTGGTTGTACTGCCGTTGGTCTATAATAAGCAGGCTGTGCCTATTGGCTAAACCAAGAAAGATAGCTTCAATTGAGGCTGGAGTCTCTGCAGAACGGGGAGGGAAGGAAAAAGGGGAAAGTGAAACGAGGTTCGGGGTTTTAAGTTTGACGTTCGGGGTTTCAAGTTTGACGTTCGGGGTTCAACGTTCGGGGTTCATCGTTGGGGTTCGGGGTTCGACGTTTGGGGTTCGACGTTCGGGGTTCGGGGTTCGGGGTTTGGCGTTCAACGTTTGAGGGTCTTGGTTCTCAGTTTCTTTGTGTCCTCTGCGTCTGCTTGGCGTTCTTTGCAGTAGAATTCGTGAAACGTGCCCTTCAACTTCGCTTAGGGCTCAGGGACCGTGAAATGAGTGCAGGGAAACAAGGGGTTAGACCCCCGGCCCCCAAAGGAGGAGTTGGGGAAAGGGTGAAAGGAAAAAGCATTTTCCATCGTCCGCAGGACATGGAAACGTGCGGGGAACGGGTAGCATATCATCGACTTTCAGCCTAAGCAGTAAAATATTTGATGGTACTGCCCACAATATCGGAAAGCAGATTATCAGCCAAGCGACTGGCCCCCAGCCTTAGCCATTGGTTATTCAACCATTTTTCGCCCAATGTTTCTTGAACTATTTTGTAGTACAGAACTGCATCGGCAGAGGTAACCATGCCTCCGGCAGGTTTTATGCCCACCATGCGGCCCGTGGTCCGGTGATACTCCTTAATGGCTTCGCACATAACATAAACCGTTTCGGGAGTAGCCGAAATATCCATCTTGCCCGTTGAGGTTTTAATAAAATCGGCACCGGCCTCCATGGCCAAAAACGATGCCCGACGCACAAGGCTCAACGAGGGAAGTGCACCGGTTTCTAAAATAACTTTCACATGGGCATCGCCGGCAACCTCTTTAATCTGCTGCAATTCGGAAAAAACGGTGAAGTAATCGCCTGAGAGAAAGGCCCCCAGTGAGATGACCACGTCCAACTCGTCGGCACCCATCTCGAGACACATCTCGCACTCCGAGAGCTTAATGTTGATAAAAGTTTGTGATGAAGGAAATCCGGCAGCAACAGAGGCTATTTTCACATTATTGGCTGTGAGTGATTGCCTCACAGAGGCAACAAGCGAAGGGTAAACGCAGATAGCGGCAACGTTTGGCAACCCCGGAAATTTCTCCGAAAAATCGCTAACGCGCTGTGCAAATAGTTTTCCCCGCTCAATGCTGTCGGTGGAGTTAAGCGTTGTCAGATCGATAAGGCTGAAACATGTTGCCAGCAATGCCTTGTCGGATACACCGCTGTTGAGTTGCCCTTTAATTTTTTCAACCGTTTTGACAACGGCATTTTCATCCACAGCAAGATTGTATTTGTTTTCAAAATCCATATGGCAGAATAGTTTTTTTCAAATTTAGCAACCGGATACAAAAAAGACAACCCAAAAATTGGTTTTTAACAACTCGCATTGTCATCCTGCACAAACAATATGGAATATAAATCTTAATTCATTTGCCCATGTTTGGCTTTCAGAGGGATAGCATATCGAAGAGAAAAATCGAAAAAATCGGAAGGGGCAAATCAAACTTTACATTTATTGATGCACTCCAATATTTTGGATAGATTTTGCTCACGAAGAAAGTAGTAGGTGTTTTTTCCTTCCCTTTTGGAGGCAAGTACACCCTTGTCTTTTAGTATTCCCAGGTGGTGCGACGTTGTGGATTGTTCAATTTTCAGCTTTTCATGAATCTCGGTGACCGACATACGCTTGCCATCTTCCAGATGACTCAGAATGGCAATACGCATGGGATGAGCAATGGCTTTAAGCATATTGGCTGCTCTTTCCAGTTGTTCAATCTTAAGATCATTTACTTTAGGCATGACGAAAACAAATTTAAATGCCACAAATATAGAAACATTTGTTGATTCACAAGGGTTGGGTTAAAATACTTCGTATTTGCTTGTTGCTAAAAATGAAGGGGAAAGAAATTTTTAAGAAAAAAGTAGTTAATTTGTCATCGTTTTAATCCAACGGAATTGACAACCCTTGATGCGATAAAATACCCTGTAAGGAGGGAACTGGAAGAATTTGAGGCCTATTTTCAAAAGGCAATGAAGTCAAAAGTCCCCCTGCTGGGCATAATTACAAACTACATATACCGAAGGAAAGGGAAACAGCTACGCCCGCTTTTAGTTTTCCTCACAGCCGGAATGACCGGAAGCATTAACCCATCTACTTATATTGCCGCAGGCATGATTGAATTGCTGCACACAGCCACTCTTATTCATGATGACGTGGTGGACGAAGCCTACGAGCGGAGAGGATCATATTCAATCAATGCGCTTTGGCGATCGAAGGTTGCCGTGCTGGTGGGCGATTTTCTGCTTTCTAAGGGGTTGCTTCTGGCCATTGAATCGGAGGAATACGAGCTGCTTCGTAATATGAGCGAGGCGGTAAGGGAGATGAGCGAAGGCGAATTGATTCAGATTGAGCGCTCCAGGAGGATTGACACGGATGAGCCCACTTATTTCGATATCATCAGAAAAAAAACGGCAGCGCTAATATCTTCCTGTACAGTGAATGGAGCTATTTCGGCGGGCGCACCGGCTGAGGATATATCGAGGGTAAAAGAAATTGGGCTTAACCTGGGAATGTCCTTTCAGATAAAAGACGACCTGTTCGATTACCAGTCAAAGGGTATTCTGGGGAAACCCATAGGGAATGATGTGAAAGAAAAGAAGCTTACCCTGCCATTGATTCATGCCTTGGAGCAAACCAATGGCACTACACGTCATCATATCCTGAAACAAGTGAGGAGAAGCCGCAATAATGCTGATGCGCTAAGGGAGGTTATTGATTTTGTGCATGCTTCGGGGGGGATTGAGTATGCCCACAGGAAGATGATGGAATACAAGGAGAACGCCATTGACACCCTTAAGTCATTCCCTGATAACGAGTATAAAAAATCGTTACTACAATTGGCCGATTATATAGTTGAACGCAATCATTGATTTGTAACACTTTTAACATATGGGCATAATTGATTTAGTTATCCTTGCGATTCTCGTTTTTGCAGGGTTTGGAGGGTTAAGAAAGGGATTGATCAGACAAGTTGCCGCACTGGCAGGATTACTGTTTGGGATTTGGGGGGCAATCCATTTCTCCGAATTTACAGCCAATTTTCTAACCCAAAAGTTTGCATTAACCACCCAATACCTTTCATTGATAGCGTTTGCCGTAACCTTTTTGGTCATTCTGGTGGGCATTCATTTTCTAGGAACACTTGTGGAGGGTGTTTTCAAAATGGCAGCGCTGGGATTTGTTAATAAAATTCTTGGGGCATTCGTTTCGATTATAAAAACGGTGCTGATACTCAGCATTATCTTTTTACTAATCGGTAAAATAAACCATAGCCTACGCATTCTCCCCGATGACTTTGGTGAAAAATCACTGCTATATAAACCGATTGAAAAATTGGCTCCCCGACTTTTCCCCTATTTGCATTTCGATGAAATTAAAGATAGCATCGGGAAAGCGGTGAAATCGGAACCCTAAACCCTTTTGCTATGCATTTTGACTTGTTGTAATTGAGTTTTTACCCTCATATTTCTTTGGCTAATCATTATCTTTGCCGAAATTTTTTTTGAATATGAACTTTGTTGAAGAACTTCGCTGGAGGGGCATGATCCACGATATCATGCCGGGAACGGAAGAGCTGTTGAGCAAAGAGATGACAACAGCTTACGTAGGAATCGATCCCACCGCATCATCAATCCATATCGGCCATTTGGTTTCGATGATGATGCTAAAGCATTTTCAGCGATGCGGACATCGCCCCGTTGTGCTGGTTGGCGGAGCCACGGGAATGATTGGCGACCCTTCGGGCAAATCGCAGGAGCGTAACCTGCTCGATGAGCCAACCCTTAGGCACAATCAGGAATGCATTAAAAAACAGCTGGCCCGATTTCTCGATTTCAGTACCGATAAGCCCAATGCTGCCTTGATGGTAAATAACTACGACTGGATGAAAGAATACTCTTTTCTGGGTTTTATACGGGACATTGGCAAGCACATCACCGTGAACTATATGATGAGCAAAGATTCGGTAAAGAAAAGGCTTAGCGGCGATGCCGGTTCGGGTCTATCGTTCACCGAGTTTTCGTACCAGTTGGTACAGGGAACAGATTTTCTTCACCTTTACCAAACATTGAATTGCAAACTGCAGATGGGCGGTTCGGACCAGTGGGGTAATATCGTTACGGGAACTGAGCTAATACGCAGAAAATTGGGGGGTGAGGCATATGCCCTGACTTGCCCGCTAATGACAAAATCGGATGGGGGGAAGTTTGGGAAAACCGAGGAGGGAAACGTTTGGCTTGATCCAAATCTGACTTCGCCATACAAGTTCTACCAGTTCTGGATTAATGCCTCCGACGAGGATGCCGAGAAATACATCAAAATTTTCACTACTCTCGACAGGGACACCATCGAAAGTCTGATAAAAGAACATAAAGAGGCGCCCCATTTACGAAAGCTTCAAAAAGTTTTGGCCCGCGAAGTAACAATAATGGTTCACTCCGAGGCTGATTACCGTACGGCGGTGGATGCTTCCGAAATCCTGTTTGGAAATTCCACTTCTGAAACCTTGCGCAGAATAGACGAAAATACCTTTCTTTCCGTTTTTGAAGGTGTGCCACTGTTTGATATAGAGGCCGAAATTCTGGTGAAAGGGGTACCCTTTTCTGAATTGGCCACCGAAAATTGCGGGATTTTTCACTCAAAAGGCGATTTGCGAAGGACAGTTCAGGGGGGAGGAGTAAGCGTTAATAAGGAAAAGGTAAGCAATGCCGAAATGCTTATTGATTCTTCGTCTCTGATTAACGGAAAGTATATCATCGTGCAAAAAGGCAAAAAGAATTATAGTTTGATAAGAGTTAAGCAATAAAAATCTGAATAGTATGAAAAAAACAGTTGCCGACTTCAACCTTAACGGGACAAAGCTGGTTATGATGGTTTGGAGCAGAAAGCGATTCTTTCTTCTTGTGGGTATCATCGCTTTTATATCCTCTTTAGCAGTTTCTTTTCTTATACATCCCAAATTCCAGTCAACGGCAGTTCTGCTTCCGGCAATATCAACCCAGCCTTCCAAGGATATAGTGGTACCCAATCGGGTAAAGGGCTTTATCATGTTTGGTGAAGACGAGGAGGTGGAGCATTTATTACAGGTGCTATCCTCTGAAACCCTTATGAGAACCATAGTGGAAAAGCACAACCTGTTTGTTCACTACAGCATTGAACGCGATAGTAAACATGCCTGGAGTAAGGTAGCAACAGTCTATTCAAAGAATATCTCATTCAGTCCAACCAAGTTTAGAAGCGTTAAAATTCAGGTATTGGATACCGATCCTGAGTATGCCGCTTTACTTGCCAACTCCATTGTTGAAATTGCCGACAGCCTGATGCGTAAGACAAAGCAGGATATGGCCCTGCGTGCACTACCCCTATTTGAGGAACAATACCGATTCGCTTTATCTGAAATTCAACGGGTTGAAGACAGCCTTTCGGCCGTAATGAAAAGGGGAGTTTTAGATTTACCCTACCAGGCAAAGGAGTTGACCGGCGCATACGCTGCTGCGCTCACTTCAGGCAATAGCGCATCGGCGCAGAGGATTAAAAAGGAGATGGAAAGTTTAGGCGTAAGCGGTGGGGCATTTACCCGCTATTTACAGGAAATGTTGCATGTATCGCAACAGATGAAGGACGTTAAGGAGGCACTATTCATTATGCGAATAGAGGCTGCCGGCGAAATTCCATCCCAATTCGTAATCGATAGGGCCGTACCCGCCGACAAGAAGGCAAAGCCTAAAAGGATGACAATTGCCCTTATATCAACCCTATCGGCACTATTTTTTACATTCTTTCTGCTCATCCTGATTGACTTTTTTAATACGATGATTGACCCGGAGAAAGGTGAGGAATAGGCGCGAAATCTTTTTTATTGTTATCTGCAGTCTGCTGTTCATTGCGGCCAACACTTACTATATGTACAAGGAAAGTTGGCTGCTTAGCGTTATACCCTTTGTTTTTCTGGTTGGTTTTTGGTTACTTTTTTCGCCTCAAAAGCTTTTCTTTACACTGGTATTCCTTGCCCCTTTATCAATAGCCCTAAGGCGAATTGTGCCGGGGTTGGATTTCGATTTCTGGTTTCCAACTGAACCCATTTTGGTCATACTACTCGGCCTGCTTATTGTCAGGTCGATTCAGGAGCGTTTTTTTGCCAAAGAGTTACGGAATCATCCCGTTTTCATTGCCATACTTTTCTTTTTAGGATGGTTAATTATCGCAATTGTTCCCAGCGAATTGCCTGTGGTTTCCATTAAATATTTTTTAGTCCGTTTTTGGTTCATTGGCATCTTCTTTTACTTGTCGTATATTATGTTCATGCGCGATAAAAAGAACATAAAAAAGTACCTCTGGGCATACATTTCAGGGATGTTTATCGTTGCGGTTTTCTCATTGCTAAAGCATGCATCGAAAGGTTTGCTCAACCATTATGCTGCCCATCAGGCGTGTGCGCCTTTTTTTATCGATCATACATCCTACGGTGCGGCATTGGCATTTGTCATTCCGGTTACTATGGCTCTTGCTTTCAGCAGCCAATCGAGAACAGTCAAATTTATTAGCTGGTTCTTTTCCTTTTTCTTTCTCGTTGCATTGGTTTTTTCGTACTCCAGGGCGGCTTGGGTAAGTTTGGTTTTTGGTGCTTCTATTTGGCTTCTTATTCATTTTAAAATAAAATTCCGAACTATCCTCATTGCAGTATCAATGGTCATTGGCCTCTACTTTCTTTTCAGCCAAGAAATTTTATGGCGGTTACAACGCAACACAACCGATTCAAGCGGCGATTTTGCCGAACATATACAGTCAATAATCAATATTAAAACCGATGCCTCCAATCTGGAGAGGCTAAACAGGTGGGATGCCGCCATGAGCATGTTTGAGGAGCGCCCTGTTTTTGGCTGGGGGCCCGGAACCTATCAGTTTCTTTATGCACCCTTTCAAAAGAGCTACAACAAAACAGTGATTAGCACCAACTTTGGGACCCTGGGCAATGCCCATAGCGAATATCTTGGGTTGATGTCCGAGGCAGGTTTTTTGGCTATGCTGGGATATGTTTTCATCCTGTTGTTTGCGCTGTACAGAGGTATAGTTTTAATTGGAAAGGTTACGGATAAAGAGTATAGAAACTTTCTTGTGGCCTGTATCATTGGTTTGTTAACCTATGTTTTCCATGGTTTTCTGAATAACTTTTTGGATGCCGATAAGATTGCTGCCCTTTTCTGGGGCTATATTGCCGTGATAGTTGCTTTGGATATGCGCTACTCAGGAAAAATAGTTGTTGACACAGCTGGTGAAGTCCATAGATTCCCATTAGGAGAACTCAAAGCCCAGCATTGAAATATCGTCGAATATTCCAAACCCTTCAAACTGCTCTTTATCCTTACGGGCCTTAAAAATATCCTGAACATTTTTGCTTATGGGGTCGTTGTTGGACAGGTTTTGTTCAATAATCTTGGTGCTGAGTTCAACCTTGTTGTTGTTTATGTACTCCACAAGGCCGTCTGTATAGCATAGGAGTTTTGATTTTTCGGAGATGCGTATTGACCCCACTGAGATGAATGGAATATCTTCAACCATGCCCAAACCGACACAGCCTTCGTTTAGCAGCGAGATATGATTGCTTGCCATACTGTATAGCACCGGAGGGTTATGACCCGCATTGACATACTCAAGTTGCCTTCGGGTTCTATTGTAACGGCCAATGAAAATGGTGATAAAACGTTCACCCTTGGCCGTACTCATTATCCTTTCGTTCAACTTCTCAACAAGCCCGGTTAATGTAATGTCGTGAGTGAAAAGAGCCCTCAGGTTAGCTTGAAAATTCGACATCAGCAGGGCGGCAGCCATCCCTTTCCCCGAAACATCAGCAATACAAAATCCAACTTCGTCTTTCCCAAGTTCGATGACATCGTAAAAATCGCCACCCACCTCGGAATGGGGGTGGTAAAATGCGTGAATTTTAACCTCCTTGGTTTGCGGAATTGAGTCATTATCGGGAACCAGCAAATTCTGCATTTGCGATGCCAGTTCCAACTCCTTTTTCATGGCCTCCTGTTCAAGGGTTTTGTGAAAAAGCCTAAGATTTTCTATGGCCACAAAAATTATAATGGAAAGGGTTTGCACGAAGTTCAAGTGCTTAATGGTGGCACTAACCCCTTTGGCCTCCTCTTTGGTATCGGCTATTAGTACATAGGCAAGGGGGGCATTATTTTGAACAACGGGTATCACTGCATCGAATGCATGAAGCGTTCGTTCATGGGATGAGCTGATAAAAGCAATGTCGGTAATGGAACTTAAATCGCGCTCTACATCAATTTGATTGGTTAAATCGGCAGAACAGTTGGTGGCTAAGATAAGTTCCCATGTTTTTTCGAATTTGTAAAAGGCTACCCTATCAATTTCCAAATCGTTGTTCAGAATAATGCGAAACCTCTCCAGCAGGTCTTCGGTTTTCATATCGCTGCTAATGGCCTGTGCCATGCTTAACAGCGCATTAAGTTTAAATGTACTTAATTTAAGCCTCTTAGATGAAACGCCGAATGACATGTTGAAAAGTGGCTAAAATATTTGGGAATAAGATACAAAAAAACAATTAACCCTACCCCTTTTTTTTAAGAAAAGAGTAAAAAATAATAAAAAATTGAACGAACAACCTTTATTTTACCCTTTCGGAGTATTCACGCGTTCTGGTATCAACAGATATTACCTCTCCGATATTGATAAACAGAGGCACACTGATAGTAGCACCGGTTTCCAATGTTGCGGGTTTTAGAGCGGTTGAAGAGGCTGTGTCGCCACGTAAACCCGGTTCGGTATAGGTAACCTGAAGTTCAACGAATGGGGGCAATTCACATGTAAGTACAGTTTCTTTTTCTGCATGTACCATCATTTCAACACGCTGGCCCTCCTTCATCAAATCGCTGTTATCAACCAGCTCTTTAGCCAATGAAATCTGCTCGTAGGTTTCCTGATGCATAAAATGGAAACCAAGGTCATCTTCATACAGGTACTGGTAGGGGTGCCTCTCTATTCTCACCGTGTTAATTTTTACCCCCGCCGTGAAGGTATTTTCAATTACTTTCCCATTTTCAAGGTTTTTGAGCTTGGTACGAACAAAAGCTCCGCCTTTTCCGGGTTTGACATGTTGAAATTGGACAATGGTGTATAGTTTGTCGTTAAATTCGATGCACAAACCATTCCTAAAATCAGCAGTTGTAGCCATATATAAATTTTTTATTCACGGGGCAAAAATAGCAATTCATTGGTTTTTTTGTTGAATTTTAAGCAGTCATTTTTACAAATATACGCTAATGATGCTTTAATCCCTTAAAACTGTGGCGAAAAGCCTACAGTTGCTACTTTTTTGAAGGTTCAAATGCATGGAGTAGCCCCTTGTACTCGATTAAATCGCAGAAAACTGCTCCAACGAAGAGGTTGAACCGGATACGGATGGGGAGAAAATTTTTATCTTTTGAGAACCAAACAATCATATCATCGGGGTTTTTAAATACCCGACCGGTGATAACAATGGGTATTAGTTTCATACACTCAACTTTACCTACCTTTGTTTTAATCGTTTCGTAACCCATAAAGCGAACCCTGAGGGTGTACTGCTCGTCGTCGAAATAGGTTTCTACCAACAGCGTATCGCCCACGGTTAACGGGTTCGAAAGCAAATGATTCCTAATGTAGTAGAATGCTGAGAGTATATCGTGGCTGTTTTTAGGAACAACTACCTCACCGGTGGATGTGCTCTGCACAATGGAAGAATCAGCCCGCGACCAGTGATCAAAGGTTTGCACAGTGTACTTTGTATAACGTCCTTCGTTAATATCGCGAATGGCCTCATAGGGGAGATCGGTTTGTACGTTTGTAAAGCTTTGGTAAATGTCGTTAACGTTATACAATGCGTTTGCCACTCCAACGGTCTTTCCGTTTAAGTGAAGATGGTTTACCGGACTGCCTTTGTATATGCCCCGTTTAACCTCCATTACCGCCTCTCCTCCCCGGATAGGGCCATAGTATATGGAGTATTTCAGGTATTCGCCCGCTTTAAATGCCGGGAGATTTTGGGAGTATGAGGGGAAATTGGCAAACAAAAGGAAAAGCCACAAAAGCAGATTGCCCGAGAAAACTTGCCTTAAATATTCAAGGATTGCCGGACGTCTTGTTTTTGGGAACAGTGGCAATAAAATCTTTAAGATATAAGGGTTCGAAATAGGCAACATCTTCAAATTTTGCATTTAGATAATAATTCCATGCAATGGGTATCATAAATCGTGCCGATGGTTTAAAATCGTCGTAAAACAGTGCATTCGAGTGGGTTAACACGGATTTTGCTTTGGATGACCCATTTCCAAAAAACATTATCCGCCGGGTGTCAAGGAATTCCATGAAGCTGGAACTATCTAAAATCTTGGCCTCAACGCCGGTAACTGCATTGAGTTTGATATCGAACACCTGTGTATAAACCTCCATTCTTCTGGCGTCAATCATTGGGCAGAGCAAATCGGGCAATGGGGCTTTAGATTGATTCATCTCCTGAAGTAGGCCTGAAGACATCACCAGAAGGCTTTCGGGTGCGATCAGTGGGATATTTAAGGCATAGCACATCCCCTTTGCAACCGAAACCCCTATCCTCAATCCGGTGTACGATCCGGGCCCCTTGCTAACGGCTATAGCCTCCAGTTGCCCGGTGTCCGTCCCTGTGTTTTTCAGAATGGCTTCGATGAATTGGGTTAACTGCTTGGCGTGATTATATTCCTGATCGTGCGATTCAATGCAATCAATCAACTTTTCGCCATTGCTTAGCGCAACCGAACAAGTATTGGTCCCCGACTCGATGGACAGAATCAGGCTCATGCCTATTTTTTCGTTTTTAGCAGTTTATCCCTTTCGACGCGTGTTATATGTTTGCCCTGATCCAGCCTTCGTGAAATGGCGCTAAAGGGGGCTACAATCACATCCTCGTCTCCATTGAGCCCCCCGGTAATCTCTATGTAACGATTGTCCTGAATGCCGGTTTCCACCACAACCATTCTTGCGGTATCGCCCGCAGCAACAAAAACTACCTGGTTGATTTTTTGTTTGGCCTGATTGATCATTTCGTTGCTTGTTTTCGAATCATCAACAGCCTTTTCCTTTACGTTGGCAGAATCGGCCCGTGTGGTGACCGATTGGATGGGTATGGTAAGGATATTATTCTTAGTGTTGGTTTGAATTTCAACGTTGGTTGACATACCCGGACGGAATGGGTTTGGCTTTGATGCCGATATGAGATGTTTGTATGAGTTTTCAAGAAAAAAGATACGCACTTCGAAGGTTGTTACCTGATCGGTTGATATTCCCGTGGTGCTTGCAGAATTGGCAATTTGGGTAACCGTACCTTTGAATATCTCGTCGGGGTATGCGTCAACGTAAATCAGTGATGTGTCGTTAAGTTTAACCCTAACAATATCATTTTCGTTAACATTTACCCGTGTTTCCATTCTTGCCAGATCGGCAATCCGAAGGATTTCGGTACCTGCCATTTGAGCAGTTCCCACCACCCTCTCGCCCAGCTCCACGCTTAGCTTTGAGATAGTGCCACTCATGGGAGCGTAAATGGTGGTCTTTTTGAGGTTCTCATTGGCCTCTTTGAGCGATGCCTCGGCGCTCTCCACGTTGAAAAGGGCAGCTTTAACATCGGCTTGTGCTACCTGATAATTGGTTTTGGCAGTCTCAAAGTCCGACTCCGATATAGCCTTCTGCTCGAAGAGCTGTTTATTCCTGTTGAAAGTCAATTCGGCCTGCACAAGGCTTGCTTCGGCCTGTGTCAGCCTGGCCTTTGCCGAGTTAACGGCGGCCACCGTTCTCTCTTTTATCGATACATACGTGTCGGGTTTAATACGGCAAAGCAACTGACCCTGTTTTACCCTATCCCCTTCCTTCACGGTAAGTTCAATGATTTCGCCCGAAACCTCAGGGCTAATTTTAACCTCAACCTCCGGTTGAATTTTCCCGTTTGCCGAAATGCTTTCCGTAATGGTGCGAAATACAGGCTTTTCAACGGAAACCTCAATGGTATCGGGTTTGCCAAACCAGCCTTTCTTTTTGCCTATAACGGCGATGATGAGTAGCAATACAACGGCTGCAATGAGATAACGTAGAATACTTTTTCGTTTCATGGTAGATGTCAATTACAGGCTAATGGGATTACCCTTGTAAAAATCAAGAATTTTCGTTTTAAAAATAAATTCATACTTGGCACTTAGCAAATCGGCCTGTGCTTTTGTCAAACGCGTTTTGGCCGTGGTATATTCCAACGAGTTTACCAGCCCAACGTTGAATCGTTCCGTTGAGTACCGGAAGGCCTCCTGAAGTGCATCAACATTCTTTTCTGTTGCTTTGTACTTTTTCAGCGATCCAACAGCATCGGCATAGGCTTGCTGAATATCCTTAAAAAGGAGGTTCTTCTCCTGCTCAAGGATCAGCTTGGCATTTTCAAGGGAGATGTATGAATTTGATATGGAAGTTTTAACTTGGAGCCCATTGAAAATGGGCACAGACATGCTTAGGCCGATATTAAAACTTGCGTTGGCACGCATCTGGTCCATAAACGGGTCGTTTGAAAACCCAAACGGGGGTGTTCCCAAATACCTCCTGCTTCCTGAACTATAGCTCGAACCAAGTGACAACCTGGGGCTGCGTGCACCCTTGGCGACAAGCATACCTTTTTCGGCACTCGATACTTTTAGCAATGCACTTTTTATTTGGGGCATTACATTTTGCGCATGGCTGAATATATCCATCGGCGAATCAACGGGAAATGTCTCTTCGAAGTTGGAAAGATTGGGCTGAAGAATTGAAAACCCTTCGGTTGATTTGAGATCCAGCAGTTGAGTTAGCGTAAGATAAGCGAGGTCGAGCTGGTTTTGCGCATTCACCACCTGCAGTTCGTCCGATGCAAGTTGGGCCTCAATGTCGAAGAGGTTTCCCTGAGGAAGGCTTCCGGCGTTGACAAATTGCTGTGTCTTTTCCAGCTGTAGTTCTGTCAGTGTCTTTTGCGATTTTGCAACTTCCAAAAGCTCGCGGCTATACAAAATTTGCAGATAGGCTGCGGCAATGTTAAGGGATACGCTATTTTTCAACTTTTCTACGTCGCTTGTGGAGGCCAACAGGTTTAGCTCTTCCTGTTTTCTCGTATTGGTAATTTGAAATCCTCCGAAAAGGGTAACTGTTGAGTTGACGGAAAAGCTGGTTGCCTCCATATCCTGCGAAACGGTGTTGGTTCCGTAGTCAATGGCCCGGCCAAAGCTGTAGTTGTGGTTTGCTGAGGCATTTAGGTTTGGAAAAGCGTTAAATCTGGCACGCTGAAGCTGATTGCGGCTTACCTCCACATTCAGTTTCTGCTGTTTGATATTAATGTTATTGTCGAGGGCATATTCAATGCACTGCTCCAGACTCCAGGGCTCCTGACCCAATAGGGAAGAGGCGGTGAGGACAAAAACAAACGCAAAAGGAAGCTTTGTTAAAAAGAATCTAAGCATGGCCATAGTGGTGAAAAGAGTTCACGAAGTTAGATAAAAAGATTGTTTTCGGGTTTAAATCCAAATATTTTAAACAGAATTAAAAGCTAAAGGATGCTAAAAGGATTATTGGTAAGATGAAATTGAGAGCGGATAGTTGGTGAAAGATAATAAAAAAAACTCATGCAAGTATTTGTAACACGAGAAATTATTTACAACAACTGTCTGTTTTCTGTTTTATTTCATTAACGTTTTGGCAGCTTGGCGAAGGCACGGTTTTGAAATACTAAAGTTCAAATTTAGCACTAATGTTGATAGTAGCACAAATGTTGAATTAACCACGTCTGCCGTGCTTTTGCCAAACTGCTTGTTATAGCCAGTGGTTCTTGTCCATTGTGCTTGTAAACCATTGTCATTTTTGAGTTTTACAGTCTTTGTCGTGCCGGCTTGTGTGTCGGGTGTTTTAATTTTTTTTGAAGGGTAGGAAAAAATATTTTGAATTTTGTCTTGCGTTGGGGCAGGCATACTCTTTGGCAAGCTATGGTCTGAGATTGGGCTTGTGCGGCTTGCCAATGTGTATGACTGCTGTGCGTTGGCTGTATGTGTTTGTTGTCCTGTCATTACGCTACTTTCTGTTTGTAAAGATGTTCCTGGAATTCTATAAACAGTCTGCTGATGTTTGCCACGTCTCCCAAAATTTCTTTTGCATCTTCTAATGATTGATACTTGTTTGTCAGCAAGATGGGTAGTTTTTCTTGGTCGAGTTCGTCCACACCTGTTTCAATGTATTTACTCAAAACGAAACTAATAAACTCCTTTTGTTTGTCGTTGAGTAAAGCAAAAATTGTCGCTTCGGCTGCTTTTGCTCTGGCTTCTCTTGTCATTGCGATATAGTCGCCATTGAAAACGTATTCCAACACATCATACAAGTCGCTTTTTTCCATATCTACCAACTTTTGCAAAGTCAATAAGTCGCCTTTTGGAAAACCTGCTGCATCTAAATTCTCCAACAAAATTTTTCTTGTTAGTGGATTGCTCCAAAGTTTCCGCAATTCTTCTTCGTCTTTGAAAAGTTTGGGTAACTCGCCAAACAGATTATTCAAAAATTCTTCGGCTGAAATTGGTTTGCCGTCTGCACTCCAAAAAGAAGTTGAAATCATATGTTTGATTTCTCTTTCCTTTCCGTTTTTCAGTTTGATTTTTACTTTCTTCTTGCACACACAAGGTCGTTGCCCACATTTCTCACAAGGTTGTGGCGGTTGTTTTTCACAAATGCAAGGTCTTTCGCCACAAACAGGACAAGGTTTTGGTGGTACATATTCACACTCACACGGATTTTGTCCGCAAACTTTGCAAGGTTCTTCTTCTAAAGGTTCACCGTCCCATTCGGGGTCGCTGAAATGTTTGTAAGCATCTACAAAGTCGTAAATG
>MWFE01000062.1 GCA_002071445.1 Bacteroidetes bacterium ADurb.Bin008 | reverse complement strand
GCAAAAATGTCGAAGAACTTTTTTAATCTTGTAATCGCTCAGTTTACTATATTTTACAAGGCTCATAGGACAAAGATATGAATTTTTCCTAGTCTTAAGCCTTAGTTTTTCAAATGTAAAATATTTCTTTCAAAGTACGAACATAAAAACCTATGGAGAGCGGTCAATTAATCGAACGATCTGATTATGTAAACATCGTAATCGCCCAAATATTTAAAGCCCAATTTTTTATACAATCTAACGGCAAAAATATTATTCTTATGAACCTCCAGCTTGATCTGATAGCCTTTCACTTTGGCAAAGTTTATCGATTGCTCCGTTAACATTCTCCCAATGCCTTTTCGCTGAAAATCGGGTTTCACGCCAATATGATGCAAATGGATTCTTCTACCATCAAAAGTCATCCACGAAGTGCCCACAACTGTTCCATCATTCGTTTCGGCAATAAGCATGCATCCGCCCATGGCAATGCTATGCTCAATGATGGCCTGATTATCGCCCCTTTGGGCTCCGCCCAAATCAGTTTGATTCCACACCTCAATAACTGCAGGGTAATCGGACGGTTTATAGTGACGTATGGTTATTCCTCCTTGCATTTTGATGTTGAGTTATTGGCAAAAGTATGTTTTTTTAGCAAAAGTTATTTACCTCTTCTGATTGGCAAATTAATATTCGACTGATTTGGCCATGTCTAATGAATCTTTCTAACGATTTTTTGATCCAATCTGTTGAATTGCCGTGCCAACTGCCTACGTGTCACAATCCCCACCGACCGGAAAGGAACGTTACTTTCTTTAAGCGCCATACAAACCCATGTATTGCAAGTGCGAAACAGGTGATATTTCCTTTTTGCAAGGAAAAAGTTTCTGTTACCTGCATGCAATGGGGAAAGGATCGTTTCTCCATCCTTATCCCTGATAAAACTATTGGATATGAAGGAAATCAAAGAGTTATACTGATCGTTGCTGAGTTTTACCTCAAAAAGGGATGCGAAAGACCCATAGTACAATTCGGGGTGCGTTTGAAAAGCATGGATTCGGATAACCGATTGCGTTGGAATTAAAACTGCACGTATGGCAAGGATGATACTAATACCCGGCTCCTGATAGAAAGCTTCATCGCCCCATCCTATATCGAGGTATTTTTTGTCGTTGTACCTTTCCTTGTCATGCCAAATGCTATCGGGAATGGTAGCAGTTTCCAGTATAATACCGGTATGCCAGCCTTCCTGAACAACATAGATCGTATGGTTGTGCGGTATAACCTCGCCAAGGGCAGATATACATGGGTAAACAGCCAGTAAGATATGCAGCCATTTCGGGTACATCACACAATGGGCAATGATTAGTAAAATTTTGAAAAACTCCGAATGTCCCTATGATGCGTCCTTTCGGTTGGCAATAAATACTTAACTAAACCGGGCAATTCTAAACTTTAAGTAAGCCTATCAGCATCTCGGGAATAATACTTTTTCGTTCCTCAATAAAGGCTTGAAATTCCTCCTTGGAAAACTGATTCCTGTCGCAAATAAGCTCTTTAATGGCAAAGGGGAAAAGAATTAGTGATATCATGCTGATATACAGTTGCTCAGGATCAACTCTCCTTATTCGTCCTGCTTCGGCTTCGGAAATAAGATGCTTGCAAAATACCTCAGAATTGTATAACGCTACAACTGCATTCATCGATTTCAGCTGTTCGGGACTACGATGAAGCGATGAAACGACAAATGAAACCAAAAGCGGATTACCGATAAGCATATCGATATAGGTATTCGTATAATCCCTTATTTTTTTCTCAATGGGCAAATCAGATTCGAGGATACTTCTCAACTTGATGGCCTTATCCATTACCAGGGAATCGAAAATGGTTTCGAACAAATTCTCCTTTGTTTGAAAATAGTAGTTCATGAGCGACAGGTTAATTCCTGCCTTCGCTGCTATCTCCCTAACACCCACTTGATCAACTCCTTTCTGAAGGAAAAGTTTGGTGGCCGTTTTCAAGATTTTTTCCCGGGTTTTCTGTGAATTTCTATTCATATTTTTTTCTTCAAAGATATTAATTCGTTGCATTAATAACTCCATAAAAGAACAAATGTTTTAAACATTGTTCAACATTTAAGTTAATTACGTATAATTGTCATTGTGAATTATCCCAACAGTTCAATTCATCGTATTAAAAATCAAACATATAATGTTAAAAAAGATTAACAATCCATTTATCGACAGCAAAGGGTACAACTGTTTTGGTTGCTCTCCGCATAACCCCATTGGGATTAAACTCGATTTCTATTTCGATGATATAGAAAAAGAGGTAACTGCTGAATGGGTACCAGGTGCCAACTATGTTGGGTATAACGATATACTGCACGGTGGCATTCAGGCCACACTGCTTGATGAAATAGCCAGCTGGGTGGTATATGCCGTTCTGGGCACCGGGGGAGTAACATCGCAAATGCACATCAGGTATCGAAAACCTGTGAATATCAACGATGGTACAATAAAGCTAAAAGCCCGACTCATCAAACAGGAAAAATGCCTGGCCGACATTAGGACTGAACTGCGAAACGGCAAAGGCGAACTGAGTGCAGAGGGTACTATTCAGTATTTTATTTATCCGGAGAACACGGCCAAAGAGAAAATGGGTTACCCCGGCATAGATAGTTTTGTATAGCTCTTTTTATGATAAGGATGTGATTATCCGTCAGTTTCCTTTTGCTTTGCGATAGTAATAATCGGCCTGCTTCTTGTTCTCGAAACGGGTATAAATATTTCCCAGGTAGTTTGCAAATCGGGGGTCGGGATTCAACTTGTACAATCTTTCGAAATAATCGCGTGAAGTTCGAAAATTGGCATTGATCTCTTCCAATGCATTGAGTAACTGCTTGTACTGACGATTCGTTCTGTTTTTTTCGTAAGCTTTCATCTCGGTTTGGTAGCGATCCTCAGCCATACGGTAGTAATGGATGGCAAGCGTTTCGAGGGCACTACAATTATTACGATCCATCTTTAAAAGCTGCAAAGCAGCCCTATTCATTTGGTCGAAATGCTTCAGCGACTCGCATACCTTCATATGCCCTTCGAGGTATTTAGCCTGAGATTGATACTTGCCATCGATTTGTGGCCATATGGCAGATGCCTGATCCCAATTCAAACTCTTAACATAGGCCAAAAACAGCTGCCCTTTAACCTCGCCCGCATCTTCACCATTGGGGTAGCGTTTAATATATTCTTCCAGATTGTTTATCTCTTTGGAAAGGTTGTCCACTTCGAGATAAGACAAAGCTAACGTATAAAGGGTTTTATCATTACCTACTGGCGTCTGCTTTGCTTTTTCCAGATAATCAATGGTTTTTGACGTTTCCTTCAACTCCCATGCAGCCAGGCCGGCCTTTTGATAGATATCTCCCTCAATCTTTTTCCCCCCATCACTCTGCATACTGATAATCTGCTCGTATGTTCGCAGGGCATTGGCGTAGTCTTTCGATTGAAAAGCTGCATTGGCATCTTCGCCAAGCTGCTTTATCTGTTTGTTAACACCACACGATATGGATAGAAGTGAAAGTGTGATAAAAAAAATGTATCTGCAAATTTTCATGTTTAACAGAAATGTCGAATCATGCAAAAGTAGAAAAGTTTTGCTTTAAAGGGTGATCAGGGTCAACAAACATGGTCATTATCCCGATATTTACTTTAAATACGCCTTGAAGAGTTTTTCCAACTTCTCGATTTTTGGTACAATCACAAATTGGCAGTATGGTTGATTTCGATTCCTGGCAAAATAATTTGCGTGGTAATCCTCTGCAGGGTAAAAAGAGTGGAAAGGAACAATTTCAGTAACGATGGGATCATCCCAAATGGCTTCCTTTTCCAGCATTGCTACAATTTCAGTTGCCGTTAAACGCTGCTCTTCGGAGTGGTAAAAAATAACAGAACGGTATTGCGTTCCCACATCGGCACCCTGCCGATTGAGCGTGGTGGGATTATGGGTTTTGAAAAAAACCTCGAGTAATTTGCCATAGCTGATCACCTGTGGGTTGAAGTGCACTTGCACTACTTCGGCATGGCCTGTTTCGCCCGATGTTACATCGTTGTAAGTTGGATTGGGAGTGGTACCACCCGAGTACCCCGATTGAACCCGTTCAACGCCTTTCAACCTCTGGAAAACGGCTTCAACACACCAGAAACATCCACCACCAAGAGTAGCTACTTCATGTGTATTGCTCGTCTTTTCACTTACACTCATACTGCTACCCATGATCACAAATGCTGTAATAGTTATAATAAGGAATCCGTAAGTTGCTTTCATCCAAAGGATAACAACCAATGTTCAAATTTTGTTCTATTTATCGATCAGAAACTATCAAATACCTTGATAATCAAGATAGAGTACCCCTTCACCCGATGTTCATGCAGGGATATCAAACAAAGGCAAAAAGTAAAATAGATTAAACACCCTTGGATTTCAACTGGATAATCTGATTTTTAAGATCCTCTATTTTAGCTTCGTAGGTATTTATCAAATCATCCTCTTTTCGCTTTTGTTCCTCTGCTTTCCTTCCCATTTCCTCCTGTGTAGCCAGCAACTCCTCCATATTCTGCCTCATTTCCTCCTCTTGCGCTTTCATTTCCTCTGCCTGCTGCTGCGATTGCTCCAAAAGCATTCGGGTTTTGGTATTTATTTTCACCGAAAGAATGGAGGAAGCAATGCTCTCCCCTACTTTCTCAAGTAACTCCACCTCGTGGGATGCCATTACGCTAAATGAGGCCAACTCAAGAACCCCCACCACAGTATCCTCATGCTTCAAAGGGACAAGTATCACGTAACGTGGGGTTGCTTTACCCAAACCTGAAGTGATGAATACGTAATCCTCAGGTATTTCGGTTAATTGAATGGTCTCTTTCTCCATGGCACAGGCCCCTACCAACCCCTCTCCCAACTCAATCCTTTTGGTCACATACTTTTTGCGATCCCATGCGTAAGCGGCCATATACTGGAAGAAAACGTCGTTCTTATCATCATCGTTAATAATGAACATGCCAGCCTGATTGACACTGAAATACTTTACCAGGTTGCGAACCACCTCATCGGCAAGATTGTCAATGCTATTGCTATTCTGCCGCAGAATATCCGAGAAAAGGGCAAAACCTTCGTTTGCCCAGGCTCTCTTAGAATCTTCAACCTTCCTTTTTTCCTCCTCTGCATTGGCATGCTGAAGGCTATCGCGCATATCCAGCAGCGACTTTCCAAGAATATCATTCTCACCTAACATCTCCAATTGGCTAGCCAATTTCCCTTGCCCTATATCCAGGGCGAAAGCTGTCTTTTGATTCAGTCCTTCTATGGTGGTATTCAGCGCCTTGGACATTTCTTCAATCTCATCTCCGGAGTTAATATCGAGGGTTAAATTGCCGGAAATCTCGCCTGCAGCCATTCTTTTTAATGAACCTGTGATTTTAACAATGGGGCGAGTTAAACCATCCGATACGAAAACAAGAACAATGTAGATAAGGATTAACCCCAGTATACCAACTCCCAATGAAATAAGAAGGGTTCGATTTGCTTCAGACATTAACATACCCTTGGGGATACTTATAACCAAAGACCATACAGAATGTACTCCATCCAACCTGATTGGAGTGAACAGCATCAGGTGTTCATCCTTCCCGTTATAACGACTGAACTCGAAATTTTCGCCCTTTTGAACACGCTGTAGAATGTTGTGAAGGCCTACCTCGTCAGGCAGGATTTCAGAAACGTTTTTAAAAATCAACGACCCATCGGGATGGCCAGCAATAACCCCATCGGACGATAGCAAAAAGGCATAGCCTCCTTCGGGCAGTTTAATTGATTTAACAAGTTCTTGCAAATAGGTTAATTCAACATCAAGGCCAATCAACCCCATGAACTTCCCTTCGATTTGTATTGGCGAAGCAATAGTTGTCATCAAACGGGGTTCTCTAATATCTTCCTGTACTTGATCAGGGTATGGCTCCCAAATTGCATCAACATTATTCTGTTTAAAATTTCCATAGCGCTCCGGATCGCCATCCATACTTCTTTCCTCAACCGATATGGTGAATTTACTACCTTCGCGAACAACTGATTGCAAAATTCGACCGTAACCCTTTGTGTATCCGGGGACAAAGCCATAGTATTCCCAACTATCCCATACGATGTAAACGTTTGGATTTGCCTTAATAACAGGCATGTACATTTTTAGAAAAAGATCCTGCCATTGTTTGGGAGGGAGTTCACGATAAACCGTAAACGCCTTTGACAGTGTTCGGGTAATGGTTAAATTTTTCTCAAAAAAATGCCGAATATTCCCAGCAGCGTTCTGCGCCACCAATACAGAATTCTGTTTAGTTTCTTTAATAATGGTTTCGCGCGATTTATAAACAATATATCCCAGCGAGAACAGGTACAATACGGTGAATAGGGATAATATGTAAATAAGTATTTTCTGACGGATCTTCAGCTTTACTTTCATGATGAGGTAGGCAATATTTTTGGCTAAATTAACTATTTTTTACGTGCTCTGGTTTGTTCAACGGGCACTTTTTTGGAGCATTTTATGAAATGGATAATTACTCAAAGAACAACGGGTTAAAATTTACGAAATAAACCTTGTCCGTTGCACGGGTTAATGCGGTGTAAAGCCATCGCAAATACTCTTTGCTTATCATATCCTCTTTAAAAAAACCCTGATCGATATAAACTTCCTTCCATTGACCGCCCTGTGCCTTATGGCACGTAACCGCATAGGCAAATTTTACCTGCAGCGCATTGAAATGGATATCCTGACTGATGGCTTTAAATTTGGCCTTTTTACTCTTGATTTGAGCGTACTCTTCCGCAATATTGGCATACAATTCTTTTGACTTTTCAACCGAAAGCGAAGGGCCTTCAATGTCCAAAGTATCGAGAAGAATGGTAACATTCAACTCCTGCTGTTGGTAGTCAACGAGCCTAACCAGAACATCGGCAAAGCGAAACCCATACATTTCCCTAACCTTATACAATCGGATAACCTCAACGATATCGCCATTGGCAATGAAACCAACCTCGGGGATATCCTCTACCCAGAAATAGCTATTCTTTACCACCATAAGGAAGTCGCCAGGCGACAACTCTTCCTCTCGCCATAGGATTCGGCTTCTAATCCCCTGATTATACTTATTGGCCCTCTTATTTGAATAGTTTATTACCACGGCATCCTGTGTGCCAACCCTTGAATAGCTCGATTCTATGCTCTCAATGATATCGGCTCCTGATATTCTGGCTACATCGTTGTAGTCCGTAAGGCTAAACTTAGGAATTTCAACATTACCCGATTCCAAAATATTGCGAATCCTGGTAGCGTTGTATAGTATGCCCGAGTCCTGAGCCTGTCGAACCACCTCTCCAAGAGTAATCTCTGTTACATCCAGTCCCATGCTTTCCAACACACGGTTATCGAGCGCAGGGCTAACATCTAATCGCACGGGAGGAAGTTGTGCTACATCGCCGGCAAACATCAATTTACATTCATGCCCGCTTGTAACGTATTGAACTAAATCGTCGAGCAAGCGCCCCGAGCCAAAGGCCGAATCGTCGAAGGAATTATTATTAATCATTGACGCCTCGTCAACAATGATAACTGCATTTTTCAGTGTATTCCTATTCAACACAAATTTGCCAAAGCCATCCTTTTCCGATTGTTTACGGTATATCCACCTATGGATTGTGTATGCCGGATAGCCCGAATAGGCCGAGAGGACTTTTGCAGCTCTCCCTGTTGGTGCCAGCAGTATTACTTTTACCTTTGACACAACAAGGCTTCGCACACACGATGAAATCAGCGTTGTTTTACCGGTACCTGCGTATCCCTTCAAAACAAAGGTTTGGGAATAATTTTTACTTGCAAAAAAATCAGCAAGGAGATCAGCGGCAACTTCCTGACTTTTGGTCAAATCAAAACCCAAATTTCTCACTATTTGACTCCTTAAACTGTTTTTTTGCATCGAAATGTTAAATTAAATTTCAGGGTTACTATTAAAGTTAATTATATGTTTATAAATTTGCACACAAACATAAACTAAATTGAGTAAAATGAAAACCGTTTATCAAATTCTGCTTTTTGCTGTTATCGTTGTTCTTTCATACTTTATCTATGAAGGTATAATGAATCCTATAAGGTTTGAAAAAGAAAAAAACAAGAGGTATAATAAAACCATAGAGCGATTGAAAGACATTCGCACGGCTGAATTAGCCTATCGCCTTGAGAACAACAAGTTCACCGGTAGTTTTGACACACTCATTCATTTTGTCAAGTACGATTCGTTTAACGTTGTAAAGCAAGTAGGTTCAATGGACGACTCCATTGCAGTGGCAAAAGGTCTTGTATATCGTGAAACCATAAAGATTAGCGTTCTAGATAGCCTTTTCAAAAAGGGTTATGCCGTTGACTCGCTTCGACACGTTCCCTATGCAGGCAATGCAGAATTTGAACTTAAAGCCGGACATCTTGAAACCGGATCGGGTATTAAAGTACAAGTTTTTGAGGCCAAGGCACATAACGACGTTATACTCAAAGGATTGGATCGACAACTCGTTGTGAATGAGAATGATTTGAGAAAGAAACTTGAGCGCTATCCGGGTCTTCAGGTAGGTTCTCTCACCGAATTCACTAACCACGCCGGAAACTGGGAATAGGCTGAAAGGTTAATGACCATGCAGAAACTTGAGTTGTTCGACGAAACATTCGATCCCTACCGCATTGAATCATACCAACTATCCGTTCAGGCTTCCCTGAACGGTTTTTCTTTCTGTGTGATGGATGTCGTGAGGAATCAATATATTGCCTTAGTATCAATTCCTTTTGATTTTCCGGTTAATAATACCGAAGAATGGCCGGACCGCTTACAAGATGTAGTTAATGCATACCCCTGGCTTTCAGGCGAGTTTAAAAAAGTTCTTTTCTGTTACGAATCCCCCGCGAATACCATAGTTCCCAAAGCATTTTTTGAGCCCGACGAGGCTCAACAACTGCTGAAAACCATTCATCCAATTGATACACTGGATGAGATTTGGTATAATGATTTTCAAAATGACTTGGTTAGCATCTTTAGCATTCCATCAACCCTAATAACCAATTGGTTAAAAATACAGAAGCGAACAAAGGCATACGCATTTGCCCATCCTGCCCTATGCTTTCACCAATTATCTTCCGACTCACGCGGTTGCGCCACAATAACTCTAACCTTGTCCTCTAAGTTTTCCGTGGTGATAGTGTCGGAGGCCTCTAAGTTACAGCATTGCGGTAGTTTTGAGGCGCAAACATCTGAGGATATAGTTTACCATTTAATGAATATCGCCCAGTCTTTAAAAATCCCTACAAATAGTACTGACATCAAACTTTTAGGCGATATTAGCCCTTGGGAAAACCTTGAATTGCTCATTGGCCGTTTTTTCCATTCAGGTAAACAGGCATCAACTTTAGACCAAAATCATTTTAGTTACCTATTACAGAAATACAAGGGAAAATACGCCAATCTGTTTAACCTAACCCTATGCGAATAGTCAGCGGTAAACATAAAGGAAGGTTTTTCTCCCCTCCCAAAAGTTTTTCTGCACGCCCCACCACCGATATTGCCAAGGAAGGATTGTTCAATATCCTAAATAATCGTGTTGACTTTGAAGAAATATCGGTTCTCGACCTTTTCGCCGGAACGGGAAGCATCAGCTTTGAATTCGCCTCGAGGGGTTGCACAAATATTACCCTTGTGGAAATCAATCAACAACACCTGCAATTCATATACAAAGTAATTGGGGATCTTCACCTTGACAGCATCAAGCCCCTGCGATACGATGCTTTCAAATTTGTTGAAAAGTGTACCAAGAGGTTCGACATTATTTTTGCTGATCCGCCATACACCCTAAAGGATATAGAAAAAATACCAGAGCTGATCCTTAGTAAAAATTTACTTAATCCCAACGGCTTACTGATTGTTGAACATCCTAAGAGTATTGATTTTTCAGATTCTCCTTTTTTTAAATTCATAAGGAAATACGGCAGCGTATGTTTTAGCTTCTTCGGTGAACAGATTTAAAATTTATGACTTCCGGAGATACCAACAAAGGGATGGAAAATGGTATTAACTAAGAAGCCTCCCTTTGGGAGGCTTCTTGCGGTCCGGACGGGACTCGAACCCGCGACCCCATGCGTGACAGGCATGTATTCTAACCAGGCTGAACTACCGGACCAACAAAAAAATGAACGCGAAAATTTTAACGCTGCAAAGATACACTTTCAAATAAAATATGCAATGCCTTTTAGAAAAATAATTACGCCTTGGTGAAAATCTCATTTTTCCCAACAGAAAAGGAAATCTAAACTAATGATATTTTTCGAAATATTAAATTCTCTGATTACTCACCAGTTGACAACAGGCCATAAACGCTATCGCCACGACCGAACGAAGAAAATCAACATAAGTCCAAATATCTCCAAACGGCCAAGCAACATATTGAAGGTAAGAAGTAGCTTTCCTAAATCGGGAATAGATGCGAAGTTAGATTCAGAACCAACAACCCCAAATCCCGGACCTGCAGTACTGATAGTAGCTGCCGATGCAGAAAAAGCAGTCATGATATCCACTCCCATAGTCGTTATAAGTAAACCATTTACGAACAGGATAAGAATATATAGTACGATAAACAGAAGAACTGAATGTACGGTTTCCTCATCAATTGGATTTCCGTCAATCCTAAGTGGAATAACTGCCTGTGGATGTTGCAATTTCTTAACCTGTCGTCGCATACTCTTAAAAAATATGACCATCCTGTCCACTTTAATCCCTCCTGCAGTAGATCCGGCGCAAGCGCACTGGAATAGAAAATATAGCAAAATCATAATGGAGAAAGGGGGCCATAACGTAGTATCGGCAGTGGCAAAGCCAGTAGTGGAAGCCAGCGATACCAGTTGAAAAGCTGAAAACCTTAAAGATTCTCCCCATGTTTGGTAGTTAGTACCTTTTACGCTGATAGTTATCAGCAGCACTCCTACAAGAATGGAAAAAAAATAGAATTTGAGGACAGATGATTTGTACCATTTCACTCTTTTGAATGTAAAAATATTGTACAATACCCCGAAATGCATGCCTGATAGGAACATAAAAACAATTACAACAATCTCTATGGCAAGGCTATTGAAATGGCCTATACTATCGTTTTTTGTTGAGAAACCTCCTGTAGCAACAGTCCCAAAAGCATGGGTAACAGCATCAAAAAGACTCATTCCGAACAAGTAGAGCAGTACTGTTTCCACTAAGGTTAATCCCAAATAGACGAAAATTACAACCCTTAATAATTTATTGGATTTGTAATGGAAATTGGTCTTAGCCAATGGCGACATTTCCAGTCGCGAAAGAAACATACGCGTTTTCCCCAAGGTAGGAATAATAACTAGTACAAAAAGAATAATCCCAATGCCCCCTAACCAGTGGGTTGACGATCGCCAAAAGAGCAATCCCTTGGGCAGTGCTTCAACATTTGTTAGTATTGTAGATCCTGTGGTTGTGAATCCGGTAACGCTTTCGAACCATGAATTGACAACTGTAAACTCCCCTCCCCAAAGAAGGTAGGGTAACATGCCGAAAAGGCAGACTACCAACCAGCTGAAAACCAGAATTACATATCCCTCTTTCTGTGAAAGATCATTGGTGGGAGCAACAAAAATTAAAGGGAAAAAACCAACCAAAGCGGTTAGGATACTGCTAAGCAACAATGGGATCATTGCCGAATCGGCATTGTAAGCCGATATTAAAAAGGCAACGAACATAAATGCTGCATTTAGCAAAAGGACAAGTCCAATATACCGTAATACAATGTATAGTCGCATGGGGTAGTAGTGCTTTTTCCCTTATTCTTGTTTTGAGGCATCAATTAAATTAAAAATAGATTCTTTCAAACTCCATAGTTCATCCTTAGTCTCCAGCGTTACCTTAAACGGTTTCCGATATTTAACATAATCGTTTATCCCTTTTGTAAGGCTGATTATGGGCGATACAAAATAATGATGGATAAGGTACGTGAATACAAAGGTGAATAACAGGGAAGTTAATATCACAATCAATCCGGGCATAATGGCCCTTTGCGCGCTGGACTCGTGAAAAGCTGCCGATTCGTATAGCTCCCTTTGATTCAGAACCATTAGCTTTTTAATCTGATCGGATGTAACCAGCATAAGAGGGTAAACCTCATTAAGGTAATCACTCAGCTGTTTATGCCCGCCTTCAAGGTAATTCCGTGCCGAAATTTCAAACAAGGTATAGTTTATAGCGATAGAGTCTATCAAAACCACTTCGTCTTTAAACGTAAGGTTTGCTCTTGCGCTATCGAGGTTCATTTTAAATTCTCCGGCAATATTATCGAAACACACTTTATTCTCTGCCTGTTCGTTTCCCAATTGAAAAAGGATTAACCTTTCCTGTCGCTCGATGGCATCAAGCATTTGTTTCGAATAGTCAATGCTACGATAGCTATCATTGATCATCATTTTCACCGCTTTGCTCAGCTTGGTGAGCTCAAATATGGAAATGGCACCGGAGATGAAAAGCATGAAGGCCAGAATAAAAAAGCCCAGCAGAATTTTTACGCGTATTCCCATGGTTCTGTTATTTAGTTATGCAAATGTAATGCATTTTGAAAACCGCTGTTCAAAAAATAATCTTTTCCAACACAACGCAAGTTTTATAACTTGCAGGTGTCAAAATTGTAAAACTATATCCGTTTATAATTGAAGATGACCGACCAGCAATTAGTTCACGAAATATTGTATGGCAATAGCCAAAAGGCTTTTGAACTATTGGTCGAGAAATACCAACGGCTTGTGGTGATGACCTGCAGAGGCTTCCTGTCGAACTACGCCGATGCCGAAGACCTGGCACAGGAAGTATTTATAGAGGTATTCCAATCGCTTCACCGATTTAGAAACGAATCAAAGCTGTCAACTTGGCTGTACAGGATAGCCGTAAATAAATCGCTGAATTTTGTACGAAGGCAAAAGCGAAGAAGAATATTTGAAAGCCTCGACAGGCTTTTTTCTGATAAAGCAAATGGGCACAACCTTCACGATTTACAAAACATGTCAAATGGAACGCCCGACGGGCAGATTCAGATAGCAGAGGATAGGAAAGTCCTTAAGCAAGTCATCAACAGTTTGCCTGATAATCAACGGATTGCATTTATACTCAACAAGTACATGGATTTAACCTACAAAGAAGTAGCCGAAGTAATGAATATTTCATTGCCAGCCGTTGAATCCCTGTTGTTTAGAGCCAGGACAAACCTGCAAAAGAAAATACTTGGTAAAAGAAATATGGAATG
Organism: Bacteroidetes bacterium ADurb.Bin008; assembly: GCA_002071445.1. GTDB lineage: Bacteria > Bacteroidota > Bacteroidia > Bacteroidales > Tenuifilaceae > MWFE01. The sequence continues at coordinate 126,251 of MWFE01000062.1, read as the reverse complement.
ATTGCACAAGTTTTTACATGAATAAGTGTCAAACAGAAAAAGAACATCATGGATTGCAGAACCATCAACGATAAAATTAGCCAATATCTTGACAAAGAGTTGGATGAGACTCAAACACGGCAACTTGAGGAACACATTACCACATGTGCCCATTGCAAAAAGACAGTTGATGCGTGGGTAAAACTATATGGTGTCCTCGAGGTTGAAAAGAGTGAATATGCCGCCAATCCTTTCCTTACCCAAAGAATCTTGCATAGGATTAATGCCAAGAGAAACGCCGAATATCCCTCAACCTTGACAATTCGAAGGATTGTAGTGTCCTCGCTTGCAGCAGCAGGCATATTCATCGGAGTCATTATAGGCACTCTGTTCAACAACAGTTTACTGACTTCGTCAAATGACGAAAATGATCAGCCCTGGGCAATGGTAAGTGAGGAATATTTTCCTACCGAAATTTTCACCCCATTTGAATAACTATGAAATCGAAATAAAAACGCCATGAATTTTTTCAATAAAACAAGAATACTTATAGGAGCAGTCATTCTGCTTACTGCAATTAATCTGGCCGTTCTCGGAACCATAGGATTCCATTTAGTGAGGATTTCCAAAACAGAACAACCTCCTTTACCCAACGATGTTCAACGAACGCACTTCATTGCCAGGGAACTTAACCTATCGCCGGAGCAGAGAGAAAAATTTCAAAATATACGCCATCAATTCCGCATTGAAGAACAATCGGTTAAAGACGAAATTCGGGAGAACTACAGGCGCACCATGCTGGAATTGTCAAAGGACTCCATAAATAGCAAGACCCTCGATAGCCTTGCCAATGAAATTGGACGGCTACATTGTAAACATCATCAAATGACCGTTGAACATTTTCGAAAGGTTAAGGGAATGGCCACCTCGCCCGAACAGCAGGAGCATTTCAGAAGGATGTTCTTCAGAATGATGGATATAAATCAAATGGATCGGCCAAGAATGATGAATAGAAATCAAACGGATCGGCCAAGAATGATGAGGCACGAACAGAGGCAAATAAATCGTAAAACAAATACAAACAGTGAAAAGTAATAATAACCTTTAAATTGAATTTGACATGAAAACAAAAATCTTTAAAACGGCCATTCTCTCGGTAGCTATCGGTACTATGGCCTTGACAATGGGGCATGATGCTTTTGCCCAAAGAGGTATGGGTATGGGCATGGGTATGGGAACAGGTCGCCCTATGCAGAGAATGAACAACCAGAATGAAAGGCCTTACATGGGCCAATTCATCCCTAACCTTAGCGAAGAGCAGCAAGCAAAGATGGACGAGTTAAGAACAAAGCATCTTAAAGAGGTTACCCCACTGCGCAACGAGCTGAACGAAAAAAGGGCGCGTTTACAAACCCTTGAGTCGGCTGAAAAAATTGATATTAACGCAATTAACAAGACCATTGATGAGATTGCACAGCTTAGGGCCAATATCATGAAAAAGGGTGCTGCACACCGAGCAGAAGTCTCATCGATACTCACCGACGACCAACGTGCAGTTTTCAACTCACGCAGGGGTGGACGAATGGGAAAAAGAGGAATGGGTAACCGTGGTAGAATGGGGAATTGTCCTTACATGCAGTAAACATTAGGTTCAGGTTTTTTCATAGAATCCTTCCCGAAATTCCTCCGGGAAGGATTTTTTTTCGTTGCTTGCTTTCAATTATTTTTCTGTACTTTTTTTACCTATCATTGCAAAAAATTTTTAAACCTAGTTAATCATGGTATGCTTTGGAGATCTTCCCGGTGAATATGCTCTGGAAAAGAGTTCGAAAATTGTCGTTCTTCCCATTCCCTACGATGGAACCAGTACCTGGGTTAAGGGTTCTGACAAAGGGCCGGAAGCTCTTCTTGAAGCTTCGGCCAACATGGAACTATATGACATTGAAACCGACAGCGAAGTTTACCTGCATGGCATTCATACTGCACCGGCAGTTTCTGAAAACAAAAGCCCCGAAGATATGGTGCAGGCTGCGGAAAAAGAGGCTTTGAAGTACATCGATTCCGGCAAATTTTTAGTTACCATTGGAGGAGAACATTCGGTGAGCATTGGTCCCATTCAGGCTCATGCAAAGCGATATAAAAACCTTAGCGTATTACAGATCGACGCACACACCGACCTACGCGACAGCTATCAGGGATCGAAAAATAACCACGCATGCGTGATGGCACGTGCACAGGAACTGTGCCCCATAGTGCAGGTAGGAATCAGGAGCATGGATTCGGGCGAAATGGAAAGGCTTGATAGAAATAGGGTTTTTTGGGCTCACCACATTGCCCGGGGCGATGAATGGATGGACAAAGCCATTGATCTTCTAACCGATAATGTTTACCTAACGGTTGATTTGGACGGATTCGATCCTTCCATCCTGCCCTCCACCGGAACACCTGAACCCGGAGGGCTACAATGGTATCAAGCACTATCGTTTCTCAAAAAGTTGGTTGAAAGGAAAAATCTTGTGGGCTTTGATATAGTAGAACTATGCCCGAATCCATACGAAAAATCTTCGGACTTTTTGGCGGCCAAGTTGCTTTATAAGATTCTTTCATATAAGTTTGCAAAAGCGGAATAAAATTCCATATACCTTAACAATCAACACAATACGGAAACAGAAATGGAAAAAAAAGATCTTTTGAAGGATGTGATTAAACACATCGATATCAAATCGTTCGACTCCACTCCCATTATCAATGCCATGCGCGACATGTCGTTCACCTCGCGCGACACGGCTTCAGCTGCCGACATTCTGGAGATGATGCTCAACGACAAGGAGTGCAGCAACTGGCTCATCCTTGCCGGAAGTACCAGTGCCGGAGGTTGCATGCAAGCCTATGTGGAAATGGTTAAAAACAACATGATTGACGTTGTGGTTGCCACCGGAGCTTCGATTGTGGATATGGACTTTTTTGAAGCACTGGGATTTAAACACTATAAAGGCACTCAATTTATTGATGATAACTTCCTTAGAGATAACTATATAGACAGAATTTATGATACATATATTAACGAGGAAGAGCTACAGGTATGCGATACAACTATTAAAGCAATTGCCGATGGCATGAAACCCGGGGCGTACAGCTCGCGTGAGTTTATTAAAGAGATGGGTAAATACCTGACTCAACATTCGGTAAAGAAGGATAGCCTGGTACAAGTATGCTACGAACACAATGTGCCCATTTTCGTTCCCGCATTCAGCGATTGTAGTGCCGGATTTGGCCTGGTTAAGCATCAGATTGAAAACCCCAATGCCCATGTTTCCATCGATTCTGTAAAGGATTTTAAAGAGCTCACCGATATAAAGATTGCTGCCAACGTTACAGGGCTGTTTATGGTGGGCGGCGGAGTACCCAAAAACTTTGCTCAGGATACCGTGGTTTGTGCCGAAATTTTAGGCCACGATGTGCCCATGCATAAATACGCAGTGCAAATCACCGTTGCCGATCCTCGCGATGGCGGATGCTCCGGCTCAACGCTAAAAGAGGCTGCTTCGTGGGGGAAGGTAAGTACCACCCATGAACAGATGGTTTACGCCGAGGCTACAAGCGTAGTTCCCCTTATACTTAGCTACGTATTCCACCGTGGTTCGTGGAAAAATCGTAAGAAACGCGAATGGAGTAAGCTTTTCAAATGATAATGCACACAAAAAAAGGCTGTCAGGTATTCGGACAGCCTTTTTTTATTTTCCATCAGTTCGATTATTCCTTCTTTCCACCCCCTTCTCCCTTCACTATGTTTTCGCGCATGGTGGTATCGGCCTGTATATTTTTCAACTTGTAGTAATCCATTATACCCAAATTTCCGGAACGGAAAGCCTCGGCTATGGCCTTGGGAATCTCGGCTTCGGCAAGGATAACCAGTGCTCGTGCCTCTTGAGCCTTAGCTTTCATCTCCTGCTCAAGCGCTACAGCCATTGCCCGTCGCTCCTCGGCTTTGGCCTGAGCAATATTCTTATCGGCATTAGCCTGATCCATTTGTAGTACGGCACCAATGTTCTTGCCAACATCAACATCGGCAATATCAATGGATAGTATTTCGAATGCCGTACCGGCATCCAATCCCTTTTCAAGCACGACACGCGAAATGAAATCGGGATTCTCCAAAACCTTTTTATGCGAATCGGACGAGCCGATTGATGAGACTATACCCTCCCCCACACGGGCCAAAACAGTTTCTTCCCCTGCTCCGCCCACCAGTTGCTTAATGTTTGCCCTTACAGTTACTCTGGCTTTGGCAATAAGTTGAATGCCATCCTTGGCCACAGCACTAACCGGTGGAGTATTGATAACCTTGGGATTTACCGACATCTGAACGGCCTCAAACACATCCCTGCCTGCCAGATCGATGGCGGTAGCCATTCTAAAATCCAGGGGAATATTGGCTTTTTGTGCCGACACCAGGGCGTGAACAACCTTCGGCACCCTCCCGCCGGCAAGAAAGTGGGCCTCAAGGTCGTTGCGGTAGAGCGTTATTCCTGCTTTCGTTCCCTCGATTAAAGCCTGCACTATGACGCTGGGCGGGACTTTCCTCCATCTCATCAAAATCAGCTGAAGAAGAGAGACTTTTACTCCGCTTACCAAGGCCGAAAACCACAGGCCAATGGGTACGAAATACAGAATAATCCATAGGGCAATAATACTTGCCACAAAAATAATCAGGTATAATCCAATTCCTGTCATGATTTAGGGTATTTAGGTTTTACAATAATTTTCGATCCTTCCATCCTAATGGCAACTATTTCAGTTTTTTGATCAACATACTCTCCCGTAGATTTAACCTCATAAATCCTATCATTAAATCGAGCTTTTCCCATGGGTGTTAACCTGCTGATGGTCATTCCCTCATCTCCGGGTTTCACCTGATTTTCATCGTCGGTAGAGGCAATACTCCCGTCGATACTGGTATCGAGCATAAAACGTTTCCACGTTTTCGACCGTAGGGCAATGGCAATGGTGAGGATGGTGGCCAACATGGTTGCAGCCAGGGTGATATGCCCAACTGTGCTACCATAACCGTAGTAGGCCCAAAATACACCGCCAATCAATGAGGCAACGGCACCTATGCCGGCAATGGTTAGCCCGGGAATGAGCAAAAACTCAACCACAAAAAGGAATAATCCTATAAGTATCAGAGCAATAAATCCCAACATTGCATATTGCTTTTGTAATTATCACAAATCTACATACCCTAATGTGCCATTATGGTTGATGACAAGCCCCTTCGGCCAAGCTCTTCTTTCATTTGCTTTAACATTTCCAACTCTCCAGTTTTCACATCGCACTTCCCATTGTAGTGGGCAATGAGCGTACACTGCTCAGCCTGTAGTCTGTCGTGTTTACACACTTCCACAAGGCTATCGATAACATAATCAAAATGATTATAGTCATCATTATGGAGAATAAGAGTATAGAGCACTGTATGCTCTTCCTTGCTTCTTACTTTCTTTAGCTTTTTCGTTGATTTGCCAGTCATTTGCTTAAAAAAAGTGTTGCAATATAGCTAATTATCCATTTCTACTGCCACCACAAAGGCATTTTTAATGCCGCTGCCAATTAAGTTGTCCTTCACGCGGGTTGCCTCAACGGCATCGGAATAACTACCAACGGAGTAGATAAATCCTCCCTGATTGTCGGGTTTGCGAATAATGTCTTTACCCGGAGCCAATGCTTTAATCGTTTGGGTCATATCGTCGGGCAAACGTCCCTTGAAGTGACCCAGTTGAATCATATACAAACGGTTATCCTTTTCTATGCTTATGGTAGGAGATTCTTCCTGCTGATCAGGACCCTGAGAGTACTCAAGGGTTTTTGCCCTGGACAGGGCAATGGTACGTCCGTTGTGCCACGCTACAATAAAGGCATCTTTAAATCCTTTTGACCGAACTATGGGTAACGCTTTCTCTGCATTGCTCAACATCCTAAAATTACCCACATAGTATTTAGTAACTTTCCCTCCATTTACCAACTCCCCATGGATGGGCACCATGCCCTTGAAAAAATCGATGGCTACTGGATTGCTGAATGCAGCAACCTGAATCCGATAAATCACACCATTGGGAAATGGTTTGTCAACGGGTATGGGGTTAGTTTTGCTATAGGGTGATTTTTCAACCACCTGAAACTCAACTTCCGAGTCGGTGTGGAAAAGTATAGCGTCGGGTTGTGCCTTGTCATTATCACGCGTTATGGCTAAGGCTTGCTGCTGAGTAGCCTTGTCCGGTTCTTCAACCTTTTCGGTTTTGATTTTTGGAGAAGCAGTGGGTAGCGGGCGCCCAAATATATTCTGCTCCATGCGAAAGATTTTGCTTAACACCTCCTGCTGGTAAATCCTCATACCCCATAATTTGGCAAAAACCAGTTCAAGCCTCAATACTCCCAACTCATCGAGTAGCAAGGCTTCGTAAGTTGACTCATCCATTCCCTCGTCATCGGCATTATTACGTATGGCGGAAGCTGCCCGGAAATGCTGATTAGCCCTATCAATATCGGATTTTATATCCGCATCGTTATTAGAGCCCCGTTTTACAACGGCCACCGAAACACATTCCCTATATAGTTCCTTCTTCCCGCTGGTCAGATTGGTTAACAACGGATTGATGCTGCGCAATTTTGATATATAATCCAATTTGTTCTTTTGATAGAGGGGATTTTCGTTGTACGACTCGGGCTCGCTATTCTCAATCTCTTGTACTCTACTCTTAGCTTCCATCAATTCCTTACGCAGCGCCTCTATCTGTGGGTTAAGTTTTTCCAATTGAGCCAATCGGGTAATCTCATCGGCCTGAAATACCGTTGGGGCAAATTGTGCCTGATATAAAAATTTAGGATTGTCTGAAGCAAAGGTTGATGTGGGCTTATCTATGGGCTTACGCTTACCGGTAATGTACTCCTGCTCAATTTGACTGGCCTTAACAAAAAAATTGTCGGCACTTTGCTGAGCCTCCAGCAGGGCATTTTCGACAATAACTACCTTCTTTTCCAGATTTCTTCTCTCCTCGGCAGTATTAACATATTCAAAACCATGGCGCAGTGCATCCAGCTTAACCCTCAACGAGTCGGCCTTCATCTGCTGTGAAAAACCCTGTGCCAAAGCCCTTGAGTATTCGGGATCGTTCTCAACCGCATTGAAAGTTGCAGGTTTGTGTTGTGCCGAACCAACCTGTTCAACCTGCTTGGGCAAATCTTTTTTGGGCTCCTCCTTTGAGTTAAGCTGAGCAATACGCCTCAGCGACTCAATCTTGTCATACGGGCGACGAATGGGATTCTCGTCTATTTCCATCAATACCACTTCAAGGCTGTCGGCCAAAGTATTCCTGGCGGTTACAAACGTAGCCTTCTCATTATTCTCATCGGGGACAAAAAGAAAATCATCGTAGGGAGAACTCAACGGGAAGCCCAAGTTTTCGGGAGTACTCCACTGCTTTGTATCAGGATTGTAGATAGTTCGATAAATATCGAATCCTCCCATGCTGTAATGCCCCTTGGAGGCGAAGTAAAGAGTAACGCCATCATCTGCCATGTATGGAAAATCCTCATCAAGCGAGGAGTTAACCACATCACCCAAATTCCTTGGTTTGCTCCAGAACCCATCAGGCTGATACTCAATTACAAAAATATCCTTGCCGAAGGACGTGGTTGATCCATAGCTGGAGTAAAATATCCTATCCCCCGGCTCGGGATTATTGGGATAAAAAATAATGGAATTATCACCCTGTTTTACATCTACAGAGGTCTTCAAATCGTTGGGTTTCAATATGAATGAACCTTTAGGCGACTTTGTGTTGATATAGCGAAAGAAATCGTTTCTGTGCACAGTAACCCTGTCAATTACCGATGGCTGGTAAATGAAGCGAACCATGAAATTGCCATTTTCGCATTGACCTACACGCTTCTCAATGATTTGAATGTCAATCGCAGGATCTCCACCGTTGATTATGAAACGGCGGTAGTACGAAATGGCATCGTCGAAGTTATAGCTATGGAAAAAGGCCTCGCCAAGGTAATAGTACACCATGTTCGACACTTGTCGCGTTGAAGCAAACTTGAGGTGTTCGATGGATTTATCCAACTCCTTGGAAACTAAAAGGTAACATACACCAAGCCTGTAATGGAAATTGGGATCCTGGGAGAATTGTTCGACAAGTTGCTTGTAGTAGGGCAAAGCCTCATTAAATCCTTTTTTTTGAAAAAGCGAGTCGGCTTTTACTTCATAAGGACTTTTTTTCACCTGAGGCTCAGGATCTTGTCCAGAAACAAAGCCGCTGATCAAAGTCAAAACTGCTAAGAGAATGCAAACAATACTCCTACGGATAAAATATGCCATTCCTTTTAAAATTTGCTCAAAATTAAAAATAATTATTCGATTTTGGCTAATAATTTAGGTACTCCGAGCAAGGGGTTACTATCATTTAAGCATTGATAAAAGGTATTTTACATTTTTTGATAAAGCCGCTGCTTATAACCTTCCCATGCATACAACAACAAACGCAATATGATATAGCTGATTGCCTTAGATTGGGGAAAAATGAAAGATCGTTGTAAGTCAAAACAGTTAAAGAATTTCTATTTCCCATAGAATATATATTTGATATACAATGTTATAGTTGAGTAAAATTATACTTTGTTCATTAGTTTCGGATTATTCAAAAAAATAGTGTTTGGGTTAAACTTTTTGCCTTTTACCAATTCAAAGTAACACTACTGAGGCACAGTTGGTGTAATTTCATTACCGATTCTATGATACTTCACCAAACAAATATCTAACCCATTTAAACCCAAACCTATGAGATACTACAATTACCTGTACCTTGCCCTAATTGCCGCTTTTTTAATATCGTGCTCGGGCAATGGCGTTGACAAAGCATCGCAAAGCATCACCGAGGATGGCATAAAAGAGTACATTGCCGTACTTGCTTCCGATGATTTCCAGGGACGTTTCCCCGGAACCCTTGGCGAGGAGAAAACCATTCATTACCTGTCGGAACAATTTTCATCACTTGGCCTGTTGCCGGGCAATGGCGACAGCTACTTTCAGGAAGTTCCCCTAATGAAGATAACCCCCGAAACCGATTTCACTTTGAATATTTCGGGTAAAAAGGGTAGTCTGACATTGCAATATGGTCCCGATTTCATTGGCGGAACGCCAACCCCAACAGAAAAGGTAAATATATCCGGCTCGGATGTGATTTTTGTTGGCTATGGCATTAACGCCCCCGAATACCAATGGAACGATTACGAAGGACTGGATGTTAGGGGCAAAACCGTGGTGATGCTGGTAAACGATCCGGGCTACGCTACTCAGGATAGCGCGCTGTTCACGGGGAATGCCATGACTTACTACGGCCGTTGGGTATATAAGTACGAAGAGGCAGCACGTCAGGGTGCTGCTGCAGCCATACTGGTGCACGAAACAAAGGCAGCCTCGTACCCCTGGGGCGTGGTGGAGAACAGCTTTAAGGGTACCAAATTTTACCTCACCAGCGATCCCATAACCAAATCGGAGTTGCTACTGCAAAGCTGGATAACCAACGACAACGCACGAAAACTATTCCAGATGGCAGGGCTCGATTTTGACGCCACAACCCAAATGGCTGCCCAAAGGGGGTTTAAACCCATTGAAATGAAGCTGAAGGCTTCAGCCAGCTATAGCAACAGGGTGGAGTACATGAGTTCGAATAACGTGATTGCCCTGTTACCCGGTTCGTCCCGCAAGGATGAGTACATTATTTACACGGCACACTGGGACCACCTGGGTGTTAACCCTGCCCTGAAGGGCGATTCCATATTCAACGGAGCGCTTGACAATGCCTCGGGAACGGCAGCACTACTGGAAATTGCCAAAGCTTTTAAGTCATTGGGAAAAGTTCAGGACAGGTCTGTCCTTTTCATGTCCGTTACCTGCGAGGAGCAGGGATTGCTTGGGAGCCATTACTACGCCGAGAATCCCATTTACCCCCTTAACAAAACCGTAGCGGTTATTAATATGGATGCCCTCAACATTTTTGGCCGCACTCATGATATGGCCATTTCCGGATATGGATACAACGAGTTGGACGATTACGCCAAAGCGGTTATCGAGAGCAAGGGACGCTACATAGTGGGCGATTCGCGGCCCGAGAGTGGTGGCTACTACCGCTCCGATCATTTTAGCTTCGCTAAGGTGGGCGTACCCTCCATCAACATATCATTTGGATCTGACAACGTTGAGCATGGAAAGGAATGGGCAGAAACCACCCTTTTGAAATGGATTATGGATAACTACCATAAGCCATCGGATAACTACGAACCCGAAACATGGAAGTTCGATGGGATGGTTGAGGATGTGCAGGTATATTTTGAGTTGGGTTATAAGCTAAGCACAACCGACCATTTCCCCAACTGGCGCGAGGGTACATTCTACAAACCCATACGCGATGCCATGATGAAATAATTTTGGGAGAATGGCAATTGGGGTACAATCCCTCTCCCACCATTAGTTTAAAAGGCTGTCCGATTGGACGGCCTTTTTCAATTATGATATGGGAAATGGAAAAGAAATCGCAATTACTTTATACTTTATAAATGCCAGAATTTGTTGGAAAATATATACCTTTATCAGACTAAGTAAGTTTCAGTAAATGTCTCAGTTGGTTGTATATAGCGCTTCTGCCGGATCGGGTAAAACGTTCCGATTGGCGGCGGAATACATCAAACAGGTTATCGAAAAACCCGAAAGTTTTAAAAATATACTGGCAGTAACCTTTACTAACAAGGCTACCGCCGAAATGAAAGAGCGCATACTCAATGAACTTCACGCAATTGCGCAGGGAGAAAAGAGTGCCATAGCCAATGAAATTGCCGACCTGTTACCCCTTACTCAGGATCAAATAACTCAGAATGCACAGCGTGCTCTCTCGCTGATACTGCACGATTACTCTCGTTTCTCCATAAGCACCATCGATAGCTTTGTGCAAAGGGTCATCCAGTCATTGCTCTGGGAAATTGGTGAGCAGGGCGGGTTTGATATAAAGCTGGATAGCGAGCCGATTATCGAACAGGCCGCCGACGACCTTATAGATTCAGCTTCTACGTCATCCGAACTCATGCGGCGATTTATCCGCATGGGCGAAGAGCAGATGGACGAAGGAAAAACGTGGGATATTAGAAGGGGACTGATGGAATTGGGAAAGCAAATCTTCACCGAGAGCTTCCGAACCATGGACAGGGATGAGATGAAGCGTTTTACCCATAAGGAGAGCATTGACAGGCTGAAAAAATCTTTATACCAACTTATTGACAACACCATTTCCAAACTAAACCTCATTGCGCAAAATGCGATAGATGAGTTGACTGAATATGGAGTAACCGATCAGGATTTTGCCCATCGCGAGTTAGGCATTATGGGTTTTTTCTACAAGTGCGCACAGCTTACCGGTTCGGCCGAGCAGATGCCCAATGCGGGCCTTGCAAGAGTTCAACAGGCATTGAACGACCCCACGGGACAAGACTGGGTTACTAAAAGTACCTTTGATAATAAGGATAAATTTGCCCGAATCGAGTTGGCCATTGCCAACGTTTTATACCCTTCTCTCGTTGAGTTGGTTGATCTTATCCAAGAGAAAACCCCTGCCTATGTGGGTGCAAAATTAATATTAAAACACCTTGATAACCTTGCACTTATAAGCGATCTCTGGACAAAAATCCGTGCAATATCAAAGGAAGAGGGCTTCCTTCTGCTCAATGAGAGCAATCATCTGCTTCAGGAATTCGTTAAAGAGAGCGACACACCATTCATTTACGAAAAAGTGGGCACGCGCTACGATGTCATTATGATAGACGAATTTCAGGATACCTCGGTGGTGCAGTGGCACAACTTTATCCCGTTGGTTAAGAACAGCCTGTCGCAAGGTTACTTCAGTATGATTGTGGGCGATGTGAAGCAATCCATATACCGTTGGAGGAACAGCGATTGGAAAATACTTGCCTCAGGTGTGGATAACGACCTGGCCAGCCACGGAATAGAAAGGCACTCACTCAAAGTGAACCGAAGGAGTCTTCCTGCCATTGTTGACTTTAACAACCGCTTTTTTGAATCGGCCAAAGACAGGATACTCCAAACATTAGAAGAATTAGGCTCCAAAAATAGCATATCGGCTCTTTCCTGCATAGAGCAAGCAGCCAAGGCATACAAGGACATCAGGCAGGATTCGGCTTTTCCCCAAGAAGGAGTTCCGGGGAATGTTGAGGTTTGCTTCATTGATGCCAATAAAGATGAATATTCAGAGGTGCTTTCAGAGAAGCTCACCTTGTTAATTGAAAACCTTAGGCTGAATTACAAGTTAGGCGATATAGCCATTTTAGTTCGTACCAATAAAGAGGGGCAACGTGTAGCCGATATGCTGCTGGAACATAACCGAATCACGGATGACAAGACCAAACATATTCACTTCATCAGTCAGGATGGGCTACTGTTAAAGGCTTCATCATTGGTGAAGCTGATGATAGCGGCTTTCAGGCTGGCAGAAAATCCGCTCAACAAGGTGGCACGCAGCATTCTCTCAAAAGAACTTTTTCTGCTTAACCCCGATACAACTACTCCCTGGCACAACCTGTTTGTTGAGCGCAGCTACATCGAGGATGAGGCATTATGGCTCAGTAAATTGAATTCCAGACCATTGAATGAAGTCTTCGAAGCCATTGCCCACCGTTACGAACTATTCTCTGTTTCCCGGGAATTGGCTTACCTCACCGAACTGCATGAACATATACTCAACCTGTCGGCCAAAGGAGGGTCGGACATTGGGCAATTCTTAAGCTGGTGGGACGAAAACTCAGAAAATCTGTCACTCTCATCATCAAAAAACGAAGAGGCTCTTTCGATACTCACCATACACAAGGCCAAGGGTTTGCAATTCCCTGTGGTAATAATTCCATTTGCCGATTGGAATTTTAGAAAACCAGGCACATCGCCTTTGCTCTGGGTTTCTTCCAACACATCGCCTTTCGATGAGATTCCCCGATATCCAATACATATCCAGGAGAAGGCCTTAAGCAGTATTTTTGCTGCTGAGGCGATTGATGAATACATGAGGGAAAGGGTTGACAATCTCAACCTCATGTATGTTGCCTTTACACGTCCCCAGAATGAACTTTACATCTTTTCGAATAGGCCTAAGCCCTCTAAAAACAGCAAGGGCGATGAAACAATAGATAACATTGCAAAGCTGCTGTGGCAAGTTGTACCCGAAATGGACAATGGGCACATTGAGCATGAGTTAGCTGAAGAGGATGGTTTTTCGATATTCCAATTCGGTAAGCGATCAGGATCTAAGCCTGAAGTGCAGGACAAGTCTTCTTCCCAAATCCATTGGCAAATGGATAACTACCCTGTAGGGATGGAGCATGGAGATGTAAAACTACGGATGGAGGCAGGCGAATTTTTCCTCTCTTCCCCGTCAGAAAGGCTCCAACACCGCGAACATGGAAAACTTATGCACGAAATCTTATCGCGTATCAATACTGCAGACGATGTGGAAAAGGCCATTAATGCACTTTGTATCGAAGGGTTGATTGACGCCCAAGAGAAAGATCCCTTGGTCTTCCGCCTACGGCAAATGCTGACAGATGAGCCTATAAAATCATGGTTTGCAACAGGTTGCGAAGCAAAAACGGAGGCTACCATCCTTACCCCACAGGGTCAAAGTTACCGTCCCGACAGAGTAATAATCGATGGCAATGACGCCACAGTAGTCGATTTCAAATTCGGAACTCCCAATAGCTCACATGGCGTTCAGGTCAATCGTTACGCCTCGTTGCTTAGGGGAATGGGATTCGAAAAGGTTAAAGGCTTCATTTGGTATGTTGATGCCAACTGCGTTACTGAACTTTAATCGGTAGAATTTGTTTAATGCAATGGCCATTGTGTCATATTTTATATATTTGTGCCTTTCAAAAAATTAATTCATTGTACCATTATGAAAAGAACATTTTACCTTTTCTTCGCGCTATTGGCCGTAGCAGCCTGTTCTACCAAAGAGCCCAAAGTATCCATCTTTAGCGGACAGATAATCAATCCGGCTGATAATATTGCATTCCTTATTTCGGAAGGCGTTACGGATACAATCTCACTGAACGAGGATGGCACCTTTTCAAAAGAGATAACCCTCTCCCACCCTTCGTACTTCACTTTGAAAAACGGAAGGGGCAGTACTATTATCTTCGCAATTCCCGGCGAGGATTTGAAGGCCACCATTAACTTAAAAGACCCCTCCGAAACTCCGGTGTTTGAGGGGAAAGCTGCTGATATCAATCAGTACATACACAAAGCTTCTGCCATAGCCAGAAGCATAGCCCCGAAATACCGTGAACTTTACTCGGCTCCACTCGACATCTTTGTGTTAAAGCTCGACTCTATTAAGAATGAGTATTCTACACTACTCAAAAATTCTGATATTCACAACAAATCCTTTTTGGAGTTGGAAAACGCCCGGATTGGATACATGATTAGGAACTTACTGCACGACTACCCCGTTTACAAATCCTATTTTGCGCCCGAAGATTCAGTTAATTACGAGGATGACTACAAATTTTCAGAGAACATAGATTACAATAAACCTGAACATTTACATATTGCTGCTTATGCCGATTTGATTATGAAAAATTTTCAACTGCTGTTCCAAAGCATTTCATCGGCAGAGCAGAATGTTGGCAAATCGGAGTTCGAAAAGATGGTAATCTACTTTGAAAAGGTTGATTCGCTGGTAAGCGACATCAAGATACGCGATTTTATTAAGCACAATTCTGTGATTGAAGCCATTCAGTGGAGCAGTCTCGAAGTTTCGAAAAACGTTGTGGAGCACTTTTTACGCAGTGCCAGCACCGAATCGTACCGCAATATTGTTGCCAACGCCTTTGCCAGACGTATGCTGCTGGCCCCGGGTGCCAATGCGCCGGAATTCACGCTTTCGGGTATCGATGGAGCCGAATACTCTCTTAAAGATTTCCGGGGGAAACTGGTGTACATCGATTTTTGGGCTACCTGGTGTCGTCCATGTCTCATGGAAATCCCCCATTTAACAAAACTAAAAGAGGCATACAAAAACAAGCCCATCGCTTTTGTTGCCATCTCGGTTGACAGCGATAAGAGTGCTTGGGAAGAAATGGTAAAGAGGGATAAGTTATCCGGGTATCAACTTTATGCCGAAAACAACTGGCAATCGGAAACGGCAAAGAATTATCAGATACGGGGTATCCCGACCTTCGTTTTCATTGATGGAGAGGGTAAAATCATTGAATACAATGCTCCCCGCCCATCGAATCCTGAGATAAATTTACTGTTTGATAAATACCTGAAAACATTGCCCTAAGAACGTAACGAAGAATAGCAACGACTATGGCAGTTAAAGAAAAACCGGAATGCTTTCACATTCCGGTTTTTTTAAAATATTTCACAACGAAAAGTAATGGCTACGGAGTTCAGCGTACCGCAACTACTATGCCTGATTCTGTTTTTTCTCCTCTGCCTTTTGCTTGGCATACTTATCAAAGGCATGAACGATGTATTTCACCAGCTTATGTCGGATGATATCCCTTGTATCGAAATAAATTACTGCAAGCCCTTGCACATCAGACAACAATTTTAGCGTTGGCACCAGACCCGAATCCTCCCTATTGGGTAGGTCTATCTGGGTGATATCGCCGGTTACAATAAACTTGGCATTATTGCCCATTCGGGTGAGGAACATCTTCAGCTGATTCATGGTGGTGTTCTGCGCCTCATCCAGTATCACAAAGGCATTGTCGAGAGTACGTCCCCGCATGTAGGCAAGAGGTGCAATCTGCACTGTGCCATCCTCCATAAAATCGTTGAGTTTGCGGGCGGGGATCATATCATTCAGGGCATCGTATAGGGGTTGCAGGTAGGGATCCAATTTCTCTTTCAGGTCGCCGGGCAGGAAACCCAACCTCTCTCCTGCCTCCACGGCAGGGCGGGTGAGGATAATACGTTTCACTTCCTTATTCTTCAACGCTCTCACCGCCAAGGCAATGGATGTATATGTCTTCCCCGATCCTGCAGGTCCAATGGCAAAAAGAAGGTCATGAGAGGCGTACTTCTCAACCAGCAAACGCTGGTTCACGGTGCGAGCCTTAATAATTCTGCCATTATTGCCAAACACAAGGGCATCGCTGGTTTCCTCTTCGATTTTTGAAATGGAGGTATCGGTATCGTTGAGCAAATCGATTATGTTCTCGTCGCTTAAACTGTTGAATCGGCGATAAAAATCGATGATTAGATTAACCTTGTTCTCGAACAGCAAAATTTCCTCATCCGGGCCAATCACCTTAATCTCGTCGCCGCGGGCAATAATTTTCAGCTTGGGAAAATAGTTGGTAATGAGATTAAACCTTGTGTTGTTCACTCCAAAAAGCGCTAAGGGGTCAATGCCCTCAACCAGAATTATCCGTTCGTTCATCCGATGTTTTAAAATGTTTGAATTCAAACCTATGATCTGTATGCAAAGGTATGAAAAAAGCGGGTGCTATCAACTGTAGCCTGCCATTTAGGCTATGGGATAAATATTTTTATATTCCGAAGGCTCGATTCGTTTGACTTTCATTCAAAATAAGCGCAATAAACTGTTAGTAGCTTTTTGTTCGTGACCGTTGGGAAAAATTTCTTTTTTTAACCAAATTTGCTGATTATTTACAGGTATGGCCATTGACACGAAATCAGGGAAAATAGTAACGCTGACTACCGATTGGAAGCAGCACGATATCTATATAGGTAATATTAAGGGTCGGTTACTCTCGAACTGCCCGGGTATCTCTGTGATCGACCTGGCACATAATGTTCCCTCGTTCAATATTCAGCATGCCTCATTCATCGTCAGTTACGGCTTCAGCAATTTTCCCACGGGTACCATACACCTTGTTATGGTCAATAGCGAAGCGGTTGCTTCGCCCAAACTGCTTGTGACTGAGCATAGCGGCCATGTGTTTGTTGTACCCGATAATGGCATCATAGGCCTGCTTTTTGATCCACTGCCCGACAAGGTCATCGGGGTAAATATTGCTGCCCATGGCGGTTTTGCATCCCTCGACGGGTTTGTCAATACTGTTATAGCGTTGTACAACGGGCATGGCATCGAATCGTTGGGTGAAATAACAACCGATTACCTTGTTAAACGTAACTATAGGGCAACTGTTGGCAATTCGTTTATACAGGGCAACATAATCTATTTCGACTCGTACAGCAATGCCATTACCAACATCTCAAAAAGCCTTTTCGACAAGGTTGGCAACGGGCGCAATTACAACATCCTGGTACAAAGCAACTACAATAGGATTGACAAGTTGAGCAAGACCTACCAGGAAGTTAAAGAGGGCGAACTTTTAGGGCTATTCAACTCGTTCAATCTCCTCGAAATAGCCATACGCAATGGCTACGCTGCCGAGATGCTAAGCCTTAACGTGGGAGGAAGCGTGAGTGTAGTATTTACATAAATCGATTTTTTCGAATAGATTTTGAACCAATCTATTCGATAACATAGCAGTAATGCAATAATACCAGTTTTTAACATGAATAAAGCAGGCAAAGCCTTTGAGGAATTAGTAAAGATAATGGACGAACTTAGAGAGAAGTGTCCGTGGGATAGGGAGCAGACCTTCGAGAGTATTCGCAATTTGACCATTGAAGAAACCTATGAGTTGACCGATGCCTTACTGGAAAAAGATTACCAGAATGTAAAAAAAGAGCTTGGCGACCTACTTCTGCATATAGTTTTCTATTCCAAAATAGCATCTGAGTCGAACCTTTTCAACATCACCGATGTGATTGATCAACTATCGAAGAAATTGATTTACAGGCATCCTCACATCTTCGGAACCGAACAGGTAGCCTCTGCGTCGGAAGTGCTGGAGAATTGGGAACAGATTAAAATGACGGAAAAGGGTGGAAACAAAACGGTGCTATCGGGGGTTCCCAAATCGCTATCAGCCCTTATCAAAGCCAACAGGATACAGGAAAAAGTTAGAGCCGTCGGATTCGACTGGGAAGTACGAACACAGGTTTGGGACAAGGTGGAGGAAGAGCTGGCCGAGCTTAAGGGCGAAATTGAAACGGGCGATAGCGACAGGATTGAAGCAGAATTCGGCGATCTGCTCTTTTCCATGGTCAACGCTGCAAGGCTTTACAATATTGATCCCGAAACAGCTCTGGAACGTACCAACAAGAAGTTCATCAAACGGTTTGGCTACCTCGAGGAGAAAACCATAAAGCAGGGGCGGTCGCTGAAAAGTATGACCCTTGATGAGATGAATGAGATTTGGGAAGAGGCCAAGGGGAGTGATAACCAATAGCATTGCACAATGCTGCAGTATGCCATAAAGAGAACTCTTTACAGCATCCTCATCGTATGGGGAGTTGTGACGCTGGTCTTCATACTTTTCAACGTTATTCCGGGCGACCCGGCACGCATGGTCATGGGGCAACGCACCGATGAAGCATCGCTTGCAGCCGTGCGCAAGGATTTGGGCGTTGATAAACCCATGGTTTTTCAATACCTAAAATATATCAACGATCTGTTGCCCCTGTCGCTACACAACCCGCGTAACCCCGAAAGCTATATTTACTTAGACAGATCCGCCTACAGACCTCTTTGCAGCATTGGTATAAGCAAATCGAGGGTACTGGTGATAAAATCCCCCTACCTTCGCCGTTCGTATCAAAGCGGAAAACCGGTGAGCACCATTATTGGCGAGGCTTTTCCAAGCACGCTTATACTGGCCATCACGGCCATGACCTTTGCCACGGTTTTGGGGATTACTTTTGGTATTATTGCCGCCATATTCAAAAACAGCTGGGCCGATAGGTTGCTGGTCACCCTCTCTGCCTTCGGCATGAGCATTCCGTCGTTTTTTGCCGCTATCCTTTTTGGATGGCTTTTCGCTTTCGTATTAGGCGATTTGACAGGGCTGAACCTCACCGGAAACCTCTGGGAGGTTGACGATTTTGGCGAGGGAATAAGCCTCCAGCTCAAAAATCTGATTCTACCTGCCTTTACGCTGGGTATTCGTCCGCTATCCGTTGTTACTCAGCTAAGCCGTAGTTCCATGCTTGAAACCCTATCGCAGGATTATATCCGTACAGCCAAATCAAAAGGGCTGACTTTCGCCAGGGTAATCCGAAAGCACGCTTTGAGAAATTCTCTCAATCCCGTTGTGTCGGCCATCTCAGGATGGTTTGCATCGCTAATGGCCGGCGTGGTGTTCATTGAGTACATCTTCGGATGGAAAGGTCTTGGGTACGTGATGGTTAATGCACTCAACAGTTACGATGTACCGCTTGTGCTGGGTTCTGTTATCACCATCTCCATTGTTTTTATAGTGGTCAATTTTCTCGTTGACATTGTCTATTCGCTTCTCGACCCAAGAATTCGGATTTCGTAGCGTAATAAACATTTTTTACTACCTTTGGAGTAGTTCAGGAATAAAAACTGTTGAATTACTAATTAATCAATAAAATAACTACCATGAGAAAAAGAATAGTTGCAGGGAATTGGAAAATGAATACCACTCCTCAACAGGGCTTAGCGCTTGCTCAGGATGTAAGAAACCTGTCGTCCGGAGTTCCCAACGAAGTTGAACTCATTGTTGCACCCCCCTTTACGCACATTACAAGCATTGTAAACGAGTTAAATAAATGCAGGGTTAAGGTTGCCGCCCAGAACTGCTCATCGTGGGAAAAGGGAGCCTATACGGGTGAGGTTGCTCCGGCAATGATTGCATCATCCGGTGCTGTATATGTTATCATTGGGCACTCAGAACGCAGAGAGTATTTTGGCGAAACCGGAGAAATACTCCTGAACAAGGTGAAGTTGGCGCTGCAGAATGGACTTTCTCCCATTTTCTGCTGTGGCGAAAAGTTGGAGGAACGTGATGCAAACAGGCATTTTCAGGTGGTTGAAAATCAGCTTGCGGAAGTTCTTTCCCGTATTAGCCAGCAGGAGATGAAAAACGTGATTGTTGCATACGAACCGGTATGGGCCATTGGCACCGGACGAACAGCCACTCCCGACCAGGCACAGGAGATGCATAATTTTATCCGTAAAATTATTGAAAAGCAGCATGGTAAAGAAATAGCCAATGGGACGAGTATCCTTTACGGCGGAAGTTGCAAACCCGACAACGCCAAGGAGATATTTGCCAAACCCGATGTGGACGGTGGGCTGATTGGGGGTGCGTCGCTTGTGGCATCCGATTTTATAGCCATTGCAAAATCATTCCCTGAAAAGTAGTATGAACTACTACAAAGTAAAATTTACCATTACACCCTATAGCCAGCAGAATGCTGAAATACTAGTAGCCCTACTGGCCGATATGCAATTCGATAGTTTTGAAGATTTTAACCAAGGCATTTTCGCCTACATTCCGGAGCAATTCTACGACTCACATGGAATAACCACGCTTATCAACGAGGAAATCTTTTTAGGTATCGGTATCGATTTTCAAGCTGAGCTTATTGAAAATCAAAATTGGAACACAAAGTGGGAGTCGAATTTTGAGCCTGTCTGCGTTGAAAACCTATGCCGCATAAGAGCCCCGTTCCACGGAACAGAAAGCGGGTTCGCCCTCGAAATAACCATCGAGCCAAAAATGTCGTTTGGCACAGGCCACCACCAAACCACATGGCTCATGGTGAGAGAATTATTCAATTTGGAGGTACGTGGAAAAGCCATACTCGATATGGGCTGTGGCACAGGGGTTTTAGGCATTGTTGCCGAAAAACTTGGAGCCGCGCATGTGGTTGCCATTGATAACGATCAGTGGGCATTTGACAATGCCCAAGAAAATACCTTGACGAACGGCTGTAGCAGGATTGACACCCTGCTTGGCGATGCCTCGCTGCTTAAGGGCAAGTATTTCGATATTATTCTGGCCAATATCAATTTAAATACGCTTGTCAACGATATGCCCATATACAATAATAGCCTTTCCGAAAAAGGAATACTCATAGTCAGCGGCATCCTTAAATCCGATGTAAATCAATTAAACCCTGTTGCCGAAAGCATACGCCTAAAACCTTTCGTCCAGCGGCATCGTGACGATTGGGCACTGGTGGGATATGAAAAGATTTAATAACAAAGGCCATTCACTGTATGAAAATGCTTAAACTCACAACCCGTTTACAATATCTGACAGCTTTCATGTCCATTGGTGCTTTTGCCATTTTATTTCATCAACCGGCTAATGCACAACGCATAACAGGATTCACAGAGGAGATTGAAAATTTCCCGTTCCAATTACACGACATCATAAAAGGCCAACTTTCCAAGGAGGAAGAAGCTCAGTCCGTTGAATTTGCACAATTTTGGTCAACCGATTACTTTGCTCCCGAAAAAAAGGCTGAAATAGTGGAAATCTCGAACCTTCTTTTAAAGAAGACCGATGTTAACTTATCCCACTTTGTGAGCCTGATGAAAATACTGCTCAACCTAAAGTACAATGAACAGATTCAAAAAAGTTTTGATACATGGCTCAATGGGCTGAAAATGTACGCTGAAGACCCAAACATTGTCATAACGACTATCATCAAATTCATCCAAAATTCCCAGAGCATATTCGAAAACAACATTCTGAAAATCAGACCGGCTCACAAATGGAGCACGAGTAACGGCGAATATTCCGTAACGCTTGATTCCGTATTAACCTTCCGTTTCGGTACGCTCGACTTAATCTGTTCAAACGAAACCGACTCAATGGTTATACTTGCCACTCAGGGTATCTACAACCCTCTTTCCGAAACATGGAGAGGAAAGGGAGGAAAGGTTACATGGGCAAGAAGCAAACTGCCCGTCGATGAAATCTTTGCCATGCTCTCCAACTACCGAATTGATTTGACAAAAAATGAGTATGTGGCCGATTCAGTTTGGTTTACCAATAAGGACTATTTTAAAACGCCCTCGTTAGGATACATTAAAGACAGGCTGATAAAATCAACCAAGGCTTCGAATGTGGATCATCCCGAGTTTCACACCTATGGGCAGCGATACCATATAGACAATCTTTTTGAAGGGGTTGACTACGACGGAGGGTATTACATGGTCGGATCAAAATTTTACGGAAGCGGAACCCGCGAGCAACCGGCTATTATTTTGTTCAAAAGGAATAATAAAGATTTCCTTAGAATAGAATCGAAAATATATGTATTTCAACGTCAGTCTGTTGTATCAGACAATGCCAAGGTGCGCTTTCTAATTGAGAACGATTCAATTTTCCATTCGGGATTGGGTTTTACGTACAACGACCAGGTGAGAATGGTGGCCATCGCACCCACCGACTTCCTTACAACCCAAAGCCCAATACTTAATACATACCATAATTTCTCCATCAATTTCAATCAAATCTCATGGAATCTGGGAACGGACGAGATAGTATTCGGGCCTCCCATCGGGGCTTCGCAGGGAAGGGCCTCGTTCGAATCCAACAATTATTTCAATCAGGAATCATTCGACCAAATCATGGGGCGTGACGACCAGCACCCCCTCTTTGCCATATCCAACTTCACCCGACAGATTCGGTCGCGCATATTCAATGTTAACGAATTTTCCATTTTCATGCGCAAGCCCATTGAGCAGACCCGTATTGTGATCATGCAAATGGCCATGCTGGGCTATATCCTATATGAATATGAAACCGGCGAAATACAGGTACTACCAAAACTTTACGATGCCATTAGGGCCCGAACAGGGCGCATTGATTACGATGTCATCAAATTTCAATCGCTAACGCAAAGCAGACCCAATGCGGTGCTAAATTTGGCAACCCTTGAGATGGAGGTCAATGGAGTGCAGAATGTTTCCGTAAGCGATTCTCAAAATGTATTTATCTATCCGGCCCGAAATAGGATTATTTTAAAGAAGAATAGGAACTTTGCATTCGACGGGGTTGTCAGGGCAGGCCTTTTCACTTTTCAAGGTCATAACTTCAACTTCAACTATGAAAACTTCAGCTTCGTATTGGATGAAATAGAACTTTTAAACATTGATGTCCAAACCCAAGATTACGACATGTATGGGAAGAGGGTTTTAGAAGCGGTAACAAGTACCCTCGAGAATATCACAGGCGAAATTTTCATAGATCAACCCGACAATAAATCGGGATTGGTGAATTATCCCGAGTTCCCCATTTTCAGGAGTACGAAAAACTCATTTGTCTATTACGACGATCCCTCAATACACAATGGGGTCTATAAACGCGACAATTTCTACTTCGAAATTTACCCATTCACCTTTTCCAACTTAAACGATTTCGAGTATAAGGATCTGCATTTCACCGGATTGTTTCAATCGGCTGACATTCTAGGCACCATGGAAGACACATTGGTACTTCGGCCCGATAATTCACTCGGGTTCAAAAGGGAATTGCCCGAACAGGGATTCGCCCTATACCAAGGCAGGGGTACTTTTTATAAAACCATCGACCTTAGCAACAAGGGATTAAGAGGAATTGGCGAGTTTACATACATCACATCGCGAACAGCGTCAGATGATCTCTACTTTTTCCCCGACTCAGTGAGTACCCTCTCCACAGCATTCACCATTGGAAGGCGTGATGCCGGGATCCAATTCCCTGAAACCATCGGATCGCAACATATAGTGAAATGGCAACCATACAATGAGATTCTTTACGCCTACCGAGGGAAAAAGCCATTCGAAATGTTTGAAAAGCAGTCGAAGTTCACCGGAGATCTAACACTCACGCCCTTAGGTTTGGTTGGCACCGGCCTTATGGACATGGAAAAAGCAAGGCTTACATCAAACCATTTCGACTATAATGCAGCCGACTACAGATCCGCTAAGGCAAGCGCTGAATTTAACATAGTGGGTAAGGACAGTTTGGCATTAAGTTCAGATAATCTCAAGGCATTCATCGATTTTAACGCCAGGAAAGGTGACTTCGGTAAAATTGACCAAAGCATTTACGCCATCATGCAGCCCATGATGTACGAATCGCACCTCGATGAGTTTGAATGGTCAATGGAGCGGAACGAATTAACTTTTTCTACGCCGGATCGACAGCAGTTTGTCGAAATGGACAAGTTCTACGTTTCAGGGATGATTGACAGGGATACTTTGCCCTCAGGATCGCTATTCTACTCCACATGGAAAGGCGAGGACTCGCTATACTTTTTCTCGTCCAAAGCCAAGTATAATTTGCGAAACCCCGGCCTAAAGGCCGATTCGGTGAAGTATCTCGTTGTGGCTGATGCCATAATACACCCCTATAACCAAAAGGTTGAAGTGGATGCCAAAAAAAGGGTTATGCCGCTACAAAAGTCAGAAATAGTGGCAAATTATATCCAGAAGTATCACAGAATTTACGATGCTGATATTACAATAAAAAGCCGAAAGAAATACTATGCCAAAGGGACCATTGATTACGTTGACGAAAACGATTCCATCCAAAAAGTGAAACTTAAGGAAGTGGGCGTTGACCCTCAAGGCAATACCTATGCACAAACTACCCTAACCGCGCCTGATAGGTTTAAGCTAAGCCCCCGTTTCGGATTCATTGGCAATGTGGATATTTTCGCACAGGATAAGATTTGGCTTTTCGACGGAGGAGCAGAGCCCATCAGCACTTGCCCACAGATCAAGACAAGTAATGTGAAGTTCAAAGCCCCCATTGATCCTTTGGACATACTAATCCCCGTTGCTCCACAGCCCATGAACCTGAACAACGTCACCCTTATCTCGGGGAGTGTAGTCACTGTTGATTCCATACATCTCTATCCGAGCTTCATCAGCGGACGTAAGGAATTTAGCGACAAAACCCTCATCGACGCCGATGGATATTTGCATTACAATAAAAACAGAAACCGATTCATGTTAGGATCAAAGAATAAGATTCATAATCCTGACACAACGGGCAATTTAATCGGACTGGCCACAGACTTCTGCATACTTTTCAGTGAAGGAACCGTCAAGTTTCCGGTTAATTTGGGGCAAATTAAAAACTACACCACGGGTAATCTGGTGCACAAACTGGAGGACAGCACACTAACCATGGACCTTATCCTGTCGCTCGATTTCCACTTCAACCAGCAGTCGCTGGAAACCATGGCCAATGAAATAATAAGCCAACCGGGGTTACTCAATGTGGACTTAAACAGGAAAATTTTTCATAAAGCATTATACGAGCGTACTACCTCGGCCGAAGCATTGGCGGCAGTAAACCAAATTAAAATTTTTGGTGCCATGAGCCAATTACCCAGTGGCTTTCAGAATACTATAACGTTTAGCGATCTGAAAATGAAGTGGGATCCTTCAAATCGCTCCTTTGTGTCCTATGGTAAGATTGGAATAGGTACTATTGGGAATATTAGCGTCAACAAAAAGGTTGATGGTTTTATTGAAATTCTTAAACGCAATACCGGGGATTGGATGATGATGTACTTACAGATAACTCCGGAAAAATATTACGTATTTTACTACGTCAAAGGGTCAATGCAAGTATCATCGCACAACGCCGCCTTTACCGACCCCATAAAAGCGATGAAGAGCAGAGACAGACGCGTAAAGGTTAAAGCAGGTCAAATTCCTTACAACTTTGTTGTGGGTACCAAGCGTGAATTGCAGAGGGTGAGAGAGCGGTACTCACAGCTAACCGGAATCAGTTTTTCCGAAGAGGAGGAGTACGATGAGCTAATCTTTGAAGGGAATGCCAATGATACAAATGGCGTGGATGCGGAAAAAGACGATAAGAAGGGAGATACGACATCCGATGATCAAACTCCTTAGCCTTTATTTCTTGTGGATATTCGTGAGGGGAGTGAGATATTGCCCGTTCGAATAGTATCGACTTTTTAAAATTTATTTTTTGGGAATTTCAAGTATTTCCAAATCGCTGAAGCCATTACCCTCAATGGTTAACCTTATGGCAGTTCTAATGGTATGAAATCCGCTCTCCCCTGCTGCACCGGGATTGATAAACAAAAAATCGTACTTCTTATCGTAGATCACCCTGAGTATGTGTGAATGGCCGCAAATCAGCATAGCCGGCGGAGTTGACGTCAGTATCGGAAGTATTTTCTTATCATATTTACCCGGGTGGCCGGCTATGTGCGTCATCAGCACATCCACATCTTCACAGTTAAAACGTTGGATTTTAGGATAGGCTTTACGAACCTTAGTATCGTCAATATTGCCATGCACCGCACGTAATGGTTTAAATGCTGCAATAGTATTGGCCAACTCTATGCTTCCAATATCGCCGGCATGCCAAATCTCATTGCAACCCTTGAAAAAATCTTCCAGCTTTTCATCCCACATGCCGTGGGTGTCGCTAACAATCCCTATCCTTTTCATTTTTTCTATAATTGTTAACTTTGTACAAAATCAAAGATACATGCAAATTTTTTACGTTCCCCATATTGATGGCCAAAAAATTACCCTAAGCGAGGAAGAATCGAAACACTGTGTCAGAGTATTACGCTTGGGAGCTGGAGATTCTATACGCATTGTTGACGGTAAAGGCAATCTTTTCAACTGCAAAATCGCTGAAGACAATCCTAAGCGCTGTACGGTTCGCATAGAAAGCGTTATCAAAGATTTTGAAAAACGCCCTTTTCGCCTTCATATTGCCATTGCTCCTACCAAAAATATGGATAGGCTTGAATGGTTTGTTGAAAAAGCCACTGAAATAGGCATTGATGAAATTACGCCCTTGCTATGTGAGCATTCCGAAAGAAAAGTTGTAAACCTCGAGAGATTGGAAAGGGTAATGATTTCAGCCATGAAACAATCGGGCAAGGCCATGCTGCCTAAGCTCAACACTGCCACCCCCTTTGAATCAGTATTGAAAAATGCCAATGAAAAGGTAAAACTTATTGCCTACTGTGGCGATCTTGCCACGGCGCATGCCCATGAATTTATTGGGAAAGGGGAAAGCGTAATTATCCTCATTGGCCCGGAGGGCGACTTTTCTCCCATGGAAATACAGGCAGCCATTGAAAACCATTTCAACGCTGTGAGCCTTGGTTCTTCCCGACTGCGTACCGAAACAGCCGGTGTGGTTGCATGCTCCATGGCCAATCTCATCAATGGATAGTATCACGCCTTGAATTTGAAATAGTTTAAGGTTTATCCCGTGGCACTAAAACTGCATACGAAGATTAGATTTACCATAATTGCATTTCAATATCTTCCGCTTTCGCCATTTATTAATGGGAATCCAATGGCATAGATTAACGGCACCATAAAGTATATACCATAACTATTGATGTTTGACGTTCAACTTATTGAAAGCAAATCATTCGTCTAAAGAAAGGAATAGAATTATTCTTTGATTAGTTAAAAAGTTGAGCATACCTGACTCAAAAATTAATTAATGACTATTTTTGATAGTTTGTAAGCATGCAATAGAGCCGTGCTTATTTACTTACTGCTTTTTACAACAACTTAAGTGTCAATTCAATAAGATGAAAACAAATATCTTTATTACTACTTTTATACTATCCATTTTGACAATTCAATTAAAAGCAGAATGGGTTAAGATTAATAAAAGCTCCGATTTAAAAATGGCCCCACAGACAACTATTCTCCGAAGCGATGGGGATGGGATAGTGCTTAGGGTTGATATGATGGGTTTCGATATAAAGAACTTTGAGGCGGAAGGCAATACATATCAGAGCATCGATCTACTCACCGATATGTTTACCACCATTCCCGGTAGTCCCGAATTACCCTATATTGCCCATGTATTGGCAATTCCCGATAAAGCTGGTGTAACCGTTGAAGTTATTGAAAAAGGTGAGATGTTTACCTTTAGCAATATTGACATAGCACCGGCACGTAGTAGCTGGATAGAGGGATCGGAAGAGCCACCATACTCGAAGGACCTTATGGCCTACAGGTCATCAAACCCCTTTCCCTCCGAGATGGCTAGCATGGACAGACCTTCAATAATGCGCGATTTCAGAATATCCCGTTTGGCCGTTTTCCCTGTTCGATATATCCCTGAGAAAGCCGAATTACAAGTTTATTCATCTATAACTGTTAAGGTTAACTATCACGGAGGAGAAGTTGTTAACCCCAAAACCTCTCCCCAGAAAAGAATTTCACCATCATTTGCGCAGCTATACAGAAGCACCATTTTCAACTACGAACAGGTTCTTAACGAGAGGTATGCTGGAAAAGAGGATGGTAAAGAGCTTATGCTATGCATTATGCCCGACATTTTTTACGATAGTTTTTTAGAATATGCCGAATGGAAACGTGAGAGCGGCATTGACGTTCATATCACCAAATTCAGCGAAATCAATGCAACGGCAAGCAATCCCAATACTATAAAGAATTACATTTCGGATGTATATCAGAACTGGGAGGACCGCCCAACCTATGTTTTGATAGTGGGGGATGATGCAATTTTTCCCAAAAAAATTGTTACATATCCATCATACTCTTTCCCCTGGGAGGACTTTTTCGTTGCCGTTGACGGTGATGACTATTTTCCTGAGATGATGATTGGCCGATTCACCAATCAGGATAATAATGTTATGCAGATAATGATGAATAAATTCAAGGTTTACGAGAAAAATCCTTATACTGAAGACCCAACCTGGATTAAAAAGGCTACCTGCTGCTCAAATAATCAGTACGAATCACAGGTTCAAACTAAGCGATTCGTGGCTGATGTGTTACTGCAAAATGGCAGATTTTTATCTGTGGATACCATGATGAGCGATGGAAATTGGAGCTCCAACTGCACCTATTCTATTACTGATATTATCAATGCACTCAATCAGGGTCGAAGCTTTTTGAATTATCGCGGCGAGGGATGGGCCTACGGCTGGTATGCAAGCTGCTATAGCTTTGGGCACTCAGAGGTCATGAGTTTGAATAATGGGCAAAAAATGCCATTTGTAACAAGCATTGGTTGTGGCGTAGCCATGTTTGACTATTCATACGGAAACTGCTTTGGAGAAGATATGATTGAACTGGGAACAATAAATAACCCCAGAGGAGCTGTGTCCTTTGTTGGTGCAACATCAAATACCCATACAACATATAACAATCGCATTGATAAGGGAATGTATATTGGGATGTTTCAGGAAGGAATGGAAACTCCCGGGCAGTCACTTCTAAGGGGAAAACTTTATATGTACAATGTGTTTGGAAATGAATACTATGTAGAATACCACTACAAAGTATATTGTACTTTAGGTGACCCCAGTATTCATATTTGGAAAAATATTCCGCAGGAAGTAAATATTGATTTCACCGATCTTATCTATGTTGGACACTCAACAGTTGAATGTGTTGCCACATACGAGAATACCGGCTTTCCAGTAGTTAACGGTACCGTTACAATAACTGGAGATGATGTTTTTATATCGGGATTTACCGATGAAACAGGGAAGGTTATTTTCGATTTTATAGCTCCACAAGCAGGGAATCTGACCATTACGGTAAGAGGTGACAGAGTAAAGCCTAAACAAGGAACAATTGAGGTTCAACTAGTTGAAGAACTTATTGGGATAAGCGGTGATCCGATTATAGAGGATATAGACGGGAACAATGATGGACAGATCAATCCCAACGAAACTTGCAACATCGCCTTTACCCTGAAAAACTGGGGGGAATTAGAAGTTAAAAATATTCAAGCAACACTCTCATCATCTGACGAATACATAACAATTCTAACTACAGACCCGGTTTCATATGGCAGTTTATCCCCCAATGAGAGCAAAACAGGCGATCCGTTCCAATTTGTGGTTAAACCAAATTGCCCCATTGGATATGCAATCCCCATTGTATTACATGTTAGCAGTTTAAATAGCTCATGGGATTACTCCTTAACGCTCAGCGTGAAGGGTTGTTCATTGCAGTTCGATAACTTCCTTGTGTTCGATTCTTTATCTACCAACATGAACTATAGGATGGATCCGGGAGAAACAACCGCTTTGCTGGTATCCATTACCAATATCGGAGATGATTTAGCCTACAATGTTAAAGGTATATTGACCTGTAACGATCCTAACATTACCATTATTGAACCCAATAGTTCTTTTGGGTCCATTCCCATTGGAAGAACGGCATACAATCGTAATGATGCGTTTATCGTAAGGGTAAAAGATAACTGCCCTGCAGGCTATGTAGCCATTTACAACCTTAAAATATACACCGAGGATGCCAACTACCCATACGAAGCATCATTCTCTTTCTCTATCCCTGTATCAAAGCAAATGTCAACGGACTATACCGGCCCCGACGGATATGGGTATTACGCCTATTCGAATGACGATACCTTCTATGAGCAAAGGCCCGAATACAAGTGGGCTGAATTGAATGGATCCGGTACGCAAATTCAATTGCCACAGCAAAGCGACTTTACCACTACCATTAATCTACCATTTAATTTTAAGTACTACGGCATTGTTTATGACCAAATACGCGTGAGTACAGATGGCTGGATTGCATTTGGACCCGGTACGCAAACAATTGCAGAGAACAGTACCATTCCAAGCAATGATGAAGTGAATTGTATGGTTGCTGTATTCTGGGACGACCTTTACGATGATGAGTTTTTCCTTGGCAAGATTTATTACCAGCATGATGGTACAAACCACCGTTTCATTATTCAATGGGATGGAATTTCGCATAACAACTTTGTGGATGAACCGGTGAGAGAGTATTTTCAAGTCATTCTTCTCGATCCCCAATACTACCCAACCCTTACAGGTGACGGTGAAATTATTTTTCAATACAAAGAAATCCATGATACTCAAAGCGTGACTGTTGGCATTGAAAACCACTCTCAAAATATTGGGATACAGTATGTTTTCAACACGAAATACCACCCCACTGCCACCTCTTTGGGCAACGCATATGCCATTAAATTTACTACTACGGCACCTACTGTTGCCGAAATTGTTTCGGTAGGACCAGAAATAGATCCGGGACTATTCAATAAGTCGTTCGCTTTATTGCAAAACTACCCTAATCCTTTTGGCGATGTAACAAGTATTGGCTATGTGATAAAACATCCCGGATATGTAAAAATTGATGTTTTCAGCATTACCGGGCAATTGATACGCACACTAATCAGCCAAAATTTGCCAGCCGGCAGCTATAACGTCACTTGGAATGGGAAAAATAACTATGGTGTTCCTGTACCACCGGGAATGTACATTTACCGATTGCAGACCGAAAATTCATTCGAAAGCAAAAGGATGATTAAGTATTAGAAAACTAATTTTTAGTCAAATGGAGGAATCCCATATTTCAATCCATTTCATTTGTCGCAAAAGAACTACTTTTTAACAAACCTTCTCATGACCACTGATACAACCGAATAATGTATAGCCTCCAAATTCTTCTAATTATCATAACAATTGCAGTTGTTGCCGGGGTTATTGAGTTTCGTGGGCATCAGAAAAGGATTCGCTCTATTCCCATACGCATCCATGTCAATGGCACCAGGGGTAAATCAAGCGTTACCCGATTGATTGGTGCCGGGCTGAGAGCTGGAGGTATATCTACTTTGACTAAAGTCACAGGGACCTTCCCTCGCCTAATCCTCGAAAACGGAACAGAAACACTCATACATAGGAAATCATCGGCTAACATTATCGAACAGCTATCCATTGTTAAGTTCGCTGCCAACAAAAAGGTTCAAGCTTTGGTTGTGGAGTGCATGGCACTACAACCTCAATACCAGATCATTACCGAGCGAAAAATGATTCATTCCAACGTGAGCGTAATGACCAATGTGAGGTATGACCATATCGATGTCATGGGACATACGCTACCTGAGATTGCCCATACGCTGGGCGGTACAATCCCACGAAACCAACACCTGTTCTCTGCCGAAATCAGCAATCCTGACCTTATTAAAAACATTGCCGATAAACGCAATACACAATGCCACTTCGTTGATCACAGCTATGTTACCCTCGATGAGATGAAGCCATTTGGCTATATAGAGCATCGGGAGAATGTGGCCCTAGCGCTTGCCGTGTGCCAACATGTGGGTGTTGAGAGAAACGTTGCTCTCAAAGGTATGTACGCTGCCATTCCCGATGCCGGCGTATTGAGGGCTTTTACCATTGAGGCTTTTGGGAAAAAAATGGTTTTCTACAACGCTTTTGCTGCCAACGATCCCGACTCAACCCTCATGATCTGGCAAAAAATTCGCGACGAAATTGGTTTCAACGAAACCAGAATAGTGCTCCTCAACACAAGGCAGGACAGACTGGATAGGGCAAAACAGCTGGCCGAAATGACTGCAAAAAGAATTGGCAACGAGATTGAATACGTGATTCTTATCGGTCAATCGTGCGAGGTTGTTGAGGGGCTGCTCACAAGCGGAGGGATACCTACAGGGAAAATTATCAACCTTGGCTGGACTACTCCCGACAAGGTTTTCGAAGCGGTTTTGGCAGCAACCCCAAATCAATCGTCCATTATAGCCATAGGGAATATGGGTGGCATAGGGGCTCAAACTGTCGAATTTTTTGAACACAGAAGCATACAACCATGATTGAAATCGCCATTACCATTGGGTTAATTCTCAGCCTGCTCTCATACGAAGTTTTTGGCCTGGCTGCAGGGGGCATCGTTGTCCCCGGGTACATTGCCCTTCAACTTACAAATCCCGAAAGGATAGCAGGCATCCTGATCGTTAGCCTGATAACTTTTTTAATTATCAAGGTATTAAGCAATTATACTTTCCTTTACGGGCGACGACAAATGGTGCTGTGTCTGCTCATTGGCTGCTTACTTGCCAACTTCTCAAGGCACTTCTTCTCCATCGATCTTGCCACTTCAACTGTTGAACTTCATGCGGTGGGGTGGGTAATACCGGGGTTAATAGCGCACTGGTTCAGCAAGCAAGGAATCTTTAAAACTCTGACGGTTGTTTTCGTTTCGTCAGTACTGGTTAGGCTTATCATCATCATAATTTTCGCAGGGGCCCTCCTGCCTAAATAAACACTACCATGACCACATTTAGAGCAAAATCCAATATTGTTTTAGGCTTTCTCTTCGCCTTGGCGCTTCTGGCCTTCATTGCCGTTGAGAAAAGCAAAAAGGATGTACGTCAGCAGTGGTACGATGAGAAGTTGGAAGCCGCCATCCTCTCCAGGAAAGCAGCCGATTATCTCAAATCGTTCAGGCTGGAAGAGGGTATTTTTGTAGATATGATAAACGATCCCAACCAAACTGCGTTGATTGGGCAGGAATACTCGTTGATAACTACCGACAGGGGGTATATCGATGCTAAGCTAACATCGCTGAACCCCAATTTTGCCGCTGTTATTGTGCAATACCTTATGGATGCAGGTGTTAAAAGTGGTGATGTTGTCGCTGTTGCAGTAACAGGCTCTTTCCCTGCGCTCAATATTTCTGTTTTAGCCGCCATTGAAACCCTTAAGCTAAAACCCATCATTATCTCCTCCGTTGGGGCTTCCAATTACGGCGCCAACGACCCCTACTTCACATGGCTCGATATGGAAAATGCTCTATATTCTGCAAATATTTTTTCCAACAAGTCGATTGCAGCTTCCATTGGCGGAGGATTCGATATTGGTAGAGGGTTAAGTCCCGAAGGAAGGCAACTAATAGTTGATGCCATTGAAAGGAATAAGGTCCTCTTTATCAATGAGAATCATTTAGAAAAGAGCATTGAGAAACGGATGGAATTATATGCACAGCACAGTCAGGGGAAACCCATTAAGGCTTTTATCAATGTGGGAGGAGGTATTTCAAGCCTGGGGCATACGGTTAACAGCGAGCTTATTCCAACAGGGCTGACCAAGAACTTACTGATGAAAAATTATCCGGTTAAAGGTGTAATCGTTCTTATGGGTCAAAAGGGTTTACCCATTATACACTTGGCAAATATCAAGGATATAACAAGGGCATACGACCTTCCCAATAGCCCTGTTCCGCTACCGGAACCAGGCGAAGGCGGGATATTTATACAGAAAAAATACGATCTTGTAATCACCTCAATTGCCACAGTTATCCTAATAGTTGTTATCTTGCTGGTGTTTATTAATGAGAAAAAGAGCCATCGCCTGGGGACAGAAATTGTGAATGCCCAACAACCCATTCCCGAAACTGATGATCGGTTCGAGGATGAAATGCTATAGTAGTCAATACAAATAACCCATGAAAACCACCATGATGAAAAATTTATCCTACTGTTTGATGCTGATTGCCTTACTGTGTAGTACTACCTTTGCACTAAACGCGCAAAGCAGAAAATCGCTATCTCCCACCTCTTATAAAAAAGAAGTGGGTATCAATGTGGAAGGTAAAAGTAGAACATACTACTTTTTGGATACAGATAGAAAATCTGTCATTACCGTTAAAGGCCCTGGAAAATTACAAGTACTTTCGCGTGCTCAATTCGTTCCCAGTCAAAAAGTGAAAGTGAACTACAATATTTTATACACCATTGATGGCGGAACTCAAAAGCAAATAAAAGTCAAATCGGCTGTTAGATCCACAAAATCCACATTCGTCAACGGGGCTTTGGGCGTGCCTGGACAATTGATGAAGATAGAAATCCTACTCAATAGGGGGACGCACACCATTGAGTTCAGTTTACCTGAAAATTCTCCGGGTGTGGCCACCCGATTTATTTTTACCCCCACGAAGGAGAAAAAAAGGGAGTGGATTGGATTCTACACGGCCCAATCGTCCGATATCGTTGAACTGGTTGCAAACGAAACCAGCGTTTCGTACTACCGTTTCTCGACTGAGAAGCCATTACGCGTTGAGGTTATTGGTCCAACCGAATTACGCGTATTTACCAGAGTTGAATTTACTTATAATATGCGCGGTAACGTACATTACAGAGTACAGGTTAAAAACAACGACAGGATTATTAACACGTATCAGATGAGTAGCCGGCGCTCCGAAGCAACCAGCTATTTGCACGGCAAGGACTTAGTGCCGGGTAAAGCGTGCGAGTTCATCATAGATGTTCCCTCAGGAAGGCAAATTTATGAACTAATCCCTCTCGATAAGGATAAAAATTCTATTTTGGTCCGTATGATGATCCCCAAAGTTGATGTTAAGAAAAAAAGGTAATTTTGCACTACCAATCAACTAGACAAACTGAAATACAGACCTTTATGCAAGTACACGATTTCAAAATACCGCTTATGAAATCACTCTGCAAAGCAATGGCAACCATTGTTCTTCTCCTATGTATCGGGAATCACTTGCTTGCTCAGGATAAACCCAAACCCAAGCCCAAGGAAACTAAGACAACCACTCCTGAAAAACAGCAAAAGAATGCCGCCGATAAGAGCAAAAAGCAGCAACAGAAAAAAACCAAATTTGCTGATTTCAGTCTAGAGATAGGTATTTCAAGTACATATGATGACAATATTCTAAAGTATTCCGACAAGTATTTGAATAGATTTTTAAACCGAGAGGATGAAGGGAGGTTTCAAATCAACACCTATGACGATCTGGTATTAAAGCCCTCTATCAAGCTATCAGCGAAAAAGAGAATTTTTGGCAAACAGCGTTCAGAATTCGATTTGCGGTTCAACCATACTCAGTATGCCGTAAACCCCATTAAAAATTGGGATTACCTTCTTATTACATATAGACAGGTATTGCCAAAGAAAAGGCACTTCAGGTTGAGCTATAGCTATATTCCCAATTTTTACATACGCCATTTTCGTGACGATGATTGGGTAGCCGTTTTAGGGTACACTCCCGAAACATTCAAACCCATGAGCTTTTCCAAGCACAATTATGGCTTCTGGTTTCACAACACTTTCTTCAAAAATACCGGAGTTCGATTTTCATTCGATTATTCCAAATATTACTACAATACTCACTACATTGAGTACGATTCTGATGATTTTAGTTACGCTCTAACGGTTTTCCAACCACTCGGGAAAAGTATAAGCATTCAACCCAAATACTCATTCACATCCTCCATAGCCAAAGGGTACGACATGCCCGGCGAAAAAAAGGAGACATCCGATGACTCCGATGCACAGTATTTCGACCACACGTTTTCGTCTGCGGTTAGATATAAATTACCCAAGCTTTTAAACCTAAACCATAGTATATCCGTCGAGGGTCGGTTGGGGAAACGATATTTTACTTCTAAAAAGCACCCCGATGCCGATCCATATCATGCCGGACGCATCGATGTTAATTACTACCTTGCCGTTTCATATAGCATAAACATCTCTCAACCGCTTAATCTATCAATAAATTACACATATTACAAACGCAACTCCGATACAATGGCTGATAATAACCGTTTGCTCGTGGCCGAGGAAAAGGGTTACAGTCAAAACCAAATCGGACTTTCATTTACCTATAATTTTAACTTTTAATCATATCGCACTAGCCATGAATCGATTAACTACCATTCTCATACTCAGTTTAGCGCTACTTTCGGGCTGTGGCAAGCCAAGTGATCCCGATTTAATTTTCGACTCCGGTGGATACAAAGTGAT
The DNA here is from genome assembly GCA_002071445.1 of Bacteroidetes bacterium ADurb.Bin008. GTDB lineage: Bacteria > Bacteroidota > Bacteroidia > Bacteroidales > Tenuifilaceae > MWFE01. The sequence goes on along the minus strand of MWFE01000062.1, from coordinate 89,743 downwards.
AAGCCGCTTCACCACACCTGGCAATCCACAGGACGTTATTAAGCACGATACCCTGCTTTGCTTCGCCCAGGGCGAGGGCGGATTGTTAATTGTGGGAATTAGGGATGTAGAAAATCCCACCTTAGTATCTATCACAACCGAAAGCGTCCGTGGTTATTCCAGAAGAATTGCCCAAAAGGGCAACGTGGTTTACCTTTCAGCAGGGACATTCGGTCTATCGGTGGTTGACATTACCAACGCCATAAATCCTGAAGTAACCGTTTCGAACCTAAACGTTAAACCAGCAAAGGATATCACCGTTTTCGGTGATTACCTGTTTATTTCAACCAGTGAGCAGGGTGTTCGAATAGCCGAAGTGTCCAACCCCAGAACACCCGATATCCGTGAAAGAACCCTGACCAATGGCTATGCAAATGGTGTGGCCATTTCGGAAGATGGAAAATACATGTTTGTGGCGTGTGGTGAAATGGGAGTTAGCGTTTTTGATATCTCAAATTTTGATGAAGGTTACGGAATATACCCCCTCCTATCATGGGTGGATTTTCCGGGATATGCAGAATCCATAGTCCTTTGCGATGATCGCCCAATTGCCTATGTTGCCAGCAGGACAGCCGGAGTACAGGTTATCGATTTCTCGGATATAAACAAATTAAAGGTGGTGGGGAGTTTTGAAACGGGAGGCGTAGCCAACGATTTGGCCTATACCCACGGGAAACTGTATGTTTCGGCCCAAAAGGCCGGGCTCCACATCCTCGACGCTACCAATCCTACCAATCTCAAAAGAATTGGCTGGGTAAATTCGAAGAATGCCATGGGCTTTGATTACGATGACCGGTATATCTACCTTGCCGATGACAGCGAAGGGCTAATCATCATTGCCATACCCAAATAGTAATATATCCATGGGGATTTGAGGCATGGAAAAGGGTCAACGTTACGATTTCATTGATCAGTTTCGTGGATTCATAGGTGTGCTCATGCTCCTGGGCCATAGTTCCTATTACTTAAATGCATTTTGGAAACAACTCAACGAATTCGATCCCCTTTTCCCCTCCTGGGGGCAATTTGCGCTGCGTTACGCAGGCTACATCTGTGCTCCCGGATTCCTTATGATGGCTGGGGGAATGACATGGCTATCATTCCACAAAAGGCTAAAAAAAGGGGCGCATCCCTGGAAAGCCAAATGGCACCTTATACAGCGAGGTATATTTCTGATAATTATTCAAATAACCTGGGTTAACTCCTCATGGGGTGGTTTTCAAACATTCAACCCGTGGCATCTCGGTATTATATCAACCATTGGGTTCTCCATGATTCTACTCTCGCTCATCGTTTCATGGCAATGGTACTACCGACTTGCACTGGCTTTGGGTATTTTGGCAATACACCCACTGCTGCTCAACATAAGCTTCAATCCCGATAACCTACCGGCCAAATATTTAATGGAAGCATTCATCACCTCCGGTTCATTCAACAAGTACCCCATTATTCCCTGGTTTGCCCTATCGGTATTGGGTTCTGTTATGGGTACAGGTTGGTTCGAATTATGGAAAACCCACCATAAACGGGTGATTATGGGGCTTTGCATAGGGTTAACTGCCATAGGGTTGGCCATAGTGATCAGGGTTTTTCAAGGCTATGGCAATATATTCAGCTATTCGGGATTTGGCACCTATTCATTCTTCATCGACCAGAAATACCCTCCCAGCCTTTTCCACAATATCTGGTTTTTCGGCATTGTAGTTTTAGGTGTAACCCTGTTCTCAATGATTGGTAGAGTATGCCCAAAATGCCTATCCGGGTTCAGCATAATAGGCAAAGTTCCGCTATTTTTCTACGCCATCCATCTGGCCATACTGGGAATTTTTGTAAAACGTATCGACCTGTTTTACCGCGAGGGTTCCATTCTTATAACCCTGCTGGGATTTGCCATTATGATGGTAATTATGATACCCCTCTCGAAATGGTTCTATGGGGTTAAGCTTCGCAGCAACAACTACTTCATCAGTATGATTTAACATGGCAGCATCATGCGATACCATTCATTCCATATAAAATGCATGCTCTCTGCCCTCCTATTTATGGGGTGTACCACCCGCTATAAAACACCTGAAATAACACCAAATTCAACCCATATTTTCAAGCCAAAAGGGGATCAGGCCATTTGTACCGATATTCTGCTAAGCACCCTCGTTTCAAAGAAATCTCCAAAACCACTATTTCCATTGGATACATTCCCACTTATAGAAAATAAAATCCTTCGCTCTTTTATTTACATTGATAGGCAGCATACCACTGAAAATCAACCGCTTGATTTTCACGTCGATTGGATTAATCCAAAGGGTGTATCCATTTTCTGCAAACGGTATCAACTCAATCCAAACGATTCGGCATCACTAATAACAAGCTCAATCTCGCTAAATCCGGATGTTAGAATGGCAGGAAATTACAAGTTAAGGGTTTACCTGTTCCGAGAGCTAATTGCCGAAAAGCCTTTCGTTCTTCAAACCGAAGAGGAATATACCCCACCAGTTAATGACCTAACGGCCAGGATACTGTTTGGCAATCGTTTGGATAGAAAAACTGGACAAGTGCAGAATACTGATTCCGTTTTTTTCAACTCTAAGAAAGGGTGGATTCATGCATCTGTTGAGTTATTCAATCGCTTTGCATATGACGATGAGGATCTTGATTTCAGGTTTCAGTGGAGCGACCCTGATGGGAAAACATTCTTCGCCCGCACAGTAAAACTTCCGTCTTCCGATTCTACATCCCGACTGAATAGCTCCATCTCGGTATCACCCACTGCGCGCAAGGATGGTATTTACACATTGAGGGTAAGTCTTTTTCGGAAACTCATTGCCGAAAAAAGTTTTGAAATAAAAACAGCAATCGTTAAAACCGACAAAATTAACGTTAGTGCCAAGGCATCCATACTGTTCTGTAGCAAAATAGACAAGGGCAGCGGCACTCCGGTTAATATCAACGATGAATTCGTTATCGGCAAGAACGAGCGTGTTTGCGCTTATATTCAGCTGAGCGATGTGTTCAACCCTGCAAACAAACCTCTCTTCTTCAATCTGGTATGGATTGATCCTGATGGGAAAAGGTTTTTCAGCAAACCGATAACCGTGGCTGCCAATACCCACGATGCCATTCTTCAAAGTTCAATTACCATCGAACCAAAGAATAGGGTACCGGGAAAATACCAGTTTAAACTCTACCTTTTCGATAAACCAATAGAATCCAAATCTTTCGTTTTGCAATCTAAGGAAGATTCAAAATAGCCTTATCCAATAAAAAAGTCCAGCACGTTGAGCGCATTGCTCATGGGCACCTGATAAAATTCGGTGTAACTGCAACGGGAACAGGTGAACGTTGTAAATTTTCTGTTCTGAATGTTGAATACCTTTGCAGCCTTGCTACCAGCCATATACACTTCTCCCATGACAAATTCCTTGTTCCCGCATTTTGGGCACGCCTGCTTGGATTTTACTAATTGTTGCATCGCTACTGATGTAATTGTAATGAATCTTCAATGGTTTTTGAAAATATTTTTTCTCCCGAAATATACCTATCATATATGAAAATAACAAGGATAAGGATTCCCATGGCTATAAATCCTGCCAATCCTGTGGCCCCAATGGTAAGATCGTTTCCCCCGTCAAGCATCATAATTCCTATGCCGGCCGTTGCATTTAATGTGCCATGCATCACAGCGGCTGCTATAACCGAACGGGTTTTCAGCGTGATGTAAATGAACAGGAATGATAGCAGGATGCAGACAATCACCATCATTAGAACCCCTATACGAGGGTGCTGATGATAATTGTGGCCCATCAAAATTATGGGTGCATGCCATATTCCCCATATAAAACCGATGACAAGGGAGGCTTTTACAAGCGACCACGATTTGAACTCCTTTAGCAAAAATCCACGCCAGCCCAACTCCTCGCCAAAGGCAGCCACTGCATTTATGGTCATTCCGGCAATCAATCCCTGGATAGAGGATATAATAAGCGGATGTAGTGGCATAAGTTTCAATGACATACGAATCTGCTCAATTTCCGCTGCCGAATGCATCTCCTGAAACCGTTTAATCATCCCCTCCATGTCTGCCGAATAGGTAACCCCCGGTATTAGCAGGCTAATACCCATAGACATAAAGGCTAAGACCAGGGGAAGAAGGAGAGCGGCAACAAACCATCTGTTTATCCTAAACGATATCAGAAGCGACTCGCGGATCCTCTCTTTGTACACCACTTTCTCCACGAAAAGAACCGTGAGCAGGGGGATAAACATGTAAAATGCGCCAAAGACCATGCTGTATAATCCAGTGAATTTGAATCCCAACGCGTAGAATAGTCCGGCCAGCCCATAGCTGACAATGAACGTAATCCAAAGGAACAGCGACAGTTTACCTATCTTTTTCATTTTCCGAATACTATAAATTAGCTTCTAAACCCTTTTCATTCTCCGTTCTCCGGTGGATTATCGGGCTTGGTTGTTTTTAATCGACCGGATTTTCTGAGGGCTTGATCAATTATCCACTCAATCTGACCGTTGATGCTGCGGAACTCGTCCGCAGCCCATTTCTCCAACGCCTCCATCTTAAGCGGGTCAACCCTCAGAACAAACGGTTTCTTTTTCGACATATCTATTGGTGTAAGGTACCTGCGTTGATCACCGGGCTGGCTGAATCCTCAGAACAAAGCACAACCATCAGGTTGCTCACCATGGCAGCCTTCTTATCGTCGTCCAATTCTATTATATTCTCTTCAGACAATTTATCCAAAGCCAGTTTAACCATGCCAACCGCACCATCCACTATCTTCTCGCGGGCAGCAATAATGGCATCAGCCTGCTGGCGGCGAAGCATCACAGCAGCAATCTCAGGGGCATAGGCCAGGTAGTTGATACGGGCCTCCACAATCTCAATCCCTGCAATGGTTAGGCGTTCATTCATTTGCTGCTCAAGAATCTGGTTGATCTCGTCGGCATTGGAACGCAGGGTCATTTCATCACTCTTATCACTTCCAGTATGATCGTAGGCATACATACCCGTTACATACCTAAGGGCCGCATCGCACTGCACATGCACAAAGTTTTGGTAGGCCCTCATCTTTTCGTTCAAACTAACAGTCGATGTGGTATTGGGAGCACCGGATGCCATTGACGCACTATCAATGACGAACGAGGCCTTGTAGGTGTCGGAAATACGCCAAACCATCACAACGCCAATCATTACGGGGTTGCCATTCTTATCGTTCACCTTAATGGGGTCGGCATCCAGGTTGCGAGCACGGAGGGTGAGCCGCTTCCTTGAGTAAAAAGGGTTTACCCAAAAAAAGCCATTGTTCTTAACCGTACCCTTATACTTTCCAAAGAATACCATCACACGAACATCATTGGGTTCAATCATCATGAAACCAAACCAAAAGAAGGTGTTTAAGAGAAAAAGAAGGAAAATACCAATACCCATCACGCTTGTAGCAACAGCACTTTCAGGGGGATTGGAAACCAGCCGGACAAAAAGGAATACAACTAAAAATAGAAACAGGAAATTAAGGATCAGCATCAGTATGCCGTTCAACTTAAGTCCTCCAAATAGTTCTTCTTGTGTTTTCATAAATTGTGTTTTTAAATGTTGATATTATTTTGATATTGCAAATATATCATTTTAATTTTATCAAATCCAAAAAAAAACCGGAAAATTTTCCGGTTTTTTTGTTAAACTTTTTGAAAAATACGTTTTATCACGTCTTCCTGCATTTCAGGAACTTTTTTTTCGAGCTCACAAAACAGTGTACTAAACAGCTCACAGGGTTCGAACACTTGGTCGATTTTAGTTAACTCGATTTTCTGCTGCCTTTTTCCATAATTTTGATAAGCCCAAAGAATCGTTGTAAAGGTTTTTGGCATAGGCAATCCGATTAAGTGAATATGCTATTTCAGAAACGGATGTACCTATGTCATTATTGTTAGATCAAATTTATTTTTATTATTAAAATTACATCACCATAAAAATGAGAATCAAACCACGCATTAACACTTTAAAATGCCTTTTAACTACTCTACAAAGTCAGGCTGAGATTCTTTTGCTCCATGATTTTTCGCATGTTGATCAATGCATATCGCATACGCCCCAGGGCAGTGTTGATGCTTACATTTGTTTGCTCTGCTATCTCCTTAAAACTCAATCCCGCGTAATGCCTGAGTAATACCACCTCTTTCTGCTCTTCGGGCAACGTATCGACCAGAATCCTTACTTCCGATAAGATTTGCTCGTAAACAAGGTGCTCCTCCACATTCTTATCTGAAAAGCGGGGAGAATTGAAAATATCCACCACCCCATCGTCGTTGGAAAAAGTATTGAGCTGTTTTTCCCGACGGAAGTGGTCAATAATAAGATTATGCGAAATGCGCATTACCCACGATACGAATTTCCCATTATCGGTATATTTACCTTCTTTCAGGGAGTTGATAACCTTAACAAAGGTGTCCTGAAAAACATCCTCGGCGGTTGTATGGTTTTTGATTAAAAGAAGGATGTATCCAAAAACCCTTCTGCGATGACGGCGAATAAGCACCTCCATTGCCTGCTGATTGCCTGAAATGAACTGATCCACAAGTTCATTATCAGAACGACTGTGTAATTCCAAAACTACCTCCTTACTTTATTGGTTAAATCGGGTAGAATTTGTCAATAGGCAATGCAGATTTTGGTTTTAAGCAATCAGTTATTTACATTTTCTGTGCCAAGTAAGTAAATATTTTTTAAAACACAGCATTTTATTTAAAAAAAGTTATGAAAGCCATCAAAAAAAAGTAAAAAAGAAATATTATTCCTTCTATAACTATAGTAAAATATGCTTAGTCCATGGTTTTTTTCTCTCTTAAAACGATTTTTTGTGGCATCATTACAAATAGTCATTTGCTGTGAAAAAAAAGGAGAATTGAGTAAATTTGCAGGTTTGTTTTTAACACAATGGCAAAAAACGATAGGCAAGCTGTAATATCCATCAAAGGGGCTAAAATTCACAATCTCAAGAATATTTCTTTGGATATTCCTCGGGATAAGCTGATAGTTGTTTCCGGCCTGTCGGGTTCGGGAAAGTCATCGTTGGCATTTGATACCCTTTACGCCGAGGGGCAACGGCGCTACGTTGAGAGTTTATCAGCCTATGCCCGACAATTCATTGGGAGGATATCCAAACCTGAGGTGGATAGTATCACAGGTATTCCTCCGGCCATAGCCATTGAGCAAAAGGTTAATACATATAACCCCAGATCAACGGTTGGGACATCCACAGAGATATACGATTACCTTAAACTGCTATTTGCCCGTGCCGGCGAAACCTTTTCGCCTATATCGGGTGTCAAAGTCACTCGACACAGCGTTTCCGATGTGGTCGATTACATTGCATCTTTTCCTGAGGGAACCAAGCAAATGATTCTGGCTCCCATACTCCTTCCGGAAAGTATTACCCTGGAAGAGAAATTGCAGGCACTGGCAGCTCAAGGATTCATACGAATTGAAACTAATAATCGGATTATCAGGATAGACACTGAAGAAGTACAATCGCTGAAAGGGATTTCCAACTCTGAGGTTAGGCTGCTTATTGACAGATTGGCCTCCTCTCACAACGAGGATTTTCTTAGCCGCTGTGCCGATTCTGTTCACACGGCATTCGTTGAAGGGAATGGTACCTGCATTGTTGCAGTTTACCACGACGACGAAAAAACCGAAATGTCATTTTCCAACCGCTTTGAAGCCGACGGCATTGAGTTTGAAGAACCCAGCGAGCACCTATTCAGTTTTAACAATCCGCTTGGAGCTTGCCCTACATGCGAAGGCTACGGCAAGGTTATTGGCATTGACGAGAACCTTGTTGTGCCCGACAAAAGTTTGTCGGTATATGACGATGCCATTGCCTGTTGGAAGGGCGAGAGTATGAGCGAGTATAAGAAGTTGTTCATTCTGCATGCCGACAGATACAATTTCCCTATACACAAACCCTATCACCAGCTCAGTGTAGATCAAAAACAACTTTTATGGCAAGGAAATCATGGCTTCGTTGGGCTGAACGATTTTTTTAAACATCTGGAAGAGAAAAAATACAAGATTCAATATCGGGTTATGCTTTCGAGGTATATGGGTAAAACCCTGTGCCCCGAATGTAAGGGGCGATGCTTGCGTAAAGAGGCCATGTATGTCAAGGTGAGTGGGAAAACCCTGCCCGAACTTGTGGAAATGCCCATCGACAGGTTATACACTTTTTTTCGGGAGTTAAACATTTCTGAATACCAGAAGAAAGTTTCGACGCGAATCGTTAGGGAAATACAAAATAGGCTGTCGTACCTTTTAAACGTAGGGCTCAGCTACCTTACTCTTAATCGCCAATCCTCTACCCTCTCGGGTGGAGAGTCGCAGCGAATCAACCTGGCCACCTCTCTGGGATCGAGTTTGGTAGGATCGCTCTACATCCTGGATGAGCCCAGCATCGGGCTTCACCCCCGCGATACCCACCTGCTGATTGATGTACTCCGCAATTTACGCGATCTGAACAACACTGTGGTTGTAGTTGAGCACGATGAGGAAATAATACGATCTGCCGACCATATTGTTGACATTGGACCTTTGGCCGGAAGGCACGGGGGTGAAATAGTTTTTGAAGGAGGGCAGGCAGAGCTGCTGAAAGCAGATAAGAGTTTAACGTCCAAATATCTTACCGGTATTGAAAAAATTGAAACTCCAACTTTACGCCGGGTATGGACAAATTATATTGAAGTTCGTGGGGCAAGGGAAAACAACCTGAAAAACCTTAATGTCAAATTTCCGCTTAACTGCATGGTTGCCGTAACAGGCGTTAGCGGTTCGGGGAAAACCTCACTGGTTAAGAGCATTCTCTACCCCTCGTTGCTCAAAAAGTTAAACGGATATGGAGAAAGACCGGGAGAGCACGATGGCATCACAGGCGATATTCACCTTTTGAAAGGTGTTGAGATGGTTGACCAGAACCCCATAGGTAAATCTTCGCGTTCAAACCCCGTAACGTACATTAAAGCTTACGACGAAATTCGAAAACTATTCTCCGATCAACCCTATTCGAAAAGGAACGGCTATAAACCTTCGCACTTTTCGTTCAATGTTGAAGGGGGACGCTGTGAAGAGTGCCAAGGCGAAGGGGTTATCCGTGTTGAGATGCAGTTTATGGCCGATGTGACTCTTAAGTGCGAATCGTGTAACGGAAAACGATTCAAGGATGATATTCTGGAGGTAAAGTATAAGGGCAAGAATATATTCGATGTGCTCGAGATGACTGTCAATCAGGCATTAGAATTTTTTCAAGGGAATGATGAGAAGACAAGCTCAAGAATTAGAGCACGATTGCAGCCATTACAGGATGTTGGCCTTGGTTATATCAAGCTCGGTCAATCATCGAGTACACTTAGCGGCGGGGAGAGCCAAAGGGTAAAACTGGCCTTTTTCCTACAGAAAGAGCAAGCCACTCAACCCCATCTGTTTATTTTTGACGAACCCACAACCGGTCTCCATTTCCACGACATTAAAAGGTTGCTCGAGTCATTTAATGCTTTAATAAATAAGGGGCACAGCCTGTTAATCGTTGAGCATAATTTGGAGATAATTAAATGCGCCGACTGGATTATCGACCTGGGCCCTGAGGGGGGCGAAAAAGGAGGGAGCATTGTGGCAGAAGGAACTCCTGAGAGTGTGGCAGCAAGCCAGAACAGCATCACCGGCAAGTTTTTGCGTCCAAAGATCAACTAAAACAATCGGCTATAAATAGATTACAGGGCAATAAAAAAAGCCGCATAGAAGCGGCTTTTCTGATAGATTTTCTACTCTCGATTAGTTTGCTTTTAGCCCAAACATTATGGCCACACAACCGCTGGCCAGCATATCGGGATCACTTCCTCCGGGGTTGTCCAGAACTTTAACCATAATGATGAGTTGCTGTGTAGCCTCCACTTTGAAGTCCCAAAATGGAACATAGTCTTTTGATGCATTGGTAAAGAGCACTCTCCTTTCGACATCCATCACTTTGAACTCTACTTTTGGGAGAGATTCCGAGCCACAAACAGCAATACGGTACTCCTGTCCTGCGTAGAAAGTTTTAAACAGTTCTGCGTCTTCTCCCTCGGTTAAAATGGCCGCATTGTAATTCCCATCATGTATAAAAGGAGAAAGTTCGAGTCGGCAAACCCTTTTAGCAAAATTTTTGCATTGGGCATTTGCATTATTGGAACTAAAAACAACGACGCCAGTGAATATTAATATAAAAGCCAATGATCTCATAACGGAGTAGTTATTTTTATTTACATGATATACTTTGTACGAATTGAAGCCACTTTATTTCTAAGCTCGTTAAAAACAGTGGGGTTAACAGAAACTACATTTTTACTACGCAATACGGTTGTTTGCCCCTCTTGCTCCACAGCCTCAACGCCCGAAAAAGAAATTTGAATTTTTTCATACACGGCAGCAAGGGCTTTGATATCGCCTAACACCTCATTCACATCGGAATTATCCTTATGCTGTTCCAGTAGGTTTACCACGGTGGATAAGGACAATTTTTGATCAATAATCCTATCAACCAGTTCATTGTCGGCCTGCTTAACATCGTCAACCAACGATGTTGCAATGTATAAACCCTCAATCCACCCGCCAACGAGAATTACGGAACCAATGGCAACCCTATCGTCTTCCTCAAGAATTGAACTGGTATTGAGCAACGACTCTGAAATAATATCCATAATCGCTTCGCGATTATTAACATTCTCCTCAAGCCTTTGAACAATGGTATTATCAATGGCATTGAGTATTCCCAATCCCTCAGCCATGCGCTTCGATACAGCCATGTACTTAATGGAAGCCTGAGTTTGGTCAAACAAGCTGGCATAGCTTAAATCGGTGCTATAAATCCCCAAATTAAGGGCCATGCTTTTGTTGGTGGTGTATTTCGAGGCATTGTCAACAGGATTTAACAACTCCTCGTTGTATTGAGCTCCTGAACGCTTCAGAATCATGGCAGTTTCCAATGGAGAGGGTAAGGAGTAAAAAATTTGACGTGCCGTCTGAATCCCCTCTTTAGCCAATTCTTGCGAGGATATTTCGGAAGCATCCACTTCTATCCTATCCTTACGGGACGATTCTGAAGAGCACCCAAGTAAAAACAGGATTAGTGTTGAACCTATCAACCATTTTATATTGTCTGCCAGTACCCTTTTCGACATAACTAAATTTTTTTGAGGTGTTTACGTTTAATACCAAGTTTTGGTTAGTAAAAATAATATTTTTTTTCTTACAATAGGCAAAGTTTAAAATTATTCCACAAAATATGGCCTTATTTTTCGAATTTAGCGCTAAAGTAACGAATAATTACTGAGGAATGAAAAAAACCGATTAAGAAAAAAGTGTAAACAGTATTACCTTTGTTGCGTTATTTCAAGTTGGGTATGGAAAACAGGGATGAAAAAACGGTTAAGGAACGGCAACGAATGATTGTCCATTCGTTGATGAATGATTCGGACGACAAAATCATAACCTTCCTGCATGGAGTAAAAGAGAACTACGAATTGTTCATTATTGAACCACTGCTGGATCTGCTAATGACGGAAAGGTCGTTGTTGCTTAAAAAGCATATTGTTGAGTTTATCTCAAATGCAAAGGAAAAGGATGTTGTCTCAATTCTTGTAAAGCATCTGAAAAAGAACTTTCCGCATAAAAATGTTGGAGACATGCTGACCATTTGTTGGCAAAGCAGACTCGATTTTTCGGGTAGCCTCGATGTGTTCTTCGAAATACTGGTGGACGGTGATTACCAAACCTCCATTGAGGCATTCACGGTTATTGAAAGTGCCATGATGAATCTAAACCGGGAGGAGATTGAACAGCGTTTGGATTGGTTAAAGATCTCCTCGCACCGTGTAATCAGCAACAAACAATCACTCATTCACGAAATGGAAAATCTCCTCGACAGGACAAGAAGCGAGATGCTGTAAAATTTTCGTCAGTTGAAATCCTATCCTCCTTACTCGTGCGCCGAAAAATGCCTCATAAACTGGCTACGCTCATACACCTCAGGATCGCCAATGTTTTTGTAACTCATTAACCCTCTAAAGTCGTCAATGGATTTGTAGCCCTTACCATCCATCCATTTTTCAATAAATTCAATAATCTTTCCAAGGTGTGACGCACCATGGATGTACAAAGTGGAGCAAACCTGCAAAGTGGTTGCCCCAGCAAGCAACATCTTAATGGCTGCATCGCCATTGTGGATTCCGGTGGAAGCAGAAATATTAATCTCAGGAACTTCATGGCTGGCAATGGCCACCCAGCGCAAAATGTCCCTAATCTCAGTGGGACTACTGAACACTTCGGCAGGAATTACTTTCAGTTTATCGATATCGATATCGGGTGCAAAAAATCTATTGAACAGTGTTACCCCCCGTACCTTACGAAACCAAAGTTGCTGTATAATCCGGATGGGGTTGGTAAAATGATTGCCCAACTTAAAAGAAATGGGTATGGTAATTACTTTTTTCAGCTTTTCTGCCAAGTCGAAATACACCGATTCGTACTCATCGGCTGTTTTGTTAATATTGCTTGGAAGCAAAAAAACGTTAATCTCCAAGGCATCAGCTCCTGCCTGCTGTATTTGTGCAGCAAAATCAATCCATTTATAGGCATCAACGCAGTTTATACTGGCAATTACGGGGATGTTTACAGATTCTTTGGCCTTGGTAATCAGCTCAAGGTATTTACTCACATTATTGCTCGTGACGTATGCCTTCAAATAGTCCTCTGCCTCGGGATAATCGCTTTGACCCGAAAGCACACCCGCCTCATTTAGTATCTGCTCCTCGAAAAGCGACTTCAACACTACGGCTGCAGCTCCATTCTTCTCAAGTTGTTTTATGGATTCAAGGTTCGAGGTTAATCCTGAACTGCTTACGATTACAGGGTTTTTCAGTTTAAGCCCTAAATAGTTTGTGATTAAATTTGCCATTTGGATTTGTTTTACTTATAGGTACGAAAATGGTTTGAAAAATAGCTATTTTTTAATTGTGCCCTACTCTCTTTCGCCAAAAATTATGCTACCCACCCGTATCATTGTACTACCTTCGGCTATGGCAACTTTATAATCGCCTGACATACCCATGGATAGGATTTGAAAATCATCATTTCCTTCGAAAAATAAAGTTTTAATTTCACAAAAAACTTGTCGCAACCCCTTAAACTCTTTCCGTACCTTGTCCATGTCGTCGGTAAACGTGGCCATGCCCATCAGCCCAACGATTCTGATATTTTGAAATGACCGGTAATCAACTGATTGGAGCAAAGCCTTCACCTCATCGAACGACAAACCGAATTTCTCTTCCTCCTCGGCTATATGCAATTGCAATAGGCAATCGATTACCCGCCCGTTTTTTGTAGCCTGCTTGTTAATCTCCTGAAGTAGTTTGAGGCTATCCACAGAATGAATCAATGAAACGAATGGGGCAAGGTACTTCACTTTATTGCTTTGCAGATGCCCCACCATGTGCCATCGAATATCCTTGGGCAACACTTCGTACTTGCCAACCATTTCCTGCACTTTGTTCTCACCAAAAATTCTGTGCCCGGTGCCATACGCTTCCATAATCATATCGGGCAAATGAGTTTTACTAATGGCCACAAGCACCACATTCTGTGGGATTTCGTCTTTCAGCCTCAAAATGTTCTCTCTAATACTACTCATGGTATTGAGTTTTTTTCAAAGGTAGAATACTGAGTAAACTCTTCCAAATCGACAGGCTAAGTTTTCAACCATTCTCCCTCTTTAAAACAAAAAACGGGTAAAAAAGAGAAAGAGGGTGTAAATGGCATCGCCAAAATTCCGATAATTTTTTGAATATATTTGCGAAATATTTTCCATTCAATGAATGCTGTATATACTATACTGCTTTTAGTTCTTTCCAACACGTTCATGACCCTGGCATGGTATGGGCATCTAAAGTTTAAGGAAATGGAATGGTTTGAGGGCTTGGGTTTATTCTCCATTATTCTAATCAGCTGGGGCATTGCATTTTTTGAATACATCTTTCAGGTTCCAGCAAATCGTATGGGATTTAAGGGCAACGGAGGTCACTTTTCGTTGGTCGAGCTGAAAGTGATTCAGGAAGTGATTACCCTTACGGTATTTGTGATTTTCACGCTACTGGTTTTCAAAACCGAATCGTTCCGAATGAACCACGTGATTGGTTTTATCTTTCTTGTTCTGGCGGTTTACTTTATCTTTAAAAAATAGTTCGTCAGCCTAAATAGCTTAACCTTCGGGTAATTTTATTCTTACTATACTGAAACGATATCAGGTAAATCCCTTTCGTCAGTTTTTCATAAGGCAAATGGATGTCAAATTCCGTTGTAACTTCCATTTCTTGCACAAACACCTGAAATCCAATCATGTCAGATATTACGATTTTCACTTTTGATTTTTGTTCTACCCCGTTGAGTCTAACCCTGAGCACCTGATTCTTTTCAATGGGGTTTGGGAATATGGTAGCTTCAAACGAAGTGTTAAGGTCGTTGCCAACGCTTGTAATATCGGTTTTAACCTCAAGGAGGCCATATCCCCCACCCTTCCCTCCGGCAAAGTTGGCCTGGGCAAAAAGAGGGTTATTGTTCAACAGTGAAGTCACTAATGCAGCCAATAATACAATCAATAGTTTCAAGTTGACTACTTTCATATACAATTTTTTTATATTGTTCACCTTCCTCCCCTGCCCCCGGTGGTATTTCTTCGTTGAGTGGGTTTGATATGGCTATAAAACCTGTCGGATACTGCTAAATCACGCCATGCTCCCACCTCGGCAATGGTACTGCTCCAAGCACCACCTTTCAGTAATACGCCATTACCCGTATCGGGGTTACACCATCCCGTTTCATTTGCATTCCCAACGGAATCGAGTGACCCATCACCGGGTTCGCCTGTGAAAAGCACTCCTTCGCCGGCAACCATAATGGTGTACTCCCATACATTTCCGCTCATCTCCATGGCCCCATAGAACGCCGCTCCCGATTCCACTCTTTCGGTGCCTTCGCTTGCGGCAAAACCGGTACGTAACACTCCCCTTAAGCCCCACCCCTCGGAAGCCACCACATTACCGTGGTTTGCCAATCCACTCCCCTCTTCAGGCACATCGCTAACCGATTCAAAAGGTGTGCCATCGTCAACCGGATGGTTGGCATTGGTTACTCTATCCGTACCCCAGGCAAACTCGCCTGCCACAGGCGATAAGTGTCCCCTGCAGGCTTTTTCAAATTCCATCTCGGAAATAGGACGCAAGGCAGCCCAGTCTAAGTATGCACTTACATCGGCCCAATTAAGAAAATTGGCAGCGCGGTGCAAGCCATCGTCCTCTTCATCGAAAATGCCATTGGCATTGCCATCCATTGCATATTGTGCCGGCGTATGACCGGGTATCCCGGGCTGTTTGATAGCAATGCCATTTCTGTATAGGCTATCGGGCTGGTTAGCGTTAACCATTGCAAATGTTCCCTGTGGGAATGAAGGCTGCACGGCAGTACGCTTTTGCTGTTGTACATACGTGAGCGTATTCAAAAAATCGGCATACTGAACCTGCGAAATTTCGTACTTCATCAGGTAAAAGGGGTTGAATCCTTTGGGGTAATTCCCGGGAATTTCATGAGGTAAGGGCGTGGGCGGAAACACTGCATTGGCATTCTGTATGCTCCAGAGTGCACAATTAATGGCATCCTCGGACGAAATGAGCAGTGGATCACCGGCCGTATCAGCCAACGAAGATATGGATGCCCCATCGCCAAAAAAGAATGCGCCTTGAGGTATATGCACCATCTCAATGGCGTAAATCCGGATATCGGTAAAAGCCATCAGGTTGGCGTCGGCCACCAGTACAACCTGTGTCTCCGGTATATTGTATGTGCCTTCAGCAACATTGAAAACAAATACCCCCTTTGCATCCAAGGGCACTTCGATGGTTAAAGGGGGCATTGCAATGTGCTTACCTGATTCGATGGTAAAATCAATGTGTACCCATTCGCCTTTGGCGGCTTTGCCCTTGGCAAACAGCCAAACAGCATCGTGACTGCCCCTTTGCTGCCAAAAATTCCATGCATTTTCCCACGAAATGCTAAACTCAATGGCATTGCCATTTATTACAGCATTGCTAAGAACAACATTGTTGGCCGAAGCCGTACAATGTGCAACAAACAGGATAGTAAAAACAAACGATACCCGGCGAAGCATGGCTACAGAACGGTTGATTTCTACTGAGGAAATTCGTATGATAAATCGTCAAGGCAGAAGTAGGCGGGAGTATTCATTCCCCAATCGCCCTGGTCAGTTGAATTAAGATTGAATGCCATTCTTTTCACTCCTTTCAAACTACCCAAGTTAACCTTTGTCCAACGGTCAATGATATAGCCATCAGCAGAACGGAAATCGGCCAGGTAAAACTCATTTCGTCCCACCTCCTTGTCATTACTGTTGTACGCTATGATGGTCAACAAGAACCAATCGCCATTATCAAACTTTTTGGAAAACTCATCGCCATTAAGCATAGACAAGTAAGCCCAGGTTGAATTGCATATCCTTGCCGATACCAAATCCACCTCGTGTTTGAAGGTTATGTTTGCACTCCCGTTGTTTACGTATGCTACTGCATACACATTGCTACCATCGGGATTGCCACCACAATATGCGCTATACTGATTCATAAAACCCGGCGTCTGAATATCGGTCATATTGGATATGGCAAACCCCTCCCAATAATCCCAGTCAGCATTGTACGAATTGCTAAAAGTTGCCAACCCGATGGTAATATCACCCGTGCCATCGGAGCCATTCCAATAGCTGTTTGGGTCTAACAATACCGATTGAAAGCTAACGGTTTCACGAATCATTTCATCCTTTTTGCAGGATACAAAAAGCATAGCCACTGAAGCGCAAAGCGCCAGAACGCCAACAAATTTTTTTCTTTTCATAGCTTTAAAGATTTAAAAGTTAATAATTTAAACCTTCAAGCCGTAATTTTGGGGTTTTTGTAGAAGAAACAAGTATAAATATCTTCAGCCTTTTTTCCCGAAAGCTTACGAGTTGAAGTTTATTCACCGGTTGGTCTTCTGGCTTACTCCCCGTTGGATAGGCCTTCCCATCTCGCGCCATCTTTGCGAAACAGTGGCAGGGTAACCCAACGGTTAAAAGGAGATTACAGCAGCGGGTACTGCTCCCGATTTGCACGGGATTCCATTAACCGTGAATAGTGCAAAAGTAGCTAAAAAGGGAATAATTAAAAAGCATTAAAGCAAAAAAAGGCGATATTACTTCAAACGTAGCCCAACCACGGTAATATCATCGCGTTGTCTCACATTGCCTTTAAAGGTATCGAATTCATTCTCAATTGCTTTTCCTATTGCAGCCATGGGCTCGTTGATATTGGATTTAAGTATGGATAAGAATCGAGCCACAGAGAACTTCTTTTTCTCGGTATTATTCTGGTCTGTCAAGCCGTCGGTATAAAAGAAGAGACTATCTCCAGTATCGAGTTCAAAGGTATGGGTTTGAAAATCTTGATCGATATCCGGTAAAAAACCTCCGATATACTTACGATTTCCCTTTATAACCTCTATGCTATCCGTTCCATTTTTAAAATAGTAAACATGACGATTGGCTCCTGCAAACAGAACCTGATGCCTATTATTAGATGTAATTTCTATGGTACATAACGCAACATCCATTCCGTCAAAGTTTTCAGTTGACTCCTGGTGCAGAACAAGATTGAGCATAATGTTGAGTTCGTGTAAAATTTGAGACGGGTCGGTAACGCCTCGTTCGTTAACTATTTCACTGAGCATCCTACTACCAATCATGCTCATAAACGCCCCCGGCACCCCATGTCCCGTGCAATCGGCAATGGCAAATACCTTTTTGGCCGCCATGTTATTTCTTGGAGGAATGTAGGAGAACCAGTAAAAATCGCCCGATACCACATCTCTTGGCCGGTAAATAACGAAATGCTCGAAATATAGGTGAAGGGTTTTCTTTTCGGGCAAAATAGCTTGCTGGATGGTTAACGCATACTGAATACTGGCATTAGTTTGCATGTTCACATACATCAACTCTTCATTCTGTGCCAATATTCGTTCTTTCTGTTTTTCCAACATGGCATTTTTCTCTATTATATCCTGCTGCTTCAGCAGAATCTCCTGCGTCCTCTTTTCAACCAGTTTATGAAGCCTGCGATTTATCGCAGTAAGCCGTTTGGCATTGAGAAAAACAATTAAATAGATGATTGACGCACAGATTACAATGTACAGCACATAAATCAGGGGATGATGAAACCATGGGCGCCGAATTGAAAATGAGAAAGCGGCCACGTTACTCTCTACCTCGTATGCGCTTAGCGCTTTGACCAAGAAACGGTATTTTCCGTGGGGGAGATTAGTATAATCCTTTGTATTCGAAGTAGTCCACTCCGACCAATCCTTTTCATACCCTTCCAGCATGTACGAATACAGCATTTTTGCCTCCTGTCCAAAGAAGGGGGATGTAAAAGTAAAGGTTAATGAATTGCTTGTATATGGTATTGCCGGAATGTCTCTTACCTGCTGTTCAGTACCTGTGCATAGGAAAAACTCATCGCCACAAAAACGAGGAAAAGCCCCCTTAAAGATGGTATGCTTTTGAGCATCAACAACCCTACGAATGACTACGGAAGGTATTTTGCGACCCTTTTTATCAACACTCGGGTCGAAGCGATATAAACCATCGGCACTTGTAATCCAAGAGACGCCATCGTTATCGGTATGGACATCATAAAAATTACTATTTGGGATTTCATTCAACTCGCTGGTCAATCGAATAAAAAAGCCTTCGGGATTGAAAACGGCTCTTTCAATGCTCTGTGTATAAGGTTCTTTAAGCGATTCGAACCATAAATTGTAAAATGAATCCAGGTTGAAAATAGTAATCCCCGTATTTCCTGTGGTAAACTCAGTTCCCAGTGACGAATCCGGTTCAAACCTTTTTGTATCGGCATTGTAAAAAGCCAACCCCTTGTCAGTAGTCAGCTTTATTTGACCATTCAGATTAATTAGCTTTGTTTCAGTATTTGGCGTTGCACTATACGGCAATTGGACAAACTCTTCCCTGCTGTCATATTTCAACTCGGCAGGATGTGATATTGCAACACGAACAATATATTTGTTGTATGCCGTGTGCCACAAATTGCCATCATCATCCTCTGTTAAAAAAGGCACCATTTCATCAATTCCTTCTATCCTGCCTAAATAATGCCATTTTCCACCCTTATAGGACATGACCCCAATGCCCTCGTAAAGTCCAATAAATAAAATATTTTTATGGTATTTCGATTGATAAACCATGTATGCAGGGGCATTGTTAATTTTTTTTGCCTTTTTATTTTCAAGTTGATAAACCCCGTCACCAGTAGCCACAAATGCAGTCTCCTTACCATCGGCTGATTTAACCACCGAAATGTTCCATGAAAGGTTAAAAATGCCATCTATTTTTTTGAAATTCTTCCTTTCGAGGTAATAAACTCCTGTATTTGAACTTACATAAAGCACCCCCTGATAACGGTTTACCGACTGCAAAACACCTTGCAGTCCTGAATTGGAATCCCATTTCGTAATGGGTGAAATCAGGGCAGAATAGGAAATACCGTTGTTTAAGGCGAGCCAAATATTATCCTGACTATCGCATGCAATATTCCACACCGTTTCATCCTGCATGCCTTGCTCCTTACCGATATATTGTAATACCTGACCTTTTTCATTTAAAACAACCGCGCCACCACGATAGGTAGCAATGGCATACCATCCATTGGGCAATCTTAAACCATTATATATCCAATTCTCTTTGAAAAAGGGGTCGTTTGAGGTTTTAAAAGGTTCTAATAAGTTCTTGCCTGCGGATTCACCTTCGCAATTTGTCTTCACCTCCAACAGAAACAATCCCTCGGATTGTGTACCGATGAGTATCCTTGTGGCATCGTAAGGGAGGATGGTGTATATGCGGGTTTTCTCTAATCTTTCTGCACCCTTCACCATAACCATGGTGTCACCTTGCATGGCAGTCAAACCAACATCGGGCTGAAACGAAAGAATAGTATCGGCCACACAATAGGTTCTGTGAAAATAAGTCTTAGGATACCATTTCCTCAGCTGATTCCCCTTAATCCGGAAAATGCAGCCATTAGTACAGAAGTAAATACCATTTTTCGTGGCATATATCTGACGAACAAGGCCAATGGGTTCCTCCTGATCAAGAACATGCAGAACAGAATGGAATGACATGGCCCCTTCTGAATCAGGTGCAAGGTAGCCCATCTCATTCAAGGCGCCAACCCAAACCCGCCCCGATTCATCTACATCCAATGATCTACAGACTGCATTATTCACCGGAATAAGAGACCAGTTCCGCCCATCGTACTCAAGAATTCCATTGTTATTGGCAACGTATATGATCCCTCTATGGTCCTGAACTATAGCCCAATTTTGAAAATGGCCATGATATTCGTTATAGAGGAAATTCCTGTAAGGAAAACTACCCAATTCATCCGAAACTGAAAAAGCTGAAGCGATGGGCAACAGTAAGAAGCTTATTATAAGAGCAAAGTATTTCATAACCACCCGTAATATCGAACAACTAAAACAACTACCTTACTTAGTAACAACAACACTTCTTATGGTTTGGGAAATATGCCCTAAATATATCCCATAAAAATTGAAAATGGCTACTTTTTAAAGATAAATCCTCTTTTTTTATAGTCTTCCGGTAATTTGTATTGTAAATGATTAAGGTCTTATTGATTGTGTAAAATCTTACTGTCAAATGTTTACCAAATGACAGTTCTGAAAAGGTTATCATAGGATACTCCAAGTACATTACACCTCATTGAGATACTTATTAAAATAACCCATTAAAACGGTTGGTTCATCCGCTTTAATGGGTTAACTATGTTAGTATTATTCAGTTCAACAGCTAAGCTGACTTCTATTCAACGAACTCAATATCAATCAAATGCACAATTGCAAATTTAGTCTCTTAAAATCAGTATTCGATCTCTAAACGACTTATTGGTTGTCACCAATTCGAAGAAATACATTCCATTGGGTACAACTCCGCCACGCTGATTGCGTCCATCCCATATAAGATGATTTTCTCCTGCATAATACATTTGGCTTTCAAAAACCCGAATGACAGAGCCATTTACGTCGTATATCAACACCTTAACCTGTTCGTCTTGTGTTAGCGTGAAGGTAATATTGGTGTAGGTGCTCATTGGGTTGGGGTAGCAATATGCCCTCAACAGCTGCGATTGGGGCAATACAGTGACGCCGGTATTATCCACAGTGAGTGCTACTTCAACCAAAAGATTTTCCCCATCTATTGTAAAATTACCCTCTGCAGAAAAGTACCCCTCTTTGGACACCGTGTAAGTATAGTTTCCATCGGTTAACGAGAAAACCACCATACCATCCTCATCGGTTTGGTCTGATTCTGCGGTTTCGATAATTACAACGGTGGCATCCTGAAGGTTATTGGTAGGGGTATCCGCTTCGGTTACATGGAATGTAACATCCGATCGGGGAATTGCTGCGTCCAGTCCTCCCGAGAAAACCTTTAACTTCCCATCGCGCGTTCCGGTTACAACCTCCATGGAGTAATCGCCGGTGATATCGGCCACACTCATGATAACATCCACAGCACCTGTCATTGGGATTGTTTTCAGTATGTCACCTTCAGCCCCTTCAATAAAATAGAGATTATTCTGCATATAAAGGGTGCCAACGGCAAGATCGGGTATGCCATCGCCCGAAATATCGTTAAGCGGGATGACGCTCCAGGGCTGATCGGAAACCTGTGTTGACCACAATATTTGCC
The DNA here is from genome assembly GCA_002071445.1 of Bacteroidetes bacterium ADurb.Bin008. Classification (GTDB taxonomy): domain Bacteria; phylum Bacteroidota; class Bacteroidia; order Bacteroidales; family Tenuifilaceae; genus MWFE01. The sequence goes on along the minus strand of MWFE01000062.1, from coordinate 67,787 downwards.
CATCAAGACCTGATATGGCCACCACATTTTTTACTGTAGAATGGGCAGGAAGAATATCCACATAACCATCACCATTCAAATCGCCGGCTATCCAAAAATTGAGTATTATGGATGAACCGAGTGATCCCTCTGCTTCAATCTGTCCATTGGTAGCATCGAGCAAGTAGTAAACGCCATTAAAAGTTCCCACAATAACATCGGCAACACCGTCATCGGTAATGTCGTCTATTTGCTCCAGAGCCCACACTGCTGTTCCGGCTGTTTCCTTTTGCCAAATAACATTGCCATTAACACCATTCAAAGCATATACCATACCCTTTTCGGCAGGTGAAGTGGCTCCGGCCAACACATCGGGAACCCCGTCGCCATTTATGTCATCGATGGATAAAACAGAGTAAACGCTGGCATTTAAAAAAGTATCCCATATCTTTTGTCCGTTCTTTCCATTGAGTAGAAAAACCCGCCTTGGCCCTGTATTATACCCATCGTCACCGGTAGCAGCCAGTACATCCATAAAACAATCGCCATTGTAATCGTATTTCACGCTTACCATGTAAACCCACCCCCCGGATCCATACTGATTTGTATTGAAACGCCATAGAATTTCGCCTGTTTTCCCGCTGAGTGCAGTAACCGTCCGATCTCCCCAAGCGGTACCGACCACGATATCAGGCGCGTCATCATCGTTGATGTCATCCAGACATGCGATGCCCTTGGCATATTCCACAATTCCCACTTCACTTTCCCAGAGCAAATCGGGAGAACCGCTGGAATTCCCGTTGAAAAGGCTTATCATGTGATCTCGTGTTCCCACCACCACCTCCTGCACGCCATCACCTGTAATATCTGCAAGCGGCATGATGGCCCTGGGATTATACTCCGTAGTTCCGGTGAACTGATGTTCCCAGATAATATCGCCCAGGGCGAGCGGAGTGTCATCTGCGGTGCCCTTAACCTCTACATCAAGAGGCGACTGTTCATCGTTATTAAAAGTCAACGTTAGGGTCTCATTAATCCCTCCGGCATTTTTTGGCCAAAACCATATGGGCAATTCCACCGATTGTACCGGCAATACAGTCAGAGGTAGTGCCACCGATTCGTCCATGAAAAAATAGTCGCTTGAAAAGTTCATGGAATCCAAAACCAGGTTAATGTTACCCATATTCTTTACGTGCAGATACTTTCTGCTGGTTGAGTTCATCCTTACAATTCCAAAATCAATGCTTTCCTGAACTCCGGTAATATACGCGCCATCGAATAGTCCCGCTCCGCGGAGTTCTATAACCTTTTCGGGATTAGCCGGGTCGTTGGAGTGGATAGTCATAGACTCCACATACTCGGCTATGGAATTGGGTTCAAACACTATGGTAAGCGTAACCGAACCTCCAACATCAACGGAATATGGGAAGTTAGGTTCTTCAACATAGAACGTATTATCCCCTGAGAAGGTGATATTGCTTATCTCAAGGGCGCCAGTTCCGTTATTGCCAATCTGTATATTCCACGTAGCCGTTTCGGAAAGGGTAACATTTCCAAAATCATGGGTTGCGGGTACGCTGATTACAGGAGTTCCTCCTCCCCAGGGGTTGACTTTATACAAAGTGCTGGCACCACTTGAAGCACGGCCAATGTACCATAGAAATGTTCCATCGTGCCAAATTCCTGAAGCCCTATAATCAGTATAGGGGAACGACTCAACTGGAGTGCCATCCTTCAGAACAACGTCAATAACATTATTCCAATAATCAATTATCCAAAGCGAATCGCCTTGGACAGCGAGATCCCACGGCTGATTGGCAGGAGGAACAAAACTACTCAGCTGATTCCCCTGATCATCAACCTCGTGAATAATCCCCGGGTCGGGGTAGTAGGTTGCTACCCAGAAATTGCCATTGTCCCAGGCAATACCCGACATGTAGTGCATAGGCAGGTTGAATTGCGCAAGGGAACCCCCGTTCATATCAAGCTTCATGGCAAATGCAGGAGATGACGATGAAGAGGGCTGGTCAATGGTCCAGAGATACTCGCCATCATAAGTTAAGCCATAAGCATAGCTATGGGGCCCGGTAAACAGCAGGGTATTGGTACCGGTGGTCGGATCGAAGCGATAGACATTGCCTCCATTGACCCCATAAGTGCCAATGTAAAAATAGGTGCCATCATAGGCCAAACCGGAAGCCGAGTTATTCACCGGCCATTGGCTCACAACAGTCCAGCCCTCGTCCTGCGCAAGCAATCCAACTCCTAATGAGTTGAAAAGAATCAACAGGAACGTAATTGAAACATACCATTTAATGTCCTTCATGATCAACTATTTTGGTTTTAACATTTTTTATAATATTGAGAAAGTAAAATGCTTGTGTAATTTTTACAACCTTTGCACGTAATTATATTACGAAAATACGTTTTTTTTATATACTATATCACTAAATCAGTCAATTGTTGATTTCGGCATCATGGAAACAGGGCATAAAGTAAAAGTTGCAAAGCAATACCTGTTGCATAAACTCAACGCCAAGTCGTCAAAAGGGCATGGTATCCATTCGCCATTCGTTTACCGATTTGCCCGAGAGGTAATCCATGAAAACGAAACAGACCACAATGTGAAAGCCATTGAAGCATTTAGGGACGATTTGCAAAAATCTAAACTTTTGGTAGGCGCAAGCACGCACGGAGCGAGAGCAACCAGAGGAACCAAAATTCTCACCTTGGGGGAATTAGCCCGTACTTCGTCCGTAAACTCAAAGCATGGTGCTTTTTTATACCGCCTGGCTAAATGGTTAGATGCTAAATCTGTTTTGGAATTAGGCACATCTATCGGAATCAGCACGTTATATCTATCCAAAGCATGCCCCTGGGCAAAGATTATCACATTAGAAGGGGACAAACAGCGAATATCCCATGCTAAAAAGACCTTTGAAACCATGGAATGCAACAACATTGAACTGATGGAAGGTGACTTTGAACATTCGCTGCTAAAACTTGCGGGCGAAGGATTAACCTTCGATTTGATTTTTTTCGATGGCAATCACAAATCGGAACCCACCCTGCGATATTTCAAACTTTGCAACAAGATGAGACACGAAAATTCTGTGTTTGTATTTGACGATATCCGGTGGAGCCGGGAAATGTTTAAAACCTGGCAAATCGTTTCGGAGCACAAAAGCGTATCGTTGAGCCTCGACCTCTTCAATTTTGGAATACTTCTTTTTAAGCCGGGGATGTCAAAACAGCATTTCACAATAAACCTTTAAATGGTAAATCAGTCATAGACACATATTTTATTAAGCTAACGAATTGTCATTATGAATAAAGAATTGTTAATCGACATCACCGATATAAAGAAGTATTATAAGGTTGGTACCGTTGTCGTAAAGGCACTTGAGGGGGTTTCGCTCAAAATTTACAAGAATGAATATGTGGCCATCATGGGGCCTTCGGGTTCGGGTAAATCTACCCTAATGAACATACTTGGCTGCCTCGACACGCCTACTTCGGGAAAGTATGTACTCAACGGAACGGATGTGAGCAAAATGGAGGATGATCAGCTGGCTGAAATCCGAAACAGGGAAATAGGGTTCGTGTTCCAAACCTTCAATCTGCTTCCACGCTACACCGCATTGGAGAATGTAATGCTGCCATTGGTATATGCCGGTGTAAGCAAGCCCGACAGGGTTATTTCCGGCACCAAATCGCTGACGAACGTTGGATTAAACGACAGGATGGAGCATAGACCAAATGAATTGTCAGGCGGACAACGCCAAAGGGTGGCAGTTGCCCGTGCGCTGGTCAACAATCCCGCCATTATATTAGCCGATGAGCCCACCGGAAACCTCGACTCAAAGACATCCATCGATATAATGAATCTGTTTGAGGATATCTACAAACAGGGCAATACGATAATTGTGGTTACCCACGAGGAGGATATTGCAAGGCACGCACGCAGGATTGTGCGGCTGCGCGATGGATTAATCGAATCGGATGAGATTAACCCCAATCCCGTGACCAGACAGGAAGTTACTATTTCAGAATAGTTTTAGCGGTTTAAAATACCGTATTACCGTGAAGATATACACAAAAACCGGCGATAAGGGAAGTACCTCCTTAATAGGAGGGAATCGAGTACCCAAGTACCATTTGCGCATTGAGGCGTATGGGACAGTAGATGAACTGATGGCATTTGTTGCACTGCTTCACGATCAGGAAATTGACCCGTTGCATAAGGATATTCTTGAGCATATCCTCGACCGCCTGATGAGCTGTGCTTCCATCCTTGCGGCCGACTGTTCCGACTGTCAAGTGAAAATCCCACAAGTTTTGCAGGAGGACATCCAATTTTTGGAACAGCGCATCGATACAATGGAAAGTGAACTGGAGCCCTTGTCAGGTTTTATCCTGCCCGGAGGGCACCCGGCGATCTCCCTGTGCCATGTTGCCCGTACGATTTGCCGGAGGGCAGAGCGCACGGCTGTAAAATTGGCCAATGATACTCCAGTACCTGAAACCGTGACTAAATATCTTAATCGTCTCAGCGATTTCTTTTTTGTACTATCCCGTTATTTAGCAAAAGAATTAAAAATAGATCAAATAAAATGGCATCCTAAGGTTTAATTATTTTTTTTTATATATTTGCAAAAATACAAAAAATATACAATTTACTGACATTCAATTGTTTAATTAAATATACACCCATGTATTGGACACTTGAATTGGCATCGAAACTGGAGGATGCCCCTTGGCCGGCCACCAAAGAAGAACTTATCGACTATGCTATACGTTCGGGAGCTCCCCTTGAAGTGATTGAAAATCTGCAAGAACTTGAGGATGAAGGTGACATATACGATAGCATTGAGGATATCTGGCCCGATTATCCTACGAAGGAAGATTTTTTCTTCAACGAGGATGAATATTAGGATTCGATAATTGCATCAAACTACCACAGCAATAGTTCACTGCCCTTAGAATTGCTCATTTAACGATTCAGCCGGTTTTGTTTTCCGATTGCGGAAAGCATTAGCCTTAGAATAATAATCTGAAAAGAAATCAATGTCAATCCCTTTGGGTACGACATCGATAATGGCAGGTCGTTTTTCATTTTGCCAAATAAATCCTTTGATGAATATGTCCTCGATTTCGGCTTTATCAATGGGAAAAAGCGTTGCCTGCGGTTTTTCCTTGAACATAATGCTGGTTACCTTATTCTTCTTCAGATTTATGGTAAGCCTGCTCCCTTCAGCCCTATTTACCGCCGAAAGCACACCCTTATCCCTGGCAAAGTAAACCGTTTCTGCATTCCCTTCAACATCCAGTTTATATAACCTGCCCTTATTAAAATACCCCAGCATATCCTTCCCTTTTATCTGATTAAACTGGGCAGTATCCTCTTGGGAGCATACAAACGAAGAGCCTGTCATATACATCCGGTCAATCAGCTGATTTCTTATGGCAAAACTTATATAGCTTGCACTCAGCTGATTGTCGTCGTTCCAAAGAACCGGTTTGTTGTACATATGTAGAATGGAATCGCCGCCGTGGAAAACCATGGAATCGCAAACTCCCTGAAAATCATTACGAAAAAAGGCAACATTCCTGTATGCATAAAATATATTATGCGAACTATCCGCACTTAGCGTGTCGTCAACAGTAATGGCAGTGAACAGATCAGCCTTCAGGTACAACGAATCACCATCGTCGGATACTGAGAAGATAAAAGGGTTACACCTAACCTCGGCATATTTTTCATTTCTGTAATAGTTTATGGTATCGCCAAAAATCCTGAGGTTCCTTGTCGAGTCAACAACGCAACCTCTCCCCGTGATTTGGGCAAAGCCCGTTTGTTGCGACGATACTATCCGATGCCCGTACACCTGTTGCTTTCCGTTATCAACATAAGCATCGTGGGTAAACTCCGATTCCTCGGTTTCCCTATTGTGCCAGCCTTTTTCGCAATAGATAAAATTGTCGTCATTGTATATGCGCGTTGGCCCGAAAAATTGAGCCAACTCCTGATCGGTGTAATAGATGAGCGAATCGGTATTGAGCAGCATTTCAGGGGTTTCATATGCCACACTCCCACTGAAGATAGCCTGTTTGCGACGGGAAAAATAGATGCCCCTGCGGCATGAGAATTTTGAATCGTCCGAAGTCATTATCCCGCCATTGTAAAACGTGGCTGAATTTTCACGGGTATTGAAATCCAGATAGTTGGTTATCAGCTCCGCATCCTTGTCAACAAGCCTGACCAGTTTACCCCTGACCCTACCCACCTTTTTGTTGCCATCGTAGTGCAACGAGTCGCCATAGAGCCTGCTATCCTCCTGAACAATCACCACCCTGCCATAGGCATCAAATCGGTTTTCGCCAACGTATTCGTAAGCGCTGTCGCACTTCATGGTGATATCCTCATGTCGCATAATCACATCGCCGATGAGCCTTCGAACCTCCCTCCCATCCTTCTTTAAATTGCGCATCTCTCCTGCATGATCGATGATAACCTGCCGCCGCTGCTGTGCCTTAGCGGCCGGAAGGCCGAAAAAGAGAAGCATCAACAAAATGGTTAGGTGCAAAACTATGGGAATCTTTTTACTCATAAGATTAGCCCAAAAAACAGACATGCTGTATTGATTAGCCAATGGATATGACGAGCCTGTAAAGAGCATTCGGGTTAAAAAAATCTATTTAACCCATCCTTTGTTTTCAAAATCGCAATTACTGAACGAAGGATCTATGGTAATGTACGTTTTCTTTATTTTATCAGCAATCCACTTCAAAAAAACCTGCTGCTGTTCATAGCCTTTGGCCATTTGCTGGATGATAGCGTAATCATCGTCCAGGTTTGCCACGTGCTGTGGTATTACTCTGGTCAGGGTAATCATTTTGTAAATCACATTGGCATGGTCATCCCTCGATTCGAATGGGTCGCTGATTTCGCCCACAGACAGGTTGCGAATTGCATAATAGTCGGCAGGATTAAGCTGCTCTTTTTCGAATAGCGTAGTTCCTTTTTGGGGGTTAATCACCAATCCTCCGCCAAGTCTGGTTTTTTTATCCTCGGAGAAATACATACTTGCCTTTGCAAAGCTAATGGAATCGGCCTTAATCAGGTTGGCAATGCTATCCAATCGGTTGCTGGCTTTCGCAAGCATATCGACAGTATATGTGGGTTTCATCAGAATATGCCTGACGTTAACCATATCGCCCCGCTTCTCTATCATCTGAATAATATGAAACCCATACTCGGTTTCAACAATTTGGCTCACCTGACCATCCTTTAGATTGAAAGCCACATCGGCAAAGCTTTTTACAAACTGGTCTCTTGTTTGAAATCCCAATTCGCCACCGCGCGAAGCCGAAGCCCTGTCCTCTGAATAGGCCACGGCCAACGTGGCAAATCGTTCCCCTTTGAGAACACGTTCCCTAAGTTCGAGCATTTTTTCCCTTACCAGCAATTTGGCCTCATCAGAGGCAGGAGGGTAAATAACTATCTGCCTATATTCATACTGTTCGGGTATCGTTGGAAGGCTGTCCCTGGGAATGGTTTTATAGAACTTTTTAACATCGGAGGGTGTAACCGCTATATTACTTACCACTTTTTCGTGCATCTGTTGCGTTAGCAACGATTCCCTTATGGCAAGCCTGAGATCTTCCCTGATTTGAAAGATTGATTTATTGAAATACTTTTCCAGTGCCGACTCCGATCCCACCTGGCTGATGAAAAACTTAAGCCTACGTTCCATCTCTCCCTCCACCTGAACATCGGTAACAGAAATGCTGTCGATTTGCGCCTGGTTCAGCAAAAGCTTTTGAGTCAGCAATTCCTCAAAAATATGGCACTTCACCTCGCCCTCAGGGATAAAACCCTGCATCTTCATCCTCAACTCTTCCTGCTCTATATCCGAAAGGAGGATTTTCTCATTTCCCACAATGGCTAAAATCTGATCGATGACGTACTGGGCAGAAGAGAAATGATGCCAAAAAACAAATGTTACAAGTAGTAGGCTGTTCCTGAGGATTTGATTTGCTAATTTCATTACTGTTATTTACTGTTTTTCTATGTATGTACTAAAATGGTTGTAATTTCTGGCATCGTTATAAATCTTCGATTCCAGATCGAGGATCAATCTCTGCCTGCGTTTGTTGAGAAGGATATTTCGAATATTCTCATATTCATACGACATGGGCGATATTTCGCCCCTATGAATTACCTCTCTGATGTGGATAAGGTAAGCATAAGTACCATCGTTCACCTCGATATACCGATTGTTGCGCAGGAAGTTTTCGGGATTGATTATGGGTTCGGGCAATTCCTTCATGATAAGAGAAAAAGGAATCCATCTGTCGTTAAAATAATCGTATTTAACGGCCGCCTGATACGCTATGTTGTCCAAAACCTTTATGTCATCCTCGGTGTTCGACCTGTACAAAGCCTTAATTCTGTCGTAGTACGGATCATCAAGGTTAATCTTAATAAATAGAGCCTTCACAATGCTCTCATTCAGAACGAAGTTTCCAATGTTTTCCTTGTAAAAAAGTTCCAATTCCGACTGTGGGATAACCGTATCAAGCTTCTGCTTGATATACTCCTGTTCATATTTAAAAATCAGTAGGGACGAACGGTAATCCTCTATCTGCTGGTTAACATTTTTTTGCTCATCCGTCAGGTTTTTCTGCGCCCTGTATAGCATAAGCTGTTTCCTAACCCAACGATCGACGTAGGTGGTGAGAATCTGCAGGCTATCGGCCTGGCTAACCCCCTGAGGGAAAATATCTTTTATGTCGTTTAAGTAGAGATACTTGTTGTGAACCCGCGCTACGGCTATTTGATTTTTTGGCTCATTGTAGTTACAACCTGCTTGAATAACCAGCACGAACAACAGCAATATCCCAACACTTTTTACTATTTGCATTTTATGCATACTTTATTCTCCAATTTACTCCAATGGCTAAAACGAAATCGCTGTGTCTCTATTGCTGTTCTTTATGTTAATTTAAGTTAGAGGCAACCTCTTCAAGCAATTCCCTGTTTACGATCACTTCGTACTTCTCCCTGAGCGATTCGACCCATTGTTTTTCTAAAAACTCCTGATAGTCTGCAATCAGCCTGCCTCTTATATCTTCCATGGGAATGGGCTCACCTACCTCTTCCTTGACAAAGCGAACAAATGAGTACCCTTTATCAACGGGTGTTATTGGAGAAAAACCCTTGGGCCATTCCTTATAGCCTTTGAATACGGGGTCTTCGGGAAGCGAAGCATAATCGCTTATGACTATAGTGTCTTTTGGATTGGATGACACACGTTTTTTTATCTCATCAGGCGTTAGCAATGCACCTTTCTTCGAAGTGACGAGTTTATACGCTTTTTTTGCCAATGGCTCGCTGGGGAAGACGTACTGTACGGCATGTACCCGTTTCTCCCACTTGTAGTTATCAATATTATTCCGATAGAATTCAGCCAGTCCATCGGCATCGTTGGAGGCCTTTGACCACACGCACATATCCATAATTTCGAAAAGGAGAATCCCATCGTAATACTCCTTCAGCAGGTAATAAAAATCGGGGTTTTCTCTGACCAGCCTTTCCTCTTCGAAGGAATTAATTGTACTCTCCACCAAGTCGTTAAAATTCCTTTCAACCAGCACTCCGAATGGTATTCTGTTCTGACCCCTCTGAGTCTCTTTAATCCTTTCGGCCAGCAATCGCAATGCATACGACTTCCCTGCAAAATGGAACAGCGGCTGGTCTAATTTTTTCGCCAATGGAATCTGCCAAGTACCCGAGAAATATGAATCGTCTAACATCCCCTCCATGCTTTTCAGCATGGACGAATCAACGGAGAAGCCATACTTCTCTTTCATGGATTTGATAAAAACATTATGGCTTAACCTTCCGCGCTCATCACGGCTGAGCTTTGTCTTTATCTCAGGAAGCATTTCATCGTATGTTCCTACCAATTTCTTATCCAACCTTTTGATAATGTGCCAACCGAACTGTGTTCTTACGGGTTCCGACACCTGTCCATCGGCTTGCAGGGCAAAAGCAGCCCTATCGAATTCGGGAACCATCCTACCGGGGCCGAAATAGGGCAATTCACCACCATTGCGGGCACTCCCCGGATCCTGACTATAGCTTCGGGCCAGACTGGCAAAATCCTCATTGTTAAGCACAAGTTTATAAATGGAATCGATTTTGGCTTTGGCCTGCATTTGCTGCGCTTCTGTTGCATTTTGCGGAAACGCAATCATGATGTGGGCCACCTTAATTTGACCCACCGAAAGGCGCTTATCGTTCACCTTAATCAGATGGTAACCGAATCGCGAACGGACAGGCATGGAAATGCTTCCTACGGGAGTATTATATGCTGCTTTCTCAAATGGATACACCATCTGAAACGCCGTGAAATACCCAAGCCTTCCGCCATTGCGTTTAACCGAAGGATCATCGGAGGTAGCCTTGGCCACCACCTCAAACGGCTCGCCATCTATAATTCTCTGCCTGATTTTCATTATCTTATCGTATATGGCAAGCGTATCCTCAGGCGTAGCCTTCTCGGGCAGGGCAAGCAGAATATGGCTGGCATCCACTTCGTACTGCATTCTTTCGTATGCCTCTTTGTACAACCGATCTTCGGTTTCCTTGTCAGTTAAAAAGGGTTGTACCAGCTGCTTTTTGTAACCATCGAGTTCCTTTTTAAAACTTTCCTTTTTGTCCAGTTCCATCGACTTTGCCTCAGCCACTTTCAGCTTGTAGATGACGAATAGGTTAAGGTATTCATCCAACGATTTTTTATCCATATCGCCTACCATCTGATTGTTTTTCAGGTAGATTCGCTTAAACTCATCTACGCTTACTTTTTCATTACCAACGGTAAGCAATGTTTTTTCGTTGTTGTCTTGCCCAAAAGCCGTGTATAGAGAAAAGGCAAGAAAGATGGGGGCAATAAAAATTTTAATTTTCATGATAACTATTTTTTTGTACCAAAAGATTCTTACTTACAGGCTAACCTTCAGGCCATTATATAGAAGTCCTGCTGTAGTTTGGTGCCTCACGGGTTATTGCCACGTCGTGTGGATGGCTTTCGGTAACGCCGGCATTGGTAATCCTTACGAAAGCAGCCTCTTTCAACTGGCTGATATTGGCTGTCCCGCAGTATCCCATGCCCGATCGCAGGCCTCCCAGCATTTGGTAAACAACTTCTGCCAATGTCCCTTTGAAAGGCACACGGGCCACAATGCCCTCGGGCACTAATTTTTGTATATCGTCTTCAACGTCCTGAAAATAGCGATCTTTAGAGCCCTGCTGCATGGCTTCCACCGATCCCATGCCGCGATACGATTTAAACTTCCGGCCATTGTAAATTATTGTCTCCCCCGGTGATTCTTCCACCCCGGCAAGGAGCGAGCCCATCATCACCGTGTCAGCACCGGCTGCGATGGCTTTCACTATATCGCCGGAATATCTGATTCCCCCGTCGGCTATCACTGTCACGCCGCTTCCCTTAACCGCTTTGGCCACATCATATATGGCTGTGAGCTGGGGAACTCCCACTCCAGAAATCACTCGGGTAGTACAAATTGAACCGGGGCCAATGCCCACTTTAACCGCATCGGCACCTGCCTTAACCAGTTCAACAGCCGCTTTTGCCGTTGCAATATTGCCCACCACAACCTCCAAATCGGGATGCTTTTTCTTAACCTGTTTCAGCATATCTATCACACCCTTGGTGTGCCCATGGGCAGTATCTATAACGATGGCATCCACCTTGGCATCTATCAGTGCCTGAATACGTTCCATGGTATCCTTGGCAACACCAACTCCTGCAGCTACCCTCAGTCGGCCCTTAGAATCCTTGCTTGACAATGGATTATCCTTGACCTTTGTGATATCTTTAAACGTAAGTAATCCGGCCAATTTCCCATTCTCGTCCACAACAGGCAACTTCTCAATTTTATGCTCTTGCAGTATGGCTGAGGCCTCTTCGAGGGTTATTGATCGGCTGGTAGTAATAAGATTCTCGCTGGTCATCACCTCCTTAATCCGTCTCGACATGTTCTGCTGGAATCGCAAATCGCGATTGGTAACAATGCCTAATAAAATCATATCTTCGTTAACTACGGGTATCCCGCCGATTTTGTACTCCTTCATCAGGCTTAAGGCATTGCCAACCGTAGCGTTGGGACGGATGGTTATGGGGTCGTATATCATGCCGCTTTCGGCACGTTTCACGGCCTTCACCTGTTTAGCCTGCATTTGTATAGGCATGTTTTTGTGGATAACACCTATCCCGCCTTCCCTTGCCATGGCAATGGCCATGGCCGATTCGGTGACGGTATCCATGGCTGCCGAAATGATGGGAGACTTTATTTGAATGTTGCGGGAGAATCGGGTTGAGATATCCACATCGCGCGGAAGGACTTCGGAGTATGCCGGAACCAATAGCACATCGTCAAAGGTAAGTCCTTCGTATATAACTTTTTCTTTTAAAAACGACATAGGGATAAAGGTAAATTTTTGGCTGCCAAGTTACAAAAAATCTTACAACAAGATTAGTGGTTTTCGATAAAAGACTTGTGCCCCACGTTAAATCGGTTTATTTTTGTGAATAATCAATAACCTTTCGGTGGAGATCTTTAAAAAAATACTGTTGCAATACTGGGGATACTCCTCGTTCAGATCGATTCAGGAAGAGGTTATACAATCGGTGTATAGTGGTCGCGACACCCTTGCCCTGATGCCCACAGGAGGAGGCAAGTCAATAACCTTTCAGGTTCCTGCTTTGGCCAGAGAGGGCATTTGCCTTGTGATTACGCCACTGATTGCACTGATGAAAGATCAGGTTGAAAACCTGAAAAAGAAGGATATTAGGGCTGCCGCCATACACTCGGGCATGACGCGTCACGAGCAGGATATAACCCTGGATAACTGCGCCTATGGGGATTATAAGTTCCTCTACCTTTCGCCGGAAAGATTAGATACAGAATTGTTCAAAGCCCGTTTGCAAAAATTCAAAGTTAACCTCATTGCCATTGATGAAGCGCATTGTATTTCGCAGTGGGGTTATGATTTTCGGCCTTCGTATCTTAAAATAGCTGAGCTGAGGGAACTGCTCCCCGACACCCCTTTTTTGGCGGTTACTGCAACCGCCACGCCACAAGTTGTGGATGACATTCAGGAAAAATTAGGTTTTAAGGAAAAGCGGGTGATTAAGATGAGCTTCGAACGTAAAAATCTGGTTTACCTCGTCAGGAACGTGGAGGATAAGAATAAACATTTGCTAAAGATTGTTCAAAATATTCCCGGAACCGGTGTTGTTTACGTTCGCAATAGGCTGAAAACAAAAGAAATAGCCGTAATGCTTCAAAAAAGTGGTGTTGCAGCCGATTTTTACCATGCAGGTCTATCCACCGAAGTAAGAAATATGAAACAGGATGCATGGCAGAACGACCGAATACGGGTCATCGTATCCACCAATGCATTCGGCATGGGTATAGACAAACCGGAAGTGCGCTTTGTTGTCCATATGGACCTGCCCGATTCGCCCGAGGCCTACTTCCAGGAGGCGGGTCGCGGCGGTCGCGATGGCAAACTTGCTTACGCAATACTTCTTTACAACGACTCCGATAGGGTAAAGATTGAAAAGCGAATCGCATCAACCTTTCCCGAGGTAACTGAAATAAAAAGATGCTATCAGGCATTATGTTCTTTTCTCGGTGTACCCCTGGGGGCAGGCAAGGGCGAGGTTTACGATTTCAACATCATGGATTTTGCCTCTGCCTTCAAGCTTAACTATGTGCAGGCTTACAACTCGCTGAAATTTTTGGAAACTGAAGGGTATATTGAACTGACCGACGAGCTGGACAATCCAAGCAGGATTATGGTTACAGTGGATAAAAAGGAGCTTTATAGGTTTCAAATTGCCAATGCCGAACTGGACCATTTTATCAAAATCCTCCTCCGAAACTTCTCAGGGCTTTTTTCTGACTACGTTCGCATTGATGAGGGTTACATTGCCAAAATTTCTGGATTGCCGCTGAGTACAGTTACTGAAAATTTGATAAAACTGAGCAGGTCAAAAACAATCAACTACATACCGCGAAAAAAGACTCCCTTAATCATCTTTACAGAGGAGAGGCTTGATGATAAAAATTTATACATCAGTCCATCTAACTATAAAAATCGTAAGGAGAGATACTTGAACAGAATCGAGGCCATGCTTTCCTATGCTACGGGGACAACCAAATGCCGCAGCCAATCGCTTTTGGAATATTTTGGCGAACAGGATGCGTATCGATGTGGCAAATGCGACGTATGCACTTCGCGAAATGAGTTGAACATGAGCAAGTACCAGTTCGACCAGATTTTGGATCAATTGAAGGCAAAGCTAACCCAACAAGAAGTTGGCCTGGAAGAATTGATTGATAGTGTCAAAAAACATCCCTCTGAAAAAACCGTGGCCGTTATCCGGTGGCTGCTCGATAATGACAAAATCATTAAAAATGAAAGTGGTATGTTGAGTTGGAATATTAAATAATCCGATTTTTATGTTATTTTACTATATTGTTTAACTTCTCACTAATTTTCTAAAACATTTTAATCTATTTTTTTGTTAGTCTTTAAATAACAAATCATTTTTGATTAAATTTTCATTGCATTCTAAACATCGAATATTTTGTGAATCATTATTTTAACCATTTATTAACTTAAACCATTTTTTATGAAGAAAAAAATTGTATCGGTGCTGACGGCCACCTTATTCTTGTTCTTGGTAACCACGCTGAATACCGGATGTTTTGGGAAATTCGCTTTAACCCAGAAGGTTTACAACTTCAACAAGGGCTTGGGCAGTAAGTTTGTTCAGGAGTTGGGATTCATTCTCATGTTCTTTATCCCTGTTTACGGGGTAGCTTCGCTAATTGATGCTTTTATATTGAATACTATTGAGTTTTGGACAGGTAGCAATCCCATGGCCATGAATGATGGGGATGTTAAGCAACAGTACGTGATGCTGGATGGCAAGGTGATAAAAATGACTGCCACAAAAGGCAAGATGACCATCGTTGAGGATTTCACATCCAACCCATCGGTTAATGTGGAGATGGTGTACAATTTCGACAACAACACATGGGATGTGTATTCGAATAACGAGCTGAGCCATTCCGTTCGTCTGCTCAGCGATAAGGGCGATGTAGAGCTGGTTCAAAACAACGAGGTGGTTTCCACTTTCAATCTTTACAACTACGATTATCAAAACCTTGCATTAGCTCGTTAGTCCTTACCGATTATTTTTTTATAAACCGAGAGCCTCCTGCAATTGATAAAAATTGCAGGAGGCTCTTTTCACCCAACCAAACCAACTGAATTACAACAATAAATAACTATAAAAAGAAAAAAAAAGACTACTTCTCCAAGCTTGCCGTAGAAAAGCTACCCTCGTCCAGCTTCGATCCCAACTGGAACTGATCCACCTTCATTTCAGAGCGCCTGCCACTCAACTTATTCTCCATGGACATGCTGTAGGTAAAATACTTCCCGTTGGGCTGCTTGCGGTAATCCGACAGGATTTGCACCTTATTTAGCTTACCCGCCTTGTTGTAAAACTCGCTACGAACCATCAGGTAGGTATTCTTTTCGATGTAAGAAACCCTGCGGCTAAAGCCATTTTCATTAACCACGTTGTCGTTTTTGGGTGTTGCCTCAATCTTCCAGCACTCCTTGCCGTCAATGTTTTCGGCACCCAGAAGCTTATAATCAAAATCATCGAGATTTGGTTTAGCCATATCGGCATTGGTAAATTCGGAACCCATGAAACTTTTTCCCTTCTCGGAGCTGACAATGCGGCGCGATTTACGCAGCGACGGCAGGTACACCCACATATCGTCGCTCTTTTTCTCGTAGTCGTGAATGAGTATGGACGTGCCCTGCACCTCGGCCGGCGAAAGGAAACGCATGAGGGTCTTGGTGGCCTCGCCAAACTTGCGGGTAGCTACCGCCACCTTCCTCTCCCTGCTGTTGCCTTTTCCATCTAAAATGGTTAGGGTTGAAGCCATCTCCATCGACTCAAACTCTATGGCATTGGCAGCCTTTTCAGAAATTTCGCGTGGGTTCTGCGCCTGCACACCTGCACCGCAAAGCATAGCCAATGCAACAATCAAACAATCTCTTCTTTTCATAATATTTTGATTTTAATAGTGTTAATGCTTTTAATATTTTATCGACGTTCTCCCATTCCTCTCAAGGAAGCCCGGCTTAGCCAACATTGATATGGCCGGTATAAGCACAAGGGCACACATCAAGCAGATGAGCAAAGAGAATATGATGAGAAATGCGAAAGTTTGCAGTATAACCATGCCCGACAGGAACAGCACGGCAAAGCCGATGATTACCGAGAATGCGTTGATGGCTATCCCCCTGCCTGTGTTGGTAAGGGTTCGGGTTATGGCATCGCTGTACTTATTTCCAAGACTCAACTCGTACTTCAACCGCCAGAACAGATGGATGGTATAATCGACCCCAATGCCAATGGCTATGGATGAGAGTAGTGAATTGCCTATATCAAGAGGAAATCCAAACCAGCCCATAAGGCCGAAGTTGCAGATGAGCGAAGCGAATAGCGGGATACTGCTGAGCAAGCCCGCAGTAGCAGAGCGAAAGATAGCCCACAGCATGATGGCTATGGCTAACAGTGCGAATATCAGGGAGTAGATTTGTCCTGTAACAATGGAATTCGAAATCTGTTTCTCCACAAGGCATTGCCCGGCCACTGCCTTGGCATACTCCGATCTGGAAGCCAATTCACGTATGGTGCTCTCTATCCTATTGAACTGACCTATATCCACAGCGGAGAACTGAATGGTAACCTGCGCCTGTGTGTAATCAAAGTTCACCATGCTTTCAAAGTCCTCAGGGTCGCCACTCATGTTGTAAAACTCAATGTACTGGGCTATGGTCTGCCTGTCGTCGGGAATCCTGTCGTACAGCTCATCGCCCTCATCGTTCAGCGCACGGCTGATAATACGGGTTACAGTGGCGATGGAGGTGGCGCTCCCAACACCCTCAACCGATTTCAGGTCTGTTTCCAACTTGTCCATTGCCCCCATCACTTTGGGATCCATGATATCGCCCTCGTACAGCACGTTTATAATCTTAGTTCCCCCAAAATACTCATTGGCTATATCGGTGGAAATCCTCAGCTGATGCTTGCGGGGCATCATCTGCTCCAGGTTAATGCTCACTTTCAATTTGGATATCCCTATACCCGCAATCAAAACCACTAAGCTGAAAACCAGAATTACTGCTTTGGGCGTTTGGGTTGAAGCCCGTGCCGACCATGCCAATATCTTATCGAGCATAGTTTTCTTTGTGGTGGTATAAATGGCTATGGGTTTGCCCTTCTTCATGCGTATCATGATGGATGGGATAAACAGCAGGCTGAGAGCCAGGGCAAAGCCAATGGCAATGGAGCTGACAATGCCAATCTGCTTAGCAGGAAGCAGCAGATGGGCCACCAATCCAATAACCCCAACAATGGTGGTTAACCCCGTGAGGATAATGGGCTTACTCAGCTGCACAAGGCACTCGTCAATGATTTCCCTCATGGACCACTGCGGCTGTTTGGCATTGAGTTCCTGGTAGCGTGCCACGATGTGCACCCCATAGTTGTTGGCAATGGCAATCATCATTATGGGTACCAGCACTGCCAGCAGGCTGAAATCCCAGCCAAGCAGGGGCATAAGCCCCATGGCCAACGCAATGGACATGAGTACCACCGAGAATGGTAACAGCACCCCCCTAAACTCGCGAAACGAGATGTATAGGAAAAGAAGCATAATGAGCAGCCCTAAAGGAAAGAGAATGGCAAGGTCGCGGGTGGCTTTCCTTTGCACCTCGTAGCGAAGGTAGGGTAAACCATTGAGATACACACTCTCGGGTCCAGGATTAAGGTTAATAATCTTCTCTATCTCCTCAATAATATCCTCGTCGGATACCTCTTCGGCAGCATTGACAATGATGGTGGTGTACCTAAAGTCTTCCGACACCACAATGCCGTAGGCAATGGGGTTACCCACCAGCTGCTCACGGAGCTGCTCCCTATCCTCGTCGGTGTAGGGTATCTCGTCCACCGCAGGGTCCACCAGCATGGCCCCCTCCTCTCCCCGTATGTACTTGGTTTCGAAGAGCGAAATCACATCATCAACCAGCACGGACTCCTTCAACGCATCGTTGATATTCTTCACACGCTCGAGGGTGGACTCAGCCAGCACATCGTCGGCCTTAAGAATGATAAGTATGGGCTCGAACTTGCCAAAAATTTTCTCCAAACGCTCGTGCTCCACCTTTGCCTCAATATCATCGGGGAGATATTCCATAAGGTTGGAGTTTATCCGTCCCTTGGTGAGCGGAAGGAGCATAAAAACGGTAACAACAATGGGAACAATTATAAGCCAAAGGCGATACCTATGAATAAATGCGTTGAGTTTCATAAACTATATTAAAAAGCGTAAAACATTAAATATCAATTAAAATCCTACTTCCAATCCCACAAATACCCCATTCATGGCCTTACCAATCATATCGTACAGCGACTTATCATCTCCAAGCATGTAGCTGCAACCCAAGTTGGCAGCCACGCCATCGGATAGATTCCACTTCAGCCTTGCGCGCACCATCTGCTCCTTGTTGGTAAAATTGTAGGTACCTGCCAATTCAATATTTAGCACCTCGTAAAAGAAAGAACGGCTTGCCGACAGGAAGAGCATGTGGTTGGTCTGCTCGTGCTGATTGAATATCATGCGATTATACTTTGTGAGCTCGTAGTTCACCATTTCACCGGCAAATTGGGCAATTGCATCCGGCGTCATTTCCGTTAGCTGCGGCTGTGTCAGCTCCACAAAATCGAAAGTGTAGCGCCCCACGTACTGGGCTATGATGGTGGCATCCCACACATTCTTCTCAATTCCAAACACATAGTATAAATCGGGATTGGGGATATATATATGGTCAGCATAGTCCTTTGTCATGCTGTATGCCGCCTCGCCCCTAACAATCCACGACTGAATGGGTATGGCAAAGTCAGCACCCAGAGTACGCATGAAGTATGGTTTGGGCTTTTGCACTACCTCCACCGGGCTGAGGCTGAAACTCTCCAAATCGATGCCACAGAAGGGGTTGTACCCCTGAAAGTAGGAGAGCGAAAAACCGATTTGTGGAAGTTCCGCATTGAACCTGGCAGCCAGTGAACCATTACGAAAGTTGAGAGATGGAACATCAATGGGCAAGAACACCACGGGATTGTCTTTAAAAAACAGGTCGTACCTATAGTTGGACGGGGAGAAGAAAGGAATGGCTATTAAGTCGATATCGATGCTGTGTGACGGCCTGAACTTAGTGCGAAGCATGAAGTTGGACATCTTCTGGTCGTCGGGTTCGTAGGTTAGGAAAAAGTAGTCGTTGGGGGTGATATTGTTGGTGGGGTTGAACCCATCGGTGCGCCCCCAGGCCACTATCTGATTCCCCAAAAACAGGTCGAACCCCGAAGAACGATAGCCTGCATACGCCTCTTTGAGTTGCAGTTGTAACTCCTTGTTATTGTAAAACAACCCCTCGCGTAGGCGAACATCGGTATAGAGAAACGCCTTTTTATTGGCCAACTTGCCCCTTAGGGCAAATTCTCCGAACACATGGGAGTAGTCAAAATCCTCAGCCCCGCCATAAACCAATCCTCTGGCGTACCCATTGAGTTCCAACTTTGTGCGTTGCTCCGTTTCATCCTCTTTTTCGGAGGTCATACTCTCGAACAACCCCTGCGAAAACAGGGGATTTACATAGACCATTGCCACTATTAGCCATAGAAACGTTATTCTCATTCTGCTCATGGTTTTAAAAAAAAGCATTACAATTCAAGTACACTGCAAAGCTATTGCCATGAACAGCACGAAAGGTTTTGATTTCTAAAGTTGAACAGGAAGTATTGGTTCAACTTTTAAAAGTTGAACTCTGTGGTTGGAGGATTATACCCCGTCAAAATCCCTGAATTCCTGGGGGGTTTTCCCGGTTATCCTTTTGAAAACTGTAAAGAATGAAGATTTGCTGCTAAAACCGCAATCGTAGCCTATGGCCTCGATGGAGTAGATATTCTTTGGGTTAAGCAGCTGCTCTTTAACGGCCTCTACCCGGTACTCGTTGACAAACTGGAAAAAGTTTTTCCCAATTTCGGTATTCAACACTTCAGTAAGCTGATGCTTGGGTATATTGAGGCTTCCCGACAGGATATCCATACTCAATTCGGGATTTAAATATGGTTTTTCTTCGTTGAAATATTTGAGGATTCTATTCTTAATGCGCAATTTTTTCTCTGCCGTCAGCTGCGATTTACTGTACCTGTCTTCCTGAACAGGCTGTACCACGGGTGTTTTGTAGATTACCGTTTGCCGCAATCCGTAAAATCCGAAAATGTAAACCGTGAACAGCAACGCTGAGTAGTTGAACATTGGGGTTAACGGAATGCTAATCACTATAAAAATGGAAAGGGCAGAAGTAATAACCAATAGCAGACAGTACAGGTTGTAGGAAATAACCACGTAGAAAAGCCAACCAATCCGTTTGTACCCGTCGATGTTGGAAAACTCGTTTACTATGGTACTTCTGTGCTTTAGCATTGCGAAAATGGTGGCATAATTGTAGGCTATCCACGAGATGACCGATGAGATAGAAAACAGTGCCCTGAACCAAAAGGTGGAATCCACCATAAAGAAATTCTTCAGATCATACGGTATGCGAAGTATGTAGGCAAACACCTCAAGGAACAGAAAGGGTAACAGGTGCAGCAACTGCTGCCATTTCAACTTGAAACTAACATTGACCAGCGAATTGACATACAGGTAGAAAGCAGGATTAAAAAGGAGAAATGAGCTGGAGAGCAGAGGGTAGCCAAATGTATTATAGTCCACAACGAAAATCAGAAACTCCAAGGAAAGCAACGACAGCCAGGCCGACAGGAGTCTGTCCGAAACACTTCTCTCCCTCTTTGCCGCAACCAGAATTGCTGCAAATAATCCCTGAGAAAATCCCACCCATGCTATTATTTCCATAGGAACAAAGTTAGGGAGTATTATTGAAAACGAAATATGTTTTTTCTGAAATATACTTGTTCAGTTGATGCAGTGCTACGCACCTGCTAGTTTTACGTTCTATGTTTGGCGTTTAATATTTACCCCCGTTATATAATGGATGTCTTTGTTCTACAAATTATGTCAGGGCTACGCCCCTCTGTGCTCTATTACCCTATGACATTTTACGAAGATTTCGGGGCTACGCCCCTGATGTACTTTAATATCGCGAATTTGCGAATTTGCGAATTAACAAATACTTGCACGTTTCCATGTCCTGCGGACGATGGAAAGTGCTACCGCCCAAAGAAACCTTCCATCGTGGCGAAGCTACATGGAAGCGTTTCGATTTAAAAAAAAATTTACCCCGCTTCGCGGGGGGGCAACACTCCCTCTACGTGCCGCTGGCGTTGCGCTCCGCTTCACTTCTTGCGGCACTGCGTGGGGTGTTGCAGGTTTAGCTCACAGGCATGGCCTACCGGCTGCCACTTGAAACTGGGGAAAGAACCACCCGAAAGCCGAAGTCGCTGCCGCGGTTGCCGGGGGCGCTGCCGTAGCGGCGCGACACCCGACAGCCCCTGGCGTCGCTGCTCCAGCTGCCGCCACGCAACACACGGTTCGAGCCGTTACTGGGACCCTGCGGGTTGGTCTGTGCCTGCGAGCTATAACTACCATACCAGTCGCTGCACCACTCCCACACGTTGCCTGTCATATCAGCCAGACCCAAGTCGTTAACGCCAAACTGACCCACAGGTGCAGTATAAACATACCCATCGGTATATCCTGACCATATCGTCCAATCAGAATAACGGCGTTTGGCGGTCTCATCGGCAATGTTACCCCCGTTACTTTTGGTCGGTGTGCCATTACCCCATGCGTATTTGTAGGATTTTCCTCCACTGCGAGCCGCGTACTCCCACTCAGCCTCGGTGGGCAGGCGGTACGTTTTGCCCGTCTGCGCGCTGAGCCATTGGCAGTATGCCCGGGCACCGTACCAGCTCACATAGATGACCGGGTGGTTGTCGTATCCGCTCTCTACCGAGTAGCTGCTGCCGCTGCGGTAGATGCGGCACTTTTCATCATCCCACTCCCCACCAAGATTAATCCATTCAACTCCGCCCTCGATCTGGTTGCCCTTGGCATTGAGAAAGGCGCAGTACTGGCGGTTGGTCACCTCGTACTTCCCCATGTAGAAGTCGCTCACCGTTACCCTGTGGGCGGGCTTCTCATCATCCCAGCAATCGCTCCCCTGCTCGCTAGTGCAGCCCATGGTGTAGGTGCCGCCCTTTACGGCTACCATGTCAATGGCTACGCCCGCCACGCGCTCGGTGAAATTAGAAAAGGTGCTACCACTGCTGGTGGTAGTAGTACCAGCAACAGCGGTTTGCCCTGTGGTTATATTGGCATCCCCCGCAATACGAAAACGGGCCGCAACGTGTAGCTTAAAGCCGTTGGATTGTGGCTCAAGGAATATCCACATACGCTCCACCTTGCGCTTGTAGGTTACCGTGCGCCCCTGCGATACGGTTAGGTCATCGTTCTCCAATTCGGTTATCTCCACAAACTGCTCAATCTTCCCGTAGTTGGTTTCAAACTGGTTTTTCAGCTCCATCACGTTGTTGGATATGGCCTCCTTGGGGTCGCCGGGGGTGGCTATGCTCCTATCCCACTCCACCTGCAGCTTCTTTTCCCTTAGGTATAGCTCTTGGTCAATCAGCTCCTTTATCTTTGCCAGTAGCACTTTATTGGCCGCATCAATGCTGCCCGCCATATTGTTGGGGTTGTACTTCACGGTGGTGTTATTCTCCACCAATCGCCTGATGCTGGTGTGGGCCTGGTCAATGCGCCGTTTTATCAGTTCTATTTTTTCCTGCTGCTCGTTGAGCTTCTGCTGTCCGCTTGTGAGAATCCCGTTCTCCCTGCTCTTAATGCTACCGTTCTCGCTCACCACGGCCATCCTGTTGGCATCCACAGTGGCCTGTATATCGCTTACAATGGATTGTGGAATAGCGCTTTGCCTGAGCGCACCCGCCACATCGCTCTCTTTCAGCACGTTCACCACCACCACGTTGGGGTCGGCATCCTTCACTGCCACCTGTTGGGTTTTCACCTGGCTCTTGTCCTTAAGCGGGGTTACCACCACCTTACAGGCGTACCAGAACACTTTCTGTGCTGGGTCAATATGGTGCTTATACTTGTGCTCCACCTCCAGCTTCCCCTTAATCTCCTGCCTAACGTAGCGGTAGAACTCCTCGCTGGCATCCTCGCTCCTATACCAATCGGTAACCGACTGTATCAGTATTCCCAAAACATCTTCCGAGGCTATGGGGGTAATGGTGGCTTTGGCTCTGTCAATCAGATCATCGGGGTTGGATAGCGGGCTTATGTTTTTAAATACACAAATATAGAACCCCTTGTATGCCACGGTTTCAAGGTTCTTTTTTATATCCTCAATTATCTCCCCGTAGCTGCTGTTGGCCTCCTGCAGCTGCTGTTGCAGTTTCACATTATCCCTTTGCTGCAGCAGCCGTTGGCGTATGTCAACCAGCCCCTGACGGCTCTCGATGGTTTGCTGTATCTGCAGGTCAATAGTGGCGTTGTACTGCTTCACCTTATCGGCCAATTCGCGCATTTGTACTGCGCTGAAGTCTTTATAGCTCTGGTCCAGGACTGTTATCACCTTGGCCTTGGTCAGCCCATCGGCCTGTAGCGACAGTGGGGTAACATCCAGGAAGTCTTGCGAGAACGAGGGCTGGGCAAGCAGCGCGCCCGCCACAGCGAAAAAGTAGAGCAATCTGTTACGTAGTATCATAGTAAAAGAGCCATTGAGTGTTAATGTGTGGTTGTACACAATTTGCATCCAAATATCGTTATTTTTTAAAATAAATCAAATATGCTGAAAGGGAATAATGGTAAATCGGTTTGGAAAAGTGAAGGTATAGTGCCCACGCCGCCGCACGATTGCCTTACGGCAGGCTATTAGTGTGGGTTATTACATTCTACGTTCGGCGTTGGGTGTTTATAAAGTTCAAAGTTCATCAAGTGAAAAGCTTATAAAGTGGAGTGTTTTCCTCATCAACTTTTGACCGCACGTTTCTATGTCCTACCGGACGATGGAAAGTACTTTCCGCTTTCGCCTTTTACCTTTTACCTTTTTACCTTGCTGGGACGATGGAAAGTGCTACCCACCTCAAGAAACCTTCCATCATGGCGAAGCTACATGGAAGCGTTTAAAAACTAAAAATCTTCTAACCCATAGATACTGCCATCAGGATTTTTATGGGGCTGCCATGTGCGCACATGGATTATGGGTTGGTTAGCGTCGTTTAGGTCAACCATCAGGAATAGGTAGCCTGTATCGCCATAGTTGGACGAGAAATAATCCTGTTTTATCTGAATACCATACACATCGCCCCCACTACCCGAACGTCGGATAATATTATCCTCAAAGCGGATATTGATAAACTCGTTGCTGGCAAAGGAATGTCGCAGGTTGCGGATATACTGCTCCTTGCTATATCGGTTGTAGTGCACAATTTGATTACCAGCAAAGGGATTGTCGCCACCGGGCTTTACCTTAAGCACAGAGCCAACAATGATAAGCGCATCATCGGCAAAAATGCTTTCGATATAATCGAGGCGCTTAAGCGCATAGGCCGTTTTATAGTTCTCTAAGAAGTTAATTATCATCAATCGTACCCGTTCGCTCCACATATCCTTGCCAACCACGTCATCAATAGCCTCTTGCGCTAATCCGAAAGTAAGATTATCAATTTTCTTGTTCGCATCAAAAAAGAATACTACATCCTCTACAAAAGTTTTATTGTTGTTTGCAAAGTGGAAACTCATGGGTAACGACCTACAAATTACACCACCTTCAAAGTGGGTATATTTTAACTCGGGCTCGCGTATAATGCGTCCCTTGCCATACTGCAAAATCTTCTGGTATATTTCAAACCCTTGGGGGGTGAATAACGACCGAGCTGACTGGTAATTACCCGATCTGATGTGGCCTATCAGGCTGCGCATGGCTGCATTGTATGGTTCGGGATTGGCAACAGGGGTAAGGTTTCCTGACACCTCTCCGGCAGAGGACAATGCCTTGGCAGCAGCCACAGCCTGTTTTGCTCCCACAGGAACAGAGAAGTAACTATTTCGGAAGGGTACCACCTCCAGCTTGCCCATCACATCGCGCAGCTCGTGGTCAATGGCGGTTTCGCCCTCGAAAACATACTCGGCTTTAAAGCGTATCTCTGTTTGGGGCGATTCGCCCAAAAACTCTGCAACCCCCAATCCGTCTTTCACGCTATACACGTTGGTCCAGTCGCGTCCTGTCCAGTAGCAGTAATCGAAATTCTTGGCGGGCTTCCCTTTGTATGTTGTGTAAAGTGTGTGTACTGTCAGGTCGGCATCCTTTTTAGTCTCGCTCACCGACACAGACACTTCGCTGAAAATACTGTTAATCTGCATGGGGAGCCATGTGCTCATAAGGCGGCTCTGCCCCTGCTTATCGTTGCAAGTGATATCGGAGGCGTTGGGGTGGCTGCGCAGCAGGGTGAGCGACCAGTAGAAATACCGCAGGGCATCGGCAACCCTACCCGCTTCTTCCGCCTCAAGCGCATTGAGCGCAAATTCCTTAATCTTCTGCTCCCTATCGGAAAAAATCTTGTCCAAATCGTCGCGTTTAATGTAACGGAACACCTTGGCATCGGGCTCGTTGCTTAGCACTATGCGCTCTGTATTACGCAGCGTAGCCTGCGAGTAGGTGTTTATCACCTCATGGAAGGTCTCCTGATAAGAATCGCCACCTTCGGCCATAATCTCCTCCCGTAGAAGCGTAAATTGGCTTTCTACATGGGTGGAAATCTGATTAATCAGCATCCCTAGTGCCACTTGGTCGGCACGGTTGAGGGTAACTCCGGTGCCCTCGCCCCAGATATAGGTTTGCCTGTCGGCCTTAATCTGCTCAATGGTTTGGGCATAGGAAAAATGGGAAAAGGATAGCAATAGTAAGGGGAGTACAAATTTCCGCATAGTTTTTATATATAAATTTAAAAGTAACAAATATGGCATTTTTTCAATTATTTAAATGCCTTTGTTTAGGGTTTTATTGACAGAATATAGTTTTTAAGAGGTGAATGGCATTTTGGGCGTGACTTTTCTTGTTTATCCTTATTCAGTGGGGGCAACAATTGATAGATTAAATGAGTCTAACGCCTCTGATGTACTTTAATATCGCGGATTTGCATCCCGACTTGTCGGGATCGCGGATTCGCGAATTTACGTCCCGATAAGATTATCGGGATAAAGAATACTACAAGTTTCCAAGTCCTATCGGACCATGGAAAGTGCCTTCTCCTTTCAACTTTTACCTTTCTCCTAATTTGCTAATTATCAAATCATCAAATTGTCACATCAAAAAAAGATTGCTTCGCAAAGGGTGCTCCCAGGATGGCAAGAAACGCCAAACTGCTCCCAAACTTAACGATGAAAAAAGAATTAAGATTCAGCTAATATATAAAAAAACACTAACTTTGTTACCGCAGTAACTGTTACCGCTGTAACTAAATTTTGTTATGAAGTTTTATAATCGAACCAATGAAATTGATGAACTGAGGAGGATTCAAAATCTTTCTTTCACAGATTATTCTAGGCTTACAGTTGTTACCGGAAGGAGGCGTATAGGCAAAACTAGTCTTATTGTACGAGCCGTTGAGGGTACCAAAACCATCTATCTGTTTGTGGGACGAAAAAATGAGGCAACGCTATGCGCTGAGTTCATTCCTGCCATATCGCAGGAACTGGGTGTATTTGTACCTCCCGAGATTCGCACCTTTCATTCACTTTTTCACTTCCTGATGGAGCTGGCGACAAGCACACCATTCAACCTTATAATAGATGAGTTTCAGGAGTTCTATAATATTAACCCGTCCATATATAGCGATATGCAGAATATTTGGGACCAGTACCGCCAGCGCACACGGATGAATCTGGTGGTTTCGGGTTCCATTACCTCACTCATGCTTAGGATATTTCAGCACGCCAAGGAGCCACTATTTGGAAGGGCTGACAATATAATTAAACTCTCGGCACTGGATATTACCACGCTAAAAGAAATTTTGCACGACCATAATCCCCATTTTCACAACGACGATCTACTGGCTCTGTATGCTATTACAGGCGGAGTGCCCAAGTATTTAGAACTGCTTTGCGACAGTGGGAAGGTTACTGTTGATAAGATGATTGATTTTGTGGCACATGATAACTCGCCCTTTATCGATGAGGGTAGAAATCTGCTAATCGAAGAGTTTGGCAGAAATTATTCAACCTACTTTTCCATTCTTAGCGCCATATCCGGGGGTATCAACACCCAGCCCCGTATCGAGGCTGCGCTGGGCGATAAGAGTGTTGGGGGGCAACTAAAACGGCTTATTGAAGATTACGACATCATTGCACGTGTGCGTCCCATATTGGCCAAGGAGGGAACACAAACGGTGCGTTACGAAATTAAGGACCATTTTACTCGTTTCTGGTTCAACTATTTCGATCGCCATAGGATGTTGATTGAGATAAAAAATTTTAAGGCATTGCAAGCCATTATACGGAATGATTACCCAACCTACTCAGGAAAGATTTTGGAACTATATTTTAAACAGATGTTTGCTGAAAGTATGGAGTATCGTGATATTGGTTCGTGGTGGCAACCAAAGGGTGAGGGCAATGAGATAGATATTGTGGGTTTGAAACTTAACCCAAATCATGCTGTTGCTGTGGAAGTTAAGCGGCAAAAAAAGAATTTCAAACCCGCACTGCTTGCCAAAAAAGTGGAGCACCTAAAAAGCAAGCTACTTCCAAAATATAATATTGACATGCTTTGTTTGTCGCTGGATGATATGTGATAATAAGTCACGCACATTTCCATGTCCTACCGGACAACGGAAAGTGCTTTCCGCTTTTGCCTTTAACCTTGCTCGGACGATGGAAAACTCCGGAGTTTAATATCTATTCTTTAAACAGTAATAGAATTATCAGTGAATTTAGACAGCCTCTTTTGAATGGCTTAGCTGATTATCGTAACTAAAATACAGACCCGGCAATAGTGGCGATATTGTCGGGTTTTCCCATGGTATAGAAGTGTATGGCGGGAACGTCGGCATTCTTAAGCTCCTTGGTCTGAGCAATGGCCCACTCTATGCCCAGCTCGTAAACCTGACGGTTATCGGCACATTTCTCCACTTCTACGGCCAAATCCTCGGGAATGTGCACTCCGAAAATTTTTGGCAACAGGCTGAGGTGCTCCCTAACCGATATGGGCTTAATACCGGGTACTATGGGTACTTCTATTCCCATGCTGCGGCAGCGTTCAACGAAGTTGAAAAATTTGGAATTGTCGAAAAACATTTGGGTTACGATGTATGTGGCTCCGGCCTCCACCTTTTCCTTCAGGTGCCTTAAATCTGATTCAAAATTTGGCGATTCAGGATGTTTCTCGGGATAACCCGCCACCCCAATGCAAAAATTGGTGCTTTTGGGCTTATCCATAAACTTTTCCAGGTACTCCCCCCTGTTCATGGCATCGATTTGCCTTACCAAATCCACTGCGTACCTATGCCCACCGATTTTAGGTTCAAACTTACCCACAACCTTATCGGCATCGCCACGCAGGGCTAAAATATTATGAATACCCAAAAAGTCAAGGTCGATAAGGGCATCCTCGGTTTCGTGCATGTCGAAACCACCGCAGATCAAATGGGGCACCACATCGATGTTGTATCGCTGCTGAATGGCCGCCGCCAGCCCAACAGTACCGGGCCTGCGCCGTACTTTCACAGGTTCAGTACCACCGCGTGAGTCGGGGCGATAAACCACCTCCTCCCTGTGGTATGTGATATTGATGTAAGCAGGGTTATACGCCACCAGCCTGTCGATGGTGTTGAATACGGTCTGTATGGTATGCCCCTTCAATGGCGGCAGCAATTCAAACGAGAAAAGGGTTGATTTCAATTGCGTCAACCTGTCAATTACTTTCATCAGCTTTAGGTTTTACTTTTCAGCCACAGCCACATTTCAGGGCTCGTGGTGCGAATCTGACGGGGCAAATATACCCAAATTATCAATCATTGTAGGCCAAATGGGTGGGGATAAATCGCTCCACCTCTTTGATTGGCAACCCCTGCCTTTGGGCGTAATCTTCCACCTGCCGGCGGGATAATTTACCAACGGTAAAATACTTGGACTGTGGATGAGAGAAGTAGTAGCCTGCCACCGAGGCCCCGGGAACCATGGACAGATTCTCCGTTAACGACATGCCGGTATTTTCAGGTACGTTCAGCAAGTCAAAAATATGCTGTTTCCCAAGATGGTCGGGGCAGGCAGGGTATCCCGGAGCAGGTCTGATGCCCCGGTATCGTTCGTGCAACAACTCCTGTATGGGGATATCCTCGTTGGGGCTGTAGCCCCAAATCTCCATGCGCACTTTGCGATGCAAAAGCTCGGCAAATGCTTCGGCCAGCCTGTCGGCCAGTGTTTTAACCGCAATGGCTCTGTAGTCGTCACCTTCCAAGCGATACTTTTCTGACAACTCGTCCGCGCCATGCCCCACAGTGACGGCAAAGCACCCTATCCAATCGTTTTGTCCGCCCTCAGGTGCAATGAAATCGGAAAGACAGAGATTGGGCACGCCCTCCTCCTTCTCCTCCTGATTTCTGAGTTGACAAAGCGTAGTAAGCATTTCAGTTCTTGCCTCATCAGCGTACACCACGATATCATCGCCATGTGACGAGGCGGGGAACAAGCCCACCACACCCGAAGCGCGAAGCAGGTTGTTTCCCACTATCTCGTCCAGCAAGAGGTTGGACTCGCGGTAAAGCCTTGTGGCCTCGGGCCCCTTAACGGGGTCGTTGAGTATGGCCGGATACCTTCCGTTGATATCCCATGAAAAGAAATAAAAAGTCCAATCGATATAATTTCTTATTTCGGCAAGTGAATAGTTGTGGAACCTGATAATGCCCGTTTGCCTTGGGCGCGGCGGGGTATAGCTCTCCCACGGGAAGTTAAGTGCGTTGGCACGAGCCTGACCAAGGCTGATGAGGTTGATTTTTTTCGATGTGTAGCCCTCGCGAAGCTTGGCATATTTATGGGCGGTTTGCTCAGCAAATTCCATACTCCTTTCAGGGCTCAGCAGATTTGCCACCACCCCTCCTGCCTGTGAGGCATCCTTAACGTGTACCAACGTTCCCTGATAAACGGTATCCAACTTGAGCGCTGTGTGCAATTCGGAAGTTGTGGCTCCGCCAATGAGCACGGGTATGCCAATTCCGTGATTATCAAACTCCTTAACCACGTGTACCATCTCGTCCAGCGATGGGGTGATGAGGCCGCTCAGGCCCACAATATCGGCCTTGCTCCTCTTAACCTCCTCCACAATCCTCTCCACGGGTACCATCACTCCCAAATCGATAATCCGATACCCGTTGCATGCCAGCACCACGCCAACAATATTCTTCCCTATGTCGTGCACATCGCCCTTAACGGTGGCCAGCACTATGGTTCCCTTCTGCGCCTGATTGCTTTCCAGGCCATCCGTGGTGCTCATGTAAGGCTCCAGCACGCTCACCGCCGATTTCATCACCCTTGCGCTCTTAACCACCTGTGGTAAAAACATTTTTCCCGAGCCAAACAGCTCTCCCACTTCGGCCATGCCTTCCATTAGGGGGCCTTCTATCACCCCAATGGCCGACCCCAACTCATTGTATGCCTCGAGAGTATCATCCTCTATATAATCGGTAATTCCCTTAACCAATGAGTGTTGCAGTCGCTGAACCACCGAGCCGTTGCGCCATTCAGCCACTCTGGTCTCCTCCACTATTTCCTGCTGCATATTCCTTGCATAGGCAAGAAGACGGTCGGTGGCATCGCGTCTCCTGTTGAGTACCAGGTCCTCCGTCAACTTCAGTAAATTGGGCTCTATCTGCGAATAAACCTGCAACATGGCAGGGTTCACAATGGCCATGTCCAGACCCGATTTAATGGCATGGAAAAGAAAAACGGAGTGTATGGCCTCGCGAATGGCGTTGTTTCCTCTGAATGAGAAAGACAGGTTGCTGATTCCTCCGCTAACCTTTGTTCCGGGCAGATTCTCCTTTATCCAACGGCAAGTTTCTATAAAACTCACGGCCTGCGAGGCGTGTTCGGCCATTCCGGTTCCGATGGCCAGCACGTTGGGGTCAAATATGATATCCTCAGGGGGGTATCCCACGGTTTGCGTGAGAATTCGGTATGAACGCCCTGCCACCTCCACACGACGGGGGGTGGTATCGGCCTGTCCCTGTTCGTCGAACAGCATTACCACCACGGCTGCGCCATACCTCCTGATAAGCCTTGCCCTGCGAATAAATTCCTCCTCTCCCTCCTTAAGGCTGATGGAATTCACCATGCTTTTTCCCTGCGTGCAGCGCAGCCCTGCCTCGATGGCCTCAAATCGCGACGAGTCAATCATCACGGGGACTTTGGCAATGTCGGGCTCAGCAGCAATCATATTTAAAAACTCGGTCATGGCCACGGGGGCATCAATAAGGGCATCGTCCATGCACACATCAATGGCCTGTGCTCCCCCCTCCACCTGCTGACGAGCCACTGTAACGGCCTCGGCATAGTTGCCCTCGGCAATGAGCTTTGCGAATTTCTTTGAGCCCGCCACGTTGGTACGCTCGCCAATGTTCACAAAGTTTACGTTGGGCCTCAGCTCAAGCAACTCCAGCCCCGAGTAGCGCGAATAATTGGGGATTGTTGGAATTTTCCGGGGAGAATGGCCTTCCACCAGCTTGGCAATGCTTTCAATGTGTGCCGGGGTTGTACCACAGCATCCGCCAACAATATTGAGAAGATTCAACTCCAAAAAACGTTTGAGAATACCCGCCATTTGACCGGCACTCTGATCGTACTCGCCCAGCTGATTGGGCAATCCGGCATTGGGATGAACGCTGACCAAAAAGGGCGATTTGGCTGCCAACTCCTCAACATAAGGGAGCAGTTGCTCAGCGCCAAAGGCGCAGTTTAGGCCAACGCTTAGCAGGGGATAATGCGATACCGATGCCAAAAAGGCCTCCAATGTTTGTCCGGTAAGCAATCGTCCACCGACATCGGCAATGGTTGCCGATACCATCACCGGGATATCCTTTCGCATCTCTTCCAGCACTTCCGCAATGGCAAACAGCGCAGCCTTGGCATTGAGCGTATCGAAAATGGTCTCCACCAGCAGAATGTCCACACCGCCGGCTATCAACGCCCGCGCCTGTTGGCTGTAAGCCTCAACCAGCTGAGCAAAGGTAACGGCACGGTAAGCGGGTCGGTTCACATCGGGCGACATGGAGGCCGTGCGATTTGTAGGCCCCATAGACCCGGCAACAAACCGTGGTTTGGAGGGATTCAGCGCTGTGAACTCATCGGCAACCCTGCGTGCCAACCTTGCCCCCTCAAGGTTGATGGCTTCCACCCACGCTTCCGTTGCGTAGTCGGCCTGAGAGATAGTAGTGGCGTTAAAGGTGTTGGTTTCAATGATATCGGCACCCGCTTGCAGGTAATCGCGATGGATAGACTCAATTACATCCGGACGTGTGATAACCAGCAAATCGTTGTTGCCCTTGAGGGTTTTGGGGTGAGTGGCAAATTGAACTCCGCGAAAATCATCCTCGCCAAGGTTGAATCGCTGAATCATGGTGCCCATGGCCCCATCGAGCACGAGTATTCTGCTGTTTAGCTGTTCTTTAAGCAAATCCTTGCTCATTACCAATATCCTGCTGAAAAACTTCGCAAGTTAGCGAGCATTGGCTGTTCGTGCAAATAAACCGAAGGATATTTGAGAGTAGCACTTAACATTAATGGTAATATTTTTTCCACAGACCCCGACAACTAAAACGTCGGGAAGTAGAGGGATATAGAGAATTTTACCACTAATCCCGAATCATTAATTCACCCTCCGTGCATTAAACTCATAAAGCATCTCTTCACCTCACTTTAATCCATTACAATAAAAAAATCAAAAAAAAACTATCTCCCTGCAATTTAATTATAATTAAAGAGTTACCCGTTCGGCTGAGGTTCCAGCCTCAGTCGCAATTATTGTCCTTTGTTTCACCAAGAGGCACAGTCTGTTTATTATAGACCGACGGCAGTGCAACCGCTGTCGAACAGAGACTTGCTTCGCAACATATCAGACTTGGTTTATTGTACTAAATGAATTTAAAGGCAACTGTGTCAAACAAGTCGTTGGTGTAATAAAAAAGGAATTCCATCAAAATAAAAGTGCTATTGCACAGCAATTTAATTATCTTTAGTGAGTTATCATAATATATCCCCATTCATCATAAAAAACAAAATGCCATGAAAAAGAAACTTCTGTCAATATCCGTTGTAGCTGTTGCTTCCGTTTTCCTTTGGTCGTGCCAAAGAGAAGCTAAACTGTGGAAACCCACCCCGCCAATCCCCGGGTTGGAGATTGTGCCACAAGAGTATAGTATTAACCCCACTGCCGACACGTTGCTGGTAACACCCGGCGGAACCACGCTGTTCATCCCTGCCAACTGCTTTGTGAGGGTTGATGGCAAGGAGATGGAGGGCGAAATCACGGTTACCTACCGCGAGTTTCACGATGCCATAGATATTATGCTGGCGGGTATCCACATGGATTTCTACTCCATGGGTGAAAGGCGCATTTTCACCACGGCCGGTATGTTTGAAATTGATGCCCATAATGGTGACAATAAGGTAACCTTTGCCGAGGATAAAGAGATTGATATCCGTTTTGCTTCGCAATACCAAGGCGATGATTACAGCTTTTTCTACCTAAACCCCGAAACGGGTGCATGGGAATGGGTTGACCTACCCGAACCCGCCGAGGTGAATGTTGAAAAAGTGGAAGCACTAAAAGAGCTACAAAAGAAAATTCCAAAAAACTATTTGGGCCCCGACCATTTTGTGTTGGATTATATGAGTTTTTTAGATATCTATTTTAATAATAACTGGCGAGCCATAAACGATAATAAGGAAAGCAAAGCTATTAGACAAAAATTAGAAGCGTATAATGCAAGAATTTATAACATTAATTTATCAGGTGATATTAAGTTTCTTAATGGTTATTATAAACCTGCCGAACTCCTTTGGAAACATTTGGATAACAAGCCTTTCCCCAAGTGGGCAGAAAAAATTGTACCTAAATGGGAAAAAGTGAATGATAAGTGGGTTGATAAGAACTGCAAATTTAAGCCTTTGGGTTACAACCTGTATGAACTAACGTTAGAGCATGACGGCAAGGTGTTTACAAAACGAATGGAAGCTGTGTTGCCCTTAAAAAATCTGCTAAAATTAAAACCCGAACAATGGCAAGCGCAATACGATGAGGCTATTGAGTTGGTTTTGGAAGAACAAGCCCGTGTGGATGTTATGGCAGAAACCTTTAGAGTTTTCTCTATTAACCAACTTGGTATATTCAACTTTGATGGATTAATGAAAATGAAAGATTGGTTCAGAGTAGTACCTACATTCACGTTGGCTGAAGAGGAGTTCGTCCAGGGTGATGTGATGATTATATTTGGTGACAATAGCGGGTATGCTAAACTAGGGCAAAATGAATTAGAAAGTTGGTTTAGAATAAATCCTGAAACTAAACCTCGCATATTAATGGTAAATAGTTCAAGAGAACTTTTTTACTACCCTATTCAAAATTATAGTAATTGGGATACAAAAACCCTTAGAGCCACTCAACTACCAGAGGTAACTTTTGAAATGGAGCGTAAAATTGTTGAAAGTGTTGATGAACTTAGGACATATCTAGGTTTTAAGTAAACAAACATGTACCGCGTCCTTGCCGTACTCCTTTTCCCATTCTTATTGGCCTCTTGGGGCGATTATACCCTATCGCCCCAAGAGTACTTTGGCGAATCGTACCATGAGGCTGTCTCCTTCTTGCGCTCGCAAACCGACGATTTTAACAACCTGACCCAAAGGTATGATGTGGATAAGCGTATGGCAATGGCCATTATTTTCCCCGAATTGATAAGGTATAACCGTTTTAGAGATTTTGCCGAGACAACGGTACTGGAATTAACCTATGTGGATGACGGGCCGTTGGCCGCCGATTTCTCCATTGGGCGCTTTCAGATGAAACCCTCGTTTGTGGAACAGTTGGAAACGATAGTGATGGAAAATGAAGCACTGTCGAACTTCAGCCATATAGCACAGTACAGCACACCGGACAACGTAAAATCCGTGCGAACCGAACGGCTTAAACGGCTCAAGCAGCACCAATGGCAGATGGAGTATTTAGCGTGCTTTATGACCATCGGACAAAACAGGTTTAGCGCAATCATCGACAGCAATCCCCATGAAGAGTTGCTCATACTCTCGTCGCTTTACAATCTTAGCCTAAATGCCACATACCAACAGCTACAGCAAACGGCACAAAGCAAAACCTTTCCCTATGGGCGGCTGAGTATGGCCAACTTTTCATACTACGATGTGGCCAACTATTTCTACATACACCATGCAATAAGCCTGATGTAGTTTTGAAATTAGCGGGGATAAGCAAAACTAATCGAGGATAAAGTCGTGAATATATGTATTTTGCCATCATTATAAATATTTCAAACAGTTGATTACTGAAGATTTTTAATTTTTCTTCGCGATTTTATGCCAATAGAATGAAATTTTGCTTTTATTTGTATGGCTATAAAAATTAAAGTTCATGGTAATGTATAGCAATATAGCATGGTGGTGGCACGGGTTTGTCTCATTCCTGTGGCATAGGCCGTAGTTGCTATGCATGTTATTGATAGTTTGCCGCAGGAGTTACCCTGCGGTTTTTTTTTAACACTAACCGACTTGAACAACATATCGCAATAAAAGATATGCCACCGATTTTCTTCCTCATACTGATTTGGGCATGGTGCTGGCGGGGCTTCCCGCCAAAATTCAGCTTGCGCCCTACGCGGGTGCATACCGTATCGCATTAAGCAATACGATATTAAAACCATAAACATTGTATCAATACCAAATCAGTAAAAACAAGAAGAAAATGAAAACAATCAATACCATTAATACCCAAGTGGAGGTTATGCCTCTCAACTCCATGTTAAACCACGACAATGGCATCTATGGCCGCTATGGCGGTGCATACGTACCTCCGGTTTTGGCAAAGCCGTTGGAAAGGCTGTCCGATTCGTTCGACAGCATAGTGAAAACCGACAAGTTTCAAAGGGAACTTATTCACTATCTAAAGACCTACGCCGGGCGACCCTCGCCGCTTTACTATGCCCGCAGGCTGAGCGACCATGTGGGCTCCATCATCTACCTGAAACGTGAGGATTTGAACCATACCGGAGCGCATAAAATTAACAATACCATAGGACAGATACTGGTAGCCAAGCACATGGGTGCCAGGGAGATAATTGCCGAAACGGGGGCCGGACAGCATGGCGTGGCCACAGCCACGGCTGCAGCCCTTATGGGTATTCCCTGCAAAGTGTTCATGGGAGCCATTGACGTTAAGCGACAGGAACTAAATGTGAAGAGGATGAAACTGCTGGGTGCCGAGGTGATACCCACCGAACAGGGTTCGAAAACCCTGAAGGATGCCGTTGATGCGGCGTTGGGTTACTACATCGAACATCCGAGCTCCTACTACCTGCTGGGTTCGCAGGTGGGTCCCCATCCCTACCCCCGCATGGTTGGCTACTTCCAGAGCGTGATTGGGCAAGAGGCACGGGCACAAATTCTGAACGCCGAGGGGCGATTGCCACAGTGCGCATTTGCATGTGTGGGGGGTGGTTCAAACGCCATTGGTCTTTTCTCAGGCTTTCTGGACGATGCGGAGGTGGCACTTTACGGTGCCGAAGGCGGTGGCAATGCAACGCCCGAAAATACCGCAGCCACGCTGTCCATGGGTAAACCTGCCGTATTTCAGGGAACCTACTCATACTGCCTTGTTGATGAGGAAGGTAATCCGGTTGAATCGCACTCCATTGCTGCCGGATTGGATTACCCCGGGATTAGCCCGCAACATGCCAACTTGAAGGATACGGGCAGGGCATCATACTACCCCGTAACCGATGCCGAGGCCATTGAAGGCTACAAATTGCTCTCGAGGCTTGAGGGCATTATTCCTGCCATTGAGTCGAGCCATGCGATTGCGCTTGCTTGCAGAATTTTGAAGGGCAAAGGCAGCCTGGCCATTATCAACCTTTCAGGCAGAGGCGATAAGGATGCAGAAAGGGACTTTGAGCAGTTTGGTATTTAATTTCAGTGTAAGGGGTGAAGTATGCGTTTGTGTTAATTATCAAATACTTCACCCCTTTTTTTTGACTTTCTCCAAAAAAGCCTGAAGCCACGAAATTGTTGAGGTTAAGAACAATCTATCCTCCAGCGAATGCCCTGAAAAATAAAAAACATTAAAATTATCCCTTACATTAATTACGGTAAAAAGGCTAAATTGCAAGTTGATTTCACTAAAACCATTCCGGCCATGAAGAAACGATACCAACTGCTAATCGCACTGATTTTCTTGCTGACAATCAGAGGATTGGGATAAGTACAGTACCAGCATACCCACTACGCTGCGGTGGATAGCAGCTACATTTACAGCAAAGTAAATGTGGTTGATTTGGTGGGTTTAGCCTTTGACTATACCGGGGAGAATATGGTATGGGACTATTCCGAAATGGAGATTGCCGAACAAAACGAGGAGTGGTTTGTGGGACCCAACCAGTCGGGATACTTCGAAAGTTTCATGTTTACCTGTGTGGCCTCGGGTGGTAATTACATTGGCTGCCTGGCCCAATGGGTTGCACTGAGCAATATGGCGCTGAAAAGCGAGCAGGACTTCAGCCTGGCCGAGGCTGAAATTTCCGACTACACTGAGTTCCAAAAGAAAAGCAACAACAAGGTGGAAACAACCATGATTGGCATAACAGCACAGGTGGGGGGCAATTCGGCGCCCTTAACCATTCCCTTCAGCCAACCCGACGTGAATTACGTATTTCCCATAGCATACCAAAACGCCGATTCCAGCAACTCGGGTTTCTATATCAACCTTGAGCCCTTTGGCTACGATTTATCCGCAAGGCGGATTCAAAAGAGGGTTAACACGGTTGACGGCTGGGGTTCACTGGTTACGCCATACACGTCGTTCCCGCAAACCCTGCGCATGTTCACCACCATCGAAGTAACCGATTCGCTAATCTACCAAGGCGATACATTGGCATTGCCCCGAACCGAATTGCTAATCCAGTGGTTTTCACCCCTTTTCGGACAGCCGGTGCTTAAGGCACACGGATTGCGCACCGAGGCCGGCGATGTTATCCATACCGTTGATTTCATCGACTCGCTACGCTGTCTGCCCCCCAGGGCAGGATTTTTTTACTATCCTCTTGCTCCCGTTCTCCACCCCTCCGACAGGTTTGTTGATGTGCAGTTCTTCAATACAAGCACAAATGCCACTCACTACGCATGGAATTTTGGCGATACCGATAGCGGGAGCAGCAACACTTCAAGCCTAAAAAACCCTATGCACACCTACACCAAAGGTGGTGAATATTCGGTGACCCTGGCCGTGAGGAACGAGCAATGCACACCCGTTACGTACGATACCCTTTCACTGCTGCTGTTTGTTACCGACACGGCCGATGTAACGGCGGCATTTACCCATACTCCCGATATTGGGTGCCATGGCGACAACATTTATTTCACATCGCAATCGCAGAATGCCTACAACTTCCACTGGGATTTTGGCGATGGGAACACGTCTTCGTTGCAAAACCCGAGTCACAAGTACAACGAGTCCGGTACCTACACGGTTAGCCTCACGGCTTCCAACACAACGAAATCGGACGAGATTACACACGATGTAATCGTTTACCCCATAACCCAAGCCGATGCGGGGAATGACACAACCATTGTCAGGGGAGAGTCAGTTACCCTGCACGGTAGCGGTGGCGATTTCCTGTCGCAGTACGTGTGGGACGACTCGGAGTATCTTAGCTGCACAGATTGCCGAAATCCTGTGGCCACGCCACAGGAGACCACCACCTTCTTCCTCACCGTTTCCGACCCATGCAACGAAAGCCGCGACAGTGTAGTGATTTATGTTACACCACCCGTCTCGTCGCCAGCCATCACGGAAGGTTCTTCCCTTTCCATTTTCCCCAATCCCAATGGCGGCCAATTCAGAATATCGCTCCCCCACAGCATTTCCGAACGAGCAGTAATTACCATAAGCAATACCATTGGTCAAGAGATATTTAGAAGTGAATATGCGATGAGCGGGGAACAGGAAATTGCGGTATGGGCACACCATCTCCCACGGGGATTCTACATAGTAACCCTCAACAGCGGGGATAGGTATTGGAATGCCAAACTGAGGGTTGAGCGGTAAGGCACTCAACCCGTATATCGTCACACTACTTGTAGGAGAACGTACTTCCTCCCAAAAACTCCCTGAGGATTGATGTGGGAGGAATCTCATCGTAGGGGATGCCCACAAAGTAGCTGAGGAACTTCAGCAAGCGCCTTGCTTCGGCATACTCGGGCACGTTCATGGGTACCTGTGCCAGAATGGGTTCGGCAAAGGGCTTAAGGATACCAAACTCGTAGAGCAGCGAAGTATTGAACATCACATCGGCTTCCTCTTGATAGGGGAAAATATACCTGTCCTCGCCCCTGCGGACGCTTTCCCACCGCGATATGGTGTCGAGTGCGCTGTAAGAGCGATAGCGATAATCGCGGATTATCCTGCGAATCAATCGGTTGTCTGTGGTGGGAATGCGGTTGGTGCCATCGATGGAGAGCGATGTGAGCGCCGAGATGTAGATTCTGAACTTCCTCTCGCTTTCAATCAGGTGGGTCAGTTCCGGGTTCAGGGCATGAATACCCTCAATGATGATTATACCGTTGCTCTCGATGGCCAGCTTGGTGCCATCGAAAAAGCGCTTACCCGTTTCGAATGAGAACTTGGGTAACTCCACCTCCTCGCCTCTGAGCAAGCGGATAAGGTCTTGGTTGAAATACTCAATATCCAGGGCATGGATGGTTTCGAAATCGTACTCGCCATGTTCGTCGCGGGGAGTTTTCTCCCTGTCCACAAAGTAGTTGTCAAGCGAAATGGTGTAGGGCTTCAGCCCCGAAACCTTAAGCTGCACGGCTATTCGCTTGGCAAAAGTTGTTTTGCCCGATGACGAAGGCCCCGATATCAGCACGATGCGTACTTTGTCCCTGCGGGAGTATATCTGGTCGGCTATCTGAATCACCTTGCGCTCGTGAAGGGCTTCCGAAATCTTTATCAGCTCGCCTGCCCCGCCCTGCTGCACCTGCTTATTGATGGTGGCCACACTGCTCACGCCGATAATATCAACCCACTCGCGATACTCGCGAAAGATGTCGAACATCTTATTCTGCAGCACAATATCCTCCATCTCGTTTGGGTTGCTGCGTTTTGGCACCATCAGGAGCATTCCCTGATAGTACTTCACCAAATCGAACACCTTGAGGTAACCCGTTGACGGCACCAGACTACCAAAGAAATAATCCACAGAATCGTTGAGGTAATACACCGAAGTGTAGAGGGTGGAACGAGTTTCGAACAGGTTGGCCTTTTCATCGTCGCCTAAATCTCTGAATAGCTTCACCACATCGGTGGTGAGCACCTTATCCCTGCTAAAGGGTAGGTTTTGGTCAACAATCTCGTGCATTCTGTCGCTAATGGAAAAAATGAGGGGATACTCCAACGACTCATTAAGACCCTCAATTTCGCAGTAAAAACCCTTGGACACCGAGTGTTCTATCCTTAGTTTTCCCCCCGGAACAACATCCCTGACGGCCTTACTCAGCAGGAAGAAAAGGCTGCGCTGGTACATCCTCATCCCTGCAGGATGGGTAATATCGATGAAGCGGATGGTCTTGGGGCTGTAAATACAGTAATCCAACTCCCTAAGCTCGTTGTTGACCATTGCTCCCAGTATGGGATGAGCAAGTTTTACGCCTATGGCCTGTGATACTTCCAGTAGGCTTAGTCCCGGTTTGATTAATTCTCTCTTACCGGTATTTTCGCAGATTATCTGAACGTCGCGTTTCATGGCTAAATCTATTCGTTGTGGAATCAAAGGTAGTAATAGGAAAAGATAAAAGCAACATAGGCATACCCGACACACATTTTTTCAGCAAGATTAATATTTTACTTAACTGTGGCTATATCATTATGCAATATCAGGAACACACAAAAATCTATAAAAGATTAAAAAACAGGCACTAACTCTTATTTTTAACTATCGTTCAGGGTGGCGTCAGCCATTTCGGGTTTATAGCGACTAAAACCCAATGCACAGTCATTGGCCAAAAAAAGACATTTTAAACTCTTTAAAAAGCTAATTTCAAATGGATGGGCTACTTGCCAATTAAGGTTAAAATCGCCTCTATTTTTTGCTCCAGAGGGATATTCCCGTCAATCCAGTGAATGGGTATTCCGCTTCTCTCCATTTTTCTGAACCAGGTCATCTGTCGCTTGCCAAACTGGTGAATGGCGGTATTCAGCCCGGCAAACATCTCGTGGTAGCCAATTTCTCCCATGAGAAACCTTGTTATCCACTTGTACTCCAGCCCGTAGTAAATCAACTCCGGAGGCTTTATGCCTTTATCCAACAGGCTTTTCACCTCATCAACCATACCCTCGTCCAGCCTTTGCTTCAGCCTTTGGGTAATCCGTTCGCGCTGCTGATGCCGTGGAAATGCGATACCAAAGATGATGTTTTGCAGCCGGGGGTAGCTATGCTCTCCCTCCCCCACTCTGGCATAGTACTCCTCAATCTCAATGGCACGTACCAACCTTTTACGATTCACCGTATCGGTTTGGTTGTGCAGCTGCTTATACGATTTCAGCATCTCCTCCAGCTCATGCATCTCCAGGGAGGCAAGTTTGCCCCTGAGTTCGGGGTTTTCGGGAACGGCAATCAGCTTGTAACCCTTAATTGCCGCTTCGATATACATCCCCGACCCACCGCAGAGAATGGGAAACGCCCCACGCCCGGATATGTCGTTAAATGCTTCCACGAAGTGCTGCTGATACTCATAAACATTCAGCTGATACCCCGCATCCACAATGTCAATGAGGTGGTAGGGAACCTGCTTGCCATTTACCGTGTAATCGTGCAGATCCTTACCGGTTCCCAAGTCCATGCCCCTGTAAACCTGCCGCGAATCGCCGCTAATCACCTCGCCCCCAATGGCAAATGCCAGATTTGCAGCCACAGCGGTTTTTCCCCCTGCGGTGGGGCCAAGAATGGTAATCAGGTTATACCCTTTGGGGTTGGGAATTTCCATGGCTATAATACATTTTTCTGCACAAAGGTATCAGGAAAAAGAGAATGGCAACGGATGCCATAAATTTAGCTATTTTTGAAGTTGCTTTTTAAAAAACTGCTATCCCGGCAGTATCAGCGTTTTTTTCAGTACTTTTGGGGTCGTTTTTTACACACCATTTCAACTGTATGCATGGGTTATGAGTTCTGAAAACAGGGTTGTTATCAAAAATAAAAGGGCTTCCTTCCTCTTCGAGATACTGGAAACATTCACCGCAGGCATTGTGCTCACCGGTACCGAGATAAAATCCATCCGCATGGGAAAGGCAAGCCTTGTGGATGCCTACTGCAAATTCATAGGCAACGAGCTGTGGCTTACGGGGATGCACGTGGCCGAATACTCGTATGGCACCTACAACAACCACGAACCCAAACGGGAAAGGAAACTCCTGCTGAACCGAACCGAACTGCGAAAGCTCTCGCGCAGCACCAAAGAGAAGGGATTGACCATAGTGGCCCTCAAGCTATTTATCGACGAGAAAGGTCTGGCCAAGGTGGATATCGGGTTGGCGCGTGGTAAAAAGGTACATGACAAGCGCGAAGACCAGAAGAAGAAGGAGTCGAAACGCGAAATGGACCGATTACAGAAATACTAAGGCATGGGCATAGCCGAATTCATTCAGGACCCGGCAAACCTCTACACGTGGCAGGTAATATCCATTCTCATCCTGGCCGGATTTTTGGTTGGCTTTATCAATACCCTTGCGGGTAGCGGCACGGTGATTACCTATTCCCTTTTCATGTTCATGGGCATGCCGGCCAATATTGCCAACGGCACCATCAGGCTTGGCGTAATTCTGCAAACCCTCACCTCCACCCTGTCGTTCAAAAAACAGGGAGTGCTCAGCTGGAGGAAAGGGCTGATAATATCCATTCCCGTGGCCATCGGCTCCATTTTGGGAGCGCAAATAGCAGCCATACTCAATGTCAAAATTTTCGAAAAAGCCTTGGCGCTTATCATGTTAGGCATGATTTTCTTCCTTTTCCAAAGCCCCGAAAAATGGGCAGAGGGTCAGTTGGAAAAGGCTAACAAAAGGATAACCCTTCCACAGCTGTTACTCTTCTTTGGCATCGGGCTGTACGGTGGGTTTACGCACATTGGGGTAGGCATTTTCCTTGTTGCAGCCCTTGTGCTAAGGTTGGGATTCGATTTGGTTAAAGCCAACGCCATCAAGGTACTTTCGGTGTTTATCTACAGCCCGTTTGCCCTGCTGGTATTCGTCCTGCACCATCAGGTTGACTACAGAATCGGCCTTATATCATCCATTGGCAATATCATTGGGGGCTACCTGGCATCGCGGCTGGCGGTGAATTGGGGTGCAGGGTTTATCCGTTGGTTTCTGGTGGTCATCATCCTGCTTTTCAACGCGTGGGTTTTTGGTGTGGTTTG
The DNA here is from genome assembly GCA_002071445.1 of Bacteroidetes bacterium ADurb.Bin008. GTDB lineage: Bacteria > Bacteroidota > Bacteroidia > Bacteroidales > Tenuifilaceae > MWFE01. Next base: position 23,897 of record MWFE01000062.1, on the reverse strand, counting down.
ACAACATTAAAAAAATGCCTTAAGGCTATCTCATAACTAGAGGGCAGTTTTTTTGTGCTGCCATTGAATAATGTTTCGCTGTGCTGGTTGAAAGACCTGTTAGAAGGAGCATCACCATTAATGAGGCTAAAGCCTGTGAATTGTTTGCCTTCTATTGCCCGTTGCCTTAAGGCAACGGCTATAGAACGAACTATAGAGTGTTAAATAACGATGGCGTTTTACTTTCCGGGCTAAAGCCCGGAACAGAGACAACTCATAAAAATGCTTATTCAGGTGCTTCAGCCCCTGAACTTTTCACATCATTGTATTAATTTCTGCTATACATTAAATTGCCGTTTGCTTTAGCAAACGGTCAACAGAAATAGCAAAATAAAGGGCTTCAGCCCCATTAAAAAACCAAAAATTTACCATCGTGGCATAGCCACATGATGTGAAAGAAATCCCGAAGGGATGAAATTGTTATAGATAAGAAAGACAATACGATTCAATAAAACCCTGAAAGGGTGACATGTAGTTGTACTTACGGGGTTGGGGGGTCTAAACAACCCCGCACGTTTCCATGTCCTGCGGACGATGGAAAGTGCCACCCGCCTCTAGAAACCTTCCATCGTGGCGGAGGCACATGGAAGCGTTTAGATAAATAAATGATTTCTGGGCTAACGCCCCTTGTTGGCCTATTCCTTTTAATATTCTACAACGATTTTAGGGCTACGCCCCTGATGTACTATCAAATTGCGTCCCGATAGGATTATCGGGATTGTGAATTTGCAGTGGTTTTGACCTCAACTATCCCCTTTAAGAAGAGGAAAGCCCAAGGCTGACTCTAAGTCAAATCTTGAGTATAAGTCACATCCCTGACAGGTTTCAAAACCTATCAGGTTTATGATAAAACTCCATTATCGAAAGCCAGAACAATACGATTGCCAACAAATTTACAGGATTGAAAGGTTGGTAAAATTAATGGAAAAGCAATAGCCGGAAATCTATTCCCATTGGCCAACTGTTTAATTTAGCCTTTCCATTGAGTCATAAACCCCACCACACTTAAGTATGCGCAATGCTCTCACAACGTATCTATATGATAATCACCAATTGTTATAATATAAATCACCAAAAATATAACAGTTAATAATTTGGTTTTTAAAAAAAATATTTTATATTTGTTTACAAATAATGTAATAGCTTAATATCAAAACAATCTTTAGCCATGAAAAAAATTGCAAGCATCCTTACTGGTGTAATCCTTTCTTTGGGTGTTTTTTCTCAGGCACCACAAGGATTCAACTACCAGGCCGTGGTACGCAACCCACAGGGTGAACCTCTGGCTGAACAGCAGGTTAGCATCCGCATAGTCCTTCAGGACGAGTCGGGTGTGGTAACCCACTACTCCGAGACCCACTCGGTAACCACTTCACCGCAGGGCGTGGTAAGCTTTGTGGTGGGCAACGGTAACGTGCAAAGCGGTGACTTTGCCAATATTCCATGGGCGGATGGTAACATCCATATGCAAATTGAGGTTGACCCCACAGGGGGCAGCAGTTACACAACCTTAGGGGTATCGCAACTGCAATCGGTACCCTATGCGCTCTACGCAGCAAGCGGTAATGTCGGGCCGCAGGGACCCGAGGGGCCCGAGGGTCCGGAAGGTCCTGTTGGTCCAAAGGGGGAGCAGGGAGAGGAAGGTCAGTCGGCTTACGAAATATGGCTCGGCCAGGGTAACTCCGGAACAGAGGAGGACTTTTTGGCATCGCTCACTGGCCCGGCAGGCCCACAGGGGGAGCAGGGAGAGGATGGTCAGTCGGCTTACGAAATATGGCTCGGCCAGGGTAACTCCGGAACAGAGGAGGACTTTTTAGCATCGCTCACGGGAGCGGCTGGACCACAGGGGGAACAGGGAGAGCCTGGCCCGCAGGGCGATCAAGGAGAACAAGGCCCGGCTGGTCCACAGGGAGAGCCCGGACCACAGGGAGAGCCCGGACCACAGGGACCCACTGGCCCACGGGGAGAGCAGGGTGAAATTGGGCCGCAAGGCCCGCAAGGGCCACAAGGCTTGCAGGGCGAAACTGGCCCGCAAGGGCCAACTGGTCCACAGGGACAGACCGGTCCAACTGGTCCACAAGGACCGGCTGGAGTTGGGTTAACGCTTCGGGGCAATTGGAGTCCCGACGCAACTTATGATGAGGGCGATTATGTTTTTGACGAATCATCCGGTACTGTAGGAGTGAACTCCATGTGGATTTGCCAGAACGCCGTCGGACCTTCGACTAATCAACCAAAGGATGATTCAGATAATTGGGTTGAGTTTCAAGCTCCCGAGGGGCCACAAGGCCCACAGGGGCTTCAAGGAGAGCAGGGACCAACTGGACCACAGGGTGCGCAGGGTCCGGCAGGCCCTCAGGGAGAGGTTGGACCACAGGGAACACAGGGTGAACGGGGAGAGCAGGGTCCGACAGGCCCTCAGGGAGAGGTTGGACCACAGGGGCCACAGGGTGATAAAGGCGATAAAGGCGATAAGGGTGATAAGGGTGATAAGGGTGATAAGGGTGATAAGGGTGATAAGGGTGATAAGGGTGATACCGGCGCACAGGGTCCGGAAGGCCCACTGGTAGCCGGAACTCAAGGGCAAACACTACGCCACAATGGTGAAACATGGGAATCAAGTAGCAATATATACAATAGTGCTAGTAATGTGGGCATTGGCACCACCAACCCCACGGAGAAGCTCCACGTGGAGGGCAATATCCGGGCGCACGGGCTGATGCTCAACAAGCAGGGTACGCCGGACGAAGAGCCACTGTTCGTAGTACGAAACAGCGAGGGCAATATAGTTTTTGCAGTGTACGAGCAGGGGGTGCGTATCTACGTGGATGGCGATCCGGCCGACGAGGAGAAGGGCAACCGTAGCGGTTTTGCCATTGGCGGTCTCACGGGGCTTAAGGACACGGGCGAGGAGTACTTCAGGGTATCGCGGGGATACACCCAGGTGATGTTTGATGATGAGGGTAAAGGCAACCGCAGTGGCTTTGCCATAGGCGGTCTCACGGGTTTGAAAGACGACGAGAAGGATTACCTCAGCGTATCGCGTGAGCGTACACAGGTGCTGTTCGACGACCAGGGCAAGGGCAACCGCAGTGGCTTCGCCATTGGCGGTCTAACGGGCTTAAAGGCCGATGACGATGACAAGGATTACTTCAGCGTATCGCGCGAGCTAACTCAAGTACTTTTCGACGATGATGCCAAGGGCAATAAGAGTGGCTTTGCCATAGGAGGCCTTACCGGCTTAAAGGCCGATGACGAAGACATGGATTACCTCAGCGTATCGCGAAAGCGTACCCAAGTGCTGTTTGATGATGAAACCAAGGGCAACAAGAGCGGCTTTGCCATTGGCGGGCTCACGGGCTTTAAAAGCAAGGAGGGCGAGGGAAACGATGGCTACATGAGCATTACCCCCAAGAACTACCTGATAGGGTTGGAAACCGGAAAAGCACTCACTGATGGACTATACAACTCTTTTATGGGATACCAAGCAGGGCAGGCTACTACTGTGGGTAGCGATAATATTTTTATCGGATTTCAATCAGGAAATAAAAATACTTCCGGCAATGGAAATATTTTTCTCGGGAATAAAGCCGGTTACTCCAACATTGGTGGTCAGAATAACGTGTTTCTTGGGCTTAAATCGGGGCAACAAAACACTTCGGGGAATAATAATGTATTTTTGGGAACCGAATCAGGAAATGCAAACAAAACAGGGCACTACAATACTTTCCTTGGATACATGGCAGGGGGCAGTACTATAACGGGCAGTGATAACACATTTATTGGCTACATGGCCGGTAATCAGCACAATATAAAAGGAGGAAATGTGTATATCGGTAGCAAGGCAGGTAAGGATGCGAAATTCGGTGAGCAAAACGTGTTTATAGGCGAGAGTGCGGGAAACAGTAATTACTATGGAAAGCACAATGTTATGATCGGACATCAATCCGGTTACAACATTTACGGGACCCTTCCCAATAACGACAATGGGTCATACAACGTTTACATGGGCTATCAGGCAGGCTACGGTTACGATAACGATCCAGGCCATCTGCTGAACAATATACGGAAAAACGTATTTATCGGATACCAGGCAGGGAAAAATTCTCAATCGGGTTCAATATGGTGGTATGGTAGTCTGAACGTATTCGTAGGAAACGAGGCAGGGTTAAAGAATACCACCGGGGGGCAAAATGTGGCTATTGGGGATGAGGCACTGAAAAGGAATACCACCGGACACTGGAATATTGCCATTGGTATGCAGGCATTGAGTGGAGAGACACAAACAGAAGATCATACGGGGGATTATAACATTGCCATGGGAAAACTTTCGTTGGAAAATAATACTTCCGGATATCTCAACATTGCTATTGGTACCAGTGCCCTTGCTCAAAACACCACAGGGTCGCAAAATATTTCAATCGGAGGTGGACTTGGTGGCAACACAACCGGAACAAGAAATATTGGTATTGGAAGCGCAGCCGGACGCTCAGTTAAAACAACTTCAGGAACTGTAGCCATAGGTCCAGGTGCCATTCTTAATGCCACAGGGACACGGAACACAGCTATTGGCGATTCATCACTCTATAATTTAAGAAACGGCAGTTATAACACGACTATTGGTTCGAATACCGAAGTAATAAATCCTGGGGCTACAATAAACAATTCAACAGCCATCGGTTATGGTACTATAATATCAGGATCCAATCAGATACGTGTGGGTAATGCTTCCGTTGCATCCATTGGCGGACAGGTAGGCTGGACTACCCTTTCCGACAAAAGGGTAAAGCGCGATATAAAGAGTGATGTTCCAGGACTGGCATTCATTAAACTTTTGGAACCTGTAACCTATCAATTCAATATCCAAGAGCAGAATCGTCTTCTGGGAGTGGAGTCCGATGACGGCGAGCACGATAATTCTGACATTCAAAAGATTAGATTCAGCGGATTTTTAGCACAGGATGTGGAGCAAGCTGCCAAATCCATTGGATATGAGTTCAGCGGAATCGATAAATCCGGAGTTGAAAATGGTGGATTGTATTCGCTGCGCTATGCCGAGTTTACCGTGCCGCTGGTAAAGGCAGTGCAGGAGCTTAACCACACCATTGAGCAGCAGCAGAAGGTTATCGATGAGCTTAAGGCTGAAATTGAGCAGATAAAGCAACTACTGGTTAAATAACCATTATTACTACTTATTCATCAAGGCTGCCTCCTCCAAGGGGCAGCCTTTTTTAGGTGCTGTTATCTACGTACCCATTTAAGCTGTGAAAAGGCTCCAAAATAATAATCCATAAAAAACAATCGCTCAGGTTTTACACAAATCATCATAAGGCTATCCTTGCCTGTGCATATAGGCAAAAAGAGAGAGGGTGCCCCTCATATCGAGACACCCTCTACCCTACTACCATTCAGATTAAGATACCCCTATTTCTTAATAAATCTTGATACAAAGGGTTCTTTTAGGCCATCCAAACTTATAACATATAAGCCTGCAGAGAGATCGGAAACATCAATTAGCGATTCGCTGTTATGTACCTCCACTCTTTTTACAAGAACGCCCAGTGTATTGAAAATACTGACTGTGCCATTTTCAATGTCAGCATTTAAGCTAATATTAAGGGTGTTGGAAACAGGGTTAGGATAAACCGAGAGGGAAATGGGCAAATCGTTGGCATCCTCAATGCCGTATTCCACATTCTCGGGGAATGTTGTATTTCTATTAACTACATTGATGGTGTAATCCTCAACCTCACCATAGCTGAAAGTTTCGCAAGCCGTGGGTGCAGCGTTATATTTCATGGTAACGCGCATCCTTGTTGTTCCCAGGGCAGCTGTTGTCGGCACGGTAAATGTTTTGCTCAATGTTGCCGCCGACTTGGATGAAGTTGCATTGATAAGTTCGTTGCTTTCGAATACTCCATTCTGGTTCCAGTCAATCCATATATACCAGTACTCTGTATAAGCCGTACTGCTGAAGCCGGCGCTAAAGTATATGGTTTGAGATGTTCCCCTACCAAGATTGGCAACCATATGGGTGAAATCGCCATAGCCTCCATTGGCAGCCGTAACGTTATTAATCTCTCCCAGTTTAACCAGATCAATCCACTCATAGGCTACATTATTGCCCTTCGAAGCGCAATAGGTTAGCGATGCGTTGAGCGTAGTTACGCTGATGGTATTGCTGGCTGACGAAACGTTGCCGGCGGCATCTTTTGCCTTAACGTAGAATGAGTAGGTAGTTCCGGCAGTTAACCCGGTAACATTGGCCGATGTTCCGGTAACCGTGCCCAACATCGTACCATTACAATACACGTCGTAACCGGTTACCCCAACATTATCGGTTGATGCATTCCAGGTTAACGTTACGGTGGTTTGGGTAATGTTAGAAGCCGTTAAACCGGTGGGTGCAGTGGGTGGTTGTGTATCGGCAGTGCCCTGGGTAATATTCACGGTATAATCCTCAACCTCGCCATAGCTGAAGGTCTCGCAGGCAGTTTGTGCCCCGTTGTACTTCATGCTCACGCGCATACGCGTGGAAATGGGAGCGGTTCCGGCAGGAATGGTCAGCGTTCCCGTTACGGTAGTCTTACTCATGGTACCGGCATCGAAAACCAGCTCGCCGGCATCGTCAAAATCGCCATCGCCGTTCAGGTCAACCCAAATCTTCCAGTACTCGTTGTATGCTGTGCCCGAGAATGTTGGGGTTAGACTTATGCTGTAGGCCTGGCCTGCCTGAAGGGTCACAGTCTTATTGGTAAAATCGGTATAACCGGCTGCCCCCGAAGTGTTGGTAAACGACCCGATGGTTACCTTTGATATCCACTCGTAGCTGTAGTTGTTGCCTTTGGAAGTACAGTATGTTACTGTTGCTGCCTGTGTGGTTACGTTTATGGTGTTGCTTGCCACCGAAACATTACCGGCTGCATCGTATGCCTTAACGTAGAACGAATAGGTAGTTGATGCCGTTAAACCGCTCACATTATACGAGGTTCCGGCAGTGGTTGCAAGTAGTGTACCACCACGATAAATCTGATATCCCGTTACACCCACATTGTCCGTCGAAGCATTCCAGGTCAATGTCAATGAGGTCTGTGTAACGTTTGAAGCGGCCAGATTGCTTGGTGCCGTTGGAGCCTGAGTATCGGGGGGAGCCAGTGTAGTAACGCTGATGGTATTGCTGGCTGCCGAAACATTGCCTGCAGCATCCTTGGCCTTAACGTAGAATTGATAGGTAGTACTGGCTGTCAAACCCGTAACATTGGCCGATGTTCCGGTAACAGTTCCCAGCAACGAACCATTGCTATAAATATCGTAACCGGTTACCCCAACATTATCGGTTGAAGCGTTCCAGGTTAACGTTAAGGTGGTTTGTGTAACATTGGAAGCCGTCAAACCGGTGGGCGCTGTAGGTGGCTGAGTATCGGCAGTGGATTGCGTAATATTAACCGTGTAGTCCTCAACCTCGCCGTAGCTGAAGGTCTCGCAGGCGGTTTGAGCAGCGTTGTACTTCATGCTCACGCGCATACGCGTGGAAATGGGTGCGGTTCCGGCAGGAATGGTCAGCGATCCCGTTACGGTTGTATTACTCATGGTACCGGCATCGAAAACCAGCTCGCCCGGATCGTCAAAATCACCATCGCCGTTCAGGTCAACCCAAATCTTCCAGTACTCGTTGTATGCTGTGCCCGAGAATGTTGGGGTTAGACTTATGCTGTAGGCCTGGCCTGCCTGCAGGGTCACAATCTTATTGGTAAAATCGGTATATCCGGCTGCCCCCGAGGTGTTGGTAAAAGACCCGATGGTTACACTTGATATCCACTCGTAGCTGTAGTTGTTGCCTTTGGAAGTACAATATACAACGGGAGCCGTTCCGGTTGTGGTAAAGGTTCGTTCAGCGCCATAGCTGGTACCTTTGGCATTGGTAGCAAAAGCACGCACATAGTAGGTTGTACCAGAGGTAAGCCCGGTCATGGTTAAACTGTACGAGCCCGACGTTACCACAGGCGATGTGGAAAGAACTGTGCCGGTAGCTATGGTTGGGGAGGCAGTTTTTGAGTAAACCAACCCGCTTGACGTAATAGCGGCACCGCCATTGGAAGTGATGTTGCCACCACAAACAGCCGAATTATCGCCAATGGAAGAAACGGTATTGGTGGTTACTGTAGGAGCCGATGTTCCATCATCTTCATATACGATGTAGCTAACGGCACAGGCAACACGAGCCGAAGTGGCCTTAATCCTCATGTATCCGCCCTCACCCCAGCCAGGTCCCCACGAGTTTCGGAGAATCCAATAATCGCCATAGGTGGCATCGTACCCCCACCCTACCAAAGCAATGGCGTGGTTTGTGGGGGTGTTATAGCACGGGCTGCTCGAACAGGTTGTGTAGCTATCGGTGAAAATACCTCCCGTATAGTTTGAGAAAGAATTGGTTACATACACTGCTGCATCAACAACGCCATAGGTCATAATGGCCGTTTTAATGGCTGTAATATCGTTGCAGGTAACCCTATACCAGTTCTTGAATTTGATTTTTGGGGCGTTGGTAGCAGCAGCAGGGCACGATTGATTGTCCGCATCGCTGTATGGGAAATAGGATTCGGCAATGGTGCCTATATCGCAAAGGGCTTGCAATTCATAGTATCCGTAATCGGCACCATTGCAACCGGAAAAATGGCTTTTGTACGCCGCCATTGAGCCAAGGCACCAGGCAATGTACGACTCGGAAAAATCGGCCACATTGCTGTCGTACTTTCCGGTGGCATAGTTATATGTTCCCTCAGCGGCTGCTGTTGCACCAAACGCATAGCACGATCCGCAGTTTCCCTGATCCCTCGGATCGCCTATGTATTTCCTGCCATTGTAATTTCTCCAGTCAAATGCAGTTGGCAAGGCTTTAAGGGGAACAAAATCCGGATCATAGTCGGCATCGGCATGAAAATCGGTAAGGCTTCTGTTCTCTTCCCCAATAATCGGATCGCCATTCATTTCCATGAATACTTCCAGGGGAAATCGCAACACCTCTCCTTTTTCATAAACAACACAAACTGGCTCCTCGGTGGTATAACCATCATTTTCTACCACCTGTGTTTCAATCTCATAGCCTCGAAGGGCCGGATAGGAGAATTCCTGGGCAACTTTACCCTTATAAAAATCCCATGCATTCACAATTCGACCATCCGGAAGATGAACCATCCCCTGATCGCCCAAATTCTTTGTATTCACTATCTCGTACCTATAGCCCAAGATTTCGCAGTATTTGGCTGCAGGATTAACCATTCCCTTTTGTCCAAATACAGAGAATGCCATGAACAACGATAGCATTGCGGTGAGAAAAGTAAGTTTTTTCATAGATCGATAGATTTAGTTGGGTTTAAAATTTTGCCAAAATTTAGTGCATATTCCCATCCATTGAATACGGTATCGACAGACAGCAAAAAACAACGGTCAAACAACCATTTCCTAAGAATTTTTAATAACAATATACCCCAAAGCTCGAAAATCATAGATAAAAATTATATCTTGCTTGGGCTTTAAAATTTTTCTGCCGGCTGCTAAACGTTTGAGTTTCCATGAATTTACGATGTGCCATAGTTGATGATGAGGTTCTCGCCATTGAAATTTTGGAGGGATTGCTGAAGAGGATTCCAAACATACAAGTGGTAGCAACCTTTAACGATGCAATTCAGCTGCTGGAGAAAATCTGCGAATTGGAAATCGACTTTCTGTTTTTAGACATTGAAATGCCCGGCCTGTCGGGAATCGATTTTTTAAAGAGCCTTCCCCGTCCTCCCCTAACCATCATTACCTCAGCTAATAAGAATTATGCCATTGAAGGGTTTGAACTCAACGTAATCGATTACCTCGTGAAACCCTTCACTTTCGAAAGGCTGCTGAAGGCAACCAACAGGGTGAGCGAAATAGTATCCGTTAAAACAGCTCATCCCATATTATCAAATTCGCACGATTATATCTATCTTAAAGAAAACAAAAGGGTTGTAAGGGTAAAAATTTCTGAAATTAAATACCTCGAAAGCATTAAGGACTACGTAAAAGTTGTTACTCAGAGCAAAACAGTAATAACAAAGCAGAATCTTAGCTTTTTCGAAAAATCGTTGGACCCGCAACACTTTATCCGTGTCCATCGGTCATTCATTGTTGGTGTTAAGCACATCGATGCCTACAGCTGTTCTTCGGTTGAAATAGGGTCGCAAGAAATCCCCATTGGCAGGCTTTACAAGGACGATACGCTGAAAAGATTTGGAGAAATAGTTGACATCGAGTAATTTATATCTATCATGATGCTTTGCCGTAGAATATACCGTATTGCATCCATTGCATTCACAATCCTCCTGCTCGCTTCGCAGGCATTCCCGCAGGAAAGGGGATTGATGATGTCGAGGTATTTTTCTCCCAAAGACTATGGCGCCAGCACACAGAATTGGGCCATAGCCCAGGACAAAAGGGGTGTTCTATACTTTGGCAACGCCAGCGGTATTCTGGAATTCGATGGCGAATCCTGGAGATTAATCCAGGTTCCCAACAAATCCACTGTGCGATGCCTTGCCTTCGACGGTAACGGAACGCTCTATGCGGGAGCATTCAACGAAATGGGCTACTTAAATCCCGATGGCACCGGTAATCTACGGTACACCAGCCTGCTGAATCTTATCGATTCAACCTACTCTGACTTTGGAGAAGTGTGGGATTTACACTGTTTTTCCGATACGGCATTTTTCCTTACCGACAAGTACATCTTCAGGTATCAGAATGGCAAATTCGATTACTGGAAAAGCGAAACCGACAGGTACTACTTAAGCCACAACATCAACCATACATACTACGTACAGGAGATGGGAAAAGGTTTGATGAAACTAAGCCACGACGAATTCCAGCTCATTGAGAATGGGGGTTTTTTCTCAAAAATTCGCATCCATAGCATCCTTCCCATGGGCAACAATCTTCTCATCGGTACACGTAACGATGGCCTGTTTATGTATAACAACAATACGAAAACCGTACAATCCATCTCCAAATTATCGCCACAGGCCAGAAAGATTAACAAGTACTTTATCGATAACTCTTTTTACCATGGCATCGAACTCAACGACAATCACTATGCATTTGCCTCAATACTGGGCGATATTCTGATACTGGACAGCAGTTGGAACGTTGTTGACGTCATTGACGAAAATTCGATAGGAATTAAGAGCACTACCCTCCGCATGCACTACCACAAGAATCACTCATTGTGGCTTGCACTTGGTAATGGCATAAGCCAGGTAGAGGTGTTTTCGCACTACAGGTATTGGAACGAAGGGCTGGGGATGAGCGGTGTTATCACCGACGTGGCGCGGTTACGAGGAATCACATACGTCTCCTCAGGAACAGGAATTTTCTACTCCGATCCAACTTCTGCCGATGAATTCTCGCCCACTGCCTTCAAGCCGGTTGAAGGGGCCTTTGAACAGGCTTGGGGGTTTCTATACTTTAAACCATACGGTCAAGCCCGAACGGCATTTAAGCAAAGTTTGGATATCATTCCGGGATACGACAGGCACGACAAAACCATGCTACTTGCTGCTACCAGCCGGGGAGTTTTTCAGATTGATAAGGACAGATCGACCAAAGTTGCTGATTACAACGCTGTGTTCACGCTTTTCCAAAGTAAAAAAGACCCTTCAACACTTTTTATCGGCCTTAACAAGGGAATTGCGATGGTATCGTTTCGAAATGGAATCTGGCACGACCTTGGCTTAAAATACGGAATTGATGCCAATGTCAGAAGCATTAATGAAGATAAACAGGGAAATTTATGGCTAAGTGCAAGCTATAAGGGTCTGTACAGGATAGAAAACCCGTTATCACAGGCCATAGATTCGTCAAAGGTTCATCTTTACGATACGACCAAGGGCCTGGAATCCGTTAATTTAGTTCGCATTTTCGAAGAGGGAGATAATTTGATCTTTCGGAGCGAAAACAGCTACTTCACTTTCGACCCGTCGGCCAACCGACTTGTGCCCTATAAACAAGACATAACCCCCGATACTTCCTCAGCAGTGACACAACAATACGTTGATTCCCTTTCATGGTACAGGGTACAGGACGATGTTATTTCGAGCTACTATATAACCTATCCCAACGATAGTGTGATTTGGTTCAGCACCACGGCCGGTACGTTTATGCATACAGGGGGAACAACAAGGGATTATTTTGACATTCCCCCTACCCTAATCAGAAGAGTTGTATCGGCCGATTCGGTTCTTTTCAATGGAACTAATTATAAAACAGTTGATTATGAAGGAACAGTGAAATACTATCCTTCCACCGAAACATTAATTGACCTAAAAACAGTATTGAAATATAAAAATAACTCACTCACCATTAATTTTTCGAACCCTGTTACCGAAGGGGAGAAAAGAAATCTGTTCAGCTATAATCTTATTGGCTACGATAATGGCTGGTCGGAATGGAACACCGAGAGCAAAAAGGAGTACACCAACCTGCGCGAGGGAACCTATACCTTCATGGTAAAATCAAAAAATTTGTATGGCATAGAAAGCGTTCCGGCAGCATTCCGTTTTACCATTTCACCGCCCTGGTATCGGACATACCTCGCCTACTTCAGCTACTTTGTGCTGTTTTTATGCATAATAATCGTTGTTGTTAAGTTCTATACTTACCAGCTCATTAGAGAAAAGGATAAGCTGGAAGGCATTGTGAAAGAGCGAACTCAGGAAATACTCATGCAGAAGGAGGAGATCCTTGTACAGGCTGAACATTTGAGAGAAACATACGATTGGATGAGGGCTAAAAACATTGAGTTGGAATACCAGAAAAAGGCATTTAAGAAGCAGAAAGATCAACTGGAGGTGAGCAATGCAACGAAAAACAAATTTTTCCGGATTATTGCCCACGACCTTAGGAATCCCATAAGCACTTTGGTTGGCTCAACAGGGTTTATCCTAACCGATATCGACAGCTTCGACAAGGATAAAATGAAGCGGATTATTGAAGAGCTAAATAAACTGTCGCTCACCACATACACCCTGTTGGAGAACCTATTGGACTGGTCAACAAGCCAAATGGGAGAGATTGCGTTTGACCCGAAACCACTGGAGTTGCTGAGCCTCGTGAAAGAGAATTTAGAGCTTGTAAAAAGTAAAATCGATGAAAAGAATATCCGGATGGAAATTGACATCCCCGAAAACCTGATGGTGCTGGCCGATGAGAATATGATTCATAATATTATCCGAAACCTCATAACCAATGCCGTTAAATTCACACCCGATAATGGACATATAAGGATTTTCGCCGAATCCAAGGGAGAGCTATACTACCTCAGCATTGCCGATAATGGTGTGGGTATCAGTAAAGAGCATTTGGAGAACCTGTTCCGGTTAGACAAACACGTAACTACCCCGGGTACTCATAATGAGAAAGGTTCGGGTCTGGGTCTAATCCTTTGCAAGGAATTTATCGAACGCAATGGAGGTACAATAACGGTTGAAAGTGAACCCGGTGAGGGCAGCACCTTTACCATCACCATAAAGCCGGCTTAACCCTTTTTCATATGCATCATCAAAAAGTTAATGTTTGGGCCTAATCCTCCTAATTGATCCATCCTGCAGCAACAAACCCATCCATTTCGTATAAAGCACACCTAAACAGATATTTCCACACACCCAATTTTTCTGATATTAAACATAAGCGCACCATGCTTAACCAATGATTTTAAAAGTATATCTTTGTTTTTTGGCGGTTCGAAAAAGGTGGCCGCTTTGTTTATTTAATACTAAAACACATGAAAAGTATTGATTTGACACCCTATGGTATTGGCGAGGCCAAGGAAATAATCCACAACCCCGATTACGATTTGCTTTACAAACACGAAACTGACCCATCGCTGGAAGGCTTTGAGCGTGGAGTAGTCACATCGCTTGGAGCGGTGAATGTTGACACGGGAATTTTTACCGGTCGCTCTCCCAAGGACAAGTACATTGTTAGGGAGCCGGGCTCAGAGCAAAACGTTTGGTGGGCTGAGAAGGGCAAAAAAAGTTCAGACAACAAACCCGTTACGCCCGAGGTTTGGGAGCACCTTAAATCAATCAGCGCCAAACAGTTCACCGGCAAAAGACTGTACGTGATGGATGCCTACTGCGGTGCCAACGTGGATACGCGTCTCAAGGTACGTTTCATCATGGAGGTGGCCTGGCAGGCACACTTTGTAAAGAACATGTTTATCAGGCCCAGCGAGGAGGAGTTGAAAAATTTTGAGCCCGATTTTGTGGTGCTGGTGGCATCAAAAACCACAAACCCCCTGTGGAAAGAGCAGAATCTCAACAGCGAAGTGTATGTGGTTTTCCACCTTACCCAGCGTATGGCAGTGATAGGCGGTAGCTGGTACGGTGGCGAGATGAAGAAGGGCATCTTCTCGGTGATGAACTACTTCCTGCCCCTCAAGGGCATAGCGGCCATGCACTGCAGCGCCAACGTAGGCAAACAAGGCGACGTGGCCATTTTCTTCGGACTTTCGGGAACCGGAAAAACCACCCTGTCAACCGACCCCAACCGCGCCCTCATAGGCGACGATGAGCATGGCTGGGACGACGACGGCATTTTCAATTTCGAGGGCGGATGCTATGCCAAGTGCATTGACCTCGACCCCAAGAAGGAGCCCGATATCTACGCTGCCATTAAGCGCGATGCGCTTTTGGAAAACCTTGTGGTAGACGAGAAGGGCATTATCGACTTTGCCTCCAAGGCCAAAACGGAGAATACAAGGGTTTCGTACCCCATTTACCATATCAAAAATATTGTCAAGCCGGTTTCCAAGGCTGGTCATGCTAAGAAGATTATCTTCCTCACCGCCGACGCCTTTGGCGTGCTTCCTCCTGTGGCCAGGCTCACCGACGATCAGGCACAGTACCACTTCCTCAGTGGTTTTACCTCTAAGCTGGCGGGTACGGAGCGGGGTATCACCGAGCCACAGCCCACCTTTAGCAGCTGTTTTGGTCAGGCATTCCTGCTACTCCACCCCACTGTGTACTCGCGCGAGCTGGTTAAGAAAATGGAGCAGCACGGGGCTAAAACCTACCTGGTGAACACAGGATGGGTAGGCGGTGCCTACGGCGTAGGCAACAGGATGAATCTGCCCGGAACCCGTGCCATTATCAACGCCATTTTGGACGGGAGCATCGAAAATGCAGAGTTTGAAACCATGCCCATTTTCAATCTTCAGATACCCAAGGCCCTCAAGGGTGTTGAAACCAAATACCTGAACCCTCGCAATAGTTGGCCCAATCCCTCCGATTGGGATATTGCTGCCAGGGATTTGGCACAAAAGTTTATCAAGAACTTTGAGAACTTCACCGACAACGAGGCCGGAAGAAGGCTAATTGCCGCAGGGCCACAGATATAAATTTATTGAAAAATTTTGCACAACAGCCGCCCTCGCTTCAAGGGCGGCTGTTTTTCTTACAACTGAAAGGGTTTGAATCTGGGGGAAAAGTTTGTCATCAAAATAAGACCATAGTCCTCGACTATTTGGTCATCTGCAAAACGCCTTTTTGATTTTTAAGATTTTCCGAAACGACCTGAAAGGTAAACGGATACTCGAAACTGGTGAGAAATACTATTTTCAGGATACGGGGTTACGCCATGCCATTCTTTCGTATAACCAAAACGATATTAACCAGCTATTAGAGAATGTTGTGCTACTGAATATGCTGATTCATGGGTACAGAGTAACCATTGGGAAATATGGCCATAAAGAGATTGATTTTATCTGTGAAAAAGGTAACGAACGGATTTACATTCAGGTAACCCTGTCGCTGGCCAACGAGAAGGTTAAGAACAGCGAATATGGCAATTTGCTGGATTTACAGGACAACTCTATCCTAAAATGGTTGTCACAGCCGACGAGTACCGAATCGATTCTTATAAGGGGATAAAAACCGTTAATAATAGGGAGTTTTTAACCTTGACTCCCCAATAAATACCACAAAAAAAGGCCGCCCGATGAAACGGACAGCCTCTCTTTCTGCAAAAACTATTATCTATTTCAACCCTCTTTGTCTTAACAATGGATCAATGGATGGGGCACTGCCACGGAACTTGACATACTGCTCCATTCCCTCTCCCATGCAGTTCTCTGCAAGGATATGCTTCCTGAATTTAGCTGCCAGCTCCTGATTGAAAATATCACCTGTCTCCTTGAAAGCCTCAAAGGCATCGGAATCCAGCTGACCGGCCCACAGATATACATAGTAACCGGCTGCGTAGCCGCCGCCAAATATATGGCCAAAATTGGTGGTACGGTAGCGGGGAACTATCTCGGGGATAAGCCCTATGCGATCCATGGATTCCTTCTCAAACTTTCTCACATCCACATTCTCGGTAACATTGCGAGTATGCCAATCCATATCTAGTATGGATGCTGCCACGTACTCAGAGGTGGCAAAACCCTGGTTGAACTTGCTGCTGCGCTGCATCTTTTCAATCAGCTCATCGGGAATGGGCTCACCGGTTTCGTAGTGCTTGGCGTAAACCTTCAGCACTTCGGGTTCGCCGGCCCAGTTCTCCATCACCTGCGAGGGCAACTCAACAAAATCGCGGGGTACGCTCCTGCTGGTACGACGGTAATGCCCATCGGCAAAGAAGTTGTGCAGGGCGTGTCCAAACTCATGGAAATAGGTTTCAGTCTCGTCCCAGCTCAGCATTGCCGGCTTGCCGCCCACGGGGCGGGAGAAGTTAAGCACAATGGTAACCACAGGGGTAATCTTCACGCCATCCTTATAGGCTCCGCTACGGTATCCACCACACCATGCGCCATTCTGCTTGTTGGAACGTGGGAACGGGTCAACCAGAAGAACGGCCAAATGAGAGCCATCACGATCAATCACCTCGTAGGCCTCAACCTCTTCGTGGTAAACGGGTATATCGGTGCGCTTTTTATAGGTTAACCCGTAGAGCTTATTGGTTACGTAGAAAATACCTTCGCGCACGTTATCAATGGTGAGGTAGGGTTTTATTTCGTCCTCATCCAAATCGTACTTCTCCTTGCGTACCTTCTCGGCGTAGTACCACCAATCCCACGATTGCAATTTAAAGTTTCCTCCTTCCTTGTCAATGATTTTCTGCATATCATCGCGCTCTTGCTTAGCACGAGCAATGGCGGGTTTCCAGACATCCAACAAAAATTTATACACGTTTTCAGGCGATTCGGCCATCTGGTCGTCGGTAGAGTACTCGCCATAGTTGGCATACCCCAAAATGTTCGACATCTTTTGACGAAGAACCATCAGCTCGGCAAACAGCTTCTTGTTATCATTCTCGTTGTCATTGTCGCCCCTCATAAAATATGCGGTGTACAATTTTTCCCTCAGGTCGCGGCGTTTTGAGAACTGCAAAAAGGGAATCCAGCTGGGCTTGGAGAGGTTGAACAACCACTTACCCTCCATCCCTGCCTTTTGGGCCAGTTCCGCTGCTCCGGCTCGAACCCATTCGGGTAGCCCGTCCAGATCGGCTTCATCATCTATTACCAAAGTAAATCCACTATTCTCCTTAAGCAGATTCTCGTTCAGCAGAAGAGAAACCATGGACATGCGCTCGCTGATTTTTTTCAACTCCTCACGTTTTTCCTCGGGAAGAGCAGCACCTCCGCGCTCAAAATCGCGATAAATCTTCTCCACAAGCCTCATCTTTTCCGTATCAAGGTTGAGGGTTTCACGCTTATCGTAAACAGCCTTAATCTTTGCAAACAGTTCCTGATTGAGCCTGATGGAGTTGTAATGTGCCGTCAGCATGGGAGTTGTAATCTTTGCAATGGCTTGCAAACTGTCAGAGGTATTCGCACTGCGAAGTCCACCGAACACCATTCCTACTTTGCTGAGCAGCTCGCCCGCTTGATCGTATGCCACGATGGTATTCTCAAAGTCAGGCTCCTCGGTATTATTGATAATCGCGTCTATCTCAGCCTGATGCTGACGAATTCCCTCCTCGTAAGCAGGAAGATAGTGCCCCTCTTCAATGAGGTGGAATGGCGGAGAGCCAAAGGGAGTATTCCACTCAACGAAAAAAGGGTTTGGCTTCTCGGTCTTGGTACAACCTATCATCATGGTAACCGGAATTAAAAAAAACAATAATCTTTTCATGTTCAAAAGGTTTTAGTTATAAATATGATTGTTTTTGATTTAAAAATATCAACGCCATTACTCCTTTTTAGAGTAAGTAACCCGAATAAAGTTTAATAAAAAAGGATAAAAATGGGTACTTCAACCGTTTCCCTTTAGTTTTTCCATGGAAAGCAGTACCACTTCACAATTTGCCGGTAGTTGGAAATCGGGTTCCTGCTCGTGGTTTCCCACCGCCGAAATGGCATCCTTAATGGCCAGCCACACTGCAAAGGACAGCATAAAGGGGGGCTCTCCCACGGCCTTGCTCTTGCGGATGGCCTTGGGGTTGGGAGCAAGGGGTAGCAATTCAACGTTGAAAATTTCGGGGGTATCGCCTATGCCGGGAATTTTGTAGGTGTCGGGCGAGTGGTTGAGCAGCTCCCCTGAGCTGCCCCGCTTAATGGTTTCGGTTGTGCACCAGCCCATTCCCTGAATGAAGGCTCCGGTTACCTGTCCCATGTCAATTTGTGGATTGATGGAATCGCCCACGTCGTGCACAATATCAACCCTAAGGGTCTTGCTCCTGCCCGTGAGGGTATCAACCTCCACCTCGGCGATGGCCATGCCGAAGGCAAAGTAGTGAAAGGGAGTGCCCTTGCCCCTATCCTTGTCGAACTGTATCCCCGGGGTGCTGTAGTAGCCCGTTGCATGCAGGCTGATTCGTTCGATATAGGCACGTTTCACCAGTTCAACGAACCCTACCCTGTGTGTAGGCTCATGGGTAAAGAAAACTTGGCCATCCTTAAAGGTAATATCACCCTCCGTTTGGCTCCCACACACCTCGTTCAGCATCATTTTAGCGCAAGGCGAAAGACGTTCCTTCAGCTTATCCACCGCATTCTTCACAGCCATTCCGTTGAGGTCGGTTCCCGACGACGCCGCCGTGGGTGATGTGTTGGGTACCTTGGATGTGTTGGTGGCATTTATCCTCACCCACTCCAGGGGCACGCCCAGTTCGAGTGCGGCAATCTGCCTTATCTTGGTATGAAGCCCCTGCCCCATCTCGGTGCCACCATGGTTTACCAATACCGTTCCATCCCTGTATATCAGCACCAGTGCCCCCGCCTGATTTAGGAACGATGTGGTGAAGGAAATGCCAAATTTAACGGGTGTGAGCGCCAGGCCCCTCTTGTAAAGCGTGTGACTTCGGTTGTAGTTTTCAACCTCCTTGCGCCTTTCGAAATAATTGCCCGAGGCAATAATCCGCTCCCAGATAGTGAACAACCTGTTGTTCTCAACCATCTGCCCGTAGGGCGTTTCGTTTCGTGTCTCGATGCCATAGAAGTTTTTAAAACGCACCTGTGCTGCGTCCATCTTCAGGTATCTGGCCACCCTGTCCATTGCATTTTCAATGACTGCCATGCCCTGCGGTCCGCCAAACCC
Source organism: Bacteroidetes bacterium ADurb.Bin008 (assembly GCA_002071445.1). GTDB lineage: Bacteria > Bacteroidota > Bacteroidia > Bacteroidales > Tenuifilaceae > MWFE01. Next base: position 4,299 of record MWFE01000062.1, on the reverse strand, counting down.
GCGAAATGCGGTATTGGAGGGCAAGTTGGTTTTCCAGGTGTGCCCCGTGATCCTGACATTGGGTATGTAGTAGGCATTCTCGGCGTGAAACATGGCCCGCTCCAGGACGGCCATGGAGAGATCGGCGGCAATACCCACATCAGCGTGCAGGTCAACCATGTAGGCCTCTATTCTCCCCTCATCGTCGAAGCCTATGGTGTAGATGGATTGGAACGGGTGACGCTTCCCCGTGATCTTCTGGTCATCATCGCGGAATAGCGAGAGCAACACGGGTTTGCGGGTTGCATTGGCCAGCAGGGCAGCCCATGCCGCCACGTGGTTTCCCTGAGTCTCCTTGCCACCAAATCCGCCACCCATCCGCCTTACCTCGCACACTACCTTATGTGCGGGCAATCCCAGCACACCAGCTACAACCATTTGGGTTTCGGTGGGGCTCTGCGATGAGGCGTAAACGGTCATCTCGCCATCCTCGCCCGGAACACACACTGCCGCCTGTGTTTCCAAATACCAGTGTTCCTGAGCACCCGTTTTCAGTTCGCCGCTCAACACATGTTTGCATCTCTTCAGCGCATCATCAACATTTCCAATCTCAATCCTGCGAGGCGGCTCCAGACGGTTACCCCTTGCCATGGCCTCATCGATGGTAAGAATTGGATCAAGCAATTCGTACTCAACCCTTATCAACTTCTCGGCCTCAAATGCAATTTCATCGGTTTCGGCAGCAATAAGAAACATGGCCTGCCCTACGCAATGCACTACCCCATCGGCAAGGCATAACTCATCAAGATTGACAACACTCAGCTGATTATCACCGGGAATACGCTTGCAATCCAGTATATCGTGCACGCCCTCAACTTTCAGGGCCTCCGACAAATCGTAACTCACAATGCGGGCATGGGCATGAGGGCTGTACACCACTCTCCCCCTCAGCGTTTGCCCCGTGGGAAGCATATCGGCCACATACACGGCTTCTCCCGTAACATGCTGTATGGCGCTCTCGTGATGCGGATTGTTTGTCATGACCCTATCATTTGACATTGTAAATCGCTATTCAACCATTCTCATCAGCAGATTACCCGCAACGGCCAGCCTGTAATCATTACCGGCGCGGGCATCGGAAATGGGGTTAAAATCGCGGGCAATAAGCTGCCGGGCCTCGTCCACCGTTTGAACCGTCAATTTCTTACCCAGCAAGAACTGCTCAACATGCCCTGCCCGTTTCACAGTCGCGGCCATTCCGCCGTAGGCAAGAATGATATCCGTAATCACCCCCTGCCCATCCCTCCTTATGGCACCGCACAGGCTTACGGTGGCAATATCCAAATCGCGACGATTGGATACTTTCTCACTGAAGATCAGCACATTTTCGTCTATCTCAGGGATAAATATCCCTTTCAGCAGTTCGTCGGATTTGAGGCAATTCCTGCGGTATCCCTCAAAGAAGTCCTCGGCCTCAACCCACCTCTTTCCATTAGCTCCAATCACCTCGAATTTTGCCCCAAGGGCAAACATCATGGGGATTAAATCGCCTATGGGCGATGCCGTGCAAAGGTTACCGCCTATGGTAGCCATATTTCTGATCTGCTTGGATGCAAAAACGCCAAGGGCTGGGCTCAACGCCGGGAAGCTGCTTGCAGCAAACTCCTTGAGTGCCTCAATGCTTGTGCCAGCACCCACGTAGTGCCCTTTGCCCTCCCTGCTGATGCCCTTCAGCCGGCCAATGGCCGAAATATCGAGTATGGCGGGGAGATACTCATGTCGCTTGTTCTGCCTGATGGCCACATCGGTGGATCCGTTCACAACGTGCACGCCGGGGTTCTCGAATTTTATCCTCAAAGCCTGCTCAAGGCTCTTGGGGAGAAAGTAGGTTTGCCCTGGATGGACAAATTGCATGCTCTCGCTTTGACTGTCAATCTGCCGTAGCAATTCCAAAGTATGGCTTTCGTTGGCATCGAAATGGTCGGGCTCGCGATGCGAGCAGAGCTCCTGAGCGGCCCTGATGATGGACTGATAACCGGTGCAGCGGCATAGATTACCCGAAAGGGTATCCACTATGTTCTCCCGCGTGGGCTCCATGCCCGACTTGTAAAAGGCAAACAGCGACATGGCAATGCCCGGGGTGCAAAACCCGCACTGGCTGGCATGCTCCACCACCAAAGCCCGCTGAACGGGATGCAAAATGGTCTCGCTCCCCTTGCGCTGCGCCAAATTTTCGATGGTTATCAGCTGCTTCCCGTGGATGGATGCCAGGAACAGCATACACGAGTCAACAGCCTTGTATCGGATTCGGCCATTCTCCCCCGGTTCGCCCAGCACTACGGTGCAGGCGCCGCAGTCGCCCTCGGCGCACCCCTCCTTTGTCCCCCGATGGTGAGGGAGAGAGCGCAGGTAGTTGAGCACAGTGGTGGAGGGGCGCATGGCCGATCCGGCAAAGTCAATTTCCACCACGCGTCCATCCTGCAGGAACCTGAGGGTGGTGCCGTTTATCATAATCCCTGTGTGTTCTTCACATCAATCAGTTTGGCCACTATGCTTATGGCTATCTCGCGGGGTGTTTGCGAGTTGAACGGAATGCCTATGGGCATATCCACACGGTTCAGCTCCTCTTCCCCAATAACCCCTTGTGCCAGCAGTCGTTTACGCGCCTCAGCCACCTTACGCTTGCTGCCAATCATCCCCACGTAGGTAAGCCCTTTCTTGGCCATCCGCAGCATAATCTGCTCATCAAACTCATGGTTGGGTGTGGTGATCACGGCAAAGTCGCGTGTTGTAAACTCAATCTCCTCGATGGCCTTATAGTAGTCGTTGGTGATGCATTGGGCGTAGTCGCACGGGAACTCGTGGTATATCCCCTCGCGGTTGTCCACATAGATAACCTTAAAATCCAAATCGGCAGCAAAGCGACCCACCTCCCTGCCCACATGGCCTGCACCGAAAATGTACAGGTTCAGGTCCTTGTTAAAGGGCTCCATGTATATCTCCATGCTTCCCCCGCAGTGCATCTGCACATCCTCTTCCAGCTGGTACATCTTTTTCACGGGCTTGCCGCTCCTCAATACCTCAAGGGCATCGGCAATCACCTGCAACTCAATGGCTCCGCCACCTATGGTACCAAATATGGTTCCATCGTCAAAAACCAACATCTTGGCACCCTCTTTACGGGGGGTAGAGCCCTTGGCGCCCACAATAATGCAAAGGGTAAATATCCTGTTCTGGCTTTTCAGTTCGCTCAGTTGAAAAAGAAAATCTTTCATAATCAGTGAATTATATAAAATGATGGTTACAAAACGAACAGCAGGCAGTGCAGCCCTACAATCCGACGGGCAATTTAGCAAAATCGGGATGAAAAAACGGGTAATAAATAAAAAAATATGCAAAGAAAAATTTGAAACAGCTATCCGATAGGTGCGGGCAAGACACTAAATTATCAACCATTATAGGTTTTTCGATGTACCGGTTGCCCCACTAACCATAGGCAGAAAATGCTTGCTTCTTTGAGAAAGAATAAATAACTTGCGGTATGTAAAAACAGCTAAAGTTTTACATATACGACAAGGGGGTGTTGGATAAGTATAGTTTTTGTATTCATATAAGCTAGTTGAGTTGCATTTAAAAAGGCGATAAACCATTGATTAGATTTGTATAATAAATACAAAGACTGTTTATATGGAAACGTGACAGGGAAATTATACGTTAAATTAAAATTTTAGATATTTTCCTAAATGATTCAAAAAAGAAAATTAAAAAATATAACCTAAATAAATAGACTACAAATGAACTGTTTTTATCATCCTGAGACAACTATCGTTGCAACATGCCAAGATTGTGGAAAAGGCTTATGTAGCAATTGTGCATCAAATTACACAATACCAATGTGTAAACAATGTTATTCTTTAAGAAAAAAAAATGATTTTAAAATAATTCGTAAGGAGTTTGCGCAAGTTATTTTAATTGGAGCATTGATTACTTTCTTTATTCATGGCTATTCCTATAAATTCATATTTGACACGAATGCTGATTTGATGAGTAATCCTAAGTTTTTGGGATTATATGTTTTAGTGATTATCGTTAATTTTTATTATAGCATGGGGATTGTCGTTGGTTGGAAAACTTTGAATAGATTAACTCCTCAAATATTTTTAGTTCTTCCTTTAATTGGGTGGTTAATTTATTTCATCGTAAAATTATATGTATCCATGTTTGTTGGATTAGTTTGGACGCCTGTGTTTCAGCCCCCTAAATCATCGGACATAAGTATAGATAAAAATCTGTACTTTTATGCTGATGAAAAAACGAAGT